>NZ_VSRN01000001.1:1830000-2430000 GCF_008369915.1 Dyadobacter sp. UC 10 | reverse complement strand
AGGAAAGGTGGTTGGTAAATGTGGGGGAATCACAAAAAGCATCGGGGTGTGCCTTGAGCGAATCGCAGTTGAGCGGGTCGAGTGCGAGCACGGGCGGGCATGGCTTGGTGGTGTCCGAAGAGGATACGCAAAGTATTTGGGAGAAGTTATAAAGTACGGCCGGCCTGATCTGGCTGTTGTTGTAAGAACCGACGGTTTCTACTTTGTAGCAATAGGTGGAATCGTTGACGATGGTGATATTGACCGTACCGTCGGCCGCATACCTGTCTACGCCGTCATCGGTAAAAGTAAAGTTCTGTGCCGGGCCAACGGGCACGTCTGCAATGCGGTTGAAAGTGCCGGGTTTGGTTTTGTCCTCGCGGTACACCCTGTGTACACGGTTGGAGTTGTCCCATGGCACCAGCGCCGACCAGTTGAGCCTGACGCGTGTCGGCTCGGCGGCTCCCTGTTCGAGGCGGACACTGCTTGCGGTCTCTGTCTGATCAAACTTGACGAGCTTGCCGCCCTGTGTGGTCCAGTATTCGAGTTTGTAGTTGTAAGGGTTGACCAGTGTGTTCAATGCCCTGTCGACAAAAATGGTGTCTGCCGCGCCTGCTGTCAGGTTGGTATTGATGGTTGCAACCAGTGAGAAGTCGGTACCGCCCTGGCCGGTAGCCCTGAACAGGCGGTACTGTGCCGGCAGTCCCGATGGTGCGGCCGGTTTGGTCCATTTAACAGTGATCACGCCCCTTGTCTCGCTGGTGGAATCAACGGTTACATTGGTAATGACCGGCATCAGGATAGGCAGTTTAAGGCAGAACTCGTCAGAAGCCATACTTTCCCCTCCGCCTACCAGGCTTCCGGGCTCAGTGCCGTTAGTTCCCGGCCTTGGGAAAATCACGACCAGGCGGTAGCTGTAAGAAACGCCTGGGCGAAGGCCGTCACCGTCATTATTGTCCAGGTAGGTAGTCTGGGTAACGGGCACACGGGCCACTTCCTCATAGCCTGAGCCGGGTGGTATGCCAGTGGTACAGACATCATCGGGTATATCCGTACAGCCTTCTTTTCTGTAAATAACGACCCTTGCGCCTGTGACCTGGCATTTATAGGCATCCCAGTTGAGGCGGTATGCCGTCCCTGCCGGGTCGGTAGCTGCGACGGCCCTGAGTCCTGTGGGCTTGGGCCCGTAGACGCGGATACTTAATGTGGTCATATCGACCAGCTTCCGGAACAATCCGGGATTGGGCGTTCCCGGCGCAGGCGCATCCTCGACCTTGAAGAGCACATCGTAGGGTTCCAGCCGGATATGGTCGCAGGAAGTCTGCCAGGTAAACTGTCCTGTGACGGTATTCTGTGCGCCCTGCTGTGCTACATTGAAAGCGGCCAGGTCAGGTTTGACCAGCCCGTTCTGGTACACCCCTCCGGTGGAGGTAAGTGTAAGCCTGTCACCGTTCTTGTCGGTGGCTTTGACCTGCTGGTTGATAAAAGTACCTGCTTCCACGCAGAGGTCGGGCAGTGGGTCCATCAAAGGACGGTCATTGCGGGCATCTTCCACCAAAATCTGCATATCCCTCACAATTTGCCCTATTAAGAAACCGTCCCTCCATTCTTCTACAACAAAGGCCACATTGTATTGCCCCTTCATTGCCGGGGCATCCCAGACAAGGTCGCCGGTTCTCTCGTCGAGGGTAAAGGTGGCAGGTGATGCGCCGGCTTCTGTCCGCCCCGGCGCCCCGATCATGCTGGGGTGACTGTACGGAATATTGACCCCAACTCCGCCACCAGCACTTTGCTGAGGCACAAATAGTTTGTAAGCAAGGCTGTCGCCATCGGCGTCAAATGCATTTGGATTATGGACATAACGCTGCCCTACGGCTGCAAGATCAATGGGCGCATTGAGCATAATGGGAGTTTGATTACTACCAAATTGTGCATTAATCTCCAAAGTGCTGTGAACGAAAAAATTAAGCGTTTGCGTTGCAATTCCATTGTTAAGGTTCAGCGTATTTGCGTTACGATTTTCCATTCGCACCGAAATCTGATAGGCTTTATTGGCAGATGGGAAGGTGTAGGTTGTGATATATTCGTTATAAGTCGTGTTGTTACCAATATTGCGAATGGTGCCCGGTATCCTGTCTACACGCCTCGGCCCGTCGGTCCCGAAATAAAAATCCACAAATGTAGCTGCGTCTGCCGCATTCTTGCCGTCAGGTGAAACGTCAAAATAAGCGGATAGCTTGATTTCGTAGGTCAGGCCAGACTTACGTTTGGCTGTAATTTCTCCAGCCCGGAAGTGAGTAGCTTTTACTTCTGAAACTGAAAAAAGAAAGGCCGCAAAACAGATGAAAGTTAGAAGGGATCGTAAAGTAAGTGACATAAAAAATTAGGGATTTGCCTGATCATAAGCTTCAACGAAATATCGGACTTAAAATGTGTGTGGATTGTGTAAACAAAACGCGGTTTTTTCCTGGCCGGAAGCCAATTTCAGACACATTAGCCGACGCCTGATTGAAGCAACTTAAAATTTCTTCATAATGATTATAAATAATAAGGCATACCACAAAAATGAACTTGTTTTATTGCCTCGGTACGGTTTGTGATATACCTTTGAAAGGTTCTAAATATACCTCATTTTTTTGCACTAAAACCATTTGTTTTTCATATGTCGTGGTTTTCACAAACGTTAACGAGCTCTATCGGGAAAAAGCTTCTGATGGCTCTTACCGGACTATTTTTAATCAGTTTTCTGGTCATCCATGCGACCATTAATGCAATGATCTTTTACAATGACGGTGGCGAAACTTTTACGCATTGGGGCCACTTTATGGGTACCAACCCGATCATTCGGACACTGGAAATCGTACTGGTCGCTGGCTTTCTGCTGCACATTGCAGACGGGCTTATTCTTTGGAAAAATAACAGAGAGGCCCGCCCCGTCAATTACGCTGTGAATAATGCTTCTGCCAACAGTACCTGGTATTCCAGAAGTATGGGTTTGCTCGGTACCCTGCTGTTGATTTTTTTAGTGGTTCACACCTCGCATTTCTGGATACCTAACCGCTCCAACCAGTTCGTGACCGGAGAGGAACTCAATTTATATCAGATGATGCTCGACATTTTCCAGAATATCTGGGTTGTCCTGATTTATGTGGCCGGCTGTATCTCATTGTTCTGGCATTTACTGCACGGTTTTAAAAGCGCGTTCCAGTCCCTTGGCCTGAATCACGTGAAGTACAATGGCATTATTTCCTTTATCGGGACAGCTTTTTCAATCGTAGTTCCGATTCTTTTTGCGCTGATGCCGATCTCCATATATCTGGGTTGGGTTAAATAAAACGGGTACCGGTATATGCCGGTGGTTCTTTTTTCATTTCAAAATTTCGATTAAATAAAATTAATATGGCGACTTCTTCTCGTCTGGATGCCAAAATACCTCAGGGACAACTGGAAACTAAATGGAGCAAATACCGTTCTTCCGTACCTCTGGTAAATCCCGCGAATAAACGTAATCTTGAAATTATCGTAATAGGAACCGGTTTGGCAGGAGCGTCTGCCGCTGCCACACTGGCAGAGCTGGGATATGCAGTAAAAGCCTTTTGTTTTCAGGATTCCCCCCGCCGCGCGCACTCGATCGCCGCGCAAGGAGGGATCAATGCAGCAAAAAACTATCAAAATGACGGTGATTCGGTTTACCGTCTTTTTTATGATACGATCAAAGGAGGCGACTACCGTTCCAGAGAAGGTAATGTACACCGTCTGGCGGAAGTTTCAGGTAATATCATAGACCAATGTGTAGCTGCCGGCGTACCTTTTGCACGTGAATACGGCGGCTTGCTTTCCAACCGATCATTTGGTGGTACGCAGGTTCAGCGGACATTTTATGCAGCTGGTCAAACAGGCCAGCAATTGCTTCTGGGTGCATACTCAGGTTTGCAGCGTCAGGTTGGCATGGGTACTGTTAAAATGTACAACCGCCACGAAATGCTGGATATCGTAAATATTGACGGTAAATGCCGCGGTATCATTGCCAGAAACCTGATTACCGGTGAGCTGGAAAGACATGCAGCTCATGCAGTATTGCTGTGCTCGGGCGGTTACGGGAACGTATTCTACCTGTCGACCAATGCGATGGGGAGTAACGTGACAGCAGCCTGGAAGGCACACAAGCGCGGCGCATACTTTGGAAATCCCTGCTTTACGCAAATTCACCCGACCTGTATTCCGGTATCGGGAGAGCATCAGTCGAAACTGACTTTGATGTCCGAATCGCTTCGTAACGATGGCCGGATCTGGGTACCAAAAGCTAAAAATGACACGCGCCCGGGTAATGAAATTCCTGAGGAAGAGCGTGATTATTACCTGGAAAGGCGTTACCCTGCATTTGGTAACCTTGTACCAAGAGATATCGCTTCGCGTGCCGCCAAGGAACGTTGTGACGCGGGTTATGGTGTAGGAAGTTCCAAACTGGCCGTTTTCCTTGACTTTGCCGCAGCAGTAGAACGTTACGGAAAAGCGGAAGCGAACAAAAATAATATTCATAATGCGTCCGAGTCGGATATAATCACCTGGGGTAAGGCCGTTGTGAAAGAGAAATATGGTAACCTGTTCGATATGTACAAGCAGATCACAGGCGAAGATCCATACCAGGTCCCTATGCGTATTTACCCGGCTGTTCACTATACAATGGGCGGACTTTGGGTAGATTACAACCTGATGACCACAGTACCTGGACTGTATGCTTTGGGAGAAGCTAATTTTTCCGACCATGGTGCCAACCGTCTTGGTGCTTCTGCGCTGATGCAGGGTCTGGCCGACGGTTATTTTGTAATACCATATACAATCGGGGCTTACCTCGCGAATGAGATCAGGACCGGCAAAATCTCGACGGACCATGAGGCATTTGTAAAAACAGAACAGGAAGTAAGAGACCGTATCGAAAAACTGCTCCGCATCCAGGGTAAAACATCACCCGAACTTTTCCACCGCCGCCTGGGTAAGATCATGTGGGATAAATGCGGAATGGCGCGGAATGAGCAGGGTTTGAAGGAGGCGATCGTCGAGATTCGCCAGCTGAGAGAGGAGTTTTGGAGAGATGTAAAAGTAATGGGAACAGCAACCTATTTCAATCCTGAACTGGACAAGGCAAACCGCGTGGCTGATTTTATCGAGTTAGGCGAGTTGATGTGTATCGATGCCCTGACAAGAAACGAATCCTGCGGAGGTCACTTCCGCGAAGAATATCAGACTGAGGAAGGTGAAGCAATGCGTGACGATGAAAACTATATGTTCGTTTCAGCATGGGAGCACAAGGGACCTGAGGAGTGGGAACTTCATAAGGAGGAGTTGATTTACGAAAACATTAAGATTGCCCAGAGAAGTTATAAATAACCGGAATACCGGCCGTCGATAGTTGGCCAGACGAACGGTTCATTGACAATCATTAAATATTACAAAGATGAGTGCAGGTAACATGCATATTAAGCTTAAAGTCTGGAGACAAAGCAATAGCGATACACAAGGGGGATTTGAGAATTACAATCTCGACCACGTTTCCCCCGATATGTCTTTTCTTGAAATGTTCGATGTGTTGAACGAACAGCTTATCGAAGAAGGAAAGGAGCCAGTGTCATTTGATCACGATTGCCGGGAAGGAATTTGCGGAGCGTGCTCCATGTATATCAATGGCCGCCCTCATGGACCACTGAGAGGAGTTACGACCTGTCAGTTGCATATGCGGTCTTTCAATGACGGAGATACGATTGTAGTTGAGCCCTGGAGAGCTTCGGCTTTTCCCGTGATCAAGGATTTGGTAGTAGACCGGGATGCATTTGACAGGGTTATATCTGCGGGAGGATTTATCTCAGTAAATACAGGTAATGCGCAGGATGCCAACAGTTTACCTATTCCAAAAGAATCGGCTGACGATGCATTTTCTGCGGCTGCCTGTATCGGATGCGGGGCTTGTGTAGCGGCTTGTAAAAATGCTTCCGCAATGCTGTTTGTTTCTGCGAAAATTTCACAGCTTGCGTTGTTGCCGCAAGGCCAGGCTGAGCGGAGTATTCGCGCAGAGAAAATGGTGGCTCAGATGGACGCCGAGGGATTTGGAGCTTGTACCAATACAGGAGCTTGCTCAGCGGAATGCCCGAAAGAAATCAGTCTGGAAAATATTGCACGTATGAACAGAGAATACATTGGCGCGAAGTTCTCTTCTTCTGCAGTGTAATTTTAGACATCAATACCCATAAAAAAGCTGGCGGTTCATCTGAACCGCCAGCTTTTTTATGGTCCTGATACTATTTGTTATTTCTTCTTGGTTGAGTCAGCTGCTGCTGGTTTACCATCTGATTTGTATTCTTTATTCAATCCGTCAAGGATCTTTTGGGTTACATCCAAAGAAGGGTTGGCAAACAGAATACCACCGCCTAAAGAATAGCCCAGAACGAATTCAAAGCCATTTTCTTTATTGTATTTATCGATATATGCCCGGATGTTTTTGTAAAGCTCCTCGTTTTTCTTAGCCTCTTCCTGGCCCAGTGCCTGTGCCGACTGATCGCGGTAGGCCATTAAATCCTGCTGTTTTTTCATCAACTGTGCTTCTGTTGATCTGGCTTGCTCAGGCGTCATCGTCTGCGCCTTTTGCTGGAAAAACGCTACTTCGTTTTGCAGTGAACGTCCTTTTGTATTCAATTCATTTTCCAGTTGGAAATTCTTGTTCTCAAGTTCTTTTCTGGTATCCTTGAAGAACTCGTAATTTTTCAAAAGAGAGTCTATTTGAACATAAACTGTTTTACGGCCTGCTACTACATTACCATCTGCAACTGCACCGGAATCGCCCGATGGTTTACTGGAAAAGTGAAGGAAAAAAAGTACTGCTACGGCCAATGAAAGCACAATGTTCCAGATCAACGAAGTATTATTGTTCACGTCTTTAAAGTTTATATTTTTTGAACGAGCCGCAAAGATAAGGATTTGTGTTTAAGTACAATGAATATCACACACCCTTAAAAGCGTCTGCCGAAGATGATTAGTTACGCTGTTCCTGATTGAAAATATGCCTGACCAGAAAACCGGAAAGTCCCGCAGAACCAGCCATAAGCCCGCCGATGAGGGCGCTTATAAAAAGCAGCAAGACACCATTTGGCAAGAAGAAAATCTGCGCAATACGGTCTGAAATACCGCCATTTGAGACTACATGCAAATAGTAGCCATACCCGAGCCAAAGTGCACCAACTGCGAGAAAGCTGATCCAAAAAGCGTTGAATGCAGCCGTCGGCCGCCAGATGTGAATCAGGAAAGGAACAACTGCAATAACCCACCAGGGTAAAAAAATCTGCAGCAAGGCAGTGATCAGCAAGATGATAATGAAATTCATAAGTCGCCTTATTTCTCTTGTAATGTGATACGGGATGTCAAACGTGGATTTTGCTCGTCAGGCGAATTCAGGAACAACAGTTCGTTCAGTTCGCCTTTTTCCCATTTATTTAAAAGGTTCAGATAATATGGACTGCCGGGGTTGCCGGATTGGCCCCCGGGATAAATGCCATAGGCGCGCGGGGTCGGACCTAATTCAACCACCATTCGCCACGAAGGCCCATGCCTTTTAGTAGTAGCATTCACGATCCCGCTGCCTCCTCCCGTCGTGATCGGGGGTGCATTGAATGCTTTCAGGCTCCGGCTCAGGTGCCTGATTTCGGTACCTTTTACTTTCGACCACTGCCAGGCAGGGCTCATATTGCCGTGTCGGGAGGTCAACGTATCCAGTGTGGCTTTTAAACTTTGGTAAACAATATCTTTCATCGTTTCCTTTTCAGGCGTATTAATATTGTCAAACCATTTTTCATTGGGTTGTTTTAAAAGCAGGTACAGCGTGCGGTCGCGTGTAGGGAGTTCGCCGGCAAATTCGTCAGCCCAGATTGCATTCCTTATAATAGGTACCCATTCTTCAAAAATGGCTGCTGCGACGGAGTTAGGTGTATTCTGATAGTCCCAGTTCGTGAGGATGATTTTGGCGGCCTTTTCACCGGGAGATAATGCGGTGGAAGAAAGTACGTCAAGCAGTCGGGGCAATATGGTTCTTGCCAACACGCTGAAATTGTCATTTTGAAGAGAACGTAGACTATCAGCATTGGCTTGTGACATTGCTTCCAATCTTTCGTTGATCCGGATCCCGCGTTCCGAAGGTGCAAAAACCCAGTTGATGTAGTAAGGATAAGTAGTGTCGGTACTCGACTGGTTGGCGCTGCTGACGTAACCGCGTTCCGGATTTTTTACAAATGGATTTTGCTCCGGCGGTATCCAGCCCATCCAATCGTCTGCACGAATAGTGCCGTCCAGTAAAAATTTGCCTTGCTCCCTGTATTTGACAGGAAGCTTACCATTGACCGTCAATGCGATATTTTTACTATTATCCGCAAATACGAAATTCTGCGCAGGACCCACATATCTAGCCAATGCGGTGCGGTAGTCGTCGTAGTTTTTTGCACGGTTAAGCTGATAGAAAGTCATGAAGCTGTTACCAGGCTCGTGACCAATCCATTTGATGGCCAGATTTGGAAGTTTCTCAGCGGAATTGTCAAATTCAGTGACCGGCCCGTGATGCGTGTAAATGACCTCCTCGGTGACGGGCTGTTTTTCGCCTTTGATAAATACCAGCTCTTTTCTCGATCTGGTCGGTTTCCACTGGTTATCATGCCAGTAATGCGACCGGGAAGCGTCTTTGAATCTAATTTTATAAAGATCAAACACGTCTGCATCTACATTGGTAACACCCCATGCTACATTTTGATTAAATCCAATTATCACGCTTGGAATGCCGGGCAGGGATACACCGTACACATTCATTTCAGGGGAATGCAGCTGTACCTGGTACCAGATCGACGGCAGTGTGAGTTCCAAATGCGGATCATTGGCGAGAATGGGAAAGCCGGTAATCGACTTTTCTGCGCTTACAGCCCAGTTATTGCTTCCAATACCTTCCACTTTGGGACTGGATTTGGGTAGAATTCTCAGCGGGCTGTTCACAAACCCGATCTGGTCAAGGCTGGTGGAAGTATCAGTTTTTTCGGGAATTGACAGCGGTTCAAAATCCCAGGCAGTCCCGGAAGGAATGACCGGACTTTCCTGAAGCATGGGATAATCAGGAAATATATTGTCGATGATACCTTTACCATACTTTTTAAGCAGCTCTGTCATCGCCAGTTCATTCGATCTCCCGGCCAGCGTGAGTGTCATTTGTTCGAGCATGTACATGGTATTGATCGGCTTCCACGGTTCGGGTTTATAGCCCAAAAGCTTGAATTCAATCGGGTATTCTTTCGGGGTAAGTTGGTTGATATAGGCATTCACTCCGGCAGTGTAGCCCAGCAGCGCGGTTCGGGATTGAGGCTCACTCATCGCCATTTTAAAATTCGCCTCCGCGCCATAACCCATTCCCAGGCGGCGACTTTGTAAATCCATATCCAGCGTTACCCGGCCAAGAATCTCAGAAAGCCGGCCCGATGCAGCCCGGGTTTGCAGGTCCATTTGCCATAGCCGGTCTTTCGCTGTAATATAACCTTGTGCGTAGAAAAGGTCGAAGTCATTTTTGGCAAAAATATGGGGTACGCCTGTATCATCGAAACGAATAACCACCTCACTTTGCAGGCTGTCGAGCTTTAATATCAATTCACTTTTCGGATCAGCGGCACCCTCGCCATTTTGTCCAAAGCCCGAGAACGGACTAAGGAACGGCCCTAGTGCAGGGGCAGGACCGAGCGGATTATCTAAAAGATATACAAGCCCTATGGTGACGGCCAGAGAAATGAAAGCTTTAACAAACTTCATAGAGGGGGATGCATTTGAAAATAAAGGCATTAAATCATGAAACTACTTGAACAATAGCTTCTATCAATCCCAGGTCACTATACATCACCGAGCGCTCGTCGGGAGATTCGCCGGCCATTGAGATATTTTCAGGGAAATACTTCTGGCGGCCGGGGCGGAATGCTTTGGCAGTAAGGTGAAGGGCATGCACGCCGGCCGCTTTGAGTTCGGCGGCATTACCGGCATTCACGCCCCCGCCTGCCATGATTTCAATCGCGCCGTTTGCAGCTTTGGAAAGGCTTCTCAGTAGCTCAATGCCCTGAGGAGCAGACGATTGTTGGCCTGATGTCAATATCCGCTCGGCACCTGTTTCAATGACTTCTTTAAGCGCCTTGTGCGGATCGGGCGTGAGATCAAATGCCCGGTGGAAGGTTACCTTCATGGGGGCTGCATATGCTACCAACGCTTTGGTACGTGCGACGTCCACTTGTCCGTCGGCGGTAAGAATGCCGAGAACCACGCCATTTGCACCCAGTTTTTTCGCAAGATCGATATCCTTTCTCATGATTTCCTCTTCAAAGAAATCATATACGAAGTCGCCTCCCCGGGGCCGGATCATGACGTAAACGGGGATATCAATATGTTGTTTAACGATTTCAATGAGACCGGCGCTGGGAGTGGTACCGCCTTCGCCTAGTCCGCCGCACAATTCTATCCGGCCGGCTCCTCCCGCCTGGGCATTAATGCAGGATTCGAGCGAGTAGGCACAAACTTCAATGGTCATAATTCGATATTTATAATGATGAGGAAAATTACAAAAAGGTTTTGAATGCGTGTTGCCGGGGAAGAACAGAATGAAGAATTTGCAAGAGTCAAGGTAGTTCTCAATATTGAACCTTCGCATAGCTCAATGTAAATTCTTACATCAGATTCATAGGTACGCACAAAGAATATGATCGGATTAATGACATCAAGAACATTTGAACGTTATGAAAACAATTGAGCAGATCAAATCTGAATTGAAGCATTATCCAATAGAACTCACCTGACCCTGTTGAAGCAATTAAATTGAGATTAGAGGAGCGGGGACTAAAGAGGAAAGACCTGATCAGCTATTTTGGCAGCGCGAGCCGGGTATCGGAGGTATTAAATAGGAAAAGGCCCTTAACCCTAGAAATGATACGAAGCTGCATAGAGGGCTGGGTATCTCAGCCGAAACATTACTTGCCAGATGAGGTAATAATCGACTGATTGTCAGTATTTTAAATTGAAAAACAAAATATTATTTTTACGCGAGCAATTATTTTTGTTTTTTTTCGCTTTAAGCTTTTAAAAGATGTCAAATTTTTTACTTTTGCAAAAAAGTAAAGTAACTATTAATAGGCGAAAATATTATGTACTGGACTCTCGAACTCGCATCGTACCTTGAAGATGCTCCCTGGCCAGCTACCAAAGACGAGCTAATTGACTTTGCAATCAGAACAGGCGCTCCGTTAGAAGTAGTTGAAAACCTTCAGGAGCTTGAAGATGATGGTCAGCCTTATGAAAGCATTGAGGAGATTTGGCCCGACTATCCCACCAAAGATGATTTCTTTTTTAACGAAGATGAATACTAAGAAAAACGGCACTGAAAAGGTGTCGTTTTTTTGTTGAATAGAGCCCGCATTTTTACGAAACTCGTCCTGAATATTTTTTTAATCTGACGAAACGAATGTAAATTGTTAGCGTTAATAGAGGGAGACGAGGATATAACCGAAGAGGAATTTGTCAAAACAGATATCAATCCATTCTACTAATGGAGCTTCGATTGTTAAAAGAACTGGTAAAGAAAGGAGAGGGTGAGCATGCGGAATTCAAACTGAAATCCAGTCATCCCGAGAAGATTGTCCGCGAAGTAGTAGCCTTTGCCAATAGTGGCGGCGGCAAGTTGTTTGTCGGAGTTGGTGACGATAAGACCATCAAGGGTCTGAAAGATGCCGAAGAAGATGAATACACGTTGAGCCGCGCGATCGACAGATACATTTTCCCCAAAATCAGCTATAAAAAAGAGCGCGTTCCCGTGAGCGCCGATCGCGACGTGCTGGTGCTGACCATCCCGAGAAGCATTGACAAGCCGCACTACGTGGTCGACGATTCGGGCGGGCGGCAGGCTTACATCCGTGTTGAAGACAAATCCTTGCAAGCCAGCCGCGAAATGAAGGAAATTATGCGCCGCGGCAGGGGAGAACGGGATATTCGTTTTCAGTACGGAGATAAAGAGCAGAAATTGATGAAGCTGCTGGATGAAAAACAGTCGGTAACTGTCGATCTGTTTGCAACAGTAGCCGGCATCCCGCGTAAAATCGCTTCAAATACATTGGTAGTGCTGGTACTTGCCAGGATTTTGGAAGTTCATCCGCAGGAAATGATCGATAAATTCACCATGTCGATGGCGTATCAATCCAATTAAATGGCAAAGCCGGCAAGAATTGTGATACTCGCCGGCTTTTGGTAATCAGTTCTTATTAAAATGGCAGGTCGTCGGAATCCTCTTCACTAAAAGTGGTTACCGGTGGTAACGGGCTGTTTCCCGCAGATGCAGGCCCGCCGCTTTTATCTACTTTCCAGGCTTTCACTTCGGTATACCAGCGCGAATTGTATTCACGGCTTTCAACATCAATTGAAGCAGTAACCGAATCGTTCACCTGCAAATCAGCCTGATCAATTTTGTCGCCCCAAAGCGAAATGCAGACTTTTTTAGGGTACTGAGATGGTATTTCAAGAATAAATTCCTGTTTACGCCACATTCCGTTTTTGCCTTGCCCGGTCACCTCAGGCAGCAGGGCGATCACTGTTCCTGTTAATTCCATTTATAGTTTTGATTTTTAGAGTTTCAAAAATGCGATTTCAAAAGTAAGATTTTTGCCATGCAATGCCAAGCAGGGAACTAGCCGATCGCCTGCTTTAAATCGCCGATCAGATCTTCCACGTCTTCAATACCCACGCTCAAACGGATCAGCGTATCTTTCAGGCCGACCTTTTCTCTTTCGGGTTTTGGAATGCTCGCGTGTGTCATACTCGCCGGGTGCGTGCAAAGCGACTCAACTCCCCCCAGCGATTCGCCCAGGGAAAAGATCTTTAAACGTTCCATCGTGGTTACCGCTTCCTGATAGATATCCCCTTTTAATTCGAATGAAAGCATTCCTCCGAAATCCTTCATTTGCCTTTTAGCCAGGTCGTGCCCGGGGTGGGAGAGTAATCCGGGATAGTAAACGGTCGCAACCCTGGGATGTGCGGCCAGCCATTTCGCGATCGTGGAGGCATTTTCACAGTGCCTTTGCATTCGGATGTGCAGCGTTTTTAGTCCTCTTAAAACCAGGAAACAATCCTGAGGACCTGGAACGGCACCTGCTGCATTTTGTATGAACGCCAGCTGTTTCACCAATTCAGGGTCTTTCGTTACCAGCGCGCCCATTACGGTGTCCGAGTGTCCTCCCAGGTATTTCGTAACCGAATGCATCACGATAGCCGCGCCCATATCCAGCGGGTTTTGCAGGTAGGGAGAGGCAAAAGTATTATCAACGGCACAGATAATGCCGCTGGCTTTGCAGATTCCTGCTATTTGCTCAATATCGATTATTTTAAGCAGTGGATTGGTAGGTGTTTCAACCCAAACCATTTTCGTTTTGTCCGTCAGTGCTTTGATGACATTGGCGGGATCTGACATGTCTACAAAATTGAAAATAAGGCCATAACCCTCGTAGATACGCTTCATAATCCGGTACGTGCCACCGTAAATGTCGTTGGTGACAATTATCTCGTCTCCGGGCCGGAACAGCCGGAGTACTGCGTCTGTCGCCGCCATTCCGGAAGCAAAGCAAATCCCGGACGTTCCGTTTTCCAGGGCGGCAAGTGCATTTTGTAATGCGGTCCTCGTAGGATTGTGGGTTCTTGAATACTCATAACCCTTGTGCTTGCCCGGACTTTCCTGTACGTAGGTGGAAGTTTGGTAGATAGGCGTCATAATAGCGCCGGTGGAAGGATCGGGCGCTACGCCTGCGTGTATTGCTTTGGTTCCGAATTTCATTTGTTGATATGTTTTGCGAGGGATACCTGAACAGGCACCAATTCAAATTTGCTATTCGTGTCAATTTGCGGCCACCGTTGCGGTGCATTGGTGGCACTAAAAAAAGACTGTAAAGGTAAGAAACCGAAAAACCTTTTCCTCAAACAAGTGGTTATCTGAATAGCGGGGCAGCATATTAAGCAATATATCAGTGTTGGAAAAGTCTACACCAAAACGGTTTTCATTACCAGTAGTTATCAGCGTTCTGATGACGGTCATCCCGCTTTTGACCACCTCAATCATCACTGCGTGGGCTATTAATCACGAAAAATTGCTGCGCACCCTGCCATTTGAATGGTGGTTGGGGATTACTGTTATCCTGACTCTTGCTTCATCCCTCGCACTGACGCCTCCCACTTTCGTAGCGCTGGTTTATGGTTATTTTCTGGGCTGGAGTTCGTTGCCGATGCTTTTCGGGATGAACCTCGGGGCAATTGCGATTATTTATGTCTCCGCTAATTACCTGCACGCTACTTCGATCAGGCACCATCTGATCCAGGTTTATCCGCAGGTAGGGACCATGTTGAGCCGGTTTTATAAAAATGAATTGCGGTTGATATTCTTTGCCAAACTGTCACCTGTACTTCCGTTCGCGATTACTAATCTGTTTTTTGCGATGGCCGGTGCAAGATTCAAGCAGGTACTCGCCGGGGGTACTTTGGGGATGATCCCGAGAACAGTCCTGGCTGTATGGGCGGGTAAAGAAGCGCAGGATATCCGATATCTGCTGGAGCATCCCAATGAGGGCCTGGCGACGAAGATCGTGCTGATCGTTCTGATTATTGTATCCACGATCGGCATCGGCTATTTCTTTCAGGAAAAGAAAATAGCAGAGTAACAAATCACAACTTTCGGTTACAAGTAGCTACTTTGGTAAGATCGTACAATAATACGGTACGAAACCATATAAAATCATTGACTTCATCCTGTTTCTTTGTGGTAAAGTTCTACTTGATCCAAATTTAGAATGAAATCCTTACCTTTCCTTGATCTTTTTATCGTGATAGCCTATCTGGCAGGGATGGTGGGTGTGGGCATTTATTTTTCCAGAAAAAACACTACCGCTGATCAGTTTACCAAAGCATCGGGAAGCATTCCCGGCTGGGCGATCGGGATCAGCATTTATGCTACGTTTCTTAGCAGTAATACCTTTTTGGGCGTTCCTGGCAAGGCTTTCGGAAGCAATTGGAATTCATTTGTTTTTAGTTTGTCAATGCCGCTGGCGGCGTGGGTAGCCACCAGATTTTTCATTCCTTTTTACAGAAGTACTGGTGCAGTCTCCGCTTATACGCATTTAGAACACCGCTTCGGAGCGTGGGCTAGAACCTATGCAGTTGTTTGTTTTCTTTTGACGCAACTCGCCCGCATGGGGTCTATATTTTTTGGTATTGCATTAAGCCTGCAAGCGCTAACCGGCTACGAAATGTCGACGATCATGATCGTAGTTGGGATTTGCATTGTACTGTACACTGTTATGGGCGGCATGGAGGCGGTTATCTGGACGGAGGTTGTGCAGGGGGTTATTAAGACGATCGGAGCATTGGTGATATTATATCTGGTGGTGGACGGAATGGACGGCGGTTTATCCAAAATCATGGCCGTTGGAAGTGCCGAGGGTAAGTTTAGTCTGGGCAGCTTTGCACCTGATTTTACTCAATCGTCATTTTGGGTTGTGTTGCTGTACGGTTTCTTTATGAACCTGAACAATTTTGGAATGGACCAGAATTATGTGCAGCGTTACCATACCACAACTTCAGTAAAAGAGGCAGCAGGCTCTGTCTGGCTGTGCGTTTATTTGTACTTGCCGGTTTCATTGATATTCTTCTTCCTGGGTTCCTGCTTGTACGCCTATTATCAAAGTGAGCCTGCATTGCTGGAAGCAATCAAAATGCAGGTAGCGACCGAGCGGCTGCCGGGTGGCACACAAGCTGCGATAAACAGCCTTGCCGCCACATTAACGCCCGCAGATTATGGAGATAAGGTAATGCCGCACTTCATGGTCACCAAAGTGCCTGTCGGGCTGCTGGGACTTATTATTGCGGCGATCATGTCGGCGGCGATGAGTACAATAAGCTCGGGAATGAATGCTTCCGCGACGGTTTTTTCCGTAGATATTTATCAGAAATACATTAAATCTGATCTTTCTCCCAAAGAATCGCTTCGCTTGCTGTACATCGCGACTACTGTTTTTGGTCTGCTGGGAATGGTCACCGGGATTGCGATGATCGGTGTGAAAAGTGTTCTGGACGTTTGGTGGATGCTTTCGGGGATTTTTGCGGGGGGAATGCTTGGCTTGTTTTTGCTCGGGATTATTTCAAGACAGACCAAAAACGCAGAGGCTTTGACGGCGACGCTGATCGGTATTGCTGTGATTATCTGGATGACATTTTCAAATCAGCTGCCCGAAGAATATGCGTTTCTGCGCAACCCGCTGCATCAGAATATGATCATGGTCGTGGGTACGCTGACAATCTTCCTGGTAGGGTTGCTGCTTACCAAATTCAGAAAACCAACGTCCATTGAAAAAGAGATGGTGTTTGACAATTAGCAGACCATTACCATCCATTTGTTTTACCTGCATTTTTTACTCAACACAATTATATTTTCAAAAGCCTAAATACCATGATGACGACAAAACCCTCCTCTTCACTTCCCAAAGGATTTATTCCCGTAATGCTCACGCCATTTCTCGAATCAGGAAAAGTTGATTTCGAAGGGTTGAAAGTGCTGACCGACATGTACCTCGAGGCTGGTGCAGCAGGTCTTTTTGCGAATTGCTTGTCAAGTGAGATGTTTGAGCTGAGTGAAACGGAAAGGCTGGAAGTTACGTCCACGGTGGTGCAGCAGGTTGGGGGGAGAGTGCCGGTGGTAGCGACGGGAACATTTGGAGGTCCCGTTGAGGAGCAAGCGGCATACGTAAAACGTATATACGCTACCGGCGTCGATGCCGTTATTGTAATTACAGGATTGCTGGCTGACGAAAATGAGCCGGATACGGTTTTCGCTTCTCAGGCCAAAAAACTGATTGCACTCACTGAAAATGTGCCCCTGGGATTCTACGAGTGTCCGGTGCCATATAAGCGTTTGATTGATAGTGATTTACTGGCGGAGCTTGTACAAACGGGACGGGTGGTTTATCATAAAGACACCTGCCTTGACATACAGGAGGTAACAAAGCGAATTGACGTAACGAGTGGGAATGAATTTGGGCTGTACGACGCTTACATGGTAAATGCGGTGGCCTCGCTGAACGCAGGAGCCGCAGGATTGTCGTGTATACAGGGTAATATCTATCCCGAACTTGTTGTGTGGATTTGTGAAAATTATAATAATCCGGAACGCAAGGCAGATGTTGACAGGGTGCAGGCATTCTTTGTGGATTCAATGGAAATTGTCCACACAGCCTATCCTACAATCGCCAAATACTGTCTGCAAAAGAGAGGCTTCCCGATCTCTACCTATACAAGAAGAGAAGTGGATGCGCTCACGCAGAATATCAAGGAACGCGCCGATCAGCTACTGGAAGATGTAGAAAATTTGCAAAGCGAGCTGGGAATCAGAGATATACTGAAGGGTAGCCTGCTGACCCAGCTGAAATAAAGGACAAACATACACACCAAGAAACCCTACTTATGGAATTCCCGAACCGACAGATTTTACATCGGATTACCGAAGGAGATAAAGCTGCATTCTCGCAACTTTGCGGATATTTTCACATTCCGGCCTTCAAACTATGTGCCGTGGTTTTGAAAGACGAACAGGAAGCGGAATTGGTGATCAGAAACGTTTTTGACAAAATATGGGAAGAGAGGTGTGATCTGGAAACAAAGGATGACTTTCAGTCCTATCTTTTCGCGAGTCTGAAAAACCAAATCTTTGTACAGATGAGAAAGTACCAGGATCCGGTGGCAAGGCAACAATACCTGGACAAAATGCATGTGATGTCAACCCGGTAGGCGCATATTATGCGTTCATATTGACGATTTGCTTGATTTGATAGTATTTTACCAATTTTTGTACGTTAAAATTGGATAGATAAGCGAAAATTTTTCTTTTAAATTGAGTATGGCAGCGAGACCTAAACCCTGTCAATAGACGATTTAAAATGAAACCTCATTTCCACAAAGTTCCGATACCGTCGCGAACTTCATTCAGTATTCGCCACGAAAAAGACTCTGGCTTCGGAACGGTCTGGCATTACCACCCCGAATTGGAACTGCACTTCCTCGTCAAAGGTAAGGGGGTACGTTTTATAGGTGATAGCATTAGTAATTTTACGGACGGGGAGTTGATTTTGCTGGGTGAAAACCTGCCGCACACGTGGCGGGTGGAAGAGGGCGCAAGCAATACGGCCATTGAAGTGATTATCATCCATTTTCTTCCAAACTGCCTGGGAGGGGATTTCCTGCTTCTCCCGGAGGCGTATCAGATTCCGAAGCTATTTGAAAAAGCGAAACGCGGACTCTTGATAACAGGAGCTGCCAAAGAACGAATTGTGCCACTTATGCTGGCAGCAGTGGAAGCCCAGAACCTTGATCGGCTGATTGCGCTGCTTTCTATTCTTAAAATCCTGGCAGAAACTGCGGAGTACGAAACGATTGCCTCGGCACATGCATTTTACAAATCGAATGACTCGGAAACGTTGAGACTTAATAAGATATATGCTTATACGCTCTCCAACTACCGGAGCGACATTTCACTGCAGGATGTGGCGGCTATTGCCAATCTGGGTATCACTTCGTTTTGCAGGTATTTTAAATTAATGACGAAGAAAACCTATAATGATTTTTTGGTAGAAATAAGAATCAGCCAGGCCTGCAGGTTGCTAATCGAAGATAAGCTGGCGACTGAAGTAATTTGTTTCGAATGCGGTTTCAATAATGTTTCCAACTTTTACCGGCATTTCAAGAAAGTCACGGACATGACGCCCCTGGAATACAAGCGGAAATATTTATACAAAACCGCACCCGAACTGATCTAGTTATTGTGGTTCTTCATGTACTCGTCCATCGAATATTTACCGGATCCGATGATTGCAAAAGTAACTACGACGATCAGTGTAATGAGTGATAGCCAGAGTTCCGAATTCAGATAAGAAAAGCCCATCCGGATATTGACGAAGAATACTGCCGTGAGCAGAATAGGGATTTGTATGATCGAAGCGAACCGAGTGAGGCATCCCATTGCGATCATGAAACCCCCGAAAATGTGGGCAAACGCCACATAATGCACGGCGGTCACGGTGTACAGGTGAAAATCCAGCCCGGTCACAAGACGGGAAAGCTGCGTTGTATCGCTGATAAAGCTGATACCCTTGACAAACAGAAATACTCCCAAAGCAATACGAACAATGTCCATCCAGGCAGGATGATGCGTATCGCCCCAATGCTCGATTCGATCCATCACGTTCATAACAATAAAAGATTTAGTGTCTTTAAAGTTACCGAACCGAATGGATTTTGTCAAGAGATAATTTATTTATTCCAAGATTATTCGTGCTCGATCAGAGAGGTTTTCTTGGTATCTTTCATACGCACGTATATAATCAGGGAGGCAAAAATGCAGATGGTCACGTACCAGTAATAGTAACTTTCATGACCCAGGTTTTTGGCCCAAAGAGCAAAGTACTCGGCAGTGCCGCCAAAAATAGCAACTGTAACAGAGTAAGGAAGGCCCACGCCCAGAGCACGAACTTCCACCGGAAAAAGCTCTGCCTTTACGACGGCATTGATGGAAGTGTAGCCGCTCACGATTATTAATGCGACCATTAGCAAGCCGAATGCAGACCACATGCTAGTAGTGTGACTGAGCGTATTTAAGAGAGGATAAGTGAATAATGTTCCCAGAACTCCAAAAGATATTAGTAAGGGTTTTCGGCCAATCCTGTCACTGATCGCTCCAAAAACCGGTTGCAGCATTGCGAATATAAATAGTGAGCAAAAAGTAAGCATGGTCGACTGATACTTGGAAAGTCCGACAGTGTTTACCAGAAACTTCTGCATATAAGTAGTGTAGGTATAAAAGGCCAGCGTGCCACCCATCGTAAGTCCGACTACGGTCAAAATCGCTTTCGGATGTTTGAGCAGTTCTGTAAGTGATCCTTTTTTCTTTACTTCCTGGTCTTTTGCCTTAAATGCTTGTGTTTCATTCAAATGGGCGCGCAGGTAAAGAGCAACCAGTGACAGTAATGCACCAAAAATGAATGGTAAACGCCAACCCCAATCGTGCATTTGCTTATCTGTCAGGAAGATATTTTGTAAAATCAATTGCAGCCCCAGCGCAATGAGTTGCCCGCCGATCAATGTCACATACTGAAAACTGGAATAAAAGCCACGGCGCTTTTCAGTTGCAACTTCGCTCAGGTAAGTTGCCGAGGTGCCATATTCACCTCCTACACTCAATCCCTGAAGGAGTCTCGCAACCAGCAACATAACAGGTGCTGCAATGCCAATGCTATTGTAACCGGGAAGGAACGCTATTAGTAGTGAGCCAAATGACATCAGCAAAACCGATAGCGTCATCGCCACTTTTCGACCCTTGGTATCTGCGAGCTTTCCGAATATATAACCACCGATCGGGCGCATCAGAAACCCTACCGCAAAAATCCCCGCAGTGTTGATAAGCTGAACGGTGGGATTGGAATCAGGAAAAAATGCGCTTGCGAAATAGAGAGAGAAAGCGGAGTAAGCGTACCAGTCGTACCATTCCACCAAATTTCCGGCGGAGCCGCCGATGATCGCTTTTAATCGCCAGTTGGTATCATTTTTGGGTAAAACCTGCTCCATACATATAAAATGGTATGCGACAAGTTACTCAAATAATGTACAAATCCACACGCCGGCTTTGGCAACCAATTGCGTGTGACCGCTTTTTAATTGGATGTTCTGACTTTCAGGAAGAAGCCTGGCCAGCGGACTTACCGCACTTTGCTCTAACAGCTTGTCAAATTCGCCTGTGATCAGAAAAATCCGGATGTTGTTTGTTTTAGCCAAATGCGTTATTTGAGCAATATCAAATCGCAGGTCGCGAAATGCAACCCAGGATTTTAAAATGGTGCCCCGCTTTTCAGGCGTGTTAAGGACATTTTCGGTAAATCTTACGAGACTGCTTTGGACGATGCCGGCTTTCGTTAAAAGTTGAATTGTTTTGAAAAAGAATGCAGGTTTCTGCATAGTCCAGCGGAATAGCGCGCGGCCGGCTGCGTTTCTGGTTGCGAGTGTGTAAAGTGGATTCTCCGAGATTCCGTCAGGAGCGACCAGGTATGCATGCTCAATTTTTTCCGGAAATGCTTCGAGCGTTGCCAGCGCAAATCTCCCGCCCATACTGAACCCCATGATATCGAAATCTGCAATGTTATTTTTTAGCAAAAAATCACTCAGAATTGATTTCCAATATGTTTTGCTGACAATTTCCCGATTCGCCCCAGCGCTTTTACCGTGAAAGAAAAGATCGATTGCAAAAATGGTGTAGTGGAGGCCTAGTGTATTTTCCAGTGCCTGAAAGCAGGTCGATGCATCCTGACCAATGCCGTGAAATGCGAGAAGAATGCGCGGGCCGCTGCCGAGTTTGTAATGGTGCAAAGGCTTTTGACGAACACTATTCATAAGCTTCCCGACGATGCTTTACCGCAGAGATTTCAACGATACGGATCGTATCTTCGATCAAATAAAGGACACGATAATCGCCTATTCTGATTCGGTTGATGTTTTTGGAAGCTACTAGTTTTTTATATCCGAACGGACGAGGATTTTCAGATAAGGATTGAATCGCAGACAGGACTTTTTCTAAATCCGGTTTGTGGAGTTTACGGATTTCCTTTTGCGCACTTTTTGAGACAATGATTTGATAACACTCAATCATTGATCTTTCCCTCTGATTTCAACTGGTTGATGAGCTCTTCGAAGGGAATTGTATCCTCTCCTCTTCTTTCTTCCGCGGTCAGGGCATCCAGTAAATCTTCGACGATTTCGCCATGCTCCTTCAAATTAATGATGAGATCGGTTTTTTGACCTTTTTCGTTGGTGATATATCTAATACCTGTCATATTCTCCGCTATTTCAGAGTAAATTAACAAAAAACAGTAAAACCTCCAACCTGCGTTATCCTGCGTCGGTTGGAGGTTTTTCATTCTCTTAAGATTCCATCAAATAGGCTTTGATAAAGTCATTGATCTCACCGTTCAGAACTGCGTCTGTATTGGAAGTCTGGTGATCCGTTCTGTGGTCTTTCACGCGACGGTCGTCCAGGACGTAGCTGCGAATCTGCGAGCCCCATTCGATTTTGCGTTTGGAAGCCTCCACTTCTGCCCGTGCAGAGTTACGTTTTTCCAGCTCGATCTGATAAAGCCGCGATTTCAAAAGCCTGATCGCAACCTCTTTGTTCATCAACTGGGAACGTTCCTGCTGGCAAGCGATGATAATGCCCGAAGGTTTGTGATGCAGACGAACTGCTGTCTCCACCTTATTCACATTCTGTCCGCCAGCGCCGCCCGAACGATAAGTGTCCCATGTAATATCCGCCAGGTTCACGTCGATCTCGATATTATCATCGGCTAGCGGATAGACATAAACCGAGGTGAAAGAAGTGTGTCGCCTTGCATTCGAATCAAAAGGTGAAATGCGAACCAGCCTGTGTACACCATTTTCAGATTTCAGGTTACCATAAGCGTATTCACCATCTACTTCCAGTGTTACCGACTTCACACCGGCCACATCTCCATCCTGCAAATCGACCTCCCTGACTTTGTATCCATTCTTTTCAGCCCACATAATATACATGCGCATCAGCATGGAAGCCCAGTCCTGGGATTCGGTACCACCGGCACCGGCGTTGATCTCGATGACCGCAGGAAGCTCGTCGCCTTCTTCTCCCATCATTTTCCGGAATTCGATTTCTTCCAGTTTGTCAGAGAGCTTTTTGCCTTCTTCGTCTACCTCTTCTTCGGTAGCTTCGTTGGCATCATAAAATTCCCAAATGGTATCCAGATCGTCCCTTAACCGGGCAAGTTCCTCGTAACCATTTGTCCAGAATTTCAGTCCGCGGATTTCCCGCATTGTTTTTTCGGCCCGTTCTGAATCGTTCCAGAACTCCGGTTGAACAGTCTGCTGTTCAAGGTCTTCTAGCTGTCTTTTTCGGTTATCGTAGTCAAAGATACCTCCCCAAAGCCTCTACACGGGCCTTCAAGTCTTTCAATTGCTCTGCTGTCATTTGAAGTTTGAGTTTTAAGTTGAAAAAAAGAAAATGCTACTAATGTCAAGATGGTCACTGGTAGTCATTTATTGTCATTTATTGTTTTGGTGGCTGCCGGATGATATGTTTGTTTTGCCTATTGTCTTGATGTAATTATTAAGTTTTAAGGCTAACGTGTCACAAAGATTAATTAAATACCTGGATTTTTCTGGGTCTATAAGATTTCGATTTTGTGCTTTTGTTAGCCAGGTTTTAGTTTCATATAAAGAACCTCTGGAGTAAAAGCAAAAGTTCAGATTTTCCTTAAAGTGATATCTGCCAAAACCTTCGGCGATATTAGCTCCTATGGAGTCCGCTGCACGAACAAGCTGTTTTCCGACAGTTTCCTTGCTAAATATGCTCCATTCTTGCACCGCAGTCCAAATCTTGTCTGATAATTCCATACTCAACTGATAAATCTGTAAGTCTTCTAATTTCATAGATTATCGGAGTTTCTACTATAGACGTGGAAACTTCCATAAGTAACAGCCAACCGTTAGATTTCGTACCAAAAAACAATAAATGACCACAAATGACGATAAATGACCGGAACCCAAAACGCCAATCCCTAACAATATTTATTACCTTTGCAGCAAAATTTTTTCAACCCATTTTGTAATATAAAAATACCAGAAAATGGCTCAAACATATGATGTGATTGTAATTGGTAGCGGCCCCGGGGGTTATCCCGCAGCCATTCGTGCTTCCCAATTAGGACTTAAAGTAGCAATTGTTGAAAAAGAAAGTTTAGGGGGAATCTGCCTTAACTGGGGTTGCATTCCAACCAAAGCACTACTGAAAAGTGCGCAGGTATTTGAATATATTAAGCATGCCAAAGACTACGGTATCAATGTAAGTGAATCTTCTGCCGACTTCGCAGGAGTGATCAAACGCAGCCGCGGCGTGGCCGACTCCATGAGCAAAGGCGTTTCTTTCCTGATGAAAAAGAACAAGATCGACGTCATCATGGGCGCCGGTAAAGTGAAAGGCCAGAAAACGGTTGAGGTAACAGATAAGGACGGCAAAAAAACAGATTACACAGCCGCAAAAGGAGTGATCATCGCAACAGGCGCCCGCGCCCGCGAGTTGCCGAATATTAAAATAGACGGACAAAAAGTAATTGAATACCGCAAGGCAATGAGCCTTGAAAAACAACCTGCATCGCTGCTGGTAGTAGGTTCCGGCGCGATCGGAATGGAATTTGCTTATGTGTATGCATCAATGGGCACGAAAGTTACCGTTGTTGAATTCCTGCCGAACCTGGTGCCGGTTGAAGATGAGGATATTTCAAAAGAGATCGCGAAACAGTACAAGAAGTTGGGCGTTGATACATATGTGAACTCTACAGTTGAGAAAGTTGACACCAGCGGAAAGGGTTGTGTTGTTTCGGTTAAAACTCCGGACGGACAGAAGTCTTTCGAAGTGGATGTTGTGCTTTCAGCAGCCGGGATCGTTGCAAATCTTGAAAACATCGGTTTGGAAGAAGCCGGAATCAAAACAGACAAAGGAAAGATTACGGTAAATGAGTGGTACGAAACCAGCGTTCCAGGATTTTACGCGATCGGCGACTGTACGCCTGGTCCTGCACTGGCACACGTTGCTACTGCCGAAGGGATCATTTGCGCAGAGAAAATTGCAGGGCACAAAACAGAGGCACTTGACTACGGTAATATCCCGGGATGTACGTATTGCCAGCCAGAAATCGCTTCCGTAGGTTTTACCGAAAAGAAAGCGCGTGAAGCCGGTTACGATATCAAAGTTGGTAAGTTTCCATTCAAAGCTTCCGGAAAAGCAACCGCTGCCGGAGCAACTGATGGTTTTGTAAAAGTCATTTTCGACGCGAAATACGGCGAATTCCTGGGCGCTCACATGATCGGGACCAATGTAACTGAAATGATCGCCGAGGTAGTAGTTGCCCGTCAGCTGGAAACTACTTCCCACGAAATACTGAAATCGGTTCACCCGCACCCAACTATGTCGGAGGCAGTTAAAGGTGCGACTGAGGCGGCTTACGGCGAAGCGATAGACTTGTAACGGAAAGTATTTTCTGATAAAAATCATAGGGTATTCATTTAGTTGAGTGCCCTATTTTTTTTAATGATTTACGTAAATTTGAAATGTAGTCAGGCAGGAGCTTTTACTGTCATATGTACCCAACGTTTAAAAATTTGATTCTTGAATAGTGCTAATTACACAGTTGATTTCAACAACTTGTGGAAAGGGGAAAGAGAAATAAAGTCAAGATATGGTAATCTGACATTTTGTTTCGCTTACCTGCTTGGTTATCCGGCAACAGCGCTTCTCTATTTTCTGAGAAATGATCCTGCGGCGCCGGTTGTCCTGAAAGCGGAGCTCCTTTTCAGTGCGATCAGCCTGGTATTTCTTTTCCTGCATTATCGTGGATATATCACCTCTCAGCGGGCATCTTTTCTCGTTTACTTTGCCTTGATTCCGGTTCACGCCTACATTTTGGCGACTGTGCCGCATACTTCATATGATCGGGCGACGATCAATATGACACTCGGCCTTATCTTTTCGTTCATCGTGCTGAGGTGGCCTGGCGGGGAAGCATTACTCGCAACAGTGTTGGTGTTCCTGCTTTTTCCGGCTGCTCTGTACATTGGACATCCTGAATATTTCTATCAGTTTATGGCCCAGGGAGGGTTATTTTTCTTTTTAGGCCAATTGCTGTTTCCCTTCGTCATGTACTTTACCGAAAAGAGGAATAAACGTGAATTTTATTACCGCTATACCTTAGTCGAGCAAAACGAAAAACTGGAAAGGCAGAAGGAAATAGCGGAGAACGCGACGCTCGCCAAGTCGGAATTCCTGTCGACGATGAGCCACGAGATACGAACGCCCCTGAACGGGATTGTGGGAATTGTGCATTTATTGCAGGAAAATAAGTCGAGTAGCGAAGAAGAAAAGGAGTTGATCGAAACACTGAAGTTTTCGTCAACGCATTTGATGGCAGTGGTGAATGATATTCTCGACTTCAACAAAATTAATTCCAATCATGTGAAATTGAATCCCATCAATTTCGATCTGGTAGAGCTGTTCAAAAATGTATATAACAGCTTTTTGCCGAGGGCTAGGGAGAAGAATCTGGAACTGCTTTTTGAACATTCCAGCCCGCTTCCGCTGGTGTGTACAGACCAGGTAAGGCTTAATCAGATCATCACAAATCTGGTGCACAATGCCGTTAAATTTACGGATGAGGGTTTTGTGAAATTTACTGTCGCCGAATTGGGCAGAACTGACGAATTAATCCGTCTAGAATTTGCTGTTTCCGACAGTGGGATAGGCATTTCGGAGGAACAGCAGAAACGTGTTTTTGAAATATTTACCCAGGTAAGAAGCCATGTCAAACGACAGGACGGAGGTACCGGGTTAGGGCTGGCCATATCCAGGGAACTGGTGCGGCTGTTTGGAGGCGAGCTGAAACTGACCAGCGAAATAGGGAAAGGATCTGTTTTCTCTTTTCAAATTGAGCTGCCCTACTCACTAATCGCAGCTTCACCGCAAAAACCGGCCGAAAAGAATACGGTACCCACATTTTCGTCTAATGCAAGGATATTGCTGGTTGACGACAACGCAACCAACCTGATGCTCGCTACCCGGCTGCTTGAGAGAAAAGGTATACCTTTCGATATTGCTTCAAACGGCGAAGAGGCTGTTGAAATGTATCTCGCCACGACTTACAACCTGATCTTTATGGACCTGAGAATGCCGGTAATGGGCGGCTTTGAGGCGACCAGACTGATCCGCGAGCGCAACGCAAATATTCCGATTGTGGCGCTCACAGCCTCCGCATTTGAAGATGAGCGCGAACGTGCGCTGGCAAATGGTTTTAGCGATTACCTGGTAAAACCGTTTCTTCCGGAAGATTTCTACAAAATAGTTTATGCGGAAATAGAGATTGCCAGTTAAAAAATGGCCAATCTCTATTTCACTTTCTGCCGACGCTGCATAGCCTCCCGCCAGGTAGTGAGGATAATCCCTTCTTTTTCAATATACTTTTTCAGGTCGGGATCGATCATGGCAAGGAAGTCACCTTCTCTGGTCGGCCAGGAATCCGATATCTTGGGGAATACTTCAGTGTGAATGGTACAATGCATAATTACCATCGTTAGTCCCGGCTTTAATTTGCCAAAAGCCTCGATGTACTTAGCTGTTTTATATTGCTGCATGGCTTTATCAGATTTATCGCCGTTTGCCGGCCCTTTCCAACCATAGCTGCTGTTTTCAAGGTCATCGAGCACTGGTAAGCCTGCATTCCAGAGTTGCTTTCCAATTTTCTGTGTCATTTCAAATTGATCGGCGATCATTTTCTCCTCGGCTTTAATGGCGGTATTATGGCCGCCTGGAAACATAACCGGTATCTTTTCCTGCATTCCCACTTTCAGATACCTTTCCATAAACTCCGGCGTAGCGAACAAGGTACCCATATGTGAATCCAAATGCGTAGGTTCAAAACCCATTGCGCGCGCGCGATCGAGCTGGGCGCGGATTTCCTGCTCTACTTCATCGGGAGAGGCATTTTTCACGACATCGGCAACGCTGGGCCACAATGCGCCCTGGGAGTCTGTCAAACCCTTCACCTGTTGTTTTCCGGCCAAAGGTCCCCAGCGATAGTCTTTCCATTCAGAAGTGAGTGTCAGGTGCAGCCCCGCGTCGAGGTCCTTATTTTCTTTCCAATAATTAACAAAACCAGGTACCCAGCCGCAAGGCATCATCACGCTCAGTGAATTGGCAACCCCCTCCCGGATGGCACGAATAGCGCCCTGATTGGATTCGTACGACATTCCCACATCATCCACGTGAATGATCAATACCTTTTTCCCTTTGGGATAACCCAGTTTCTCCGCAAAAGTCTGCCCGCTTTCCTGCGAATAGGCCACGGTAGATATACAGATCATTAGCAAAAGCAGTGTCACGTTCATCATGTATTTTGGTTATGTTAGGACTAACAACCTTACATGTCATGAAGAATTATGTACTATCGATTCTACTGATTTTTTGTTACCTGCGTGAGCTGCTACTTATAAAGTAATACCGCCTCGCCATAATAAGAGTCACCGCCTCGGTTGATGTTTGAGAAAACGATGGCTATATCCTCGGAACTAGTTTTATAGGTTATCATAAGTGAGTTTTGCGGAATTTGATCGGAATAGATTCCATACTCGGATTTGAGCTTGCGGATCATACTAGCTAAATCGAGTGTAGTGACCTTTTTTTCATCTTTATAAATATCGATGAAACGTCCGTGACCCGAGGTCTTCAGAGCGTAGGGGGCCGCATTCACCTGAGTGGTTAGATTAATCTGGATAAATTTCATATGATTGAAATTCTGAACTGGTACAGACGAACTGTCTTTTATGATTGCCCGGGACGAATAATTGACGTAATTGTTATTTATCCCTAATTCTGAAGGTTTATTGATAATGTGATCGCCCAATATTTGCTCCATCTGATTGTAATGGGCAAATGTATCCTGTTTCCTGGCTGGAAGCCCGGCAAAGTATGGTTCGAGGCCTGTCATCTTTCGCGATCGAAAAAACTGAATGATTGATTCCAGCTGCCTGTAATCCTGGGAGCGAACCGACACCTTTCCTGAAATTTGTCCCTTTGCATCGAGCAGCTTGTTCCCGGTCAGGATTTGTTCGAAAGTACGGATCTGGCTATTTCTGGCGACCACAAAAATGTTCCACGGGCCAATTGCCAGCAACAAAGCAATCGCAGAAAGTGACACAGGAATCCACCTGATATCTGCCAGCTTGCTGGTTAGAAAATAAAGGGTAGTAACCGCAAGCCAGACCGCCAGCACTGCGATTATATATCTGTTTTCGGTAATGCCATAGTCATTTATCCTCCTGAAAATACCTATGAAAAGCAGCGCGATAAGCGGCAGTAATGCGAGGTAGAACCTTTTGCTGAACAGCCGGACCCATTTTTCTTTGGCATATTCCCTCAAAGGATGTAACAATAGCAATGCGAGAATGCCCGCAATAGAAAATGCCATGACGAGGTATGCTACACCACCGTCGGGCAGTTTCCATTGGAAAATGATCTTGAAGGTATAAGCATACAAAATCACCATGTACACCACTTCCAGCGGGAGTAGTACGTATTGCGTAAAGATTTTAAGACCCGCAGGATAGCTCGTTTCTTCGTCCAGCTCAACGAGCTTTGGCGGAATTTTGCTGAGAAAGAAAAGCGTATGAAATACTACCGCAATCAACACAAACAGATCGCCCTCGATTTTGATGAGGTATGTGATATTAAACAGATATTCAACCGTCTTTACCGCAATAAGGAGCCCGATATACAGCGTAACGGCATAGAGGGTTGCATTCAGGGATTGGAGAAAAAGTGTTTTATTGAACTGCCAGAAACCATTTATTTTACCCGAACCTAAAAATGGAGCAAATGCAACAAAAAGGTGCGACGCGACCATGAATAACATAAATCTGTAAAAATCACCCGAAGCAGGCTCGGTAGGGAGTGTGAAAAAGTAGAAGGTAAGGATCGCAAAAGCAAGCAGGTTTGTGCCAATTATAAAAGGCGCCCTCCATTGTTTTCGTTCTGAAATCAGCTGAATGGCCATCATGAGCGGCGTGGCAAGGAAAAGCGGGTAAGCGAGCCTGGTCATCAAATTCACTTCCTCCTCATTGCCCGCAGATTCAATATGTCTCCAAAGGACGGCGGCTTTACAAATGGCCACTGTCACTACCCACGGAAATCGTTTTACAGTGTGAGTAAGCTGGTCTGTTATGTGGTGAAGGGAAGGCAATTTCATCATGGCTTTTGCTGATATGTCGGTAGGTGAGACGCATTAGAAACCAGGACAAATTAGCCTGCTACAAGCTAAAACACAATACCCCATTTCACTTTCACGTTATCTGCCAGATTACCGCACCCCCTGATTTTTCCCTATGCTAAATCCCCGGAACCTTCTGGCCTGTATTTTATTCCTGATAATAAATGCTGCCAATGCGCAACATTTTGCCTTAAGCCGGCTATTTTATCCTAATCTTACTCTGAAGGCTGACTACAATGTGCCTTCCAGCCTGGACGGAACGCGGGATTACGGCTATTCACGTACTGGCTTTCTTGGAATCATTCCCCTCCAAAGCGAGGTGCAGCTCGGATTCAGCTTGCGTAAAAAGTTTGATTTAAGGGCCGTACACACCGTCGCGATTGCACAATACACGCAGATCCAGCCTAAAATTGACGGTGTAAATGATCCCGGAAATGGGTACAAAACGTTGTCGCTCGGCATAATCCGTTTGCAGGCGAGCATTAAGGACCGCCTTTGGGCTTATGGCGGCGGATTGGGGATGACCGAAACAAATGAAACGTTTTTCAGCCCGCAACCTTTTTTCTGGGGAGGCGCGGCGCGCATGCATATTCTGGGATTACGAACCCAGATCGCCTACGGTTCTGTAATTGCTTATAACCAAAAACTGCGTTTTGTGCCGGTTTTTGGGATAAATAAAGGTTTGGGTAAACACTGGCGCGCATCGGCGCTGCTGCCATTTGTTGCGAATGTAAACTATAAGGCCACCAAATGGTTCAATGTGGATATGTTCGCCGGGTTAAACGGTTACAGTGGTGGATTTCAGTTCCAGACGCCGGAAGAAAAGACTTTAAGAAGAGAGAATTACAGGCAAATCAAAATTGGTGTGTCGGCCAATGCCCACCTTTTTACTGCGATCAATATTTCCCTGGAAGCAGGCGTGACCACATTTCGCCAGCTCAGGACATTTAACAGTGCAAGGGAAAACCTGACATCCTATACGCCGGCCACCACTCCATATATTGGCGCAAGTGTACGCTACATTACGAGCCGGTCGAGCCTGTCCTCTAAGTTTATCAAGAAGATGGGGCTTGGGCAGGCTGGTATTAACTGGTAATTATTTAGTTAGCTATTTAGAGATGTAATTTTACAGCCTCGTTTTTCAGCAGGTTTTTGTCGATTGGTACAACTCCTACCATTTCACAAACCAGTCCGCCTCCCAGATTAGAAACGGCCGCGATCGTTTTGGCAGGCAAATTCAATGCAACACAACAAGCCGCAATGCTGATCACCGTGTCACCCGCGCCCGAAACATCTGCAATCTGCCGAATGTGTGCTGGCAAATGGTGGGTTTCTTCATTCAGATCAATAAAAACACCGCGTTCCGAAAGTGTAATCAAGGCACCTTTAACTTGAAGCGCTTCTTTCAATTGTTCCACTGCCGCGCGCAGTTCTTCAGGTTTGTCCACATTAAATTCAACTTTCAACCCTTCTCTGAGCTCCTTGAGGTTTGGTTTAAAAAGTGTGGTGTGCTGATACGAAAGGAAGTTCCGCTTTTTGGGGTCAACTACTGTTGGAATTTGATGAGAATTCGCAAATGCAGTGATCTCTGAGATCGATTCAGGGGTTAATACACCTTTATCATAATCTTCAAAAATCACAACCTGGCAGGACGGAACAAGCTCCTTTGCTTTCTCAACCAGCATTTTGGTTTCGTCTTTGGAAATAGGCTTATCCGTCTCAGTATCAATGCGGACAACCTGCTGAGAGCCGGCGATGATCCTTTCCTTGATCGTCGTGATCCGAGCCTCGCTGCGGATCAAACCTTCGCAATTCAGACCTTTTTCCTTTAAACTGTTTTCAAGCAAATCACCTGAACTGTCCGAACCGATCACAGAGCAAATAATAGCTTCTGCGCCTAGTGATTGTACATTAAGCAATACATTGCCAGCGCCGCCGAGGCGATATTCTCTTTTTTGAACCGTAACGACCGGGACCGGGGCTTCCGGGGATATTCTGTCTACTTTTCCCCAGACGTATGAGTCCAGCATAACATCGCCGATCACCAATACACGCAGGGAATCGAATGCTTCAAATATCTGATTAATGTTCATTGGTTAAATATTGTCCGCAGTTAATTGTCGGGATTGCTTTGCTTCAAAAATCAAACCTTGGCTACGAAATGAAGGCTGGTTACCTGAAATCTTTTATTGAGATAAAGCCTGTGCGCATCTGTTCTGGCTTCGTTGACGCCCGAGTCGAGATGTACCTGGTCGAATTTTTCTCTGACCGCCAAAGCTAAGATCCAGTCCAGCAAAATACCTGCATACCCTTTTCCGCGGTGTGCAGATAACGTCGACAGGTCATCAATGTAAATATACTTTCCTCTGAAGAGATTGTATCCGGTTTCGAAGACGGCAACAGCGGCCGCTTCATTCTCGGCTTCAATGAAGATCAGCTGACGATTATCCTGTAAGGTCAGCCTCATTGCTTCCGGGTAAAGCTCGTCCGTCAGCGAGGGGCGGAGCGCCTGGATGGCGCTCCTGCATAAGAGAATATCTTCTTCTGTTTCAGCAATCCTGACTATCATGCTTCGTCAACGGGCATTGTGAGGTTACTTAAATTATGCCCCATTTTATCTCTTTTGGTAAGCAGATATTTCTCATTGTAAGGATTGGAAGGTATTTCTACTGCTACTGAATCCACAATTTCAAGACCATAACCAATGAGGCCTGCGCGTTTTTTAGGGTTGTTCGTGATCAGACGGATCTTGGATACTTCTAAATCGCGCAGGATTTGTGCACCAACGCCGTAATCACGGTCGTCCATAGGAAAGCCCAGTTCGAGGTTTGCTTCCACCGTATCGCGGCCCATTTCCTGCAATTTGTAGGCCCTCAGTTTATTTAACAAGCCAATACCTCGACCTTCCTGGTTCATATATACGATAACACCCTTTCCGGCTTTATCGACCATATCCATTGCGGCGTGTAGTTGCGGGCCACAGTCGCAGCGGCACGAACCGAAAATATCACCGGTGACACAGGAGGAATGCACGCGTACCAAAACCGGCTCGTCTTTTTCCCAGGTACCTTTCACCAATGCCAGATGCAAATCGCCGGTATTGATCTGACGGAATGCAATCAGATCGAAATGTCCCCAATTCGTAGGCATATCAACACCGATTTCGCGTTTGATAAGTGACTCTTCGCGCAAACGGTATTCAATCAGATCTTTAATACTGACCAATTTCAGATTGAAGCGGTTTGCGATTTCCCGCAGCTGGGGAAGTCGCGCCATCGAACCATCTTCGTTCAATATCTCTACTAAAACTCCGGCTGGCGATAAGCCTGCCAAACGTGGAAAGTCGATCGCTGCCTCGGTATGCCCTGTTCTGCGCAGTACCCCGCCTTTTTTTGCTTTCAACGGAAAAATGTGGCCGGGGCGACCCAGGTCTTCCGGTTTGGTGTTGGGGTCAACAAGTGCCTGGATTGTTTTAGCGCGGTCACTTGCCGAGATTCCGGTCGTGCATCCATTGCCCAAAAGGTCGACTGAAACAGTGAATGCGGTTTCGTGAAGGGCGGTATTAGTGCCAACCATCATTTCCAGCTCAAGCTCGCCGCATCTTTCTTCTGTGATGGGCACGCAAATCAATCCGCGGCCTTCGCGGGCCATGAAATTGACGATTTCCGGGGTTACCAGCTCGGCAGCACATATAAAATCGCCCTCATTTTCACGGTCCTCATCATCCACTACAATGATCAGTTCTCCTCTTTTTATAGCCTCGATGGCATCTTCAATGGAATCCAGTTTAATCGGATTATTATTGCTATTCATTAATCGCGTTGCTGAAAAATAGTTTTTAACCAAAACTCGTTTTTACCTTGCAAAGGTATATTGTTAATATCGAAAGTTCTATTTTTGAACTTCTCCGAATGTTGAACAACGGATTTACCTTTACCGTTTCATAGAAATTAAATTGGAGAGGGGCTTATTCCGGGACATTTATACTCACTTATGAATTTCAGGCAATTGATCGTATTTGTGTTGGGCGCGGTATTACTTACCTCTCTGCATGTAACCGGTCAAAGCTTTTGCGGGAATACCGGTGGGTTTTTACTTACTCCAACTGCCGGTTGTGCACCGTTATCGGTAACTGTCAAGAATACGGTTCCGAAATCAGAAAATCTGACCTACGCCTACAATTTCGATCGCTCGCGGACTACCGTTCCCGATCCGTCGGAAACTACCCAGGATTCCAGCCATACTTACAATCTTCCGGGCACTTACACGATTTTACAATTCGGCAGTGCGAATGGGACCGGTTTTAGCCAATGCACCGACATTATCGTAAAAGAGACCCGCGCGCCCAATGCAGAATTGGTTGTTTGTCCGAGTGGAAAAGTCAGATTGACATTAATAAGTGATAGTATTTCAACGGCTTATGATGGCGTGATAATCAATTGGGGCGACGGATCGAATCAGAGCATCAATCCAAAAGGCAGCGCGCTGGTTGTAGACCACACCTATGCCGCTGGTACGAAGCCGGTAGTGAGCATCCGCGGCAGCTACCGGAATCTGGATTGTCAGCAGAAAACGATAGCTAAAACTTTGACGGGAACCAATGCACAGTCGCTGGCCGGTGTTGTTATCAAAAGCGTGGAAATGCTGCCGGCAGGCGAGGCGAAGGTGCTGTATGAGGGAATGGAAGGCATTGTCACTGAGTTGTTAATGGATAAGGGCGACGGTCAGTTCGTTTCAACTGGTAAGTCGGGACAGACGGGCGGCACACAATCGGTTACGGTCGCGGGACTGGATGCGAAGCAAAAATACCGTTTCAAATTATCGTCGCGGAATATTTGCGATAACCTGATCGAAAGCCCGGCGGTGGCCAGCATGCATGTCATGGAAGGGACCTATGCGCTGGATGAAATCATTTCGCTTTCGTGGGAGCATTTTCCAAATACCGATAATCTGATACAATATCAGTTGAAGAGGGACGGATCGGTCATTTTTTCTTCGGCCAATGCATTGTCTTACCTGGACACCGATGTGAAATGCGGCAATAGCTATAAGTATGAAATTGTCGCGATCATTGAAAACGATGTACGTTCTTACTCTGCGCCTGTTATTCTCGAACCAAAAACCTCAGCACCAGGGCTCATCACTCAGGCGAGTGTGACAGTCCAGGCCGAAAATACGGTCAGTACGCAGGTCCAGTTGTCGGGTGAAGGCTTGACCAGTAGTTATGATCTGATTATCGAGCGGGCAGTCGCCGGGAGTTCTGATTATCAGAAAGTATCTCCGACCGACAATCAGAGCTTACAGTTTTTGGATAACGCAGTCAGTTCAAATGAAAACTCGTATTGCTATCGGTTTCAATATGAAAACGCCTGTAACCTGAAATCGCCAGGGTATAGCCAGCCCGTGTGTACCATTTTACTGACGAGCCGGACGCCGGAACTAGTCTGGACAACCGAATCGCCCTTTACGGAACCTGTTGGTAACTATGATTTGCACCAGCTTGATGATCAGGGGAATACGGAACTGACTATTCCTAAACAATTGCAAATCGCACATGCACTGGATCTCGCGGCCCAATCTTCCTACTCTTTCCGCATAGAAGCAAAATCGGCGGATGGCGCGTTGGTAAGTTCTTCTAATGTACTTAATTTCAGAAGCGAGCCGATTGTACTGGTGCCGGACGCATTCACACCCAACGGGGATACATATAATGAGCGGTTTGAGGTAAAAGCTTATTTTATTTCAGAGTTTCAGATGTCGGTTTTTGATCGCTGGGGAGAAGTGGTTTATCACTCAAAAAACCTGGCGGATACCTGGGACGGAAAAGTCGCCAGTGAGAACGCGGCGGGCGGCTACTATATATATCAGATCGAAGCAGTAGATACTTCCGGTCGCAAATTTTCCAAAAAAGGGAGTTTTTTGTTGATTAGATAGGACTTTTTGAATGCCTTCTAAATCCGGATAATAGTTTCCGGACTACGCCGTTAAATATTTGCGTAGCTTGCAGCTTTTTGGCATCCCGCTGCGTATAAATACCTGTAACTTAGAGCTTAGTGTTAATGATCGCTTTTTAGAAAAAGTCAAAGTTTAATATTGCACACTTATGAGATTACCGTTACTTCCCCCTTCACTTTTATTTGTTTTCTGTTGCTTAGTCACGATATCCGTCAATGGCCAGGGCTTGTGTGACCGTGGTGGAGGCGGATTTACACTTGATAAGACGCAAGGTTGTGCTCCACTCACAGTTACCGTGGCCAATACTGTTCCGAATCCGATTTTAGTGGCCTATGATGCCGCCTATGACGGGAAATCTCCAAAAACACAGAGCGGCCCGAATTTCACATATTCTCTTCCTGGTTTGTACACGATATTACAGCAGGGGGCAGTGTCTTCCGGGCAGTTTTATGCTTGCAAGACCGTTGAGGTGTTTGAAACCCGGGTAATCACGCCGCAGTATTCTTCATGTGGCGGTGGAAAGATTTTTTTGAGTCTTACTGATGATGCGATCCTGAAAGCATATGACGAGGTAAAAATAGAATGGGGAGACGGAAAGACTGACGTCTGGAAGAAAGGAAGCCTATTGGTGATAGAGCACAATTATACAGATGTGAGTAGTAATCCAACTGTTTTGGTAACGGGGCTATATGTGGGAAAGGGATGCAATGCGGGTCGCCCAACTTCTCTGCCCATTTCTTTTCAGCAGCCTCAGTTAAACGCGATTGCGATCAAATCTATCGAAATGAGGGGTGATGGTACGCTTAGGATCAACTACCTGGGCATAAGCGGGGTGTACACCGATATACGATACAGTACGAATAATTCGAATTATACGACAGCAGGAAGAAGATCATCGGGGGGGCTGCAACCCTTCGATGTGAAGAGTATGGTTACTAGCCAGGTGTATCAGTTAAAGCTTTCTTCGGAGGATCTTTGTTCAGGTAAAAATGACAGCAAGGTTTACAGTAGCATGACCCTTTCCGGTAAGTCCGAAGACGGGAAAAATATTCTTACATGGAGCAAGTATCCTGATGCGGCTGAGTTTACATCTTATGATCTTTTGCGCGATGGAACAGTTATTAAAAGTTTTACTTCCATAAACGATATTACTTACACGGATGAGGATGTGCAATGCGGCAGTTATTCGGAATATCAGGTTATTGCCAAACTTAAGGATGTAACTTCAACTTCGGCCCCGGTTGGTGTGAAAGCAGAAATCGCTTCTCCAAAGCCTATTGAAGGTGCAGCGGTTACCGTTGATGGTAATCATCTGGTGACAATTAAAGCGAATGTTCCTGGTGCTGGACCTAATAGCACTTATGACCTTACCATTGAGAAAGCTGAGGCAGGCGCAACATTGTTCAAGAAAATTATTACCCTTTTTAATGAAAGCGAATATTCGGATCCGGATGTCAAAACCAATGAACTTTCGTATTGCTACCGGATAAGTTACACCAATTCCTGCGGCCAGAAGGTTCCGGCTTCACAACCGATCTGTACCATTTTACTGACGAAAAATTTAACCACACTCAATTGGACTACGGAATTGCCGATCCTGGGAGGAATTTCGGGGTATGATGTCATACAAGCTGGTTCCAGCACAGCAGAAGAAGTGATTCCTGTTGCGATGAATTCAAAGTACACAGTCCAGCTCAATGCCCAAAGCGACCTGGAATATAATTTCCATATCCGCGCTACTTCCCCCGATGGAGATTTTGAAAGCCTTTCCAATATTATCAACTACCGCAGAGGCGCGGGCGTTTTTGTGCCTGATGCATTCAGCCCTAATGGCGATGGCTACAATGATATTCTCGAAGCAAAATCCACCCAGCTGCAAGCTTTTACTTTTTCCGTGATTAACCGCTGGGGACAGGTAGTTTTTCATTCGGAGGACATCAATAATGGCTGGGATGGTACTATTAAGGGTGAAAACGCACCGGTAGGATCCTACGTTTACAAAATGACTTTCGTTGACGATATCAACCAAACAGTTGAAAAAAGTGGTACTTTTATGCTTTTAAGGTAGAAGTCTTTAAAGAAATTTTTAGACGCTGGCACTTAACAGTATAAGATATGTTTGGAAATATGGCAGACATGATGGGTCTGATGGGGAAAATGAAAGATCTCCAGTCCCGCATGAAAGAAGCGCAGGATCAGTTGGGTACTATCACAGAAACTGCGGAGTCGGGTGGTGGATTGGTTAAAGCCACTGTAAATGGTCAGAAAGCTTTGGTCAGCCTCGATATTGACCAAGACCTTATCAAACCAGAGGATAAGGAAATGCTACAGGATTTGATCGTAGCAGCCGTGAACAGGGCATTTGATAATATTGAACCTAAAATCAAGGCGCATTTACAAAAAGCAACAGATGGCGTGCTACCCAATATCCCAGGGTTGGATTTGAGCGGATTTATGAAATAATAATTCCTCAATGGCCTCTTCGGTTGCGATCGTAATCCTGAATTACAACGGTAAACACTATCTCGAAAGATTCCTTCCTAATATATTAAAGTATTCAGAAGGCTATGACATTTGGATAGCGGACAATGCCTCAACCGATCATTCTCTTGATTGGGTAAAAGTGAATTTTCCTACCCTCAAGACATTGTCCATCGATGAGAACAGGGGTTACGCAGGGGGCTACAACGAGGCACTCAAGCATATCGAGGCGGATTATTACATTCTTTTGAATTCCGACATAGAGGTAACTCCGGACTGGATTGACCCTGTCATCGCATTCATGGATTCGGATCCCAATATTGCCGCCTGCCAGCCCAAAATCCGCGCTTTTGACCTTCCCACGCATTTTGAATATGCCGGAGCAGCCGGTGGATTTATGGACTATCTTGGTTACCCGTTTTGCAGGGGACGGATTTTCGATACCCGGGATGAAGATCTTGGCCAGTTTGATGATCAAGGCGACGTATTTTGGGCAACCGGCGCTTGTATGTTTTTGAGGGCTGATGCATTTCACAAAGCCAATGGGTTCGACGAGCGTTTTTTCGCCCATATGGAAGAGATTGACCTGTGCTGGCGGTTGCTGAATATGCAGTACCGGATTACTTACTGCGGAAAGTCAACAGTTTATCACGTTGGCGGTGGTACACTCCACAAGTCTAACCCGCGGAAAACTTTTCTCAATTACCGTAATAATCTGATCATGCTCTTCAAGAATCTCCCGAAGGGAAGACGCTGGAAAACAGTATTGATCCGCCTAATGCTGGACGGCGTGTCGAGCGTGCGATTTATGGCAACCGGTGCCTGGCCTGACGTACTTGCTATTGTGCGGGCGCATTTTGCATTTTACCGGATGATCCCTACGCTGATGAAACATACGCCGAGGAATACCAACCGTGCTCCTCTATATTACAAAAGTATTGTATGGGAATATTTCGTGCTCGGAAAACACCGGTTTGATCAGCTTTCGGGAATAAATCCGAAGAAAACCAGTGCTACAACTCCCAGATAGTAGGGCTATTGTGCTTTCTCCAGTGCTGACGGATCTCCATCCAAAATGCAAGAACCAGGTACAGAATAATCGGGGAGCCGAAGGTCATGAAAGTAGCATATATGAAGTATTTCCTGATGCTGCTCGCCGGAAAATTCAGCCGTTCTCCCAGTTTCGCACAAACTCCAAATATTTGATTTTCAACGTAGTATCGAAGCTTGTTCATGCCTTTTTAAGATTGATACTTCATAGTTACCAATTTTGACGGGTATAAACAATCATACAGATTATTTTTTATCAAATGGGCCGCTGAGAGCAAAATACCGCTAACTCGTAAATTTTCAAATTCTTTAAGCAAATAAATTGTTTTACAAACAATTTTTGTTTCTTTGTGGTTAAAGATTTTGTAAGTTGTTCATTATAATCAAGATGTCTTAACAAGAATTGCCAAAATTTCTTTTGCTAATGGGTTGAGCCTCCCTCAATTATTTGGTAGAGCCACTTCGAGTATTTATTGAAACGCTTACAATTCTCTTGTGTTTTCACCTTATTTCAATTTTTTTATTTCAACATTATGCCAACAGGTACTGTAAAATTTTTCAATGAAGCTAAGGGATACGGCTTCATCGTTGAAGACGACACAAACAGAGACATCTTTGTCCATGTGACAGGATTGGGAGGACTTACTATCCGTGAAAATGACCAAGTAGAATACGAAGTCGTTGAAGGGAAAAAAGGACTGAATGCTGTACAGGTAAAAAAAATATAACTGTATTTTTTTTGCGGGAAATTAAAAATGCCGTTCGTAAGAGCGGCATTTTTAGTTTTAGATCTATTCAACCCAGGACTTTACATCATCGAGCTGAGGCATTTTTTCGTCAATTTTCAACTTCTTGCGCATTCCTCCCAAATCATTGAAGATTTTATTCGCATTAGCTGCTTTCAGTTGCTCAATTGTCAGAATATTCATTTTTTGCAAAGCAGGCACCCACACTGCGGGCACTCCAGCATTGATATAATCGGATTCCTTCGCAATTTCCACTTTTTTCTCAGGACGCATCTGCGGGAAGAAAATCACTTCCTGAATGCTCGAATTGTCGGTCAGCAACATGGTCAGCCGGTCGATTCCGATACCAATGCCTGATGTTGGCGGCATCCCGTATTCCAGTGACCTGATGAAGTCATCATCCATTTCCATTGCCTCATCATCCCCACGCTCTTTCAATTTTAGCTGATCCTCAAAGCGCTCCTTTTGTTCGATCGGATCGTTCAGCTCTGAATATGCATTTGCAATTTCCCTTCCGTTTACAAAAAGTTCAAAACGCTCTACCATACCCTGTTTGGTCCGGTGCTTTTTAGTAAGCGGTGACATCTCAACAGGGTGATCAGTAATGAAAGTGGGCTGGATAATATGTTCTTCGACCTTTTCTCCAAAAATTTCGTCGATCAGTTTGCCTTTGCCCATGCTGTCGCTCACTTCCATTCCCCAGGTCCGGCACTGCTCGCGGATCGCAACTTCATCGAGTTCTTCTACATTCAAACCCGTATATTGACGGATCGCATCCGTGATGCTCAGCCTCGGGTAAGGTCCGGCGAAATCCAGCTCTACACCGCCGAATACAGCTTTGGTAGTTCCATTGACCGCAATTGCCACTTTTTCCAGCAGCTCTTCGGTCATTTTCATCATCCAGATATAATCTTTATAGGCTACGTAAAGTTCTACCGTTGTAAATTCCGGATTATGGGTACGGTCCATTCCTTCATTCCTGAATAGCTTGCCAAACTCATAAACCCCTTCAAAACCGCCGACGATCAACCTTTTGAGGTGTAGTTCTGTGGCAATGCGTAGATATAATCCCAAGTCCAGCGCATTATGGTGGGTGGTAAACGGGCGCGCTGCTGCACCACCGTGGATTGATTGCAATACGGGCGTTTCAACTTCCAGCCAATTATTTGAATCAAAAAACGAACGCATGGTAGTAATGATCCTGGCGCGTTTGATAAAAATGTCGCGGATATCAGGATTAACGATCAGATCGACGTAGCGCTGGCGGTACCTGAGTTCGGGATCCGTAAATCCGTCATAGATATTTCCTTCTTCATCCCGCTTCACAACCGGCAGCGGGCGCAGGGATTTGTTCAAAATTTTGAATTCCTGGACGTGAATTGAAATTTCGCCCGTCTGAGTAGTAAAAACAAAACCGGTAATTCCGATAATGTCACCGATATCCAGTAACTTTTTAAATACCGTATTATAAAGCGTTTTATCCTCTCCCGGGCAGAGATCGTCTCTGCGGAAATAAAGCTGAATGCGCCCTGAGCTATCCTGGAATTCGGCGAATGCGGCGCTTCCCATAATCCGGAAGCCCATCAACCTGCCCGCCATCGATACATGCTTGTAGTCAATCTTATTGTTCTCATAATTCTTAAGAATATCAGAGACATAAGTGTTGACTACGAATTCTTCAACCGGGTAGGGTTCAATACCCATTCGGATTAATTCCTCTCGCTTTTGGCGGCGCAATATTTCCTGTTCGCTAAGTAGCATTTTGCAGCAATGTAATTTGTCAGTGTATTTCCATCTCCAAAGAGTCCGCAAAACTACAATTTTTTGCCTTGAATAGCGAAGGTGAACCTTTAACATGCCCGGTTTGGTTTGACGGGATATAGCCTGGCACATTATTAATAAATGTATATTGAGGAACCAGCCTGTGAAGCTTCCTTATTGAAAAAGTTGCGTTAAAACCCCTCGTTCATGTTTGCAAGAGTTTTAAAAATCTTTGGAATTGTTGCCCTCTGCGCTGTTTTCATTTTTGCGGCTGTCGAAATCTGGGTTTACAGAAATCGCGAAAAAATATTCAGAAGTGTTCAGGAAATAGTCAATGAAAACCTTAATGGAAACCTTGAAATAGGCGATTTTAAATTTCGGCCATTTTACGGCGGGTTGGGATTGAACTTCACGCTTTCCAAAGTCAGGCTGACGGATAGTTTGTATTCGAGTCACAATAAACCGTTTCTGGAAGCCGAACTGGTACATGTCGCTCTGGATCTCAAAGGATTTTATAAGGGTAATGTCAAGGTGAAAAACCTGGTGTTACAGGATGGCTCACTGAACATGTTTACCATGCGCAACGGGTACTCCAACCTCACTATCTTTCAGTCCGGAGGGAAGAAAAAGAAAGATAAAAAGGCGGGAAGTAGCAACATTATTGAAAAGTTCGGAAACCTGCGGTTTGTAAATTTCGAGGTGGCGTTCGCAGATTCAGTGAAGAAAAAATACTATGGCGCGCTTTTCCATGATGCAACGAACATTGTAACGCCTACCGACACAACTACAAACGCCAGTTTCGCCGGATCAGTATTGTTCAAAGGGCTTACATTCAAACCGGAAAAAGGGGGCTTTTTAATCAATCAGGAAACTAATCTGGCACTGGCGCTCGCATTTGACGCGGATGCTAAGAAATTGAGAATATATCCTTCCGTACTGGAAAGCGCGACGCACGACAAAATCGGTATTACAGGCGATTTTGATTTCGCCGACACGGTTAGAAATTTCAGGATGAATTTTACTGCCGATAAAATTGAAGTAAAAAATGCATTGCCGCTGCTGACAGAAAGGCTGAGAAAACAGATCGATTCGCTGGGAATCAAGGCGAAGGTCGATACTGAAGTGAAAGTAATCGGTCAGCTGATGTCAAAGAACAAGGCAAGGGTAGATGTGAAATTTGAAACGGATACCTTTAATTATGAACTGCCCGTCGGCTTTTTACGACAAATGAAAGCGTTTGGAACATTTACAAACCAGGCCGACACATCGCATCTGCCTGACATCTGGAACTCGGCACTCGTCGCCCCTAAAGTCACTGGTCTTTTCGAAAAAATCCCGTTTACATTTAAATTTTCAGTGAAGGATTTCCGTAACCCCAGAGCCATACTGGATGGAAGAGTCGACGCCGATTCGACAAACCTGGGCGCGCTGCTCGATGAAAGCCGCTACAAATTCAAACGCGGTACTGCTAAAATCGATTTTCACTTTAACGGAAGTTTAAAAAATTTTTACAATTCGGAGCGTGACAGATTTGACGGGAAGATATTTGGGAAAGCCTCGATCAAGAATATCGAACTCGACTACTTACCGAGAAAGGTGCGATTGTCGAGGATAACGGGAGATTTCAACTTCAATGAAAAGGCAGTGGTTTTTCAGGATCTGCACTTTTACGACGGGCAGAATATGCTTTATATGCGCGGCCAGATACTCGATCTTATCCCTTATTTATTCGGATCGCCAAAGCCATTGCGTGCAAAAGTGAATGTCAATATTCCAAAGTGGAAGCTGAACTGGCTGGAAGGACTTTTTGCTGCCAGGCAGAACGAAAGTCAGCAAAGAAGAAAAAAACGCAAACTATCGGAATTGCTGGACAATGCTATTGATAAAATGGAAGTGACGGCCAAGCTGGACGCGAAAGAACTTCAGTACCGGCAATTTACGGCACGTGATGTAAAAGGCGAGTTCACCATTAAGGACAATGCAGTTGCCATAGAATATTTTATCATGAAGGCCTTTGGAAAGGGTAATTTCCGGGTTTCGGGCGTGATGGAAAACTCAGGAAAAGGGCAGCCGCGGGTGGCAGTTACCGGAAAAGTGTCGAACGCAGACGTCCATTCCGTATTTCGTTCTTTCGATAATTTTGGACAAAAAACGATTACCAGTGATAATCTGAAAGGTATTCTCAATACCGATTTCAAATTTGAAGCGAACCTGAACAACAATGTCAGGTTGATGCCGGCAACCATGAAAGGTGAGCTGAATTTTGATCTGACGAGAGGTTATATCATTAATTTTGAGCCGTTTATGAAAATAAAAAAGCTCATCTTTAAAAAACGTAACTTCGAAGAGGTGAGATTTGCTCCGATCCGGAATAACATCAGGTTAAGAGGGCAGGAGATTGAGATCGCGCCTATGGAAATCGAATCCAACGTGCTTACGTTGTATCTGGACGGCGTGTACAGTTTTGGTAATAAGACAGATATAAACATTCAAATCCCGCTCAGCAATCTCAAAAAGAGAGATTCTACCTACGTGCTGGACCCCAATAATGAAGAGAAAAAAGGCGGCTCAAAAATTTTCCTCCGGGCTATTGACGAAAACGGGGAGGTGAATATCAAGCTCGCTTTTCGTCGTAAGCGCGAGAAGAATAAGGAAAAAAACGAAGAGGTAAAGGTTGATCCGGCGGCTATTGAAAAATGATCAGCTGAGTTCGTTGCTAAACATATAACCTACGCCTTTCAGAGTTTTAATATATCTGTCGCCCAGTTTTTCGCGTAACTTTCTGATATGTACGTCGACAGTTCTTTCGAGCACATAAATATCTGCACCCCAGATTTTCTGCAGCAATTCGTCGCGACTGAAAACCTTATTGGGCGTTTGCGCCAGAAAGAACAGCAATTCAAACTCCTTTTTCGGGAGTACCGTCGCCTTCTCACCGGCCTGGGTCACAGTGTAATTTTTCCTGTTAATAGACAGGTCGAGAATATCGATCGTATCACCAGACTCCGCTTTTTGAGCTTCCCGGCGAAACAATGCATTGATCCGGCTCATTAAGGCCCTTGGCTTAATCGGCTTTGTGATGTAATCGTCGGCGCCCACATCAAATGCAGCTACTTCCGAGTATTCTTCGGAACGTGCAGTCAGAAACAGGATATAGGTGTTTTTAATATCGGGATTCTGGCGAAGAATTCGCCCGGTTTCGATACCGTCAAGCTGCGGCATCATAATGTCCAGAAGGATCAAGTCTGGTATAAATGTTTTGGCAGTTTCAATGGCTTTTTTTCCGTTTGAAGCTGTAAGTACCGAGTAGCCTTCCTTGGTTAAGTTATATTCTAGGAGTTCAACAATATCGGAATCATCATCCACTACTAGTACTTTCGGTGCTGAAACAGCGGATTTCGTGGTGCTCATTGTTTTTATGATTAAAACGCGATTCGAAATTAGAGGATGTGATGTTCACATTACATGTTTCCCGCAATTATTAACACAAACTTAATATCAGCGATAAGTAATCCGGTACATATCTCTTTGCTCATTTGTAACCAGCATATCGGTATTGTTCAAAAAAAGGATCGCTTCGTTTTGCTTTTTGACTAACCGGAAACAGCCCAGCGGCTTACTAAAATTAATGCCCTCACCGGATACTTCAAAAATAAGTACTTTCCCATACGTCAGCAGTGCAAACCTTTTACCGTCGGGACTGATATCTGCAGAAGTTACCTGTGTATTAATTGGAAGGCTATCGACTGCATTTACCACATAGTCACCAGCCTTGTCCGAAAGCTGGTACATTCTCACCACTGGATCATTCTTCCAATTTTTTGAAAATAGGTAAAGGTTTCCCTGATAATGAAAAAGAGCCTCGGAATCGAAAATGCGGTTCCTCCCGTTTTGCTGTTCCGCGTATTTAAATTTAATGAGCTGGGTAGTGGAGTCGAGGGTATTATGCTTATAAATTTCAAATGTTGAGCGACTGTTGGAGTTATTTCCAAAGTCCCCGATATAGATATTGCCGGCCTTGTCTTCTGCGAGGTCTTCCCAATCCACATTTCTTGCCTGTGAAATTGCTTTTATTGAGACAAGTTTGCCGGTCAGATCAAAACCATAGAGTTCCGCTTTTCCACCGCTATCGTTATGTGACCAGAATATGTTTTCATTGTGTGACCTGGCAAGCCCTGAACTTTCTGAAATAGAGCTGGGGAGCTTGCCTATTTTGCTAATTTTGTAATGAGACCGTACTTTCTCGAAATCGTTAATTTTATAATCCGACTGGCAGGTAGAAAACAGTGTCTTGACCGCAAACCATACGTACATTAATTTATCCATGAATTCAACATTACGCCCCCTGCCTGACAAAGATAGAGAAACCCCTATTTACTTAAAGCTGGCAAGCACACTTGTTGCCCTTATCGCGACAGTTTACATTCTTTATACACTGAGGGAAACAATTATACCACTCGCATTTTCTATCCTCCTCGCTATCCTGCTTTACCCGGTTTGTGCGTGGCTGGAACGGCACAAAGTACCCCGGATCGGCGCTATTTTACTGAGTATCCTGACCTTATTTGTTGTCATCGTTATTCTGGTCTACGTTGTCTCGATCCAGATCGGAAGCTTTGCCGAGGAGTTGCCGCGTATTACCGAAAAGGCTGAAATCATCATGGACCAAACTTTGGCGATGGGTGAGCGGTACTTAAATATCAGTCGTACGCAGCAAGTCAGCGAGGGGAAAAAATACCTTGTTAACGCGTTGACCGAAGGCCGCGCATTCCTGCTTAACACGCTTGTAACTACGACCGGCGCCATTTCGACCTTTGTATTAATCCCGCTGTATATTTTCTTTTTCATGCTTTACCGCGATTTTTTCAGAATGTTCGTGCACAAAGCTATCCGAAAAGTACCGAACGAGGATTTAAACCTTTTGTTAAGAAAAATATATGAAGTGATCCAGAGCTATCTCTCAGGATTATTTTTAGTGATTTTAATTGTGGGTGTTTTAAATAGTATCGGGCTTCTATTACTGGGAATCCCGCATGCTATATTCTTCGGTTTTCTGGCTGGTTTCCTGATTTTGATTCCTTACATCGGAATACTGATTGGCTCGGTTTTGCCTGCATTGCTGAGTATTGTCACGATGGATTCTCCCTGGTATGCTGTCGGTGTGATCGGCATTATGAGTTTCGTACAGTTCCTGGAAGGAAATTTCATTACGCCCAATATCGTTGGTTCCAAAGTGAGTGTGAACCCGCTGGCAGCGATTATCGCATTGTTTCTGGGCGGTCAGCTTTGGGGGCTTTCGGGCTTAATCCTTGCATTACCGGTTACGGCTATTCTGAAAGTGATTTTTGATACAGTCCCAAGTTTGGAACCTTACGGATTTTTGCTGGGTGAACCTGTGCACGAAGTCGCAGCTGAACAGGCGGAGATCCAGCGGGAGCAGACAGTCAACGAATTCAAGAAAAAGTCTTACAGAAGGTACCGAAACAAGCCAAGAAAAAAACCGGAGGGTTCTTCTTCTACGCTTCCAGGGAATGCTCCGAATGTATAGTCCTATTTGTTAACCTGTACTTTTTCGACGCTAATACCAACGCTCATCACAAAAGGAAGCGGATTTTGTCGCATGGATTGTGAAAGCGTGATGGTGTAAATACCGGATTTGGAGAAGCGATAGTTTTTCAGGAAAGGTATTTTATGGTCAAAAAGATCACCCAGTCCGTGACCATACGGCTTGCCGGTCATTTCATTGGACAAGTACACTTCTTCCAGCGTGTTTGAGATCAGTTGCTTGTCCGGGCCGGTGAAGTTGCGGGTGAGGTAAAGATTATAGTAAGGATATTGAAGTGTATTTCTCAACAAATAATAGAGGTTGTAAACCTGCGTGGTGTCGGTGATCTCTATTTTGAATGCCGGCTTATTTTTGATATACCAAAGTCCGTCGTCAATATCTTCATGCGCTTTATAAACAATACTATCATCACAGGAGACGAGGGACAGGCAAAGCAATAAAGCGGCAAAAATTCCGGAAAACTTCATGTGAGATTAGCTATTGGACTTCCAAAACTATCCATTTTTACTACAAATTGGTCTGCTGTGTGAAATAACGGTTCAGCCAGGAATTGGAAGCGGGAATTTTCCAACGGTTCATCCATTGCGCTTTAGTCGCTACCTGATTATCGAAAACAGTAGTCGAAGGAACAATGATTTCTTCCTGCACCGATGCTTTTATTTTGGCAACAGGTATTGTTTGAACTTCTCCATTATCATCAAAATAAGCGAGCGATCTGTCGAAAAAGTCAATCTGCATGCGATTCCCGATTTCCTGCAACCAATGCACAGACTTATCGATCGAACAGCCACTTGGCAGCTCGTCCCTTTCATCAACCGCAATCACAACAAAACGATGTTCGAACACCTTTCCGGATGCCGTTAAAGGTTTTCCGTGCGCCTCCCACGAGTCCAGCGACGCTTTTAAAGTTTCGGTAATAATGCCGGTCTCGGAATCACTCAGTTTGCGGTTCGCCTGATATACCCAGACTCTGGACTGAAAATCGATATCACTAAACGGGATGTACATATTTTAAAAAGTTAAGCTTTTATCACGGTATTTTGTATGCTGAATTTTCAACAACGGTGGGCGCGACTAAGTTCTTAAGGATTCTTTTGAATTAAAGTCCATTAGCCTTTGCTACGAGTTCAGCAATATCATAAATCCTGACCGAATCCTCCTTTTCTTTGTTTTTGAGCCCGTCGGTCATCATAATCATACAAAACGGACAGGCTACTGCAATAGTATCGGCGCCGGTTGCCAGCGCCTCTTCAATGCGTTCGATATTGATATCCTTGTTGCCCTTTTCAGGTTCTTTAAACATCTGGCCGCCACCCGCACCGCAGCAAAGTCCTTTCACTTTCGATCTTTTCATTTCAAAAAGATCTGCATCCAGGGCTTCCAGTACGTGTCTTGGCGCTTCATAAATATCGTTGGCGCGACCGAGATAGCACGAATCGTGGAAAGTTACCTTCTTACCTTTGAACGTTTCGCCATTCTCCGGTCTTACCCTTCCTTCGTCGATAAGCTGCTGTAAATACTCGGAGTGGTGGAGCACTTCATAGTTGCCGCCCAGCTCGGGATATTCATTTTTCAGGGTATTAAAACAATGCGGGCAAGCGGTCACGATTTTCTTAACTCCATACATATCGAGCACCTGAATGTTGGACATTGCGAGCATTTGGAAAGTGAATTCATTTCCTGCCCGCCGCGCTGGATCTCCCGTGCAGCTTTCTTCGGTACCCAGCACAGCGAATTTTACCTTTGCTTTATTTAATATTTTGACGAAAGCCACTGTCACTTTCTTGTAGCGGTCATCGAAAGAACCGGCGCAACCTACCCAGAACAAAACCTCGGGAGTTTCATTTTCCGCGGCCATTTCTGCCATTGTAGGGACCTTATATGAGTTTTCCTCCATTTTTCAGGAATAATTAATTCTTATTAATATGTTACTTAATTGCGTCAGCCCAATTAAAGCGGTCCCCAGGTGAAAATTTCCATGGCGCCTGATTGGTATCCAGGTTTTGAAACATCATATTCCAGGAGCCAGGTGCCTTCGCTTCATCCATTATTTTATAACGGCGCAACTGTAAAATGATATCGAGTGGATTGATTAGCACCGGGCATTCCTGCACACAGGCATTGCAGGAGGTACATGCTAATATTTCCTCTTCAAGAATGTAGTCGCCGATCAGGTTTTTATCGTCAGGAACAAAAATTCCGCCATTTGCCTGCATATTGCGACCCACATCTTCCAGTCGGTCGCGGGTATCCATCATGATTTTTCGCGGCGACAGTTTTTTCCCGGTAATATTGGCCGGACAAGCCTCCGTACACCTGCCGCATTCCGTGCAGGAATAAGCATCCATAAGATTCTTCCAGCTCAGGTCGCCGACATCTTTGGCACCAAAACGCTCGGGTACAACCGAATCTGCATTTTGATTTTCAAGCCCGATCATCACCTTCACCTCGCTGGTAATCTCTGGCATATTATTCATTTTACCTTTTGGGGACAGCCTCGCGAAATAAGTATTCGGAAATGCCAGCACAATATGCAGGTGTTTGGAATAAGTAAGATAAATGGCAAAGACGAAAATGCCTATAATGTGCAACCACCATGCAAAACGCTCGTAAATCACAAGCGCATCGGGTTCCCAACCTGTAAATAGCGGTTTCAGAAACTGGCTGAACAGAAAACTGCCTGTCTGCGTATAATGCGGATCGCCCATTTCCTGCAATACACTATCTGCGGCATTCATGGACAGAATGGCCAGCATTAGAACGATTTCGAAAATGAGGATCAATTTACCGTCAAGCTGCGGCCACCCGCTCATTTCCCGATGCTTTTCAGGCTGAAATCTGTCCACATGCACAATGCTTCTACGGATTAAAAAGATGACACAAGCCAGCAAAACGCCAAACGCCAATATTTCAAAAAAGCCGATCAGGTATACATAAAAGCTTCCCAGAGCAGGCGCGAAAATCCTGTGTGTTCCCAGAACACCGTCCAGGACGATTTCCAGAATTTCGATATTGATCAATATGAAACCAATGTAGACAGCAAAGTGAAGAACACCGATCAACGGGCGATCAAACATCTTTTTTTGTCCAAACGCAACACGCAGCATGGTCGATAGCCGTTTCCCGGGTTGGTCTGTCCTGTCCTCGCTTTTCCCGAGCAATATCGTACTCCGGATCAGGCTCGCGCGCCTGTAAACCAGCCAGAAAATGGTAGCCAGAAGCGCGATAAAGAAAACCTGTTGTAACACTGCCATATAAAAAATGTTCAATCTGCGCCATGAATTAGTATGCAAGCATACCATAGCAAATATGGCAAAAATGTGTTTTGAAGCAAATGGTTTTTGAATAAATAAAGGCGATATTATGTAACACGAAGATTTTCAGGGCTGTACTGGCGTTAGTGATAATATCGAAGAAATATTTTTGGAAATAATTTGTAAAGCAAAACCAAACTTCTAGTTTTGCAGTCCCAAAGGGAACCAATTGAGCCTGGTGATGTAGCTCAGTCGGTAGAGCAAAGGACTGAAAATCCTTGTGTCGGCGGTTCGATTCCGTCCATCACCACAGAATGCAAAGCTAACCGCTTGATAATCTTTGAATTATCGAGCGGTTTTTTGTTTGGTTTACATTCTGGTTTACAGTTGCGCCGAAATCGCATATCTGCGGCGGACAATCTCTTTAATCTTAGCAGCGCAAAATCTTCATTTGCCGCTCGACCTGGGAGCGAAATTTCTACTTCGCGACCAGCATCAATCCCAAAAACTGTCCAATCACTTTACGATTCTCTTAATTCCGAGCTGGAATTATCGCTTTCGCTACTTTATCGCGAGATAAGGCAAAATGTGCCTAAACAACTTCTGGATGCATTTAACACCAGTTGAAGCAAAGTTCATACTTTTTCATACTTGATTTTTCGCCTCCCTTCCCCCAACCTTTGACCAACATCAACCGAAAACAAACGTGTCATGTCAAAACTGGTTTTAATCGAATTCGACGAGTTCAAGAGCTTCACCCGAGAGGTGATTCAAGAGGAGTTTAGAAATGTGTTCAGCCCGAATCAAGGTCTGAAAGGCTCGAAGGAAGAGCCGCTGCTTTCGCGGGCTGAAATGGCGCGTGAGCTGAACGTTTCGCTGGTCACGCTGCACCAATGGCAAAGATCGGGCTTGCCCTATCGGAGGCTACATCGGAGGATTTACTTCATCAAGTCCGAGGTGCTGGATTACATGTACACAAATCAGAAAACAAAGAAAAAGGGATAATGCCTAGCCCGCATTACCCCTTAAAAACTTAAAAGTCTTAGTATGACAAATTTAGCAGCCCTGAATGGTTTCTCCAACCATTCGGAAGGAAAGATTTTACATAAATCTTCACTAAACAAGATGGAAAACCTCGCGGTCAAAGGTAGAACGCTGGCTCCGCTGCGGCGTTTACTCGGAAATTATGTCCTGGAAAACTCCGCGGTGATCTTCGCGGCGGAGCGTGGGACCGGCAAAACGCTCTTAGGCCTCCAAGCCTGTATTGCCATTTCTGCGGAATGGCCGTCAATCTGGAATGAGCCTATTGAATACCACGGGAACACCTTATTCATCAATTGTGAGCTCAGTGAAGATACGATCAGTCGACGGCTGGCCAAGCTGTTTGACGCACCACCTGAGGAAATCAGATTTTCGGAGTATCACAGCTATGTCTATACAACCAAGAAGGGCTTAGACGAAGAAGCGCAAGCGATCATTGAAATGTCGAAGCTGCACAAGCCAGTCTTGATCGTTCTGGACAATTTCAGGGTTGCCTTCCTGAATTCCGATACAAACAATGGGAAGGAAGTCGCCAAGGCAATGCACCTAATCTTAACGTTGCGTGATTTACTGGATACAACAATCATCATCACTGACCATACGCGGAAGCATACCCGGAATCTGCTGACCGATAGTGACCTTCAAAGCGGCTCCGGCGTGAAATCTGATTTGACGGATAGCGACATGTTTCTTCGGAAGAGCAAGCAGGACATTCAGTATCGGATTTTCAAACGCTCCAAATCAAGGCATTGCGAAGAGACCGACGGTGCCAAGCTCATCCGCCTGAATCCGGATTCGCTATGGTTTGAATTTGTCCAGGACAACATCGACGAAGCGCAGCACATTGGTGCCGAAGTGATGCCTGTCAAGGAGGAGCAGAAGGATTTAGCACGCGAGCTTCGTGATCAGGGAAAGACTATTGAACAGATCGCGAAGATTTTGAATAGGGGCAAAGGCACTATTCATCGCTGGCTAAACGAGTAATGAGCTCGAATGGGCCCACATTTTTCTCACAACCCCTCCTAATTTTTGAGAGGGGATTGCGAGAAAAATGTTCGAAGAAAATGGCAACATCTAGCATTGAACTTGGCTAGTCTGGCCATGTTCCATTTGTTCCAGAAGTTCCATTTGTTCCAAAATTCCATTTCGTTCCATCCGTTCCGCTGGTTCCATTTTGGTCTGGGACGTTCCATCTCGTTCCACTTGTTCCAAAAATTCCATTTGTTCCAAAGTTCCGTTTCGTTCCATTCGTTCCACTAATTCCAATTGGCGTCGGGTATTCCATCTTGTTCCATTTGTTCCACTCGTTCCATTCCGTTCCAGTTGTTCCAAAAGTTCCAAAATTCCATTTGTTCCACTTTTTTCGCTCAAAAAATCGACTAAAAATGGAACGTTTTGATATTCAATTAGATAGCGAGTTTTTTGAGCAAAATGGAACAAGTGGAACGCGTGGAAAATGGAACGGAACGGAACACCGGCGGGTGAAAAAAGAAAAGCTATGAATGCAAAACAGATCAATCAATCGTACGAAATCGTGGCCTTTTTGGCCCAGAATGGCTTCCGGCCAGCGTCCGTAAAGGGTAGTAACTATTGGTATATCAGCATGATACGAGAGCCGGAGAGCCGGGCATCATTCAAAGTTGATACTCGAAAAAATCTCTGGTATGATCATGCACTTGGTGTGGGAGGCAACCTGATCGACCTGGCTTGCCGGTTGTTCCAAAATTCAGATGTGAAGGAGGTCATGAGGCTGATCACTGACGGTCTTTCTTCTTTTCACCCGCAAAAACCAGAAGTGAGGTTGCGGCAGGATGTGAGCTCCGGGCTGCGTATAACGTCCGAAGGTATCCTTGGACATGGCTATCTGCTGCGGTATTTGAGCAGTCGAGGTATATCAGATGAAGTAGTAAGAAGGTATTGCATTCAGGTCAACTATGAGAACGGCGGGCGCGAGTACAATGCTATTGGTTTCAGGAATAGGGCGGGAGGTATTGAGATCCGGAGCGTGAGTTTCAAATCATGCATTGCTCCGAAGGATGTTTCCTATATCGATAATTCCGGCAATAAGCTGCTGATCTTCGAAGGGTTTATGGATTTTCTCTCGTACTGGATGCTTCCCGAGTTCCAAATATCCGATGCGAATTTCCTGATCCTGAATTCCACCTCGCAGTTAAAACGAGCCCACGAATTTCTCGCAGCACCTGGTCCGAAGTACCTGTTTCTCGATAACGATAAAGCCGGATTCGAAACAGCGGCTTATATCAAGCACAATTATCCGAAGGTGATCGACATGGCAGTAATGTATGCTGGCTGCAAGGACTTGAATGATTTTCTCACTCAAAACCAATACCTCAATGACCAAAGACCTGCTGTTGCGCCTGTACGCAAGAAAAGACCGGAAGCGCCGGAAAATGCTTTTCGCACTTTTTAGGGACAAGATAAAGCTCAATGTCTCGATCGATGCGGTAGTCGAAATGATCAATCAGGAATTGGGAAAGCAGGGGATTATCAATGCGGCAGATATCAAATACTGTCGCCACTATTTTGGGAAACGGCACACCGAGAACGAGAGACAAAAACTGATCGCAGACATGTACCCTGGGAATAACTCGAATTCGCTAATCATGAGCAAGGAGGTCAAAACCATCCAACCTGATCTTGAAGAAGTTGATTGGACGGACGTGGATGAAATAAGTGTGGCAATGGAAGGTATTAAATCAAAATTCACAAAAAGATGAAACAGCTAAATTTTATCCTTCAAGCGAAGGGAGGAGTGGGTAAAAGCCTGCTATCATATCTGCTCGCGGTTGCTGAGCAAAATTCTGAAAAGTCTCTGTTCGTCGATCTGGACAGCTCGACCGGTACCTCGACTCGCCAGCTTAAATTTTTGGGCGATTTGCGGACGGAGGCAGTTTCGCTTCTCAATGAGAAACAAGTACTGGTAAGGGACAGCCTTATCTCGTATCTCGAAAGTCTCGCCGAGACGCCTTTTGACCGTATCTATTTTGATTTCGGTGCGCCCGAATCGGAGCAGCTTCCTGCATTGATTGAACGGGATATCCCATTTAAGGATTTCGTCGACGAACTGGGTTGCAAGGCAAACTTTCACATTGTTATTGGCGGTGGCGGTATGTATAAATCGAGCGTCGATTATTTGCACAAGCTTCTCAGGGCTTTGCAAAATGAGTTTGAAGTGACCGTCTGGCAAAGCATTACGACGTTCAACAATTTTGCGCAGCTCGGCGAAGAGTTGGAAAGGAATTGCAAAGCATTGGGACTACGATTCCGGAAGTTCGCCGATTTTGATCCCGGTTCCAATTTGGGCAGCCATATACTCGACGGCATAAGGAAAGGTTATAGCATCGGCGAGTATCAGACCGGTGCAAAGCTGAGATTGAAGAAAGAACTTAACGACCATTTCAAAGATGAACTCAACAATCAGTAAAGACGCAATCACAAGAATGAGGGGCGCGTATCAGGCCAAGTATGGTTTTGAAATGGACGAGTGGACTGCGGTAATGTTGACCGAGCTGCATGAGCACTTTCAGGATTTCGGCAAAAACGTTGCTCAGTCAAATAGCGAAATTGGAAAGGCAGCCCAATTAATCAAAGGGCAAATCAACCTGGTTCATTTCAAAAGCGACCGACAAGCATTTTGGTTTGGTATCTCTCGGCTTTTGCCTCCGTCGTTGGTCACGTTGGTGGGAATATTATTGATCGCCTATTTCGTGAACCAGGGGAACAAGTATCAGGAGATAGCCAGATTCGAGGACAGTTATCCAAACTTCGAGCACTTCCGTCAGCTGATCCGTAATGGAGCACTCCACGAGGAGAAAAATACTACTTACCTGGTACTTCGTCCGGCGTCCAACATCTCTTCAATGAAGATAGGCGAGGAATACCAGTACCTCAAAAAGCAAAATGTAGTCCTGGTTCCATTAGTCACTGATAGTCAGTGATAAACTCCTTGGTTTCGACTTTTTTCGACCAAATTCGACCGTGTTCGGCCGGTTTCTAACTTATTAATTGGCTTTCGTTAAGCAAGCCATGTGTTTGTAACTACAATTTCTGCGCTTCGCTCCGAATTGCAGTTACAAACACACCGGTCGTTCCTCCCTTGTCTTGTCGGGGTGCCACCCCGAACCCCAAAATCCATCAACTTATCGACAACTATGAAAGAGCATTTCGACAATGCGGCTGATCGGCCGCGTCAACCCAAAAAGACAAATAAAGACCGAACAATCCCTCTGCGCGTAACGCAGCAACAATACTCGACGATCAAATCGAAAGCAATGCTTGCGGGGTATTCTGTGTCCGAATATTTACGAAGGCTGGGCATCGGCCATCCCGTCGAAGCCAGGTTCGACAAAGACGAGAAACGGAACTTAGTGGGTATCGGCAGAAACCTAAACCAGCTGGCCGCAAAAGCCAACAATGGTTTCTTCTATCATAAGCCGATTATGGAAGTGTTGGAGCAGCTTAAACGGATCTTGGTGAAATGATAGCGAAAACGACGATAGGGGCGGACTTCCTGGGAGCGATCTGCTACGGCGCTGGCTTGCGTGTAAATGGTAAAGAGATAGAAGGAAAGTCGGAGCTGCTTTTGACTCATAACCTGGTTTCGGGTGATCCGAAGGGAATGGCGCTGGAGATGCAGCGGGAGGCGGAGTTTAGTCGATGCAAGAAACCGGTTTGGCATACTTCGCTTAGCTGGAAGCCGGGGGAGAATCCGAGTAAGGAGCAAATGATTGAGGCGGCTAATCGGTATTGTGAGAAGATGGGTGCAAATCCGGAGGATCATCAGATAGTGGTGTTTCAGCATCACGACCGGCCGTATAGGCATATTCATGTGTATTTTAACCGTGCGCCTGTTGGAGGGGGGAAGGCTCTTGAGACGTCACACAATTATGCTCGGAATGTTCGGGTATGCAAGGGGATTTCTCAGGAGCTCGGTTTTGCGACGTTAAATAAGCGCGAAATAGGGAATTTGAGACATGTTGCAGATCACAGACGAGAAGCTCAGAGAGTTATAAATCTAGCTGTTAAAGATGCCTTGAAGCATAAATGTGTCACCCCATTTGATGTTGAGCGATTGTTGGAGGAAAAAGGCATCCAGTGTAAATTCACGGTGTACGATGGAGAATTAAAATATTCCAGTTACATCTTTCAGGGAGTGCCACTAAGCGGCCAAGACGTCGGATTCACGGCGAAACAGCTGCAGAAACAGTTAGATCGAAACGCGTTGGTGCTGATGGCACCAAATGCGTCGAATCATTCTAAGGCCATGAAGATTCGAAACTCGAGAGGTCACGGATTGGAGTAAAAAAAGGGTAGTTTTGTGTTAAGTTTTGTAGTCGTCATGTCAATGCCAGCTGCGTTGGAAGTGACATTCGCCTGCATAATCATTTAGGTGCCGGAAGTGGTCAACGGTCAAAATGACCGTTTAATAATTTGCCCGTACTAAATTGGTTGATCGACGAAAATTTTAACTATTTACTGACACAAAACAGCAAAAGGACAGTGATGCGTACGGCAGCTGCTGCTTTGGAATAGTGAAGTGAAATATAACTCGCTTAATAACAATTGTTTAGTGTAAATTTTTATTCAAGTAATTATGCCCGACTTTATTAGTGAAAACATTGAGAAGTACAAGGAAATAACAGAGGTGTACAAAGCGACAGTGACCGATACACTGGAAGCTCCGTTAACCAAACTTAAATCTGTTTTTGCCCAGCTACTCAATGAGAAGGCGCAGGACTATTCATTACAGAAGGTAAACTCGGTTTACAAGTCTAAATATTATTCGATAAAAGGTCGGATAAAGGAAGAAACGAGCTTTTATGAAAAACTTATTAGAAAGAATATTGGGTTAAGTATCGTTGCAGGCCATAACCTGATCAATGAAGATGTTAACACTAAAAAGGCTGGAATAATCTCAGATATCCAAAAACTTGATGACATAATCGGTGTTAGGATAGTTACTGAGTTAAAAAAGGACTGTATTCAAGTATATAAGCTTTTAGAAAACAGCAAGGACTTTTTTATAAGAAACGAAATTTCCTTTCAAGATCTGGAGGATCAACCACAACGAATGAAAAATGGCCTTGATATTTATCGGATTAAAGGCATTTTCCAAGGGTTATACGGATTCGAGTTGCAAATCAAGAGTAAAATAGATGAGGCTTGGGGTGATTTAGATCATACACTGTTTTATAAAGATTACAGTGTAACGCCGATTAAGGATACGGTTCAGGTCACAATGAACAACGTAGGTGAACTTCTAGATAGAATAGAGCACCTATTATATGATCTTCGTGAATCCGGTGCGAACTATGTGGAAAATTCCGAACACATAAAATTTCAGGAAAAAATTGAAAATGAGTTATCAGTTTTATTGAAGGAGAAATTTGATGCCCCATACCAATTAAAGGAGATTTCTCACTTCCTGAAACACTTTCATGAACTGATATCGCCTGAAGTTTTAATAACTCTGGATTACGATCATTTACGGTGGCCGGTTCAGACACCTCTTGTGGATTCATATCTGAAGATACGAGATTCGAACTTTCATTTGATAGTTATAGAGACAATTTACATAAATTGGTGGAATAGCAGAGATGGTGTCGATAAGATTATTGAAGACAATTACGACAATCAAATTCAGCAGTATCTCTTCGATTTTTCAAGATATTATGCAGAAATTTTAAGCGAAGATTCTGATGATTTTTTCGAAGGGATAAAAAATTTGATGAATCATAGTAGTTCTTCAGAAATTCTTTTATCAGCTGCAAGGCATAAGGAATTTCAAGAAATATCAGCAAGAATAATGTCGATGGCTGCGGAAGACGAGGATATTGATAATAATCATCGTGAGATAATTAAGATGATTCAAATACTTATATTTAACGGAGATGTTACTCCCTTTTTGGACCAGGCGCTTGATGCTAATGTTGGTGATGGATTAATAAAAATTAAAGACATTGTAAAAAACAAAAAGAATAACCTCGATAAAAAAATATTTTTATTAGCTACTGAATTGCTAGAATCCCTAAGAAATATATGAACAAAACTAATTCATTTCCGATTATTCGCTATAAGCAGCAAAATCAAGAATACATTAGCTTAATAATTCCGTTTCAAATTTTGTACAAAATTAGCAAAGTCCTGATTTATGGAATCGACGATGACGGATATCAAAGAAAGCCAAATAAAGTCCATTTAAATAGAATTAAAAACGATGCGCTAAAAAGTAATAATTTTCGACTTCCAACTTCTATTATTTTGGGGGTGGATGAAGATGTAGTTGAGGAGATGCTTAAAAATAGTGCCGATCCTAGTAGACTTATAGATATTGATGTAACGAAACAAGTTTTTAGAATAGTTGATGGTCAACATAGGATATATGGTTTATGGGAGGCTTCCAAGGAAAAGTCTGAATTGCTTGACTTCCCATTAAACGTGATAATAATTATATCTCAGGAAAAAAAGAGATCGGTCGAGTTAGAAGTTTTTACAGATATTAATTCTAAAAGTAAAAGAATAAATACAGATTTAGCGGAGTTGGCGAAGCATGATTACCAAATTAAGGAAGAAGTAATTGAGAATAATGAAGTGTCACGCCATATTGCAATAAAAACTGCCTTTTTTCTAAAAAGTGAGGGCGAGGAAAATATTTGGAGGAATGCAATAAAATTTGATATCCACTCGGAAATTTCATTGGGAATTATTGGTGTTACCATTTTTAGCGAATCAATTAAGTCGATTATCGATAAATATATTCTAGATGTTCCGTATTCCAATAATGGGAAAGATTTGGAAGGTCAGCCTTTAATTGAATATTGTAATAATTCCGCGAAAGTTATCGGCGCCTTTTTGTCAAAAGTTTGGAATGATGTTGTCAAAATAAAATGGGGTAAGGCATTTAGAGAGGATATAGTTAAAAATGATGAAGGCGAAATAGTAAAGATATTTTACAGTAAAGATTTCTATATTCAAAAGGGCCTCGGTGCCAAAGCCATCAATTTCATAATTGGGGAGAGCGTTAAGGAACATGGCTTAAATGAAAAAGCCGAAGAAAGTATTCAAAAAATAATATTTGATAGTAAAGTAAAAATTGATGACTGGCGTAATGGTGGTCCATTTTCTGGTTATAATTCTGAGTCAGGGTTTAGAAAGATTCGTGAAGTTATTAAAAATATGCAGCCGGTACCATAAGTAAAAATTTGTGTTTCATAATACTATTGAATGAAATATTGGTTTCTAATTTAGCAGCTGTGATAATAAATGAAACGCGTGCGTTGTAAGTGTTTTTAGGTTTATTTTATAAGATCAATAATGGCATTTAATAAACAATACCTAATTAAGGAAATTCAAGAGCAGTTCTTGGAAGATGATGGACGGCGACCATGGATTGTTGCTTTTAGTGGTGGTAAAGATTCGACTACGTTGTTAATGTTGGTTTGGGAGGCAATATCTGGCCTCAATGAGATTGAAAGAAAGGTCCGCCCAATATATGTGATTTGCAATAACACTTTAGTTGAGAATCCCCAGGTCCTCAAATTTGTTAACGCGCAACTTAGAATCATTCAGCAAAGGGCAACGGAGCAAGGTTTCCCAATTGTTGTTGAGCACACTACTCCCCGTTTGGATGATAGCTTTTGGGTGAATCTGATTGGCCGCGGATACCCTGCTCCAAACAATATTTTTCGGTGGTGTACGGAAAGGTTAAAAATCTCGCCCACCACTCAATATATCAAGGAGAAAGTTGCGCAGTATGGAGAAGCAATCATTTTGATTGGAACCCGCACCGATGAAAGCTCATCTCGGTCAGCCTCGATACGGAAACACTCCATTAAGGGTGAGAGGTTAAGTAAACATCCATTGCCGAACGCTATGGCTTATGCTCCGATCAAAGATATGACAACCAAGGAGGTGTGGTCATTTTTGGAGTTTACCAAGAATCCATGGACAGGAGATAAAAATAACGAACTCAGAACCCTCTATCTAAATGGTAGTGGCGGCGACTGTCCTATTGTAATGGACGTTCAAACCCCTTCATGCGGAAATTCGCGGTTCGGTTGTTGGGTTTGTACAGTGGTTAAACGGGATAGATCGATGGAGGCGCTGATAGATAATGGAGAGGACTGGATGGTTACTTTGATGCAGGTAAGAGATTTTCTTTACGAAACAATAGATCGTTCAAACGAAGGGTATGATGCAGATAAGTATAGAATGCCCATCAGGAGAAATAAGGCAGAAGGAGTGGGTCCTTATTGGCCAAAATATCGTTACGAGATCCTGGTTATGGTTCTGAAAGCCCAGAAGGCGGCGACGATTCAAGACCCAACTAACCAGCTCATCTCTCTTCAGGAGCTGTCGGCTATCCAAATCGTTTGGAACCGCGATCACATTTATGAGTATAGTGTTGGTGATGCATACAGGGCTGTGTTTGGAGATACCGTGGAATTTGAAGACCGATCTCTTGAAGTAGATAATGAGAGGAAGTTACTGAGGGACATTTGTAACGATAATCCCAATGATGAGTTATTGATACAAAGGTTGCTTAGTGCGCAAAAAAATAAGGGTTTGCTACTTAGAAAGCATGGTCTTCAAAACGATATTGAGAACATTTTGCAAGAGCACGTAAGGCCGACTTTTACAAAATTTGAGAATTATTAAGATGCTGATTAAAAAGATAAAGCTCTACAACTTCCGGATTTATAAGGGTGTTAATGAAGTGTGTTTCGATGCGGATGATGAGAAGAATATCCATATTATTAGCGGCTATAATGGATACGGCAAAACCACTTTTCTGACATCTTTGGTTTGGTGCCTCTATGGTGGACAGATGCAGGATGTTGAAGATAGTTTCAGGCGGCGAATTAGAGAAGTGGGAGGGTACTCAAAGTTTTTAGAAGGGTGCTTGAATCGTGCCGCCGCGTCGGAACTAGACGATACATATTCTGTTTCAATTCTATTTTCTAGCTTGCGGATATCGGGTTTAATTGCTAATGAGGTAGAAGTTAAGAGATCTTTTACAGTTGGTGATAAATCAGATCAATTGGAAATATACATTGACGGGCAAAAAAATGAGCTAGTGCAGGATATTGGCAATGACATTTTTGTCCAAGACTTTATCTTACCCAAGGAAATAGCAAAATTTTTCTTTTTCGATGCGGAAAAGATTACTTCTTTAGCTGACAATCAGTCTGCTGATGAGAGACGCCAGCTCGGTAAGGCATATGCTGAGGTATTGGGGATAAAGAAGTACGTAGATTTGCGAAACAACTTGGCAGAGTTGCGGCTGAAATATAAAAAGGAATCGGCGTCTTCTATAGATACTGAAAGATACATTCAATTAGAGAAGTTAGTATCGGTTATTGAGCAGGATTTAGATTTGTGCGAGAAAAGTAGAAGTGAGAAGAAATTGAGACTGACGGAAATTGAAGATCAAATTGTGGTTTTGCAAACAAGGCTGTGGCGACTTGGAACAAGCTTGGATTATGATGATATGATCAAGCTAAAAAGCAAAAAGGAAGATCTGCAGAAGGTATCGGAGGTGCTCAAAGAGACTTTTAAAATGCTACTCGAATTTGCCCCTTTCGCAATGGCAGGGCGGCTTTTCTTTGAGACCTTGAAGAGTTCAGGGAGTAAGTTAGAAGGCAGTGAGCTGCACGAGCTTACTTCTGCAACTTTAAATGATCTACGAAATGATTTTGCAAAATTTATTGAAAGTCTACCTCAAACCATTGAAAAATCAATCGTCAACCCAGAATTTGTAGCCTTCTTAGATAGGCTAGATACTCTTCGTGCTGTAGATCTCGTGAGAAACGGGCGACGTAACCTTAGCGAAAGCGCTTACAGCGAAATGGCGGCCATTGGAAGACAACTGAGATTTACCTATCGAGACGAGTTTAAAAGGCTAAATACGGAGCTCAAGAGGAATCGGTACGAATTAAACGAGGTGAGTAAGAAGCTTTCTCAGGCGGAGTCGAAGGAGAATGACAGTTCAGTTAAGCATCTTCAGCTGAAACTCGGCAGCGTGCAGAATTTGAAAAAGTTACTGCAACATGAAATCGATGAAGAGACAGTTAAGATTGTTAACTTAACTAATGACCTGAATGTGCAAAGAAAAGTTTTGTCGGAGTTTCAGAGGAAAATTTCGGTCAAGGATGACCTGAGGGATAAAGATGATACTGCCGTTAGATTAATTCGTAGATTGGATAAATTCATAGTTAGTATCCAAAACGAGAAACAACATTTGCTTGAAAAGACTATTGCTGACTGTCTAAATAGACTTATGCACAAGCAACGGTTTGTCAAGCTCGTTTCAATAAGAATTGAAGGTGAAATTATTGATATCGATTTGTTGAGTGAAAGGGGAGATAAGATTAATAAAGAAGAATTATCAATGGGCGAGAAACAACTTTATGCTACTGCTATTTTTCAAGCTTTGGTTAAAGAATCTAAGATTGAATTTCCTGTATTTATAGATAGCCCAATGCAGAAATTAGATATGTCACATGCGCAAAATATTTTGCGAGAATTTTACCCTCGTGTATCAAAGCAGGTAGTGATTTTGCCATTGTTAAATAAGGAATTTTCCAAATCTGAATTTGAAATAATAGAAGATAATGTGAAGAGCTGTCACCTCATTATTCATGACAGAAGTGAAGAATCTTCTACTATCCGAAGAACTTCGAACGAGAATCTATTTTCCATTATGTCTCCAAGTAAAATGATTAAGTCAGATGTTTAATTCCATAACAACATCAGAAGCCAATAGGGAAAGGATTGCTAGCCTAACAAACAAATTAGCGTTAGGGCCAGAAAATATTATTGCTCGCCTAGCATTCGCTTATTCGCTTTCCCGAGCTGTCAGATTGGATTTGAAAGATATTAAGGATTCGAAAGGAAAGATATACTCGGCGAAGGTACTCTTTGGCAATTATGTCGAAATTTATCTGGCGATGATTTGCCATTTTTATGACATAGAGGACAATGATAAGGATATTCCGAAATATGTAAAACTCCATATTGATCATGGATTGCAAGAAATGGAGCCTTATGCAAATAGTGACGGTATAGATTTTCTAGCACGCTGCATCGAAGAAGGACTTCTCGAGTTAGTTTTTTAGCGAAAGTTCGCGATTTCTGTCAAGGCCAACTCAAATGCCTTTGCAACGGTATCGTCTGCTGCATGTGGGGTGAAGCGCCCGATACTTAGCCGAAGAGAACAATATGCCGTGTCTTCGCTGTGGTGCATCGCCATGATAACATGCGAAGGTTCTACTTTATGCGAGGTGCATGCAGAACCATTTGAGATGGCAATATTGTCCCTAAGATGAATTATTAAGGCTTCAGCGTCGATACCATCGAAATGAAAATTAACGATGTGAGGGGCCCGAGGAGCATTTATTCCGTTTATATGGCAGTCTGGGAGGGATAATAACTTAGCTTCGATAGAGTTTCGAAGTGCAAATAAATGCGCCAATTCCGAGTGATAGCTTTCTTTGCACAGGGCAGCAGCCTCACCGAAGCCGACAATTCCAGGAGTGTTTAAAGTTCCTGATCTTAGGCCAAATTCATGTCCCCCACCATGTATTTGAGTCGTAATCTTAATGCGTGGGTAGGTGCTCTTTACATAAAGCGCTCCGATACCGTTAGGGCCATATATTTTGTGGGCGGAAAAGGTAAGCAGATCAATGTTTTCTTTGTGGACATTTAACGGGATTCTACCCACGGCTTGAGTTGCGTCAGTCATGAACAAAATATCTCGCTGCCTGGCTATAGCTGAGATTTCCGAGATCGGCTGTATCACACCCGTCTCGTTATTGACATATTGTACCGAGATCAGGACTGTTTCTGGCGTGATTGCGGATTCTAGTTCCTCCAAATTTATTAGGCCACTCTGATTAACCCCTAGCAAGGTTACTCTGGCACCTTGCGTTTCCAAATACAAACAAGTGTCTAGAACTGCTTTGTGTTCAACTATGGTAGTGATGATATGATTACCCTTGTGCCGGTAATTTTCATATACCCCCTTTACTGCCAAATTTATTGCCTCCGTGGCACCTGATGTAAATATGATCTCTTCATCCTTTTTAGCCCCAATTAGATCGGCTAATTGAGCTCTTGCTCGTTGTACTGCATTTTTGCTCTCAACTCCGAAGTCATGTGTTCTACTTGCAGGATTTCCAAATTTTTGACCGAAATAGGGCAGCATTGCATCTAGCACCCTGGGATCTGTTGGGGTCGTGGACGCATAGTCAAGATACAGGCAATTTTCATTCATAGTCAAAAGCATTTAGACTTTCAGGAAGAACCCTATTGTCCGTTTCAAAGTGCCCAAATGCAGAATTTTTGTTTAGATGGATCTCACTCTATATCCTAGGGGTACAATTACATGTTGTCATAGACAATATTTATGCATTTCTGGCATGCCTTCGGTTTGAACTGACAAGTATTCCTTGACAATTGCAAGCATACTGGTCCGAAGCGCCTTAGATAGATTCTATTACAACTCTTAGACAATGATAATTTTATTTGAATGCTTTTTGTCTAAGAGTAATGTCTAGTAAATGAGACAGTTAAGCCTATTTTCAGTACAAAAATCCGAGTAATTCCGAGTGATAGCTAAGAGTTTGCTACTTTTTGTCGAAGACTTGATGCCAATTTCGTCGGACAATAAATTGACGTGCATACCATCAACTATCGTTATTGTAAAATTTCTGGCACAAGCGACTCTCTCTTTCTCTTGCTACGAGCACTATTTTAAACTTGGTCCTCATGAAATCAATGGGTAATGTGCAAAATTTGCACATTACTGGTGAAGATCTGACTACGATTTATTTGTCAAGAATTTTTTCAGTTCAATAATCAGAGATTCAGGTAGATGGTCAGCTGCATTATTCTCAGTTACCTTCTTCGCAATGTAACTACGTTTCATTTTTTTGAAAGGCGTAAAGTTTCTAAGAAGGGCAACAAGATCATCTTGTGTCGCCTCGAAAGGTTTGTCCCCATTGGTACTGTAGAAAATCGTCTTGAATAACGCGATAACCTTTCCCTGAGGCAAGTAGGTGTAAATGTCTACTTCTTCCTCGCACTTCGGAATGACTGTGTTTTCCTCCAGCTGTCGATTGACTTCCGCCAGCAGGCCTTCTAAAATGGTTTTTTCTTGTGCAGAGTAAGGCTGTGTTAGTCGAATGGGAATTTCATTTACGAAGAAATCCAGAAACTCGACCTTGTCCGGGTAAGCTTCATAATGATACCGGAAGCATCGGAGAGATTGGCTGAAAGTAGCGAGCCTTACCAGTTTCGAGAAGATTGTGTTTTCATACAAGGTTGTACTTGGTTCCGACGGGAAAACCAGATGAAATTCATTAAGCTGGTCAACGACATCGTACTTAAAATATGAAACAAGGGGTATGTCGTCTCCTTTGATTCCCAAAAACGTTTCTCCTAGTCTCTTTACTGTCGAATATTTCCCGACTGGTTTCTTACTGTCCTCCATAATCACTCATCTTTAAAACGCTCCTTCCAGATTTCTGAAAGCTGTCGCGCGTACTGTTTTTTGGTTACCTTGATGTATGTCAAAAATGCCTTTTCGGTCCGGTGACCGGTGATTGCCATGATGGCGTAGGAGGGTGTGCCGGCAAGATACTCATTGGTTGCAAATGATCGCCTGGCTGTGTGAGACGTAATTAACGAAAACTTACTTACCTTTTTCTGCGTCCGGACTTTTCCTTTCTTTTCGAATAAAGCCACATCATCGCTTAAATTGGCCTTCTCGCCGATCTCTTTGAGATATTCATTCATCTTCTGATTTGATATCACGGGCGGTAAGTGGTTCGGCGTCTTACCCTTATACTTCTCCATTACTTTCCTGACGATCGGGTGGATCGGAATTTCCAGAAATTCATCTGTCTTGATCGTCTTAGTTTTCAGGTATTTGAAGTCCGGCGATATGTTTTCGGCTTGTATGGCCGTGAGATCAGAGAAGCGTAGGCCGGTGAAACAGCCAACAATGAAGAGATCCCGTACTTTTTCCAGCCTGGGTTCAGCTGATAGGTCCAGCTTCATCAGGAGCTTGATTTCGTCTTCATTTAGATAGATCGAATCTACTTCTTTACGGGGCGTCGAGAACCGCCGACTCTTAAACTCTATGTTGTCATTCTCCTTTCGCTCTGTCGCCTCGTTCAAGAAGAATTTTAAAAGGCCGGTGTGCTTATTCTGTGTGTTTTCATTGTATTTCTTGATCTCGACCATAAACCGTTTAAAATCGTGGTAGAAATCCAGTGTGATGTCGTTGAAGGCAATGGTTTTCTTCTTCGTATCGGTCTGATACGCTGTCAACATCTTCAAATGCGAGCGGTAGGTCTTGATCGTGTTGGCATTCTTGAATCCCTCGACGGACTTGATGTATTTGTTGACGAACTCGATCAGGCCGGGCTTACCTTTCTCAGGAGCCGCTTCATATTTATCAGTCCTTATCTCGCGCTCAAATAGCGGTTTCAGATCGGCGGGAGTGATCGACAGTTTCTGGTAAAGTCGCTGCTGATATATCTTCTGAACCTCATTTCGCCACCGATCCAGGTTGGCGTTGAGCTCCAAATAAGCCTCGTGGCTGGCTTTTGCCTTCTGGTTTTTTGCGTCCCAGGACTTGGGCTTTATGAACTGATTTGTAGAAACCACAACCTGCTCCGTTCCATAGCGGAAATACAAGGATATCAGGCAATTGCCATTTGGTTTTGGCTTTTTGAGATAGTATTTTGTAGTAGCCATGCAGCCGACGACTTGATTTCCACAAATCTATCTTAACTGATCTGGTTTACAAAATGGTTTACGAGAAAATTACTTTTTAAGGTTGCATGTTACTTGGTTCAATTTTATATATTTGCCATTAGTAGCTCAGAATCAGAATATTTTAACGAAAAGCTCATGAAAGTAGAAATCAAAGGTTCGATTCCGTCCATCACCACAACTTAAAGCCGCTACGAGCAATCGCAGCGGCTTTTTTGTTTGAAATTTTAACTAAAATTTCCCGCCGATTATACGATCGTTAAGCGCGGCGAATTTGCCTTTAATTTTTGGTAAATGCTTCGGCCGCTCACTGGTACCTGAGGTGTCCGTGAGTGTGTGTATGAACGAAATTAGGTCCTTTTTTTCTGTGACGTTGAGGTTTAATGAATCCGGCAGAATGGTTATGAAGAGGCCTCGAAATCCAAATTTATTGCCTGCTCCATGATTGTAAAAGTCAACCACCTGATCCAGCGTCTGGTAAATACCATTATGCATATACGGTGCGGTGAGGGCCGCATTCCTGACAGTCGGGACTTTAAATGAAGACTTGAACAAAGGATTCCGAGTAGAATGTTGCAAACCAACGTCCGCATCAAGCTCGTATTTGCTCATCGTATCTTTAACTGGCACGCCTAAACTACGATGGTCGGAAATTGCAAAGTATGGCGGCACTGTGCCATTAAACAGAGGCGCATAATGACAGCTTCCGCAACGACCTTTTCCCATAAAGACATTAAATCCATTTATTTCCTGGGAGGTCAAAGCTGATTTATCCCCTCTCATATATTTGTCAAAACGAGAATTTAGACCAACTAATGTCCTTTCGTAAGTCGCAATAGCACTTTTAATGTGCTTTCTGGCTATTCCATGTTTGATCGTTTCAGGGAATGCTTTGTTGAAAAGCTTGATATAGTCTTCGCTGGCAGTAATACGCTCTGTCACGATCTCAAAGGATGTTCCGTGCATTTCATTGGGATTCATGATCACAGAATCCGCCTGATCTTCGAGCGAATTAACACGGGAATCCCAAAACTGTGACGGCTGGAAAACCGAATTGATAACCGTAGGTGCATTCCGGAGCAGCTGATCGAGCGTGAAGCTCATACTTTTTCCCAAACCATCGGTAAATGCCATTTCAGGTTTGTGACACGACGCACAGGAGCGCTCGTTATTGTCGGAGAGAATCGGGTCGAAAAACAGGACTTTGCCTAATTCCGCGCGCTCCTTGAAAAGCGTAACGCTACTGTCGGGCGTGAAGAAAGACAGGTTGAAAATATCGGCTTCAAACAGTCCACTAGTCTCGGGGTTAAGGGCTGCAAAGCGGTGTTCGGCGTGGATATTCAGCATTTTTCTGACTGTAACCAAATGTTTGGAGAGTGGATTCAGATAGCTGGTCAACAATTCCATTCTATCAAATGTGTCAAAATCAGTATTTAACACTAGGTATTTTTCAGTCTCGTTGAGCAAATGTTCAATCTGGGTTTTGAGGTTTTTGGAAGAGCTGGGAAGCTGCGCCAGATATAATCTCAGGACCTTACTCCAAACCTCTATTTCAGCCTGAACGCACGGCAAATTGACCGGATTGAGTTGAAAATCGCCATTGCCGAGCCCGACGCTGGTGATATTGAACATTTGCAGTTTCATGGCTTCCATGACCTGTGCATCTGTCATCAGTGGAATGTTTTTCTCGTATTGTAATCCCGCCAACGTCGCCCGGAAGTTATTGGCAGCACGCGTAATGAACATTTTTTCAAAATCGCGATTCGCCTTACTTGATTTGGCGACGACTGAATCCGCATCGATACCGAAAGGCCCGGCTATCAAGAAATTGTCTGGTAATGCTGGCCCGACCGGCTGCTTTGTAGCCTGGATCGGCTGCCACATCGTTGTGTATGCTTTTTCAGGATAAAAATAGAGGAAGAAAAGCTCCACACGCTTGAACTGCCGCGCGAGATCGGTGTAAACTCGAACCCTTGCGGCATAGTTGCTATCCAAAAAATAGGTAGGGTACGCAACGAGCATAGAGTCCAGCCGCTTCATTTCATTCAGATAGATTTCCCTTGCCTTTTGGGCGGCGCTGGTCTTCGTCCCACTATTATTGCGGAAAATAGCGGCGCAAAACAAAATAACTACGGCAAGGCACAGCGCCGAAAAAAGTCTGTTTTTCATCTTGAAGAAGCAAAAAGATTCCGTAACGAGACGTAGTGGGCAGGCTATCGAATGTACTCGAAAAACCAAATGAAGACAAATCGTTTGAGTTAGCGGTAAATAGGGACCCGATGACGATATGGATATGCGATATAGCTCGCTCCACCCGCCATTGTTTTTCAATTAATATCAGAAAAGCTTTTGGTGTTCACCTTGCGCTATTTCTACATAAGCCGCGATGGATGTTTGTCGGAATTGATCGTATTTATTAACCTTTTTCTTCTAAATATAGCTTTTTGAGGGAAGATGAGGATTGGGTAAAATTTTTCTTGACTTCTGCATTTTTCATTGTGTAACTTCCTGTAAACAGGTTACTCAATCACTTCTCTATCAAAATGTTATGAAAATTTTTTCTACATTGACCTACAATGTGTCATCGCTAAAATTTTATCGATACGCGCTAATTAGTTCTATCACTTTGCTTTGGCTTGGGCAACAGTCAGTTGCGCAGGGTTCCAGGACGAGACTGACCATTCCCGATGAATTTTTGTCGGCTAACTTTATTGGGAATGGTAATTTTAACGCCATCATTTTCGGGGATTTTCAAACCAATTCAGGTGACGTGGAAGGTAGGCTGGCCGTTGCCGGGAATATGAATATCAATACCGGAGGTTACAGCGTTGGAACCGGGGGAGTGGGAGTTAATGCGCCGGATTTCACGGATAATCTGGTTGTTAATGGTCAGTTTAATAATGCTGGCGGCGGTAACTGGGGACTTCGGGGAAATCTGATTTACAACACCGCTCCGACAGGCAACGTGCTTCCGAGCTTGCTGGCGCCCGGCTCCACAATAACAGGCGGAGTATTGGATCACATCAAATTTTCAGATAATAAGCTGCTTGGTTATTACCGGACACTCAGTGGGCTATTGAACACACTTGAAAATACCGGGACGGTCACCTTCGATGGTTACCACCAATATGTGCTGAAAGGTACGAGCGATGGTTTGAATGTCTTTAACATCACGTTACCAGACAATATGAGTAGCGACGAAATCAGGGTGGAAATACCGACTGGCGCGTCGGCGATCATCAATATCCTAAACCAGACGCTTTCCATCAATGGCGGCAGCATGAAAATGAATGGTGCGGACGAAGCGAATGTCAGGGTGCTGTTCAACTTCCCTAATGCAACTGCAATTTCCCTCGCACATTATAAATTTTTGGGAAGCTTCCTGGCGCCGAAGGCTGGTTTGAGTGGTAATGGTGGCTCTATTAACGGACAGTCGATTATCGGTGGACATTTTAATCAACTAAATGGATTTGAGTTTCATAATTTCTACTTTTCCGAAAATACCATTACGTTGCCGGTCAGTCTGGCGAAATTTACGGCTTCAAAGGAAGGTCAATCAGTAAATCTTAATTGGACAACCACTTCTGAAACCAACAGCAGCCATTTTGATATCGAGCACAGCGTTAACGGGAAATCCTGGAACCGGATTGGAACGGTGTCGTCGCATCAGGAAAGCAGTCAGTCGAGACATTATTCGTTTACTGATCAATCTCCTGTCGACGGTGAAAATTTGTACCGTCTTAAAATGGTAGACCTCGACGAAACATTTGCTTACAGCAATATCGAAAGTATAAAGATTAAAACAGGATCAGCTATTACGCTATTTCCAAATCCGACAGCCGACCGGATATTAGTTAGTAATAGCGCTGACATTAAGCAAGTTACGATTGTCGATTTTTTTGGGCGTAATGTATACAAAGCCGTGAAAATCACATCAGAAGGTATAGATTGCAAAAATCTGGCATCAGGAATGTACGTTGTGACAACCACGCATTTTGATGGTGCCATGAATTCTCAAAAGGTTTTGATTCGTAAGTAGGTATTGTATCGGAGCCCTGATTATATCAGGGCTCCGAAATGTGATGGCACAGTCAATCGGGGAGTCCCTTGACATAACCGGTATACTTTCCGTATTTATCCACTTGTAAAGAATTCAGTCCGTAGCAAAAGGAGACTTCCGGGACACTGTACCCCTTAGGATATGCATAAGCTCGTTTGACAAAAATGGTCATACAGTCTCGTTCCCATATAAAACACGGATTTCCATATTCTTCAACGTATCGGTAGTTGCCTGGATACAGCTTCTGGATCTCTTCGACGATCTCCTGACTGGTTTTACAACTATCGTCATGAAGTTCAAATGCAACTCCGTAGACTAGTTTTTCTTTAAAAGTTTCAGTGATTGGATCTTGCTTGCTCCATTGGGAATCCCATTCAAAGAACCATTTTCCGCTAATATTTTTGCCGCCGATAGAGTCAGTCTGTAACCACGTATAATGCCTTGAAAAGTCACCCATTGGAGCCCGCAGCGCGCCGCGTACTTTGATCGGAAATTGAAAGTGAATTCCTCGGAAGCTCACCTTTTCTAGTTGATAGCAGGTTCCTTCGGTATCCCAGGGAGTTACTAAGATGAGCGCGAGGATTCCGAAAGCAACGGGATACAGAAACTTATTCATAAGTGATAACTGTAATCGTTAGGGCGTTTGCATTCTTCATTCTATTGTAATGCTCAGCTAGTCTGGATCGCTATTAAAATAGCCCGTGTAGGTTGCATATGTTGACACTTGTGACGAAGTAAGTCCGTAACAAAAGGATACCTCAGGTATGGAGTACCCTTTCTGGTATGGATAGATTCTTTTTACAAAGATGGTCATACAATCCCGCTCCCATATAAACGAGCCATTTCCGTAATTTTCGAAATATCTGAAGTTGCCAGGGTACATATTCTGGACCTCTTCGACGATTTCGTGATTACTTTTACAACTGTCTTCATAAAGCTCGAATGCGACTCCGTGGATTAACTGTTCTCTCACAGTATCTGTAATTTCTTTTGGTCTCGAAAGTCCATAGTCCCATTCAAAAAACCATTTGCCGGAGATATTTTTCCCTCCAATGGAGTCTGTTTGTAGCTGAGTATGATAGCGTGAAAATCCAGTCATTGGCGTTTTCAATACTCCTCGTACTTTAATAGGAAATTGAAAATGTATCCCTCGGAAGCTTACCTTTTCCACCACATCGCAAGTTCCATCGGTTCTCCAGTCGATGGTTATTAAGATAAGAACTAGCATAGCAAGTCCGAGGGCGAGCAAAAACTTTTTTGTTAGGGAAAGCAAAAACTTTACCATAGGTGGTGATGGTTTTTTGTGGCCGATTTAGCTCATATTTTAGTTTGGGCAAGTTGGGTCAATTTCCTTGGAACTGACCAAAGCCCCATTTTTTTTAAAAACTAATCCATGTTGCCCTAAGGTCGTAGCCGCCTTAACCCGATCAGAATTGGTCGTAGCTGATCATTTTGTTTTCTGATCCGCCAGTTTGGCTTACCTGACTTTCTTCGGGAGATGTCTTACTGTCAAGGTCGTCACGGCATGACTGGTTTACAAAGAAGAAGACAAAATGAGGAGGAATGAAAAATACGGCGTAATGCGCCTCCGAAGGGGTAATTTTCTCATAATAATAGTTTGTAAAAGATGAAATAATTAAATCGATCCGTGAGATTACGATTTAAGATTCAGTCATTTACAAACCCGCCGAGGACAATGAACAAGCGGCAAGTCGCCAGTTATTAGGCGGTTAATTTCAAAAACGAATCAATGTTGGGGCATGCCTTTTTGCATCTGCAAAAGAAAGTGTTTCCCTTATATAGCTTTACAGAAGCAGCAACGATAAAGTGTAAACGTCTAATGTACCTTATGGGTATCTATCGAAATAGGTCTAGGTAATCCTTAAATACATAAAGCTTGTTCCGTAGCCCGCCTGATACCTCTTGCAGTATTTCCAACCTTTCAAAGTCCGCCAATAATTTGTAGTTAGTAGCCTTCGATTTTCCTGTGATTGCCTCAATTCGGGCCACGTCAATAACCGGCTGCTCGTATAGGTACTCCACGATTTTTTTTGCCTCTGCGGCGCGTGTGCCGAAAGATTGGAGTTTGACTTCAAGATTTCGTTGTAGCTGCAAAATGCCATCAAAGGTCTTCACGCCTGTTTTAGAGATTTCAATAACACCGACCAGAAAGAATTTTAACCATTGATTGATATCATTGTGTGTCCGGGCGCGCATCAAATTGTCGTAATACAAAGCCCTGTTTCTCTCAAAATAATCCGATAAATAAAGGATTGGCTGTTTAAGTATTCCTTTATTGACCAGATAAAGTGTAATCAATAACCGCCCAACTCGCCCGTTTCCATCGAGAAACGGGTGGATTGTTTCAAATTGATAGTGGATCAGCCCGATTTTCAATAAGTCGGGCAAAGGGTTGATTTCGTCATTTGCGAATTTTTCAATGTCCGACATCAGGTCCGCAATCGAACTATGCACCGGCGGTACAAATACGGCGTCATTGATACTTGCTCCGCCAATCCAATTTTGGCTCGTGCGGTACTCGCCGGGCTGCTTATGCCTGCCACGCACTCCCTGAAGTAATATCTTATGCGTCTGTCGTATGAGCCGGGACGAAAATGGGAGCGTATGCAGTTGTTTCACAGCCTCATTCATTGCGCTGATGTAGTTTTGCACTTCCTCCCAGTCATCGCGTTTTTCCATCGAAATTTCATCTTTTTCCAGAAAAGCCTCCTCCATGTTGGTTCGGGTGCCTTCAATTTTGGATGATTGGGTAGCTTCTTTTGCGATATGCATGCGAATGTACAGGTCAATATGTACATATTCCGAATACATGTCCAATCGGCCAAGGTCCCTGTCGGCTTTGCTTAGTAAGCCAAGTAGCTGCATATCATCTACATGCCAGTCCCGATTTATGTTTTCGGGTTGAAAGCTTTTATAATACCCCTGGTTGGTGACCGCGCCTGCTTTAAAGTTCTTCATCGCATCAAAAGTTAAACTAACAAATCGCTTAGTTTAGAAAATTGATGTAAATCTAAACTAAAAATTTCCTTAGTTTAGATTTTGGGCTGAAAACTAAAATAAGAAATTCGTTAGTTTAGTTTTTGGGGATAAAACTAAACTATACTACTCGTCAGATGCTAAGTTTTGACAATACAATAGATCTGTTGTGCAAAGTCTTATTTGGCGGGCATACCTTCGTGAGCAGTAATTATGTATTAATACAGCAGACAAAACTATACATTCACATGAACTTCAAAATCATCATCCTTCCGGAAACACAAACCGAAATCTGCCTCCACCGTGATTGTAATGAAGCTGGCGAGGAGATTGTCTGCATCAAAACATTCGTAATCAATTCCGAAGGAACGGAGTTGATGTTGGGGGCGAAGGCAAAATTTGATAATGCAAAGTCTGCTCAATGTTTTGTGAGCGACTATTCAGAAATGTCTGCCAAAAACTTTTTACAGTATTGTTTGAAAGAGGAAAAAATTTGGGTTGACTAACCGCCAAAAATCCGGCGATCAGTAATTTCCGTCCGGTGCATTTCCAGAAAATCACAAAACGATTTAATCTGCGCTTCCTGCGCCGAAAGGTCAATCGAATGGTCGTATTCCTCCTGGTAAACCTGATCGAAATCGGTGATAATGTACCGCAGGCTGCGCACACCTTTCGAACGTAACGCAGGAAGGTAAAAATTCTGGTGATTTTGTGCGTAATGGTCTGGCTTATAATTGCTTGTAGTCTTAATGTCTGCTGCGAACATTTTGCCCAAAACATCTACATAACCATAGAGCAATACGTTTTCAAGCTGATATTCGCAATAAAACTGGGTGCGTAACATCGGTCGCGGCAGCAGCGCCCGGACCTGGGCCAATATTTGCGGATCAAACATTTCCTCGTCAATTCCTTTAATAACTGCATCCTCAAATATAACACCCTTTCGTTGTGCCTCGGTTTGCGGCATTGGTACCCGGTTAACCCTGTTAATCAGCTCCTGTTCGCTCAGAAAGCCTTTTTCAAAACGATCATAGCAGTTGAGTAAAGAAGGATAAAATTTGTAGCTAACGGTGTGAATTGCCATTTTTAACGATGATAACTTCCATTTAATTTCGTTTTCCGAAATGGTAAGTTAAGAAGAAAGAGAGGAAACTGAACTTGTCGTTGGGTGTATTACTGTAAGAATCGGCTTCTTCAGGATTGACGAGCCTTCTGCCGGATGTGGCATCCATTTTGTCGGTACGTACAAAGTAAAACCGGTACTCTGCGCCCACTTTCACCGCTGGTAACAGCAGATATTCAAGAGAGGTGCCGACGGGCAAAATTCCTTCTCTTGTTTTTCTAATTCCCAAAGGCCCGGTTGCAGGTCCCCAGCGAAGAAAAAGCGGATTCCGCGCGCTTAACTGGCTATTGGTAAATCTCACAAGGTCGTTGTTATCGAGATCAAATGCATTTGCACTAAAATAGATCTGCCCGATTCCACCGTAGACAGTCACATGCAGCGGGCCGGGCTCAAATGCATTAAACTGCTCGGTAATGTCCCATTTGGCCAGTAGTTCGACTGAGTTGTATTCATTTACAAAATAGGAGTTGAAGAATTCCATTTTCTCGCCGCCAACTTTTCCTGCTGTAAAATCGATTTGAACAGAAAATTCTTTGGTAAACGATTTACCAATATTTACTCCCAGCATTGTGTGCATATCTTGTCCGTTCAATTCACCGAAAAACTGCGTGAGGCCAGTTCGAATTCCCGCCGAAAATTCGCGCTGCTGCCTGCGGTTATAGCTCTTTTTCCCGCTGATCCCGTTTGAAGAATAGCGGTTTATGGGTTTTTGAGCAAAAACAAAGGCAGCAGAAATGCTGAAAATCATGATAAGGTACAGCTTGCGCATAAAACCCGCGTTTAGGTGAGGAAAAGGGTTGCATTGCTGTTTAGACGTTCGTTTACGTTTTTCGTCAACCTGATACCGTAATAACCTTTGCCCTGTCAACTTTAAACCGTAATTATCTGTTAGATTTGTTCGTAGTTGAATTTATCAGGCAAGAAAATGAGTGTAGTACCCTATAAAGACAAAGAAGGCAGTAAACGGGAGCAGGTAGCGGAAATGTTCGATAATATTTCGCCAAAATATGACCTCCTGAACCACCTGCTCAGCGCGGGCGTGGATATTTACTGGCGGAAACGGGCGATCAAATTGCTGAAAAAACAGCAGCCAAAGATTATTCTGGATATCGCCACTGGTACCGGTGATTTCGCCATTGAAGCGCTGGCGCTAAATCCGGAGAAAATTATCGGCGTAGACATTTCGGAGGGAATGCTGGCTGTGGGCAGGGAAAAAGTCGCGAAAATAGGCAAGCAGGACATTATATCACTTCAAACAGGCGATTCGGAAAGTTTGGCTTTTGCAGACAATTATTTTGACGCGATTATCGTTTCGTTTGGAGTACGCAATTTTCAGAATTTACTGGCCGGATTGACAGAGATGAACCGCGTGATGAAGCCAGGAGGGAATTGTGTGGTAGTAGAGTTTTCCAAGCCGCGCAGCTTTCCTTTCAAGCAGTTTTACAATTTTTATTTCAAATATATATTACCAATCATAGGAAAGACCGTCTCAAAGGATAGTTCAGCTTATACCTATTTACCAGAGTCGGTCCAGGCATTTCCGGACGGGGCCGCCTTCCTTGAAATTTATAAGAAAGCAGGTTTTATTAATACCAAATGCATATCACTTACCTTCGGGATCTGCTCCATTTACATCGGGCAAAAATAGTTTTCGGAATGCTGCTGCTACTCTTCGCAGTGCAGGATATCAGGGCGCAGGGTACAGGTTATAGGCGAAAGCACCTTGAGTATTACGACGACAAGCCGATCCACTACGGAATTCTTTTCGCGGTGCCCTTTACCAGATTTAATGTCAGGCACAATAGCGATTTCCTGCAGAAGGATTCGGCATATGTGATCCAATCGCCTACCCAGGCTTCGTTCCGCATGGGCTTTACCGTTAATGCTTTCCTTACCGAACATTTTGACCTTCGTACCACGCCATCGGTATCTTTATATGAACGGCAGGTCAAGTTCAGTTATCCAAATGGTGCTGACAGGATTGAAAAGCGCGAATCTACCTGGATAGAAGTTCCTTTGCTGCTTAAATACAAATCGCTTCGGCGGGTCAATTCGCGGATGTATATGGTTGCAGGCGTGACGCTGGGCATTGAAACGAATGTAAAACGCGCACGGGGAGGCAGTACCTCGCGGCTGGACACAAAATCGAGCGATTTTTCAATAGACTATGGCGTGGGTTATGAGCAGTTTTTCGAGTTTTTCAAATTCGCGCCAGAGCTGCGCTTTTCTCACGGGTTGACAAATATGCTTCAGCCATCAAAAAATTCCGTCGGTTCAGGGATCAACAGACTTTCCACGCATACGGTGACATTGTATTTGAACTTTGAGTAATGGTATTTGATTCTCAGTTCTTTGTAAATTTTTTTATTTTTTTTGTCAAAAATATTTGCAGAGGAAAATTTAGTCGCACATATTTGCACTCCCAAACGACGGGGAAGAAAGGGAGTTTAGCTCAGTTGGTTCAGAGCATCTGCCTTACAAGCAGAGGGTCGGGGGTTCGAATCCCTCAACTCCCACGAATACAAAAAGGCGCTAGAAATAGCGCCTTTTGTTGTTTAGACCCTCTGCCCGCGTGGCGTCCGCTTACAAGCCTTCAATCAAACTCATACTTCATTTCCAACTTCACGTCACCTTGGATTTTTGGTACTAGGGAAGTGAAACCAAACCATTCGCCACCGCCCTCGGCCCCTCCCTGGCGGCCTGCAACAGTTACTTTTAGCAAATAATCGCCGTTCTCAACCTGTGATAAGTTCTGCACCATTTTTCGAATGTTAACAGGGGAATTGACCGGCTTTCCCAAATCGGCTTTCATACCGATCAACAGCGAGTTTTTTGAAAAATCTATGGATTGTGGAACAATACCCTGCTTACAGCTGAAAAATGAATTGTAGGCGGCCGCATCGTTGATAACACGGAAAACGATCGGATTTTCCTCATCATAAGTTCTAGTATACCAATGATCCAGCAGGCATTGGATCTCATTCTCCTGAAAATTGATATTGACCTGATTGAAGTAAGGCATCTCAAAAGGCTCAGGGGCGGGAGGAGCAGGCGACCGACAGCTATTCACGAATATCAGACCGAAAAGCAGGAGGTGAATAATGATTTTCATAAAGGCAAGGTTTTGATTGAGAGGAACATAATCAGTCAACGACGGTTACAAATATTCATTATGTGCAAATAAATATTTTTAATGAATAATGGCTATCTATTCATAACGTCAGCGACTTTCTATTCGCGATAACTAGTTTAAACCCACTTCGTCGCCCAATCCAGCAGTACCTTTTTCAAGCCTATACACCTATTGCTTCACGAAAACCTGACTTGAAGCACCCTCTCTGAGGATGTACATTCCCGGTGATAAATCCTTGATGTCAATATATGTCCTGGGCTTGACCATGCGCTTTTCAAAAACAACCCGCCCGAGCATGTCCGTGATCTGTATACGTCCACCAGCACGCGCTGTTTCGATAAAAAGATCACCCATCGTAGGGTTCGGATAGACGGACATGCGGGAAGCCTTGCCGAAATTAACATTAACGATCTTACTGTAAGCAAACTTGCCGTCATGGTCCAGTTGTTTCAGACGGTAGTAGTTTGACCCTGCCAAAGGATTTGTGTCCAGATACTGATAATTGCGAATGGTGTCTGATCCGTAACTGTGCGGGTCAACAAAGCCAATCTTTTCGAAATGCTTCCCATCCCCACTGCGTTCGATTTCAAAACCTTTATTATTTGTTTCCTGAGTCGTAGTCCATGTTAAAACGGCATTGTCATTTTCCTTACGGGCCTCAAAGGAGACCAGGGTTACGGGAAGCGAGCCATCTTTGTTGAGGCGAGATGCAAAGATGCTGGCATCAGACAACCAGACGACAACAAAACCTCCGTTATCGTCGGTGGTGATGGCTACAGGACCCTGACTTCTTTCTCCAATGGCAACCGGGGCGCCATTATTCTCCCAAAGTAAAGCTCCTGCGCCATTCAGGCGCTGGGCATATACATCCCTATCGTCGTTAAAAGCGTCGGCACTCCGAGCGTCACTCCAAGTCAACACAGCCCCACCCTCACCGTCAGGGGTTATTTGGGGACCATATTGACTGGAAGGTTGCGCACACACAGGTATTCCGTCGGCTGTCCATTGAGCAAGGCCGCTTGCATTGATCCGTTGAGTATAAATGTCATGATTGGAAGGGCCATTTCTCGCATCTTCCCAAGCGATGATTGCCCCTCCTTGCGTATCACTGATGATGCGGGGATTAATCTGATCCTCAGTCGCAGTACAAACGGGTAGTCCTCCAAGTGTCCATTGAGGTTGCCCGTCCGCATTGATTCTTTGCGCATACAGATTTCCGGAAGAATTACGAACGTCATACCAAACTGTTATTATTCCACCATTGCCATCAGTAACGGATTTTGGTTGATCTATGTCGGCAATAATAATACCCATAGACACCCCATCAGCGTTCCAAAGTACATTGCCATTGTGATCGATACGTTGTGCAAGCATTGGACCAGGACCATACGGCGAAACCGAGTTTTGCTTCCAGGTTATAATTGCGCCGCCGTTTCCATCACTAACCATGTTTAAAAAGTCATTACCATACTCTGCGTTATGAGTGACTTTAATAACGTCATTTTGCCATACGCCTACACCGCTACTATTGATTCGCTTAATATATACTTCTGATGGTTGATTAAAATCCTCCTTAACGCCACTCCAAGCGATAATAGCTCCACCATTTCCGTCACTTACAATTTTAACTCTTCCCCCATGGCAATCAGTGCATATGTTAATTCCCCTATATTGCCACTGTGTCTGACCAGTTCCATTAATCTTTTGAACATAAACATGGGAGCCATCCCGTGTATCTGACCATGCAATGATGGCATTGCCATTTCCATCACTTATCGATCCAATTTCATCGATAGTTGCAATCAGTTCATCGTTCCCTTGCATGGCACGCACGATGTGGCCCTCCTTTTCATCCCATTTAGGTAACCCGTCCGTGGTAATGCGTTGTGCGTAGATATTCGGCCCAAACGTTCGCCAATCTTCCCAGACAAGGAATGTTCCGCCATTGTTATCTGTGTGAATCGTAAATTCCCTTATTACCTCGTTTCCCTGACGTATTAGATTCTCTTGTGTCGGGTCTGTGCTCCATTGCGAATAGGCAGTCAGGTTTGCACAAATAAGTGCCAGTATTAGTAGTATTGTTTTCATAGCTTAAAGGGTGTTATTTTAAAATTTATTTGAAATGTCGTGTTCCACTTACTCAGAAATAAACGTTTTATTCGGATTTAGTCGCTTGATTAGCAAACAATACAGCTATTGCTTCACAAAAGCCTGACTTGAAGCACCCTCCCTAAGGATGTACATTCCAGGTGATAAATCCTTGACGTCAATATATGTCCTGGGGTTGACCATACGCCTTTCAAAAACAATCCGGCCAAGCATGTCTGTGATCTGTATACGTCCACCAGCGTGCATTGTTTCGATAAAAAGGTCACCCACAGTAGGATTTGGATAAACGGATATGCGGGAAGCCTTGCCGAAATTAACATTAACGATCTTACTGTAAGCAAACTTGCCGTCATGGTCCAGCTGTTTCAGGCGGTAGTAGTTTGACCCTGCCGAAGGATTTGTGTCCAGATACTGATAGTTGCGAATGGTGTCTGATCCGTAACTGTATGGGTCAACAAAGCCAATTTTTTCGAATTGCTTCCCATCCTCACTGCGTTCGATTTCAAAGCCTTTGTTATTAGTTTCCTGGCTGGTTTTCCAGGTTAAAACTGCGTTGTCATTTTCCTTACGGCCCTCAAAGGAGACCAGGGTTACGGGAAGCGAGCCATCTTTGTTGAGGCGGGATGCAAAGATGCTGGCATCAGTCCGCGAGACGATAACAAAACCTCCATTATCGTCAGTGGTGATGGCGACAGGGCCCTGACTTCTTTCTCCAATTGCAACCGGGGCGCCATTGTTTTCCCAAAGTAAAGCTCCTGCGCCATTCAGGCGTTGGGCGTATACATCTCTATCGCCGTAAAAAACGTCTGCATTTCGGGTGTCACTCCAAGTCAAAACAGCCCCACCATCCTCGTCAGGGGTCATTAGTGGACCACCTTGATTGGAGGACTGCGCACACACAGGTATCCCGTAGGCTGTCCATTGAGCCTGGCCGCTTGCATTGATCCGTTGCGCATAAATGTCATGGTTAGAAGGACCATTTCTAGCATCTTCCCAAGCGATGATTGCCCCGCCCTGCGCATCACTGATGATCCTGGGATTAGTCTGCTCCTCAGTCGCAGTACAAACGGGTATTCCTCCAAGTGTCCATTGAGGTTGTCCGTCCGCATTGATCCTTTGGGCATACAGATTTCCGGAAGAATTACGGACGTCATACCAGACTGTTATTATTCCGGCATTGCCATCAGTAATGGAACTAGGTTGATGTACGTCGGCAATAATAATACCCATTGGAACCCCATCAGCGTCCCAAAGTGCATTGCCATTCTGATCGATTCGTTGTGCGAGCATTGGATTAGGGCCATACGGCGAATCCGAGTTTTGCTTCCAGGTTATTATTGCGCCGCCATTTCCATCACTAACTATATCTAATAAATCATTACCATAATCTTCGCTCTGAGTGACCTTCACGCCATTGTTTTGCCATTGACCTACCCCGCTACTATTAATTCGCTGAATATAAACTTCTGACGGTTTGTCACCTTCGCTGGTTCCAGTCCACGCGATGATAGCGCCACCATTCCCGTCACCTGCAATTTTCAATCTTCTTGCGACTACGCAATTAGTGCATATGTTAAGCCCCCTGTTTTGCCACTGTGTTTGACCAGTTCCATTAATCTTTTGGACATAAACTTGGGAGTGCGCTTCCCGGTCATCTGACCATGCAATGATGGCATTTCCATTTCCATCACTTATGGATCCGATTTCAGCAATGGATGCAACCAGCTCCTCATTCCCCTGCATAGCGCGCACAATGTGGCCCTCATTTTCACCCCACTGAGGCAACCCGACCGTGGTAATGCGCTGTGCGTAGATATTCGGCCCAAAAGTTCGCCAATCTTCCCAGACAAGGAATGTTCCATCATTGTTATCTGTGTGAAGGGTAAATTCTCTTATCGTGTTCGTTCCCTGACGTATTAGATTGCTTTGTGTCGGATCTGTGCTCCATTGCGCGAAGCCAGTCAGGTTCACACCAATAAGTGCCAATATCAGTAGTATTGTTTTCATAGCGTAAAGGGTATTATTTTAAAATGTCGTATCGTACTTTTCAGAAATTGCTGATTATCAAACATTATATGCGATCAAACACTTTTAATACAATAATGGCTGTTCCCTCATGATATCAGCGATTTTTATTCGCGATAATACCTTAAATCCGCTTTGTTGCCTGATTCACAGTATTTTTTCCAACACTACAACTCATTGCTTCACGAAAACCTGACTTGAAGCACCTTCCCTGAGGATGTACATTCCAGGTGATAAACCTTTGACGTCAATATATGTCCTGGGGTTGACCATATGCTTTTCAAAAACAGTCCGGCCGAGCATATCTGTGATCTGTATACGTCCGCTAGCGCGCTCTGTTTCAATAAAAAGATCACCCATCGTAGGATTTGGATAGACAAACATGCGGGAAGCCTTGCCGAAATTAACATTCACTATTTTACTGTAAGCAAACTTGCCGTCATGATCCAGTTGTTTCAGGCGATAGTAGTTTGACCCTGCCGAAGGATTTGTGTCCAGATACTGATAATTGCGAATGGTGTCTGAGCCGTAACTGTGCGTGTCAACAAAGCCAATCTTTTCGAAATGCTTCCCATCATCACTTCTTTCGATTTCGAAACCCTTGTTATTGGTTTCCTGGCTGGTTTTCCAGGTTAAAACTGCGTTGTCATTTTCCTTACGGCCCTCAAAGGAGACCAGGGTTACAGGAAGTGAGCCATCTTTGTTGAGGCGGGATGCAAATATGCTGGCATCGGACAGCGAGACGACAACAAAACCTCCATTATCGTCAGTGGTGATTGCTACAGGGCCCTGACTTCTTTCGCCAATGGCAACCGGGGCGCCATTATTTCCCCAAAGTAACGCTCCTGAGCCGTTCAGGCGCTGGGCATACATGTCCACGTCATTATAAAAAATGTCGTCAGCCGGGTTGTCAGACCAACTTATCACAGCGCCACCCTCGCCGTCAGGGGTCATTTGTGGACCACCTTGATTGGAAGGTCGCGCACATACAAGTATTCCGTCGGCTGTCCATTGAGCCTGGCCGCTTGCATTGATCCTCTGAGTATAAATATCAGTGTTAGAAGGACCATTTCTCGGATCTTGCCAAGCGATGATTGCCCCGCCCTGCGTATCACTGATGATCTTAGGATTTATCTGATCTTCGTTTGCAGTGCAAACGGGCAGTCCTCCCAGAGTCCATTGAGGTTGCCCATCCGCATTGATCCTTTGCGCATACAGATTCCCGGAAGAATTACGGACATCGTACCAAACTGTTATTATTCCACCATTGCCGTCAGCTATCGATTCAGGCTGCTTTCCAATACCTGAGGAAAAGGTACCCAAAACAATCCCATCGGCTGCCCATTGAGGATTTCCATTGTTATCTATGTGTTGCGCACGTATTTCATTTATTCCATTCTGCAAATATTCCCATGTCACAATTGCACCACCATTTCCATCGCTTACAATGTTTAGAAAATTTTTAATGTATTCATCATTGTTGGTTACTCTCAGACCATTGCTTTGCCATTGACCTTCACCATCTGCGTTAATCCGCTGAATATATACTTCTCCAGCTTCAAAGAAAGCTTTCTCACCACTCCATGCAATGATAGCTCCACCACTTCCGTCGCTTATTATCCTTAATCTTTCGGAATAGGAACAATTGGTGCATATGCTGAGTCCCTTGTCTTGCCACTGCGTCTGACCAGTTCCATTAATTTTTTGAACATAAACCTGGTAACCATCCCGTGTATCTGACCAAGCGATGATGGCATTTCCATTTCCATCACTTGTTGATCCAATTTCAGCGATATATGCAATGATCTCACCATTCCCCTGTACAGCACGCACGATGTGGCCCTCATTCTCACCCCATTGAGGTAACCCCTCCGTAGTAATGCGCTGTGCGTAGATATTCGGCCCAAACGTTCGCCAATCTTCCCAGACAAGGAACGTTCCGCCATTGTTATCTGTGTGAAGGGTAAATTCTCTTAACGTATTTGAAACCTGAAGAATTAAATTGCTTTGCGTCGGATCTGTGCTCCATTGGGCATAGCCAGTCAGGTTTACACAGATAAGTGCCAGTATTAGTAGTATTGTTTTCATAGCTTAAAGGGTGTTATTTTAAAATTTATTTGAAATGTCGTATTCCACTTATTAAGAAATTGCGGACTATCCAAAAACAATAGCCAACATAGTTAAGTATTAAGTAAACACTTTATACTTATTCGTTAGTGGTCAGCGCTTTATGGCTGGAAGAGTGGAATAGTTTGCGAAAATTGCCGCAAGATTAATCGTTGGCAATTTATCCTGCAATGGAAGTGTAGCGCACGATTTAACTAGTTGGATTGTCCATTTTGCTGCGTGCGAAGATCGTTTTCCAGACAAAGCCTACAAAAACGAATTATTAAACGGTAAGAAAATTAATGGAAGTCACTTATAACTTCTCACCGCATCTCTGTCACCCAGTTCTGTAAGAATCTTCTTCAATCCCTCGATATTAATCTTCAGTCCTTCTTCCGCATCCGGAGCAAATTCCTCATTGATAATACCAATCGGACCTTTGTAACTGCTTTTCTGAATAATACGCATCATTTCCAGCTCAGCATCGCCCTGACCAACCGGCAATACTTTTACCGGTGTACCTTTTTTCAAACCAGCCAGATTGATCGCCAGTAAATGCGGCAGGATCTTCGGGTAAAATTGGGGGAAGGTTTCCAGGTCGGCTTCGGCGTGATGGAGGTTATATACAATTCCTATGTTCGGCTTGTTAACATATTTAATGAGTTCCAACTGGTTCTCAGGATTACCGTACCAGCCACCATGATTGTAAACGCCCACTTTACAACCAATTTCCGCCGCCCTCTCCGCTATATACGTCAACGGTTTTGCGTGCACCTCAATCTTTTCCTGCTGCGACATTTTATCCAAGTCCTTGATCCCGGCGATCATGCACCAGATTTCAGTTTTAATATTGTGTCTTTTCAGCACATCTAAAATAATCGGCAATATCTTATCATTTTCAGGATTAGGGCCGGAATAGAGCCAGAATGCCTTCAATTTGATATTGTGACTTTTTAACGCCTCCATTTCGGCATCGAATTCGGGAATATGTTTCTCCCGCCAGTCGTAAGCCAGCATCGTTATGCCGAGTTGGTTAAGCATTTCCGCCCGCTCTACCGGGCCGCGGTTCTTGCTGTCAAAAGGAACAATGCACCACGCGATCAGATTATCCTTTCGGAAAATGCTATTTTGAGCCTGGGATGAACCGGGTAATAGCAGTAAAATAATAATGCATTTCACTACAAAGGCGGCCGTTTTCGGTGAAGGTTTGCGAATGTTCATCCCAGTTTTTGCTTTGAGTTACAAATGAATTTGCTGACCTGTTTCGGAAGATTTGATACCAGCTTCTAAGACCTGAATAATTTTCAGACCGTCTGAAAAATCGGGGCTGATCGTTGTTTTTCCCTCCACTGCTTTGACAAAATCCACCACGGCGTGCACGAATGCATGTTCATAACCGATAATATGCCCGGCAGGCCACCAATTACCTACATAAGGGTGTACCGATTCTGTTACTAATATCGTCCTGAATCCCTGGTCACCTTCAGCATCCGCGAGTGAGAAATATTGCAGCTCATTCATTTTCTCAAGATCAAATACCAGGCTTCCATTACTTCCGTAAATTTCAAATGAAAGACGGTTTTTCCGACCCGTAGCAAATCTCGTAGCCTCGAAAGAGCCGACCGCACCATTTTTAAAACGCACCATCATCAAAGCCGCATCTTCTACTGTCACTTCACCCATTTCGTTACCTAATGCTTCCGCAGATAGATTACCCGAGGTATTTTCGTCCGCAATAGGACGCTCGCTGATAAAATTGGAGGTTAAACAAGAAACCGACGCAATATCACCCACCAGAAAGTGCGCCAGGTCGACAGCGTGGGAGTTAAGGTCCCATTGAGGTCCGGCCTGAGCTATTTCCTTTCTCAATTGCCAGGTAAGCGGAAATTCGGGGTCCACGATCCAGTCTTGCTGATAACAGCAGCGCCAATGGAAAATGCGCCCGATCTTACCTTCTTCGATCATCTTTTTTGCGTGTGCTACTGCCGGTACTCTCCGGTAATTATGGTTGAGGTAATGCACAACTTTATTTTCCTCGCAGACTTTCAACATCTCTTCAGCTTGCCGGCTGCTCATTGATAGCGGCTTCTCGCAAAATATATGCTTTCCTGCTCTGGCTGCTTCTAGTGCAATTTCGTAATGCAGGTTTTGCGGCAGTGCAATATCAATTATGTCGATATCCGGACGGGCTATTAGCTTACGCCAATCCTGCTCGGTTTCTTCCCAGCCCCATTTTTGCGCAAATTCTGAAAGTGATTCCTGATGTCTTCCGCAAGCTGCTTTAAGAACCGGATTTGCCGGAATATTAAAAAATAAGGGCGCTTTCAGCCATGCATTGCTGTGTGCCCGCCCCATAAATTTATAACCAATAATACCGATATTGAGCTGTTTCTTCATTATAAAAAGTTCAGTTACATTTTGAATTTGAAAACGGGAATTTAGGAAATTATTGAACCCAAGTTTCCCGGAGGGGTTGGCAAATTAGTCACCTCCTGCCAACAAACCACACACTATTCATATGAAACAACTGGCAATCAGGCTGCGCACGGGGGAAGTCCTGCTACGGGAGGTACCAGTGCCTATTCTAAAAAAGGGTTATGTGCTCATCAAAACCCGCAAAAGCATCATTTCCGCCGGGACGGAGCGGATGCTAGTCGATTTCGGAAAAGCATCTTTACTCTCCAAAGCTTTCCGGCAAACTGATAAATTAAATCAGGCAATCGTCAAAATCCGCTCTCAGGGCTTGATCAGCACTGTTAATATGTTGTCCAACAAGCTCGATCAACTGATGCCGCTGGGATACTGCCAGTTTGGAGAAGTAATAGCGGTGGGTGAAGGCGTACAAAACCTGCAAAAGGGCGACCGCGTAGTTAGCAATGGTTGCCACGCGGAAATCGTGTGTGTGCCTGCACATCTAGCCGCCAGGGTGCCGGAAAATGTGCCGGACGAGGAAGCCGTTTTTACCATTCTCGCATCCGTCGGCTTGCAGGGGATCAGGCTGCTGGGACCTGCATTGGGCGAGACGGTGGCCGTGACGGGACTTGGTCTTATCGGTCAGCTGACAGTGAGCCTATTACGCGCCAGCGGATGTCGGATAATAGGGATTGAAACGGATGAAGAGAGGGTATTGGAAGCGAGCGCGAACGGTTTGATCGTGTTAAATCCCCAAAGAGCGTCGGTCGAGAATCAAATTTTGGAATTGACGGAAGGGCAAGGTGTCGACGGGGTGATCATAACGGCCTCTGCTCCTTCGGATTCGATCGTGCGACAGGCTGCCCATATTTCGCGAAAGCGCGGAAAAATTGTCGTCATCGGGTCTGTCGGGATGAATCTCCGCCGCGCTGATTTTTATGAAAAAGAGCTGACTTTACAGGTTTCGTGCTCATACGGCCCCGGTAGATATGATCCAAAATATGAGGAGCAGGGTATTGACTATCCGCTTCCATTCGTGCGGTGGACAGAAAACCGAAATCTAAGGGCGGTATTAGATCTGCTGCAGTCAGGCGCGCTCGATGTCAGAACAATTATTCAAAAAAAGGTCGCATTGGAAAATGCGGCGGCTATTTATGGAAATGATCTAAAATCGAATGTTGTGACTGTGATCGAATATCCTTCCATGCCGGACCTTCCTGTCAATACACCCGTAAAAGAGATCCTTTTCGAACCGACAGAAGCAGTTATTGGTATTATTGGCGCCGGAAATTTTACCAGGCAAACCCTGCTGCCGCTGTTGAAAGGCGCGGCGATCAAATACATTTCCAGTGCAAACGGACTCAATGCATCGGAGCTGGCCGGAAAATACAGGATACCGATGGCAGTAAATGGTTATCAAGATATTTTGGAAGATTCAGAAGTCGATCTGGTGATGATCGCAACCAGGCATAATGAGCACGCACAGCATGTAATTCAAGGTTTGCAAGCTGGTAAGCACGTTTTCGTAGAGAAGCCGTTAGTCATTTTTCAGGGAGAGCTGGACCAAGTTGTTGATGCCTGGAAATTGTCCGGGAAAATGCTCATAGTAGGTTTTAACCGCAGGTTTTCCCCCTTCATTTTAAAAATGCGACAGCTGTTGGGAAATAGTTTGATGCATGTGGTTATTACAGTCAATGCAGGAAAGCTGCCTGACACTGCCTGGCTCAAATACCGGAATATAGGCGGTGGAAGGATAGTGGGGGAATGCTGCCATTTTATCGATTTGCTATCTTATCTGACTCAATCGCACATCGTCGCTGTGTGCAGCAATGCATTGCCGGTAGCACCAGGTCAGGATAGGGAAAATGTAAGTATGCTGGTTCGTCTTGCAAACGGGTCCTCCGGAGTAATTAATTATTTTTCAAACGGTCACCATTTTTATCAGAAGGAGCGCCTGGAAGTGCATTCATCAGGCCGGTCGCTGGTACTCGATGATTTCAAATGTCTAACCGGTTACGGATTCAATTCTTTTACCAAAATGAAATCCGGGCAGGATAAAGGGCATAGAAATCAATTCGATCGAGTAGTAAAAGCAGTAAAGGACGGAGGTGAAGCGCCTGTTCCTATGCAAGAAATTATCAATACAACCAGGTCCACATTTGCAGCAATGAATAGCTTAAACGAGTCAGGTTGGATTTACGTATAAGAATGAAGACATCGCTAAACATTGTTTATCAGCAAATTAAAACAATGGGGTTGCGCTACGTAATGCTTCGTATTTACTACGAAATAGAACGTAGGATAGCTTTTCGGCACGTTCTGTTTTCAAGAAAAAATCTCCGGCATTATCGGGTTAGCATTGCTGCGTGGAGAGATCAGAAGATTCAATTTCTTTTTGATCCCCACAATCTTTTGATAACGAAGACCAAAGCGCCAGAAAATTTAAGGGCAAGCGTTGAAAAAATTAAAAAAGATCAATACTCATTTTTCAGCTCGGAATGGTTGAAAATGGCGGATTGGCATACGAACCCTAAGAATGGATATTCCTACGATCCCGAACAGCACTGGTCTAAAATTCCCGACCTGTCGCGACAGGCAGGAGATATAAAATATGTATGGGAGAAGTCACGCTTTTGTTTCCTGTATGATCTGATCCGCTACGATTATCATGAAGGAAAAGATCAGGCGCAGTTCGTATTCGGTAAGATTGAGGATTGGATTGATAGTAACCCTGTCGATCTGGGGCCCAACTGGCGGTGCAGTCAGGAAATTGCGTTAAGGGTATTGAACTGGACATTTGCGCTCTATTATTATCAGTTTTCAGCTCATCTGGATCAGCGCATTTTCAGCAAAATCGCGGATAGTATCTTTAATCAAATGCGCAGGGTGCAGGATCATATGCGTTTTTCACGCATAGCATTGCATAATAACCACACACTCACAGAGTCGCTGGCGCTGTATTCTACCGGGATGTTGTTTCCCTTCTTTCCTCAAAGTTCCGTTTGGAAAAGAAGTGGCAAGCAATGGTTCGAAAATGAGATCGAAACTCAGATTTTTGAGGATGGCACCTATATTCAATTTTCTACCAATTACCAGCGTGTTGTGGTGCAGCTGCTTTCCTGGGCATTACGCCTTGGTGAGGTCAACAGGGACAACTTGAGTGAAAAGGTTTACCAGAAAGTCAGAAAATCGCTTCGGTTTCTGGTAATGTGTCAGGACGGTATCACCGGGTGGCTTCCGAATGCCGGACATAACGATGGTGCCTTATTTTTCCCGCTATCGGCAAGTCACTACCGGGATTTCCGGCCGCAGTTACATACACTGGCAAACATCCTGAATATTGATCTGGGTTACCGTGACGGCGCCTGGAAGGAGGATAGCGAATGGTTTGGGATCAAGCCTGCAGGCGAACCGGGGCGAATCGTACGCGAGAATGTTACGAGCTATGCTGACGGTGGATACTTCATTGCGCGGGATGGGGGCAGCATTACTTTATTGCGATGCGCTAAATACAGGAACCGACCTTTTCAGGCAGATAATCTGCACCTGGACATTTGGGTAAACGGTCAGAATGTTATGCGCGATGCAGGTACCTATTCCTATAATACTGATCCGGAATGGACAGATTATTTTTCGGGGACGGCTTCTCATAACACGGTTATGCCTGGTTCGCACAGCCAAATGTTAAAAGGCCCAAGATTTATGTGGTCTCACTGGGTTACGAAAGCCACCGGAAATATCTGTGAAGAAAATGGCCTTGTGACTATGTATGGCGAGTTTGAAGGATATTCCTCTATCAAAAAAGGCATTATTCATAAAAGAAAAGTATCCAGGCGAAATAATGAATTGCATTGGCTGATAGAAGACTGGATTGAAAATTTACCGGACCGTATGGAGCTGCGGCAAATCTGGCACCCTTACGACCAATTTTTTGAGAACTATCGGATTAAGGCGCAGAATAGCGCCGGGAAGGAAATTTATCCCGAAATAGGCACAGGCTGGTACGCTGAAACTTACGGTCAAAAAAAGCAGGTGGCCAGGGTAACTTTTTTGATTGAAGGCGATTACATCCGTACGGAGATTCGTGAAACCGGATCAGCCTGATGCATATACTATTGATACATCAGTTTTTTCTGAAAGATCACGAAGGTGGAGGAGCCAGGTGGAATGAAATGACCAGGGCCTGGATCAATAGCGGTCACGAAGTGACAGTACTTGCAGGGAATGTGCATTATATGTCCGATTTCAAAGCTGGGAAAAAGCCGTGGTTTGAAGAATATACCAGTTCCGGCGGAGCGAAAGTTATCAGATGCCTGGTGTCGCGTAATTACCATTCCGGGTTTTTGGGACGCCTTTGGGGATATTTCTCTTTTGTTTTTTCTGCACTGTTTGCAGGGATATTTTATGTCCGCGGCACATGTGATGTTGTAATAGTCACTTCACCGCCTCTGTTTGTTGGCCTGGCCGGATGGTTCATTTCCTTTGTCAAAAATATACCTTTTGTATTTGAAGTCAGGGACTTATGGCCTGAGTCAGCGGTGGAAACCGGTGTGCTGAAAAATAGGATATTGATCAAATTATCGCTTTGGCTGGAAGGTTTTTTGTATCGAAACGCCGAGCTGATTACTGTCCTCACACCTGCATTCAAAAAGCATTTGATACGCTTCAAGCAAATTTCAAGCGAGAAAATCATAGTAATACCAAATGCAGCCGACTCCCGCCTCGCGGATTTTGTGATGGGAACAATAAATAGAAGCGCATTTCGAAAAAAGTTGGGTTGGGAGGGACGGTTTGTGCTGATTTACGCAGGTGCACACGGAGTTGCCAACTGCCTGACGCAGATTGTGGGGGCGGCTGTTTTACTGTCAGATACCAACGCTCATTTTGTATTGATCGGCGACGGGCCCGAAAAAGCAGAGCTGATCAATATGGCTAATGCCCTTGAATTGAGCAATCTGACATTTATGAATCCGATTCCTAAAGAAGAAGTTTTGAAATATATCTGGGCCTCGGATGCCGGAATGTCGGTTTTAAAAAAAGCAGACATTTTCAAGACCATTTACAGTAACAAAACATTCGACTATTTTTCCTGCAAAAAACCCGTAATGCTGGCAATAGACGGCGCATCAAGGGATCTGGTAGAATATGCACAAGCGGGGATTTATATTGAGCCGGAAAATGCTTTGGATTTTGCAAATAAAGTCAGGCAATATCTAAATGATCCGGATCTGGCAATCAGGCACGGAGAAAACGGGCACCTGTTTGTCCGGGAACATTTTGATAGAGAAAAACTGGCAGAGGAGTACCTGCGTCAGATTAATGCCATTCTTTTAAACACCCGATCGCATTAATGTTAGTGTACGGAGATTAGGCGGGAAATGTTGAACCGAAATAGCAGACAAGAAGTTTTTAGAGAAGCAGTATTAAAAAACAGTTTACTCTATATTTGCCGTAGGGTATCTGTGCATTAAAATAGATCGAATTGTCAACCTACTTCAAAAATATATCAGAAGGAATCTCCACCACGGTCACTGGAATGCGCCTGACGCTGCGTCATCTTTGGAATGCGCGGAAAAGACGCAGCTTGGTGGACATTCGTTCCGGTGATTTTTACGATCAGCAGGACGGAATGGTGACGATCCAGTATCCGCAGGAAAGTATTCCAATACCGGATAATGGGAGGTACCGGTTACATAATGAGATGGACGACTGCATTGTCTGTGACAAATGTGTGAAAGTTTGTCCGGTCGATTGTATCGAAATCGAGCCCATCAAGGCGATAGAAGAAGTCGGTCGGGCCTCCGATGGTTCTCCGATCCGGCTATTTGCTGCAAAGTTTGATATTGATATGGCAAAGTGCTGCTACTGTGGCCTTTGTACAACAGTCTGCCCGACGGAGTGTCTGACAATGACCAAGACATTCGATTACAGTGAGTTTGATGTGAGGGATATGGTTTACAACTATTCCAATCTCACCCCTGAGCAAGCCGACGAAAAACGACAGCTGCTTGAACAATTCCAGAAAGAAAAAGAGGCATTAAAAGCAGCTTCAAAACCTGCCGCTGCTGCTGAGCCCGTTGCTCCGGCCCCAGTTGCACGTCCTGTTTTCAAACCTTCTGCGAAGCCTAAGCCTGCGGCAACCGATGAAAAGCCGGCAAGTGCTGTTGAGGAAACCGCGGAGGTAAAGCCAGTTGCACGGCCGGTTTTCAAACCTAAAAATCCCGCTGCTCCAGTTTCGAATGAGGATACTAATGTAAAGAGCGAAATATCTGACGAGGTCCCAGTCCCTAAACCGGCATTTCGTCCGACATTAAAGCCCAAAGTTGTTCCTGAGGAAAATAACGTCGAGCAACCTGTTGCTGAGATTCAACCTGTTGCTGAGGCGCCGGAAACAGCCCCGGCGCGCCCGAAACCGGTTTTCAAGCCAATGATGAAGCCGAATGTGATTTCGGAGGAAGGTGATGAAAAACCAGCAATAGAACCTTCGGCGGAAGCCCCTGTTGTGGCTAAACCTGCATTTAAACCAACGATGAAGCCAAAAGTGGCTTCGGAAGAAAGTGTGGAAAAACCAGCAGCTGAGCCTTCGGCGGAAGCCCCTGTTGTGGCTAAACCAGCTTTTAAACCAACGATGAAGCCAAAAGTGGCTTCGCAGGATGATAGTGACAAGCCGGCAGCCGAACTTCCTTCGGAAAAACCTGCTCCGGCCAAACCGGCATTCAAGCCAACGATGAAACCCAAACCGAAAGAATAGCCCGAAATATTACAGTACCGACAGAATGGAAACAATAGAGGCAGCAGCATTTTACGGATTTTCGACGCTTGCGATAGTGGCCGCGCTTTTCATTTTATTCTCGAAAAACCTGATATACGCGGCATTTGCGTTGTTCTTGACGTTTCTCGGAGTGGCAGCACTGTTCGTTTTGGCAGGCGCCGACTTTCTGGGTGTTTCTCAAATTATGATCTACGTCGGAGGAATATTGGTATTGCTGATATTTGGGATAATGTTGACACAACGAGCGATCAAAGACGACAGTCCGAGCAGACATAATAGGGTGGATGTGCCCGTTAGCAGGAAAGTCTGGGGAGGGTTGATTGGCTTTGGCATTGTGATGATTTTTACCAGGATCATTTTCTCCGCTAACTTTCGTATGTCAGGTGAAGCGGTCAGTCGAAAATCTACTATTAAAACAATTGGTGTTGAATTGATGACAACACATCTGTTGCCATTTGAGATTGCCGCTGTTTTACTTCTGGTGGCGCTTGTTGGTGCCGCATATCTTGCCTTGAACCGTAATCCGGCAAAATGACTTCGATAACCATATACCATTATTTAATAGTTGCTGCAGTATTATTCGCTACGGGACTTGCGGTGGCAATCACCAAGAGGCATTTTATTGGGATTTTGCTTGGTATCGAATTGATGCTCAATGCAGTTAATCTCAACCTTGTCGCATTCAGCCGTTACGATAGCGACCGGCTGAGCGGGCAGCTATTTGCCCTGTTTGTTTTGGTAGTGGCTGCTGCCGAAGTGACCGTCGCGCTCGCGATCGTATTGCGGGTTTACGGTCATTTTAAGACAGTCGACCCGGATGAATTAACGGAAATGAAAAAATAGGTTCCAATATGAATTGGCTTTTCCTCTTTCTAGCTTTTCTTATCGGAATTTCTAATGCGGTTCAATCGGGAGTCAATGTACAGCTGCGAGAATCGATCAATAACCCTATCCTTGCTGCAATCAGTTCTTTTTTTGTAGGTTTGGTAATCCTGCTGATCGCGTTTGCCTGCTTCAATCAAAATCCTGTCCCTTCCTTAAGTGATTTGAAACAGATCTCCTGGACGCGATTCATGGGCGGTGCGCTGGGCGCTTTTTATGTGTTGACGGTTATTATGATCGTCAGGCACATTGGTTCGGCCAATATGATCTGCCTGGTTGTTGCCGGGCAAATGGTCGCCGTTATGACAATCGATCACTTTGGTTTGCAGGGCTTTGCAGTGCATCAAATCTCTTTTCCCAGAATAATGGGTGCTATCCTGCTCGTCGCGGGAGTTTACCTGATTATAAAAAATTAAAGGCAGCAGTTGAATGAACAAGCCTGCTGCCTTTTTGTTGATAACGGGAGAAATTAAGGGATTCTGTTAAAAACAAAAAGATCTACAAATACCCATTTGTTGTTTTCCATCTTGCCTCTCTGGATAACCAGTTGGTTCTGAGAGCGTCTCTCGTAAATAATCCGCACAGAAATATCATCTTTCTCAAAGAGCGCCTGATTCTTTTTCGCCTCTATAAAATTGTACGTGTCGGAAACATCTTTCTCCTCCAGCGCGATAAGGCCTGGTTTGAAATGCTTCACTCTTGCGACAGGGCCTTTTTCTGTTTGTTCAAATGCAAATACCTCATAAAGCGCAGGTTTGTCATCTTTGATCATACGAATATAGCCCATGATGTTGCCGCCCGCAGGTGCAGTCCAGGAAGCTTCGATCGGGCCGCCATTGTAGGTGCCGAGCCAGTGGCCTTCGAGGAAACTAAGGTCGTTTAAAGTTCCGGATGCGGTTTGGGCATTAACCGCCCCGCCGAGTAGCAGTAAAAAGAGAAGTAAGGAACAGATCTTGGCAGACCGGATTTTGTTGAATTGTACCATTGGTTACAGGTTTATTTTAAGCCGGCAAGATAGCCGAATCAAGCCTTTAAAAAAATAGCCGCCCTGTTTCCAAGGCGGCTGATTTATCATTTTCGCTTTTCACATATCAATAAGCCCTTTCGAGTTTTCCTTCGTAGGAGTTAGCAAATGCTTTGTTAACCACTTTATTTCCTCCCTGCGTTGGGTAATTTCCGGTGAAGTACCAATCACCCAAATGGTCCGGGCAAGCTTTGTGCAGGTTTTCAACGGTTTGAAAAACGACAGACAATTCCGCATTCAGGTCTTTTGGACGAATGCTTTCCGCTATTTTCTGAGATATCTCTTCGTCAGTAAATGGCTCATAGAGCGCTTTAACGAAGTTGGTATGATAAGGATTTTTAGTTGCTATGGAAGTCACACTTTTTGTGTAAACGTCTTCCAGCAGATGGTCCAGATCCCGTTCTTCCAACAGTTTTAAAACCGCCCTGAATGCAACGAAGTCCTTCATTTTAGACATATCAATACCGTAACAGTCGGGGAAGCGAATCTGTGGAGCCGAAGAGGCAACAACGATTTTTTTCGGCTTGAGGCGGTCGAGCATGGTGAGGATGCTTTTTTCGAGAGTAGTGCCCCTAACAATGGAATCATCAATGATCACAACTGTATCCACGTTTTTGCGGACAACTTCAAACGTTGTATCATAAACACTTGAAACCATGTCGTCGCGCAAAGCGTCGGCGGTAATGAAAGTCCGTGATTTTACGTCTTTTGTTACCAGCTTTTCAATCCTTGGGCGGAATGACAAGACCTTTTCCAGGTCCTCTTCGAACAAAATACCCTCCATAATCGCCTGTTTGCGCTTTTTGGCAAGGTATTCTTCTAAACCTTCGATCATTCCAAGGAATGCGGTTTCCGCTGTATTTGGTATATAAGAGAAAATCGTGTTCTCGAGATCGTAATCGATCTCCTTCAGGATTTGAGGAATCAGTAATTTTCCTAACTGCTTTCTTTCGTAATAAATATTCGGATCTGTACCCCTTGAAAAATAAATCCTTTCGAAACTGCAGGAACGTTTTTCAAGGCGAGGCAGGATTGGAAATTCGTTATACTCACCGTTTTTGTCAACAATTAATGCAGAGCCGGGAGTAATTTCCAGAATCTGATCATAGTCAACATTGAATGCAGCTTTGATAGCCTGTTTTTCAGACGCTACTACAACAACCTCATCGTCAGCATAATAAAACGCCGGGCGAATGCCGGCAGGGTCGCGGATTACGAACGATGCGCCATAGCCGGTAAGGCCGCACATCGCATAACCGCCATCAAAATCTCGGCAGGAACGGTATAGTACCCGCTGTAAATCGATATTATCTTCGATGACATCAGAAAGTGTGGGATTTTCGTAGACACCTTTGAAGCGCTCGAACACCCGCTGGTTCTCCTCATCCAGAAAATGTCCTATTTTCTCCATAACCGTTACGGTATCTACTTTCTCTTTCGGATGCTGGCCAAGAGATACCAGTTTTCCGAAAAGTTCATCCACATTAGTCATGTTAAAGTTGCCTGCCATGACCAGGTTCCGGCTTCTCCAGTTACTTTGGCGGAGCATGGGGTGACAATTTTCGACTTCGTTGGTTCCGTGCGTTCCGTAGCGCAAATGGCCAAGCCACACTTCCCCTGTAAATGCAAGGTTTTCCTGGAGCCATTTGGCGTCCATTGCACGGTCTCTGTGATTTTTGAGACCTTTCCGGAATTTCTTGTGGATTTTAGAAAAAATGTCCGTAAGTGGCTGAGGCTCTACGGATCTGTAACGGCTGATGTAACGTTTGCCGGGAGGGACTTCAATTTTAATGTTGGCTACACCGGCTCCGTCCTGACCCCGGTTAACTTGTTTTTCCATCATTACTGAAAGCTTGTGTACCGCGTACATGGGCGTTTCATACTTGTCGATGTAATGTTGGTAGGGCTTTCTTAGACGGATAAGTGCTATGCCGCACTCATGCTTAATGGCGTCGCTCATAAGAAGAGAAATGCGTTACAAATATGAATGTTTGCAGCTATGCAAAGCGTATTATCTCAATGTTAACACAACGAATTTTAACGGGTGTTTAGTTCGTCATTTCTTACAAAGGTACAAATCGTTTAGCTTAAAAAATTTCAAAATCGGATGATTTTTCTCCCTTTCCGAATCTCTTTGAAACGCCGATAGATTAATCACAATCACCGAATGGTAAATTTATATTAATAGCACTCCTGTCGCTGACAAACCTATCTTACAGAAAGATAAGTAATTTTGGTTAAAAAGTGGTTCAGTATGCTTTATAAAACCCGCGGAATTGCTTTAAGCTACATTCGCTACCGGGAGTCCTCTATCATCGCGAAAATTTATACGGAATCGTTCGGGATACAGACCTATATAGTGAACGGGGTTAGGAGCCCGAAATCAAAAACCAACAAAATAGCATTCTTTCAGCCACTTACACTTCTTGATCTGGTTGTTTATCACAAGAGCAAGGAGGATACTATTCACCGATTATCTGAACTGAAATGTTATGCCCCTTTTCGCTCGATCCCATTTGATATTATTAAGTCGAGCCTGGCATTATTTGTGACGGAAATATTGGGCAAAACGCTCAGAGAGGAAGAAAGCAACGAACCCTTGTTCCAGTTTTTGCAAGAGGCAATTCTTTATCTTGATCATGCGGAAGTACATTTTGAGAACTTCCACATTCATTTTCTCTCACAGCTTGCGTCTTACCTGGGATTCGGAATTGAAACCGTGGAAGATCTGGAAAATGAACTGAGGGGAAATAATTATCCTCAAACGGCTGATATGGTCGAGCAAGGTGCAGTCCGAGAGTTACTTACTTCGGGATTCGGGTCGGTTATAACCCTAGACAGGGGCCGCCGGTTAAGGATTTTGGAAAAATTGATATTCTTTTACAAAATTCACATGGACGGGTTGGGAGAAATCAGGTCAATGGAAGTTTTAAAAGAAATTTTACGATGACCAAACCGCGGAAACAACCTGGCATAATTTTGATAACGTATATACTAACATTTAAATAATGTAAAAATGAAACGTATACTGACAACCACATTACTATTCATCTCATTGGTCACTTATGGGCAGGTCCCAAAGGGCGCCTGGAAGTCACAAGAGCCGACAGGTAGTGCCTCTACGCTGATTGTAGCGGATAATTATCTTGTGATTGCATCTTATAGTGTTGGGAACAAATATTTCGAGCGAACTGAGGGAGGGCCATTTACCATGAGTGGCGACCAGATGACTTATACACCAGAATTCAATTCTGCTGATACTGCCAAAATCGGGATTCCCACTGTTTTTACAGTTACTGTTAAGGATAAAATCCTTACCCTAAGATATGAAGAGGCAATGGTGTGGATGCAGGTTGATGATGCTTCTAATGTCCCGATGGCCGGGGCGTGGCATATCACGGAGCGCGCACAGGATGGGCAGGGAGGGCTTGTGAAAATTCATCAGCAGGGCACAAGAAAAACCTTGAAATTACTTTCTGGAACCCGTTTTCAATGGTTTGCTATCGATCCGGGAGTTAAAGGTTTTTATGCAACCGGCGGTGGAACTTACAACGTTAAAGATGGAAAGTATACAGAGAATATCCAGTTTTTCTCGAAAGACAATAACCGGGTAGGGACATCTCTGACATTTGATCACAAGCTTGAAAATGGTCGTTGGGACCATAGCGGTAAAAGCAGTGAAGGTAAGCGGATTCATGAAGTTTGGGAAAAGATCAAATAGCGGGAGAGTTATTTAGATTTATTCAAAATAAATTTCGCTAAACATTTGAATCATTCTAAATAGGTATTACATTTGCCCAGGTTTAACTGTTTACGGAATGAGTGTTTTTGGGATTAGCGAATGTAATACAACCTCTGATCAGGGTAGTTTCTGGATGAAATCGTTCAGTGACCACTCGGATTGCGTATTCAAAAAGTGCTGTGAGAAGTACAAAAAAAAGGGGAAACATTGTAAGAAGTGCCCCAAGAAATAGGACAGTTGAGCCGTATTAAGTAGTAATACAGTTCATGGTGAATAATTATAAGAGAGGGAATGCCTTGTAGCGTTCCCTTTTCTATTTCGACTCAGACCTTCCTTTTTAACTCGAAATTCTGCCCGAGATATACCCGGCGCACTACCTCGTCTTCTGCCAGTTCTTCCGCGGTTCCCTGTTTCAGTATCTTTCCTTCAAACAGCAAATAAGCCCGGTCTGTAATGGAAAGCGTTTCGTTCACATTGTGGTCGGTGATCAGGATACCGATATTCTTATGCTTGAGTTTAGCTACTATACTTTGAATATCTTCCACGGCAATCGGATCGACGCCGGCGAATGGTTCGTCGAGCAGAATGAACTTAGGATCAACTGCCAGTGAACGAGCGATCTCAGTCCTGCGACGCTCACCTCCTGAAAGTACCATACCTTTACTTTTACGAACGTGAGCAAGGTGAAATTCTTCAATGAGCTCTTCAACCTTGTCCTTTTGCTCGGCTCTGGAAAGGTCTGTCATTTCAAGTACTGCCTTGATATTCTCTTCAACAGTCAATGAACGAAAAACCGATGCTTCCTGCGCGAGGTAACCCAGTCCAAGCCGCGCCCGCTTGTACATTGGCAGGTTGGTGATATCTTTATCGTCCAGAAAAACCTTACCACTGTTAGGCTTAACGAGCCCTACGGCCATATAAAAGGAAGTGGTTTTGCCTGCCCCATTAGGCCCAAGCAGCCCGACGATCTCACCTTGTTCTACCTGGTAGCTTACATTGTTATTTACTAAACGTACCCCGTATTTTTTGACAAGGTTCTCAGTTCTGAGTATCATGATTGTTGTTTCAAATGGCTGCACCGCATTTCAATGCAGCTTAATGTCTTTCAAAGAGAGTTGTAACGTTTTTTTGTCACGAAAGTTATTTTCTTCCAGGCAATAGCAAATAGAAAACGGCCGGCCCATACTGATATCCGGATAAAAATGTGCCATTCCAAATCCTATTGCAGTATAAATCTGCGAATTGCCTTGCTTTACATCGAACTTAATATGTTTCTCCTTCATCAGGGACGGCCTGTTTACCAGCGTCACATAACCGGATTCAAACACGGGTGTCATATTCCCCGGCCCAAAAGGTCCCATTTGTCTGAGGACATTATAAAACTTGGGTGAAATCGTTTCGAGATGCAGTAGCATGTCGACATTGATCATCGGTATGAGCTGATCGGGCAGAATGCGGTTGCTTACAATTTCATTGAACCGCGATTTAAATGCTTCAAGATTTTGTAGCGGTAAAGTTAGCCCGGCAGCGAACGTATGACCGCCATATTGCTCCAGAAGATCTGCACACTCCTCAATTGCTTCATATACGTCAAATCCTGGAACCGAGCGGGCCGATCCTGCGGCTTTACCGTGCGACTGAGTCAGAATAATGGTAGGTCGGTGGTATCTCTCAATGCAGCGGCTGGCTACAATTCCTATTACACCTTTATGCCAGTCTTCTTTATATAGAACAGTACTTTTTGCAGTTGCCGCCCAGGTATCATTTTCGATCATGAAAAGCGCCTGCTCTGTGATATTGGAGTCAAAATTGCGGCGCTCACTATTGTGTTTGTTAATTTCCATCGCAAACTCGAGCGCCTCTTCATCCAGTTCGGAGAGCAGTAGTCTGACAGCTTCCTTGGCATGCTTAATCCTGCCAGCCGCATTTATTCTTGGGCCTAATCCAAAGACAACGTTAGTAATATCGAGGGCACCATTAATCCCCGCGACTTGTATAAGTGCCCGTATACCTGTACGAGGTGAAGCATTTAGCCTTTTTAAACCATAAAAAGCAAAAATCCTGTTCTCGCCTGTGATCGGAACGATGTCGGAAGCGATGCTTACGACCAAAAGATCAAGGTATTCATAAAGAGACTCAAGGTCAATGTGATGCTGAATGCAGAATGCCTGCAGCAATTTGAAACCTACCCCGCAGCCGGTCAGTTCTTTGTAGGGATATAAGCAATCCTCCCGTTTAGGATCCAGTACCGCGACAGCCGCAGGGAGTTCGTTGCCGGGGCGGTGGTGATCGCAGATGATAAAGTCAATGCCTTTTTCTGAAGCTGCTTCAACTTTATCAAGAGATTTGATCCCGCAATCCAGTGTTACTATTAAGGTAAAGCCATTTTGTTCCGCCCAGTCAATGCTCTGCCACGAAACGCCATACCCTTCCTCATAGCGATCGGGAATATAGTAGTCCAGGTTAGCGTAAATTTTTCTCAAAAATCCGTAAAAAACTGCAACTGAGGTAGTACCATCCACATCGTAGTCGCCATATATCAGGATTTTTTCACCATTCGCAATTGCTTTTGTCAGTCTTTCCACTGCGGCATCCATATCTTTCATCAGGAAAGGATCATGGATCTGGGATAAATCAGGCCGGAAGAAGGTTCTGGATTGTTCAAAGTCCATGATACCGCGGCGTACAAGCAGCGCAGCCAGGGAAGGGTCTACATTTAAAGATTCGGCAAGTTCGCCGACTACCCGCTGTTCGTCTGGCGTAAATTCGGGATGGTGTATCCAGCGCTTATCAATCATAATACAAATATAGATGGATTATTTCACGCCTGATCACTTCCTATTATCCGTTCGTACATCAGGAAAAGCTAGTTGAAAGGTCTTATCTTTGCAAGCTATTAACATTCTTTAAGATAAATGGGTCGTCTTCTTGCAATCGATTTTGGATCTAAGCGCAGCGGCATTGCCGTCACTGATCCATTGCAAATTATAGCTACTGCCCTGGATACTGTCGCCACACACGACCTCAGGAACTTTATCAAAAAATATTCCGAAAAAGAACAGTTGGAGGCATTCATTGTAGGAATGCCAAAAAAGCTTGATAATACGGATAGTGAGAACGCAGCGCGTGTAAATGCGTTCATCAAGCTGCTTCGGAAAGATTTTCCGGAAATTCCGGTCCACACGCACGATGAAAGGTTTACTTCCTCGATGGCATTGCAATCGATGATCTCAGCCGGCTCGAAAAAGAGTGACAGAAGAGAAAAGGGAAATATAGATAAGGTAAGTGCAACCATTATTTTGCAGTCCTATATGGAAAGCCGGGATAACGGAAGAAAGTTTTTATAATGTCAATTCAAGTTTTAATAAAATGATTTACCCAATTGTTGCCTACGGAGATCCAATTTTAAGAAAGCCAACCAGGTTCATTGAAAAAGACGAGCTCGACCTGAAAAAGCTTTCTGAGGATATGTTCGAAACAATGCGCTCTGCAAATGGTGTAGGCCTCGCCGCCCCACAGATAGGAATGAATATCAGGGTTTTTGTGGTTGATGCAACCCCTTTTGCAGAAAAGGATGAAGATGATGACGAAGATGAAGCTGATTTGTCACTCGCTGATTTCAAAAAAACTTTCATCAATCCTGAAATCCTGCAGGAGAGTGGAGAGGAGTGGGCTTTTGAAGAAGGTTGTTTGAGTATTCCGGGTATACGAGGCGATGTTTACAGGCCGTCGACACTGAGGATCAGGTACCGGGACGTGGAGTGGAACGAGTATGAAGAGGAGTATTCGGGTATGGCCGCCAGGATCATTCAGCATGAATATGATCATTTACTGGGTAAGTTATTCGTCGATTATCTGCCGGTACTTAAGAAACAGTTTATCAAGAAGAAACTGACAGATATCTCAAAAGGGAATGTCGACGCAGATTACAGGATGCGTTTCCCGAATCGCAAATAGGTACATATATATAAGGTACATTGTCAACTTAGTTTTATGCCGGGAATTCCCACAGAGACTTTAAGCGTTGCATTGGTGCAGTCCGACTTGTACTGGGAAGATGTGACGGCGAATCTTTCGTCGCTCGAAGAGAAAATTGCGCAAGTACCTGATGCTCCTGATGTGATCGTATTGCCGGAAATGTTTAATACCGGCTTTACGATGAACACATCGCTGGCAGAGCCGATGAACCTCACCACGACAAGGTGGATGAAGCAAATTGCCGCGCAGACGAAATCACTGGTAATCGGAAGCTTTACAGTAAGTGAGGGAGGGGATTTTTATAACCGAGCCGTTTGCATGAAGCCTGACTCGACCTTTTTGTACAGCGATAAGCGGCATCTTTTCACATTGGGAAACGAGCATTTATACTACCAGCCCGGATCAGACCGACTGATGATAGAATGGAAAGGCTGGAAAATTACACCCCTAATCTGCTACGACCTCAGGTTTCCGATCTGGAGCAGAAATACTGCTTCAGACCCCTACGACATTCTTATATATGTGGCCAACTGGCCTTCCAAAAGAGCGCATGCGTGGAATACACTCCTGAAGGCGCGCGCAATCGAAAATCAGTGTTATGTTGTGGGGGTCAATCGAATCGGGGAGGATGGTAATGGCCTAAAATACCAGGGCGATTCTGTTGCACTTGATTATCTGGGAGAACCTGCCTGTATGCTGGCCGATAAAGACGTAGTCAAGATCGTGCGTTTCTCAAAAGACGATCTGGACGAGTACCGCACTTCATTTCCTGTAATGCTGGATGCAGACCGATTCATAATAAGATAAAGTTGAGACTGTAAACTATTCTATCACCTTAGGTACCATAATATAGCGCTCATTTTTTAACGGGGCATTAGCAAGAGCTTCGGGCCTTGTCAGCGTATTGGAAGCCTCATCACTGCGCCACGCATTTACTTCATCCGAAATATGCGTAAGTGGTTCAACACCCTCTGTATCTATTTCATTTAGCTGGTTCATCCAATTGAGAACTGAGTCCATGCTTTTGAGAATCGCTTCTTCCTCTTCCGGACGAATTTCCACACGTGCCAGATGGGCAACTTTATACAAGGCGTCCCGGTCAATTTTCATTGTATTAAGAATTTGTTAAGTTCGGATATTCAGTGTAGCTGAAAGCCAAAATTACCTGATTTTTGTCAAACTGCTCTAGCTACGGACCGTGTTGGATGATTTTTTAGAGACAAATCTTTAAGGTGGAGGCATTATGAACGATGTTGTTTTCTGTCAATATCCTAACAAAGGCAGGTCCTGTTTCGCTTCCGATTTTAAAAATGTTGTTAAGACACTTAGTAGGAGAAAAATATTATTTGCTTTTTCTGGTTAATGTTAAAATATTTTGAAATGCAATTAGGCGACCGGAGAAACATGTATAGGGACTTTGGCTTAAAGAGTGCAATTTTGTAACTGTTTGATACTCGGGTATTTTTTTGGCGAAATGAGTATTAAACTTAGATTTATTACTAAAATAGCTTGCAGCTTAATCTTCAAAATATACAATTTCGGATAGGAGCAATCCGAATTGGAATAAAAAATCTGACGAAAAGCTTGCTTTTTTTTAAAAGGAAAACTCATACTTTTGTAGATGACGATAACTGAAAAAAGCGATCGAAATTTTATTTTACCAAAACCAGTTTTTACCAAAAATTTTATTTAATTCACAACCAAAATCTCAATTTAACCTTTAAAAGTAAGTCTGATGGAAAAGAAAGCTACAAGTCCGGCACCTGCTCCTAAGCCTGCCGCGGCGGCAACAAAAGGCAAAGGCGGTTTAAACCCGGCATTGGTAATCCCTCTACTATTTGCGATTGCATTATGCGTTTACATTTTCGTGCTGGGAGCTCCTGAGCACTTCAAAGATGGTGATCATGCAAAAGGCCCGATAGACGGTGACTACTACGGAATCGTTTACAAAGGAGGTCCTATCGTACCAATTTTGATGACCTGTTTCCTAATCGTATTAACTTTTACAATCGAGCGTTTGATCACATTGAACAAAGCGAGCGGATCAGGAAGCATTGATTCTTTCGTTCGTAAAGTGAGAACCCTGCTTGACAAAAACCAAATCGAAGAAGCAATTAAAGAATGCGATAGACAAAAAGGTTCTGTTGGTAACGTTATCAAAGCCGGTCTTTTGAAATACAGACAATTGACTACTGAGACTGCACTTGACAAAGAACAAAAACTGGCTGCTCTTCAGAAAGAAATCGAGGAAGCTACTACGCTTGAACTTCCAATGCTTCAGAAAAACCTGACAATTATCGCAACACTTGCTGGTGCTTCAACTCTTTTGGCACTTCTTGGAACGGTAATTGGTATGATCAAAGCTTTCGCGGCTCTTGGTACTTCCGGTTCTCCTGACTCTGCTGCACTTGCAACTGGTATCTCGGAGGCCCTTATCAATACGGCACTTGGAATTGGTACTTCTGCGATTGCAACGATTTCTTATGCTTACCTGAACAGCCGTGTTGACGACCTTACTTACAGCATTGACGAGATTGGCATGAGCCTTCAGTCAAACTTTGCTGCACATTATTAATAGTTTTTTGAACTATTTTATATTGAGGTTTCGTTAATATAAAAAAAACTTATATATTTGTTATGGCAAAAGTAAGACCTAAGAAGCACGCCCCGCATACAGATATGACGGCGATGACTGACGTAGCGTTCTTACTATTGACCTTCTTCATCATGACTGCGACTTTTAAGTCGAACGATGCGGAGATTACTACTCCTTCCTCGATTTCGCAGATCAAAGTACCAGATGATGATATCATGGTCATTAGTATCGACAAAGCGGGTAAAGTGTTCTTCGGAGTTGATGCGCAGCCTGTAAGAGCGGCGATGTTAGATAACATCGGTCAATCCAAGGGCATCACATTTACGGATACTGAAAAGGCGAAGTTTGCAGTTCAGTCCAGTTTCGGTTTTCCTTTAAACCAATTGAAGCCCTGGCTTAATATGCCAAAAGATCAGATGTCTCAGGTGAAACAACCTGGTATTCCTGTGGATTCAACTGGTGCCAGTGAACTCGCTGACTGGGTTTATGCGGCCCGTAAGGCTAATAGCCAACTTCGTATCGCTCTGAAAGGAGACAATTTGTCGAAATTTCCCGTATTTAAGGATGTGTTGGCAAATTTGCAGTCGCAGAACATTAACAAGTTTAACCTGATCACAGGTAGTGAGCAAGCGCCTGCCGGCTACACAAACGATTAAGGGTTGTTATTAGTAATCATTTTTAATTAAAGCAAGAAATGGCAGCAATTGAAGAATCGGGTGGTGGGCACGGCAAAGGCGACGGTAAGGTTCGGGCGAAGAAAATGTCTACACGGGTAGACATGACTCCGATGGTAGACTTGGGATTTTTGCTAATTACATTCTTTATGCTAGCAACAACCATGTCGAAGCCAACTTCCATGTCACTGGCGGTGCCGGATAAGACAGACAAGGAGGATCAGGAAAAGACCGAACCTTTAAAAGCATCAAAAGTATTGACCCTGTTTATGGGTGCTAACGATGATGTATATTATCTGGATGGAGTTGCAGCTGATGATGACAAGGCGGAAGCGTCTTTGAAAACGACGCGTTACGGTTTTGATCTAAGAAGCGTAATTTTTGCTTCACAAAAACGTATCAATGCTGCGAATCCTAAGGATGAGAAAGGTAACGATCCTTTTGTGGTCGTGATCAAGCCAACTGCAGTTTCAACTTATAAGAATATGGTTGATGTACTGGATGAAATGGCTATCACGAAGTCTAAAAGATATGCTTTGGTAGAGACTTTGACGGATTCGGAAAAGAAGCTATTAGGTGACAAGGTTGTTCCTAAAGATCAATAATTTTTAACTAACTATTAATCAATACGCGCCATGGCAGAACTAGGCCCGAATGCAACACTTGACGACATAGTGTTTGCGGATCGTAATAAGGCGTACGGTGCATTTGAACTTCGTAGAGGCTATCGTGCAGATGTTACGAAGGCTACTTTAATCGGAGCTGTACTCTTTGTGCTTGCCATGTTTACTCCGTCAATCATAAATAAATTGACAGCGGGCAAGGAGGAAGAGGAAGTAATGGTTGAAGTGGATTTAATGAAAATACCACCGCCGCCAATTGACCCGGCAGAACCACCACCGCCACCACCGCCGCCAGTTGAGCAGCCTAAGGTGAATACAGTGAAGTTCTTGCCTCCGGAAGTAAAAAAGGATGAGGAAGTACCTGAAGAAGTTCCGCCTCCAACAGTTGAAGAAATTAAAGAAGCTGTTGTAGCAGACAAAACAATCGAAGGTGATCCTAATGCAAATGAAATCATTGTAGCTCCTGAGGCTGTCGCAGCTCCGAGCAAAGGTACAGTAGTTGAAGCTGCACCTGAACCTGAGAAGGTATTTACGGTGGTTGAGCAGCAACCGGAATTTCCGGGAGGTACTGCAGAAATGTACAAATACCTGGGAAAGAACATTAAGTATCCTAGTGCAGCTTCTCGCGCTAACGTTTCCGGAAGAGTTTTTATGTCGTTCGTTGTTAATACGGACGGAAGTATCCAGGATGTGGCAGTGTTAAAAGGACTTGGTTTTGGTTGCGATGAAGAAGCTATCCGTGTTGTGAAAGCAATGCCGAAGTGGAAACCAGGAAAGCAATCAGGACGTGCAGTTCGTGTTAAGTATAACCTGCCGATCAATTTCCAACTGGAGTAACTCATGAGGGAAAAACCATTGCATGAGAAGATCGGTGATCTGACCTCTGTGTTAATGGCTGTGACATACATAGGAGGAGGGGTCTTTTTGATCCTCTCCTCCTTGTCTTTTAGGTTGTTACCAATTGGCAGTACGGCCAGATACGCTTTTGCTGGCACACTTATTTTATACGGTGCCTATAGAGGATACCGGGTATGGAGACGAAGAAATCAGGAAGAGTCATGAAATTGAGGGCATTAGGTCTGTTAAGTTGTGGATTACTTGGCTTCTTCGGTCTCATAAGATGTGGGTCAGGAGGAGAAAGTCTGGACAATCCGCGGCAGGGGACTATCACAATAGCTTCCGACGAATCCTTTAAGCCTCTTGTCAATTCACTGACCAATGCCTATGAGGGTATATACCCAAATACGCACTTCAAAATTGACTACAAGCCTGAGCAAGAGGCTATAAGGCAGCTTCTTAACGACAGCGCACGAATCATATTTGCTACAAGACAGCTTAATGAGCGTGAGCTGGAAATCATTAGAAAGCAAAAAAGCAGTCAGAAGTTTCAGCACATTGCTACCGATGGATTGGCTTTAGTAATAAGCAAAGCCAATGCCGATAGTCTTATTACAATGTCTGAAATTCAGGGCATTGTGGAAGGAAGAATAAAGGATTGGTCACAACTGAAGGGTGGAAACCAGAGCGGGTTAATAACACTGGTATTTGACAACGCGAATGCTAGTAATCTTAATTACGTTCTCGATAAGTTCAAGGTTAAAGATATTAGCAAACTGAGGATAATTTCAGCAGGTTCTAATGAAAAGGTAATTGAGGATGTCAGAAAAAATCCTTTGCACCTGGGGTTTATTGGTGTAAACTGGATCAGCGACGGGCATTCCCTGGCCTCCGAAGAATTATCGAAAGGGATTCATGTGATGGGTGTCTCCAAAAAGGCAAGTCCAGATTCGTTATCGGACTATATTCAACCATTTCAGAGTGGATTGGAATTTAAGAGGTATCCACTGTTCAGAGATTTGTATATCATAAGCAGAGAAGGATATTCAGGTCTGGGAGGTGGTTTGATGACTTATATTGCCAGGGATGTTGGTGGTTTGATCATTCAGAAAATGGGCTTATTGCCGACAATACCTTATCCGCGTGAACTTGAAGTCACTACCGGGCAGAACTTTTAAACTAAACAATTTTAATAGATTTGGATTTGTTATTGAAAAAGCCAAATTTTTTATCACTATTTTAACCGGGTAAAAAATGAACAGAAACATGAGATTGAAATTAGTAGCACTGGTATTTGGATTATTGGCGTTTGTGAATTTAAAAGCACAAACGGTACAGGATGGCTTAGCATTGATACACGGAGAACGTTACAATGAAGCAGGGGATTTATTCAAAAAACTTGCTGAAGGCAGTCCATCGGCCGATAACCAATATTATCTTGGTTATTACTATATAAAAACCAACCAGTTGGACGAAGCGCAGAAAGCCTTTGAAAAGGGCTTGCAGGTGGATGATAAATCGTACCTGAATAAAGTTGGTCTTGGAACAGTAGCATTGGGAAAAGGAGACAGAGCGAAAGCGAAAGAACTGTTCGATGAAGCTGAGAAGAAGAAAAAGAAAGATGCTGAGGTTTTGTATAGAATTGGAGAAGCCTATACGCTTTTCGAAAAGCAAAATGATCCGGCCGAGGCAATCAGACTTTTGGACGAAGCGGTAAAAAGGGACAAAAATCTTGCTGATGCCTACATTGCGAAAGGTGATGCATTAATGCTTCGTAATGAGGGTGGAAATGCTGTCACTGCTTATGAATATGCGTTAACTGCGAAACCCAATTACGCCGTTGCTCATAATCGTATCGGCCAGATCTACCTGCGCGGAAAAAACTATAATCTTGCCCTAGAAAACTACAAAAAGGCGATTGAAGCTGACGCTAATTTTGCTCCTGCATATAAGGACCTAGCCGAGCTCTATTTTTTCGCTCAAAAGTACAAGCAAGCTGCTGAAAACTTTGACCTTTTCATCCAGAAAAGCGGTACCACGGACCCTGAAATGAAGTTGCGCGCAGCCCAGTTTGCGTTTACAGCTGATGATTATGCTAAATCATTGCAGTTGTTGGAAGAGATTAAAGGAAAAATCAACAATCCGATTACACTACGGATGTACGGCTGGTCTTATTTCAAGCAAAATGAACCTGACAAGGCAATCGAAAACCTGAATGAGTTTATGAAAGTCGCTCCGGACAAATTGATCGGAGATGATTATAAGTATCTTGGCCGTGCCTATAATCAAAAAGCAGGTGGCGAAAAAGGCTACGATTCAACAGGCGTCCTATATATGTTGAAAGGCGCTGATATGGATACAAGCAAAAGTGAGGCGGCAAATACTTACAAAGAAGTGGCAACGCTTTATTTCGCTGCGAAAGACTATCCAAACGCTGCCAGTGCATTTGCAAAGGGTATCGCACTCGATACTGCAAAAGCAAGCGCAAATGACTATTACTACCACGGTTTGTCCAACTTCCAATATGCGTCAAGCTTCGTTGTGCCCACCTCGGCTGATTCTAATTTCGCTGACAGCGCGAAAATCGCAATGGACAAGAAGGGTCTGTATCTAAAAGCAGATTCGATTTTTGCCATAGTGACACAAAAGCTTCCGGATTGGCCTTATGGATACTATTGGAGAGCGAGTTCTCTTTATAATGCTTACGACAGACAAGAGAACGTTGACAAGGGCATTTCCGCACCTTATTACCAGAAATTAACAGAGCTTGTCGAAAAAGACCCGGATCCTTCTAAATTTAAGTCTTATCTGAGACTCGCATATAGTTACCTGGCATTTTATAGTCAGACGACATTAAACGATCCGGCAAAGGCGAAAGGCTATTGGGAGAAGCTTCTTGCCGTAGATCCCGATAATGCTGCCGCAAAAGAGGCGCTGGGCCTAGCAGTAGCAACACCTGCCGAGCAGCCAGCTACCGGCAAAGCGAAAGCACCGGCTCCAAAGAAGAATTAAGTACAACATTGTACAGGTCGCCCAGGTAACTGAGGCGACCATTTTTATTTGTCTTTTTGATAGAAGCATGCTGCTTAATTGATGAGCTTCTGCGATCGTTAATAAAAATCCTCGCCAGCGTCTAGCTGGCGAGGATTTTTATTAACGACAATCGCTTATCTGAAGGAACTTGGGTAATTCTTTTGCCCTAGATGGGAGTTACTCTTGAGAAACAGGTATTAAGTACCGGCAAATGTACTGTTGCATAATGATCATAGCACCATTGTCTCAAACGCTTTACCTCAGCTGGCATCAACATGCGAATCGCCTTTCTCAACTCTTTTTCAAACAATCTCCGATCGAAGCTAACTTTTTGCAGAATAATTTTAATGTATTCAAGCATCGAGGCCATATGATTATGTAATTTTGTGGTTTAGGGTCGGTTAAAAAGTATACCGAGCATAGCAATCGCTAATAAAGATAACGAATTATTTTGATGAAATTATATGCGTTATTGAATATTTTTTTGTGTTATTCTGGTATCGTTTGCGGGCAGATTCTCAATGAATCTGCGACCATAGAGCTGGGTCCTAAAAATTTGTCTGTCGACCAACCATTCACAATTTCTGTAGTATTAAGGGACGCCGAAAATCGTCCGGCCGTTGCGTTTCCGGATATCAAGGATCTTGAAAAACGAAGCAAATCGGCTACAAGTTCGATCAGCACCGTGGATGGCAAAAAAGTCGTAATACAAACAATCACACAAGAATACTACGCGTCTAAGCCCGGGAATTATCTGATTCCGGACTTTACAATATTTGTAAACGGTTACCGTCTGCACTCGGGAGAAACAATGGCGGTGTTTGCTTCAAGCGAGGTTAACGCAGAGGTGTCCAGCCAAGCGATGCAAGAACCAGCAGTGAATGACTTTGAGACTAATAGCCAGGCCGTATTTCTTGCCGTCCAAACCGACAAGAAAAGTGTATTTATCCGGGAAGGCTTCGCATTGCGCATTTCACTTTATATAGCGGAGAATGCGCCGATAGAAATGGAATTCTATAGATTTAATGATCAGCTCCAATCTATTCTTAAGACCCTGCGGCCTGCTAATTGCTGGGAAGAGAATGTAGGAATCGAAGAAATTATCAAAAGAAAGATCAAAATAAAAGGGAGAAGTTATACCGAGTACAATATGTATCAGGCCAGGCTGTTCCCTATCACGACTGAAAGAATAGTTTTTCCCGCTATTAAGTTGGATATGTTGGTGACAGACAATTCGGCGGCAGTGAATGTCGAAAAAAAAGTGGTCAGGACCTTCCACAGCAGAGCAGCGAATATAACGGTTAAGCAGTTACCCGAGCATCCACTCAGAGATCAGGTCGCGGTCGGTCAATATTCGTTGAAGGAAGCGCTTTCATCCACGCTGGTTTATCCCGGCGAAAGTATCAGGTACATGTTTAAAGTGGAAGGGATCGGCAATATAGCGGCTATTCCGGCCCCGGTTGTACAGGCAAATTCCAACTTCGATATTTATCCTCCGGAAGTCAGCCAGATCATTAGAAGAAGCTACCAGAATGTGACGGGGGAAAAGACATTCGACTACTTTGTAGTGCCCCGGAAAGATGGTACTTTTCCGCTCGGAAGGTACTTCCAATGGGTATTCTTTAACTCGCAAAAAGCCAGTTACGACACGTTAAGATCCGAAAAGTCGCTGGAAGTGAAAGGGGAAGATTACAAATTGGCGAATTTATCGCTGGCAGGGTCTTCGGGTCTATATGATAACATTGAAAGCCTCGATAGCAGTAAAAGAGGATTTGACTACAAAAAAATATTAAGGGAAATTACTAATGCAGTAGTAATTGTCCTGCTTGTTACACTGATTTGGGTTTTTAGAAAGTAAACTGATGGGAAGCACTTACGGAAGAATTTTTAAAATATCAACGTTCGGTGAATCGCACGGTGCGGGTATCGGAGTAATTATAGAAGGTTGTCCCGCAGGGCTTGAATTCGATGCTGATTTTGTTCAAAGCGAGCTCACCAGACGCAAACCGGGGCAATCAAGAATTACGACGCAACGCAAGGAAGCCGATGAATTCGAGGTAATGTCCGGAGTCTTTGAGGGTAAAACCACGGGGACACCAATCGCGTTAATTATTCGCAATGAAGATCAGCGTAGTAAAGACTATTCGCATATAGCGACACAATACCGTCCTTCGCACGCAGACTTCACTTACCAGGAAAAATATGGCATAAGGGACTATCGAGGGGGGGGGCGAAGCTCGGCCAGGGAAACGGCGGCCCGCGTAGCGGCCGGTGCGGTTGCCAAGCTGCTGCTCAGGACACTTAATATACAAATTACAGGCTACGTGTCGCAGGTTGGACGTATCAAGCTGGAAAAACCTTACCAGGAGCTGGATCTCACAAAAGCAGAAGACAACGCTGTACGATGCCCTGACCCGGAAATGGCAGCCCGGATGTTTGATTACATAGATGGAATCAGGAAATCTGGTGATTCTGTTGGCGGTGTGGTCAGCTGTGTGATTACCGGTACTCCCGTGGGGCTTGGCGAGCCGGTATTCGACAAATTGCATGCAGAGTTGGGAAAAGCAATGCTAAGTATCAATGCAGTTAAAGGTTTTGAATACGGAAGTGGTTTCGAAGGGGTGAATTTGCTTGGCTCCGAACACAATGACGCATTTTACACGGATGATAGCGGCAAAGTACTCACAAGGACTAACCACTCAGGAGGCGTGCAAGGTGGAATATCAAATGGGCAGGATATTTATTTTAATGTGGCATTCAAGCCCGTTGCTACGATCATGCAAGATCAGGAAAGTGTTGACCAGTATGGCCATGAAGTCGTGGTTCAGGGAAAAGGAAGACATGATCCGTGCGTTGTCCCAAGGGCGGTACCTATTGTAGAAGCAATGGCTGCATTGGTGCTGGCAGATTTTTATCTTCGAAATAAAGCAAGTAAAATTTAGAGAACGTTAGGTGCGATGCCTTTTGCGACGCTGATTCAGACTTAACACCAGCCAGATCGTGCCGATAAATTCGATCGCAAGTCCGGCAAGGATTACCGGATTGCTGATTTCAGCCTTTGAAGAATTTAAGAAGACACCGGTTAACACGACCAGCATCCCGGCGAGCAGAATAAGACCGGCGTTTGTGAGGCTAAGCTTCACCAGTAATATGTTTCGTTCGACATTAAAACCAGCATGGAGATCTATTATCTAATATAGAATTTTGTTTTCTCAAATACTATTCATAATCTGGATTTTCATTTGGATGGATTTGATGTTGAAATAGTTAAGAAACAAAAAATGGCTCATCAAGAGCCATTTTTTGTTTTGTATAAACTATATTTTTTTCAAATAACCTGACTTTTTCCAGGAATTGCAACCGGATAAAGTCCGTCTGCGCCGGGAACGATTTTAGGTGAAGCATCCCAGGCAAGCTTGTCCGGAAACAAATTAATGTCTGAGTTGAGAGCCTCTTTCCAGGTAACCATTTTACCTGAGTAAGTGGCCATTCTACCCATGATAGCAGTCATGGTACTTTTAGCGCCATTTTCAGCGTCAGCAAATTTGTATTCGCCTTTGGCAATCGCTGCGAACAACTCGTCGTGCTCTACCTGGTAAGGGTTTTTGTCGTTTTTACCATCATGCTGATAAATGACGCCTCCTTTGTAATCTTTTAATATGGCTTTGTTGCCCTCGAAGCTGTCGATGCGGCCTTTGGTACCTACAAACGCCTCATCAACCCGGTTCCAGGTTCCTTCGAACTGGCGGCATTGGCTGGAAATGACAGTCCCATCGGCATAAATAAGGTCCAGTGTATGGTGGTCATAAATCTCACCGTAAGCTTTGCCCGTACGAACCTGACGGCCACCTGTTCCCTGTATTTCTACCGGATAAGCTCTCTTAACCCAGTTAGCAACGTCTATATTATGTACGTGCTGCTCAGATATGTGATCTCCGCAAAGCCAGTTGAAATAGTACCAGTTCCGCATTTGATACTCCATTTCAGTTTGGTTAGGTATCCGCTCCTTCATCCAGGGGCTGCTTCCTACCCAGTATACCTGTCCGCCTACAATATCTCCAATTGCACCATCGTGAATTCTTTTAATAGCTTCAAGATAATTTGCCTGATAGTGGCGTTGCAGACCAACCACTACATTCAACTTCTTCTTTTTAGCTTCTTCAGCGATTTCAAGCACTTTACGGATTCCAGGTGCATCTGTTGCGACCGGTTTTTCCATAAAAATATGCTTGTTGTTTTTCACAGCTTCTTCAAAGTGCGAAGGCCTGAACCCCGGAGGAGTGGCCAGGATAACTACATCTACATCTTTCAGAGCGATCGCCTTTTTAAAGGCATCGAAGCCGACAAATTTACGATCCTCAGGAACGTCTACCTTTAATTTAGTATCAACAATCTTTCCTGTCGCGTCTTTGTACTTTTTTGAAGTGAGGTTTTTGTATGCTCCATCCAGACGATCCTTAAATGCGTCGGCCATTGCTACAATCTGCACATTTTGTGAAGTGCTCAATGCCTGCGCAGCAGCGCCTGAGCCTCTTCCTCCGCAACCTATCAGCGCCACTTTGATTGTTTCGTTTACAGAGCTGTTAAATCCATAGCCTGTCAGCGGATTCAATAATGCACCGCCGGCTATCAAGCCCGATGCTTTTAGGAAATTGCGTCTGTTTTGTTCCATTCTTTAAGAGATTAAGAGTTTTAAGTTGATCAATAGTCTTCAATAAGTGCAGGGCTGTAATAAGCCTTTATCTCTTCCGGCGACGGAGTTTTCAATGGTCTCACAACCCTGAAGCCTACGAAAGAAGCACTTGTAAGCCACCATTCGCTTTTTGGCAATTGTGGATCAAGTATTTTCCATTCTGCTTTGGAAGGAACCCGCGCAGCGCTTCTCAGATCAGCGGGCTCATCGTCCCATGATCCGCCTCTTACGGAGTTCGGGTATAGTTCGGTTACCGGAGCATATTTTTCTCCGGCTGGTTTTTTAGCATAATAATCCGGAATATATTGGTCCAGAGTCCATTCCATTACATTTCCATGCATATCGTGAAGTCCCCAGGCATTCGGTTTTTTCAATCCGGTTTTCTTATATGCTGCATCACTATTGCCACGAAACCAGGCATATTCACCCAGCTTGGACGCATCGTCGCCAAAAGAATAAGCGGTTTTTGAACCTGCCCGACAGGCATATTCCCATTCAGCTTCTGTCGGCAGTCTGTAAAAAATGCCGGTTTTTTCATAGAGCCACTTGCAAAAATGGATAGCCGCATATTGCGTCATATTGATCGCGGGATATCCGGATCTTCCCATGCCAAATGACATATCTACGTAAGGTGGGCTTGGGCGTGTGCTTGCGTCTGTCTTTTGAACTGATTTGTCAGGATCCGGGTGACGGGCAGCCATTTCCTTTTCCATATTCTTAAAGGAATATAAATCATAAATATCCCAGATTACTTCAGTTTTTCCCATCCAGAAAGGCTCTATTTTAACCTTATGCTGGGGGCCTTCGTCGGCTTTGTGGCCTTTTTCTCCCGCGGGGCTGCCCATCGTAAATTCGCCGCCCGGAATGGCGACCATTTCATATACCTGTGGACTTCCGCCGATTTTTTGCGTGTAATTTTTGAAGTTTGCGTCTTGGGCTAGTGCGTTAAAACAAAAAAGAAGCGTTGAGAGTAAGAAAAGAGATTGTTTAGACATGATAATAAAACGAGTCGGTTGGAACCATCTAACTGAATATAAGTGGCAATATTAGCCTATTTACCCAATGAAAACGAATTTTTTCTTAGTTGTTTGATATCTGTCCTAACTTTGCAGACATTGAATTTTAGCATTTATTATGAATTACCTTTCAGCAGAAAATATAGCAAAATCATTTGGTGACAAATGGTTGTTCAGGAACATCAGTTTTGGTATCAGCAGAGGAGATAAGGTCGCCCTGATCGGAACAAACGGAACCGGTAAAACTACCTTCTTAAATATATTGACAGGAAAAATGCCGCCGGATGAAGGCGAGGTTAGTTTCAGGAAAGATATTCGTATCGGTTATCTGGACCAAAGTCCTTCTTTTGATGAGAGTCTGCCGGTACTGGAAGTGATCTTTTCTTCCAATAATCCGGTCGCGCAGGTTGTGAAACGTTACGAGCATGCGATCGAAACGGATAACCACGACGAGCTGGCCGAGGTAATGGAAGATATGGATAAGTACAATGCCTGGGATTTTGAGTACCGGACCAAAGAGGTTTTGGGCAGATTGGGTATTCATCATACAGATAATGCATTCGGCACACTTTCCGGCGGGCAAAAGAAGAGGGTTGCGATGGCGAAAGTCTTACTAGAAGATCCGGATCTGCTCATTCTGGATGAACCTACCAACCATCTCGACCTGGATACAGTGGAGTGGCTTGAAAACTACCTCAATACTTCAAATACCACGTTGCTGGTAGTTACCCACGACCGGTATTTCCTCGATACAGTTTGTAATCAGATGCTCGAACTGGATAACGGTTCCGCTTATCCTTATAAAGGAAATTACTCCTATTTCCTCGAAAAAAAGGCGGAACGAGAAGAAATGGAAGCTGCCGGTATCGATAAAGCCAGAAATTTAATGCGCAAGGAACTCGACTGGATCAGGAGACAACCTAAGGCACGTGGTACAAAAGCTAAATACCGGGTTGACGCGTTTGAAGAATTAAAAGAGAAAGCCAGTCAGAAAAAGCCGGATACCAAGCTGGAACTGAATGTTCGTACTTCCAGGCTGGGCAGTAAGATCATTGAGCTGGAAAATGTCAGCAAAGGATTTGGAGAGCGTCAGCTGATCAGGGATTTCGAATATACATTCCGGAGAGGCGACCGTATCGGAATTGTTGGAAAGAACGGAATGGGCAAATCCACGCTGCTGAATATGATTACCGGCGAACTCTCGCCTGACAAGGGTCAGATCGTGAAAGGAGAAACGGTGCAGTTTGGCTATTATAAGCAAACCGATCTGGCATTCAACGAAACTCAGCGTGTTATTGATATTGTAAAGGATGTAGCCGAAGTAGTCCAGCTGGGTACCGGCGAAACGGTCACAGTGGGTAAATTACTGGAAGCATTCCTGTTCTCTCCTTCTAAGCAATATGATTTTATTTCAAAGCTGAGCGGGGGAGAAAAAAGGCGATTGCAATTGCTCCTGATCCTCATCAAACAGCCCAACTTCCTGATCCTTGATGAACCTACGAATGATCTTGATATTGCGAGCTTGAATGTATTAGAGGACTTTCTGCTCAATTTCCCGGGCTGTCTGATCATCGTTTCCCACGACCGGTACTTTCTGGACAGACTGGTAGAGCATATTTTCGTATTTGAAGGAGAAGGAAAAATCAGTGATTTTCCGGGAAATTATACAGAGCTGCGTGATTATCAGGATGAAAAAGAGGCTGACAAAAAAACGACTTCTTCTGTCGCTAACAAATTACCTGTAAATACTGCGCCTGCTCCGGTTGCACAAAGCGTTCCAGTAGCCAATGCACCGGCAAAGAAAAAGTTAAGCTATAAAGAGCAGAAAGAAATGGAGCAGCTGGAAACAGATATAGCGGTTATGGAAGAAAGGAAGGTGATTTTAGTGAAAAAACTGAATAGCGGCGGCTCGCACGACGAACTGGCCAGTTGGTCAAAAGAAATTGAGCAGCTTACAGATAGTCAGGCGGAGAAAGAAATGCGCTGGCTTGAGCTATCGGAAAATGCTTAAATTTGGCCGCTTACCGTTCTTCGATTCCTACCCTCATTCTTTTATTATCTGAGCATGAATTCATTAACAGAGTTTTTTCAGTATATACTCAATTCAGAGGAAATCATCCGGACCGGCGGGTTGCTGGTAATCACATTTATCGTCTTTGCAGAGAATGGGCTGTTTTTCGCCTTTTTCCTGCCCGGCGATTACCTGGTTTTTCTGGCCGGGGTATTTTGCGGTACCGGCATACTCGATGTACCGATTGGCATATTGCTGATATGTATGTTTACGGCCGCGGTACTGGGCTCGCTGGTCGGCTACATTTTTGGTAAATATTTTGGAGATATTTTCGAAAACCGGCCCGACTCCTTTTTCTTTAAGAAGAAGCACATTGAAACTACAAGAAAGTACTTCGAAAAGTACGGAAGCCGGACCTTGATCATCAGCAGGTTCCTGCCGGTCGTCAGGACCTTCGCACCTATACTGGCCGGGCTCGTGAAAATGCCTTTCGCATCTTTTTTACTGAATAATGTGGCAGGCGGTGCGATCTGGATTGGTACGCTTACTGGCGGCGGATATTTGTTCGGTGAAAGGTTTCCGTGGATTGTCGACTATGTGCAGTACATCATTATCTTTTTCCTGGCAATCACCACGTTTACTGTGATTAAAGGGTATTTGAATGCAAGAAAAGAAATGGGTTGAGCTTAGGAAAATGTCCGCTCAACTATCTGATTCTTCTCTAAACCAACCTGCATATGTAATATAGTTGTTGGCAGTTCTGTCAATAGCTGCATTTAATTCTGTGGAAACATCTTTTAGATATTTCGCAGGATTGCCTGCAAAGATCGTCCCCGGCGGCACTTGGGTACCCTGCGTTACAATTGCCCCGGCGGCCACGATTGATCCTTCGCCGATCACAGCTCCATCCATGACAATCGCGCCCATTCCGATCAGCACATGGTCTTCGACGGTACAGCCATGCACAATTGCATTGTGAGCGATCGAGACGTAATTGCCGATAGTTGTCGAAAAACGCTGGTAAGTGCAATGGATCACCGCTCCGTCCTGCATATTGGAGTGGTGGCCGATTCGGATACTATTCACATCACCACGGATCACTGCATTGAACCAGACAGTACAATTTTCGCCCATTACCACATCCCCGACAATCGTTGCATTTTCCGCAAACCAGCAGCTAGCGTCATAAACAGGCTGAAATCCCCGAACCGATTTTATTAATGCCATATGATATTTGAAGTAGCGAGCTCTGCCATTTTTCGATGCGAAAGGCAGCGATCTGTTCAGCCTTTATTTTCGTATTTAGCCCAAAATTGTTACCAAAAATTAAATATATTCGTTTTTGTATTAAAATTTTCTCCGGGAGTATGTCTGCTAGCATGAATGTCGCAAAAGGGAGCCTGTTGATTGCAAAGCCGTTTTTGGGAGACCCGAATTTTGAAAGAGGGGTAATTCTGATGTGCGAGCACAATGAGCAGGGCAGTTTTGGTTTTGTGCTGAACCAGACTACCGATCTGTTTCTCGGCGATGTACTCGAAGAAACCATTTATCAGGATATCACCCTCCATCTGGGCGGCCCTGTTGAGAAAAATACTTTGCATTTTATTCACCGCCGGCCCGATCTGATCCAGGGCGGTTCGGAAATTATTCGGGGCGTTTACTGGGGAGGTGATTTTACAAATGTCAAGACACTCTTGAATATGAATACCCTTCGCGAGGAAGACGTCCGGTTTTTTATCGGTTATTCAGGGTGGAGTGGCGGGCAGCTAAGCGACGAGATTGAGCAGGACTCCTGGATCATTTCCAATACTACATCAGATTTTCTTTTTTCAACACCTCCCGGCAACTTTTGGAGAGAAGTGCTGCGCAATATGGGAGGCGAATACAAGTCCATTGCGCATTATCCGATTGACCCCAGATTGAACTAGCAGCCTTTATTTAGTTCGGCGTGTCCATTCCTGCCACAGACTCATAATCAGACTTGATCCGACCCACTTCTTTGGTCAGAAAATACTGAAGTTCATCATTGAAAACTTTTTTATCACTTTCAGACAAAGATTCATAGAGATCTTTCAGCTCCTGATTGATGCCGGCCCGCTCTTCTGCCGAGGCTGCATTCATGGAACGAATGTGAAATCTTTTAAAATCGAAGGTTGGCATATAATGGGATATTGAATTGCTGATAAACCGCTTAACTGTGAATAGCTGGCCTCTGGGTGCTTTGGCTTACCATTAATGGATAAACCGCGACAATCGCCTGAACTTATCGAACGAGAAAATGCACCCAAACGTTTACGATCAATATGAAAACGATTATTTAAAATGTCAAGACCTGTCTTTTTTTTATTACTGACTTTCATCCTTCTCGCAATAGATTTTTATGTTTGGCAAGGGCTGCGGTTTGCGATCCGTAATCTTTCTCCCGTCACGCAACGCTGGATCGGAGGCACCTATTGGGGTTTCACTTTGATAACCCTACTTGCTTATGTGGCCATGCAGTTGCTGCCAGCCGATTATTTCAAAAGCACAACACGCACTTTTGTCGTTGCCTTTATTGCGATACCTTATTTATCAAAGCTGCTGGCCGTTTTGATTTTGTTGATTGACGATGTCCGGCGATTTTTACAATGGGTTGCCAGCTACATCTTCCCCTCGGCTGCCCCCATTTCACCGGAAACGGGTGAGCCGGTAATTCCAAGATCACAGTTTTTGGCTACAACGGCAATCGTAGCCGGAACCGGCTTGATGGGAACATTCGCATTTGGGATCCTGTCCGGCGCCCACGATTACCGCATTCGCCGGGTGAAAGTCCCGTTGAAGAATTTGCCTCGTGCCTTTCATGGATTGAAAATTGCACAATTATCAGATATCCATTCAGGTAGCTTTTTTAATAAGACCGCTGTGAAAGGGGGCGTTGAAATGCTGATGAAGGAAAAACCGGATATTGCTTTTTTTACAGGAGATCTGGTAAACGACAGGGCAGTGGAGGTGGAGGATTACATTAATATTTTCGACAAAATTAAAGCGCCGCTGGGTGTGCATTCGGTCCTCGGCAACCATGATTATGGGGATTACTTCAAATGGCCGGATGTTACGGCAAAAAATAATAACCTGGCCAATCTGCAAAAGGCACACAAGCTTTTGGGGTGGAATCTGATGCTGGATGAACATCGCCCGATCCGGGTTGATGGTGAAGAGATCGGATTAATTGGCATTCAGAACTGGGGAGCGGGAAATTTTGCCAAATACGGAAACTTGGAAAAAGCTTATCAGGATACCGGTGACTTTCCGGTTAAAATATTGCTCTCGCATGATCCCAGTCATTGGGATGAGCAGGTTCTGCCGAAATACAAAGATATTGATCTGGCCTTGGCAGGTCATACGCACGGTATGCAGTTCGGTGTGGAAATTGGCAAATTCAGGTGGAGCCCGGTGCAGTACAGGTACAAACGCTGGGCGGGTTTGTATGAGCAAAATGATCAATTTTTGTATGTGAACCGGGGTTTCGGGTATCTCGGATATCCTGGGAGGGTGGGTATTTTACCTGAAATCACTATCTTGGAATTAGTGAAAGCATAATATTCATAAAAATGGCGGAAATCCATACCGGATTCCGTATTCGCTGCGTTGAAATATTGACATTGTGTTGACTAATATAAATATCATGAAGAAACTCACTCCCTGGCTTTTAATCCTTGGCCTGACATTTGGCTTCTCAGGCATTGAGCAGCTCAATGCAAAACCTGTTACTTCCAAAATGGAATTGATGGGAAAGAAGAAAAAATACAAAGGCTATAAAAAGCCGAAATCAAAGAAGATTTTGGGAATATTCAAGCGCAAAAGTGATTGCGGCTGCCCTAATCGCTGATTATTTAGAGCTATCATAATTTGTACATATTCAAGAGTAAGCATTGAGGCCAATCTCAAAAAGATTTGGCCGGATTTGCTTACTTTTGTGTTTTAAAAATAATCACTACGAACGTTTTCGGTCTCACTCGAATGAAAATTAACCTTCGAAACCAGGATAAATTTGAAAACCGTCACCACGGTAAGGATGCGCAGGAGTTGCAGGATATGTTGGACAAGATTGGAGCCGCATCGTTGGACGAACTGATAGACCAGACCCTTCCATCAGCAATACGACTACAAAAACCGCTCAATCTGCCGAACCCTAAATCAGAAAAGGAGTTTCTGGAGGGGATCAAAAGAGTGGCCAGCAAAAATGCAGTTCTCAAATCGTACATCGGGACAGGTTATTACGATACCATTACACCGAATGTAATTCTCCGCAATATCCTTGAAAATCCGGCCTGGTATACAGCTTACACACCTTACCAGGCGGAAATCGCACAAGGCCGGCTGGAAATGCTGCTCAATTTTCAAACCGTAGTAACGGACCTTACGGGGATGGAAATTGCTAACGCATCGCTGTTGGATGAAGCTACCGCCTCCGCCGAGGCAATGACCATGCTGCATAGCCTTCGTGCTGGCAGCAGGAAAAAAGCAAATACATTTTTTGTATCCGAGCTATGTCACCCGCAAACGATCGATCTGATCTACACACGGGCAAGGCCAATCGGGATTGAAGTTGTCGTCGGCGACCATGCAACTGTGGACCTGACAAGTGAAGAAATCTACGGGGTCCTGGTTCAATATCCGGCTACCAACGGAGAAGTAATTGACTATACCGATTTTATAAGCGCGGCGCATGAATTGAATATTTCTGTTGCGGTGGCTGCGGACCTGTTGTCTCTTGCATTGCTGAAATCCCCGGGAGAAATGGGCGCGGACGTGGTAGTAGGTTCATCACAGCGTTTCGGTGTTCCGATGGGTTATGGTGGCCCGCACGCCGCGTTTTTTGCAACGAAGGAGGCTTTCAAGAGAAATATTCCCGGACGTATTATCGGGGTTTCTGTTGACGGCGAAGGGAACCGTGCTTTGAGAATGGCGCTGCAAACCCGTGAGCAACATATCCGACGCGAAAAAGCGACTTCCAACATATGTACTGCGCAGGTGTTACTTGCTGTCATCGCCGGAGCGTATGCTGTATACCACGGCCCCGAGGGTATCAAAACGATCGCATCGCGTGTTCATGGATTAGCGACACTCTTTGTAGATACGATCAGAAAATTCCATTATGAAGTTGTAACAACTGACTTCTTCGATACCGTAACCATTAAAACGCCGCTTACCAGAAAAGTGCGTGAGCAGGCTTTGAAGTGGGGTATCAATTTGCGCTATAATAAGGATGAAAGCATCACCGTCGCGTTCGATGAAGCGAAGAGTTTTGATGATGTGATCGCGCTTCTCAATGTATTTGCTGAAGTCTCCGGGTTTCAGGGTGAAATGGTGATCGATGAAGAATTGGAATTTGCGTTTCCTGAAAATCTGGCGCGCACATCTGAGTATCTCACACATCCCGTATTCAATACGCACCACACGGAACATGAAATGCTGCGCTATTTGAAATCATTGGAAAACAAAGACCTGTCACTGGTGCATTCCATGATTTCGCTCGGTAGCTGCACCATGAAGCTGAATGCAACGGCGGAAATGATTCCGCTAACCTGGCCGGAGTTTGGTGAAATCCACCCGTTTGCTCCGACAAACCAGGTAGGCGGCTACGCACAGCTTGTAAGTGAGCTTAATATCTGGCTGTGTGAGATTACAGGTTTTGCTGCAATGTCGTTTCAGCCAAATTCAGGTGCCCAGGGCGAGTATGCAGGTTTAATGGCGATTCGCGCTTACCATGCCAGCAGGGGAGAAGAGCACAGAAATGTGGCATTGATCCCTTCCTCTGCACACGGCACCAACCCTGCATCTGCAGTGATGGCAGGAATGAAGGTGGTTGTTACAAAATGTGACGAAAGAGGAAATATTGATGTGGAGGATCTGAGGGCGAAAGCAGAGCAATATAGTAACGATCTGTCCTGTCTGATGGTCACTTATCCCTCGACCCACGGTGTTTACGAAGAAAGTATCATAGAAATCTGCGAAATGATCCATTCACACGGTGGTCAGGTTTATATGGACGGAGCGAATATGAATGCACAGGTGGGGCTTACGAGTCCGGCGACTATTGGTGCGGATGTTTGCCACCTCAACCTGCACAAAACGTTCTGTATTCCCCATGGTGGTGGAGGCCCGGGTGTCGGCCCGATTGGTGTTGCTGAACATCTAATGCCTTTTTTGCCAGGCCACGTCAATTTCAATGTTCAGGGAGAGCATCTTCCTGATGGGGAAGCGGGAGCGGTATCTGCGGCACCTTACGGCAGTGCCAGCATTCTGACAATTTCCTACGCATATATCGCTATGATGGGCGGTGAGGGATTAACGAATGCTACCAAATATGCAATCCTCAACGCCAACTATATTAAAGAGCGTTTGAGCGGTTATTTTGATGTGCTTTATACGGGTGCAAATGGTCGTTGCGCGCACGAGATGATTCTTGACTGCCGCTCTTTCAAAGCAGCCGGTGTAGAAGCGGAGGATCTGGCGAAACGCTTGATGGATTATGGTTTCCATGCGCCTACATTATCTTTCCCTGTGGCGGGCACACTGATGATCGAACCAACTGAATCGGAGTCGAAAGCAGAGTTGGATCGTTTTTGTGACGCGATGATCTCGATCAGGAAAGAGATTCAGGAAATTCAGGATGGTATTGCTGATCGTGCAGATAATGTGTTGAAAAATGCACCGCATACTTCCCGCGTATTGCTGAGCGAAGAATGGACCAGGTCCTACAGCCGTGAAAAAGCGGCATTTCCGCTTCCATACCTGCGTTTCAATAAGTTCTGGCCAAGTGTAAGCCGGGTTGATAGCGCGTATGGTGATCGTAACCTGATCTGCTCTTGTATTCCTGTTGAAGCTTACTCCGATGTTGAGGTAAACTGATAATTGCTTTTTATACAAAACGGGCGGCACTGAAATCTCAGCGCCGCCCGTTTGATATGTGCCTTTTCGAAGATTCTAGAAATGTCTTTCTCCAAGTTCGCGTTTACCTAACATCACAGCGCCTACCATCGCTACCAGCAGCAGAATGGAAGCCAGCTCGAAGGGCAGCAGGTAATCGCGGAATAGCATGTGTCCGAGACTTTCGATCATACCTACCTGAGAATCGAATCCCTCCGGGTTGAACGCAGGAATAGCGGTTTTGCGGTACGCTCCAAATAGAATCACAAACACAGTCCCGCCCACGATCGTCGCAGCGATCTTGGTCAGATTAGTTTTAGACTCTTCATTATCCTGTTTCATATTTAAAAACATGATTACAAAAAGGAAGAGTACCATAATTGCACCGGCATAAACAATAATATTTACCGCAGCCAAAAACTGTGCATTCAGCAGAATGTAGTGACCAGACAATGTGAAGAATGTCAGGATCAGATACAAGACGCTGTGAATAGGGTTACGGGATACCACAACCATCACCGCACTTAAAATGGTGAGGAAGGATAAGAAATAGAAAAACGATACAGTTGAATTCATAATAGTAGTACTGCGGACAGCCTGGTTTACTGTTCAGGGGATAGCTCTTGGGACAACATTTGTAGATTCGCCGCTCGCTCTTTTAGCATCCAGCGCACGTGCCTCTTCTTTTGTCCAGGATTCGCGGGTATACCGGTTGTTCATATCTTCAACCAGCAGATCTTTGCCCCAGATTACCTGGTCGCGTTCTGTAAAAACCGGAACGAATTCGTCGTGGCGCAGATATACCGCTTGTTTGGGGCATGCTTCTTCGCAAAGCCCGCAAAAAATGCACCGTAGCATATTTACTTCATATACTGCCGCGTATTTCTCTTCGCGATACAGATTTTCTTCGCCCTTCTCTCTCTCAGCAGCCACCATTTGAATAGCTTCTGCGGGACAAGCTACCGCGCACAGCCCGCACGCAGTACAGCGCTCGCGACCATCTTCGTCTCTTTTCAGAATATGTCTGCCCCTGAATACCGGTCCCAGATATCTTTTTACTTCCGGGTATTCGATCGTTACTTTTTTAGCGAAAAAGTGCTTGATGGTAATAGCCAATCCCGTCGCGATCGCAGGAATATAGGCGCGTTCCATCAGCGTCATTTCTTTATTGCTAACCTGCTTGGAGCGATTTGTCAATTGCATAGCAATGTATTTTAATATTAATTCAACCAGGCAGTAATCACCGGCTTAAGAAATAGCACAGCAGCGCCTGTGATGATAATGTTGAAAATGGCCAGAGGGATCAATTTTTTCCAGCCCAGGTTCATCAATTGGTCATAACGGAAACGGGGGATTGTCCAGCGTACCCACATGTAAAAGAATATGAAGAACAACGCCTTTCCGAAGAAGACCGCAGTTCCGATCAATGTAGCAATGTTATGTCCGGTCTCTGAGCCCAATGCGCTGGTGAGCTGGCTATAAACCCAGTCCATTCCGGGATAGTTATAACCACCGAAGTACAGCACTGAGATAATCGCCGAGGAAACAAACATATTGATATATTCAGCAAACAGATAAAAACCCAGCTTCATACTTCCATATTCGGTGTGATACCCTCCTACAAGCTCAGTTTCGCATTCAGGTAGGTCAAAAGGAACGCGGTTACATTCTGCAAATGAGCAGGTGATGAAAATCAAAAATCCGAGCGGCTGGTAAAAGATATTCCAGTTCATTCCATGTTGCTGCGCTACAATTTCTCCTAGTGAAAGGGAACTGCTCATCATCAATATCGCAATGAGTGAAAGTCCCATTGCGACTTCGTAGCTGATGTTCTGAGACGCTGCGCGAATTGCGCCTAAAAGTGAGAACTTGTTATTGGAAGCCCAGCCGCCGACCATAATTCCGTAAACGCCGAGAGCGACCACGCCAAAAACGTACAGAATACCGATATTGGATTCTACGCCTTGTAATACAACTTCGTGTCCGTTAATACGGAAAGTACTTCCAAAAGGTATCACCGCACTGGCGAGCAGAGCTGTAAGCATTGCAAGACTAGGCCCGGCAATAAAAAGCCATTTATTAGCCAAAGCAGGAATAAAATCCTCTTTGAAAAACATTTTACCGGCATCAGCAAGAGGTTGTAATAAGCCTCCCCAGCCAGCGCGGTTAGGTCCCATACGGTCCTGAATAAAACCTGCTACCTTTCGTTCCGCCCAGGTCGAGTACATCGCAATGACAAGGGTGAGCACGAAAACAACGAATATCGTTGCGGTCTTAACTAGAAATTCGGTTAAATCCATTTATAATAATCAGCTTATTAGTTGTTTTTCGCCAATAACGAACGGTGGTTCGCTTTGTCGTTATTTTCAATGCTTTGTTGACGGATCGTTTCTTCGTCAGTCTCATAAGCACGGGAATCATCGATCGGCTTGAATTGTGATGCCGCCAGTTTCAATGCAAAATCAGGCTTTTTAACAAGATCAGCGCGGTATTTGTTGGCTGAGATTACTGAGCTGCGTTTCACTTTGGTAGGACCTTCCAGTACCCAATCGATGGTTTTTTTCTTTTCGAAACGGCATGTATTGCAAATGAAATCATTGACTTCCCCCCAGGTATTCTTGCGGGCAGTCACACGGAGCACTTCATCGCCCCGGTACCACAATGTCACTTTTCCACAGCACTTATCACAATCCCGGTGCGCATCCTCTGGTTTGGTAAACCATACCCTTTGCTTGAAACGGAAGGTTTTGTCCGTTAATGCACCTACCGGGCAAACGTCGATCACATTACCTGAAAAATCGTTATCGATCGCTTTTTCAATGTAAGTACTGATCTCAGAAGCATCTCCACGGTTCATTACACCGTGTACACGTTTATTGGTAATCTGGTCAGCCGTGTAAACGCAGCGGTAGCAAAGAATGCAGCGCGTCATGTGCAGCTGCACGTGCGGGCCAATATCTATTTTATCAAAAGTCCTTCTCTCTTCCTCATACCTCGTTTTCACAGAACCATGCTCAAATGCAAAATCCTGCAAATGGCACTCTCCCGCCTGGTCACATATCGGACAGTCGAGCGGATGGTTGATCAGCAAAAATTCAACAATGCTTTTGCGGGTATCCAGTACACCCTGGTTGATCGTATTTTCCACCACCATTCCTTCCTGAACCTGCGTAATACACGAAGGAACGAGTTTCGGCATGGGCCGCGGATCTTTGGCAGATCCCTGCGCCACCTTCACCAGACAAGCGCGGCATTTTCCACCAGAAGAATTAAGGGGCTTATAGTAGCACATTGCCGGCGGAACAAGCGCAGCCTGACTTTCATCGGCTTCCGCAATTTTTCGCGCCGCCTGCATGATAGTAGTGCCAGGTTCCACCTCGACCTCAATGCCGTCGAAGGTAATTTTTATCAATTGGGATTTTATATCTTCCATTCCAAACAATGTTCAAAAGTCTCAATCAAAGCTGTTACGCCAGCTCCATTTCACCTCGGTAAACGGCCCCTGGTTGCGTAGCTTCGTGAGGGTTTGTTATATGCCAGACAAATTCGTCGCGGAAGTGGCGTATCGCACTGGCAACAGGCCAGGCAGCAGCGTCCCCGAGCGGACAAATTGTGTTTCCTTCAATTTTCTTTGAAATATCTACCAGCAAATCCACATCGTGCATACTGCCGTGGCCGTGTTCAATGCGGTGCAATACCTTTTCCATCCAGCCGGTACCTTCACGGCAGGGACTGCATTGGCCACAAGATTCGTGGTGATAAAAGCGGGAGAAATTCCAGGTGTTTCTGACAATACAAGCAGTTTCATCAAAAACAATAAAACCACCCGACCCGAGCATGGTACCGGTCGCAAAACCGCCGTCGGAAAGTGATTCGTAGGTCATTAACCTGTCTTCGCCATTTGCAGTTTTCGTGATCAGGTTAGCCGGTAGAATAGGAACCGAAGAACCTCCCGCTACCAGCGCTTTCAGGTAATGCCCCTTTCTGATTCCGCCGCAGTATTCGTCGGAATTTAAAAATTCATCCACGCTCACACCCAGCTCAATTTCGTAAACACCCGGTTTCTGAATGTGTCCGGAAGCGGAAATCAGCTTGGTTCCTGTACTTCTGCCCACACCGATCGCCGCATAAGCATCTCCGCCGTTATTGATAATCCACGACATATTGGCGATGGACTCCACATTGTTCACAACAGTAGGGCTTTGATACAGACCCTTCACCGCGGGAAATGGAGGCTTGTTACGTGGGTTACCACGTTTTCCTTCGAGAGATTCCAGCAATGCCGTTTCTTCCCCGCATATATATGCACCGCCACCTGGCTGTACAACCAGTTCCAGATCATAACCGGAACCAAGAATGTTTTTACCAAGAAATCCCTGTGCCTTTGCTTCTTCAATTGCCTTTTCCAGAATGCGGATCACGTACATCAGCTCACCACGCACGTAGATAAACGATTTGTTCGCGCCCAGGGCATAGCTTGATATGATCATTCCCTCAATTAACAGGTGAGGGATCGATTTCATCAAATGGTGATCTTTGAATGTACCCGGCTCCGATTCATCCGCATTGCAAACCAGATAGCGGGGAACACCTTCCGGTTTAGCCAGAAAGCCCCATTTCATACCCATCGGAAAACCCGCACCGCCTCTTCCTCTCACACCCGATTTTTTCGCCTCTTCCACCACCTCTTCCGGTGTCATGGTTTTAATAGCTTTTTCAACGGCAGTATAGCCACCTTGCTTCCGATAAACATCGAAGGTTTCTATACCAGGTACATTGATGTGCTCCGTTAATATTTTCTTAGCCATTTCAGGATACTATTTTAAGCCGAAAGCCTATTTGCTTAGATCTTCAATTATTTGGTCAACCTTATCATTGGTAAGGTTCATATAAAACTGCTCACGGATCTGAAAAACGGGTCCCCAGCCACAAGCTGCCAGACATTCCACTTCTTTTAATGTAAAAAGTCCGTCAGCAGTAGTTTGTCCTGCTTCCACACCCAGTTTCTGTTTCAAATATCCGTAAACATCCTCGCCGCCCATTAAACAGCAAGGGCCTGTCCTGCAATATTCGATCACATGCTTGCCAACCGGATCGAGGTGGTACATGGTATAGAATGTAGCAACTTCATATACTTCAACAGGCTCAATGCTCAAAATGCCGGCTACATAATCCATTACCTCGCTGCTCAACCAGCCCCATTGTTCCTGCGCTACATGCAAAACAGGTAAAAGGGCCGATTTCTGGCGGCCTTCCGGGTAACGTGCAATGATTTCTTTTACTTTCTCAAGCCGCTCGGGTGTAAAGGCTACGAGATTGGGTGTTTCGGTCATTTCTTAAATGTAATCTGTTTTAGAAAAACTCAGGCGTCCAGTTCTCCGGCTATCACATTGAGGCTACTCATTGTCAAAATAGCATCGGAAAGCGTACTTCCCTTACACATTTCGGGATAAGCCTGGTAATAAATGAAGCTTGGTCTACGGAAATGCAAACGGTATGGCGCTCTTCCGCCATCACTGATCAGGTAAAAACCTAACTCTCCATTTCCACCTTCTACCGCATGATAAACTTCGCCGGCCGGTGCATCGATTTCTCCCATCACAATTTTGAAGTGATAAATCAATGCTTCCATATTCCTGTAAACCTCGTTTTTCGGAGGAAGGTAATATTCTGGTGCATCTGCGTAATATGGGCCTTCCGGTAAGTTATTGATAGCTTGCTCTACTATCTTTAAGCTCTGCCACATTTCCTCATTCCGCACCATGTAACGGTCGTAAGTATCGCCATTCTGCCCGATAGGAATTGTGAAATCAAAATCTTCATAGGAAGAATACGGATTCATAACCCTTACATCGTAGTCAAGTCCGGCTGCGCGGAGGTTTGGTCCAGTAAATCCGTAGGACAATGCTCTTTCCAGGGAAATAGGGCCGACGTTGATGGTACGGTCCATGAAGATCCTGTTACGGTTCAGCAGCTTTTCAAGCTCGCGGAGTACAGGAGGAAATGATTTGATAAATTCATGGATTTTCCGGATTGCAGTGTTGGAAAGGTCTCTTTCCATGCCACCCAGCCGACCCATATTGGTAGTAAGACGTGCACCGCACACCTCTTCGTAAATTTCATAAACTTCCTCGCGTTTTTGCATTACGTACAAGAAACCGGTAAAAGCGCCGGTGTCCACGCCAAGGATGCTATTGCAAATGATATGGTCCGTGATCCGGGCCAGCTCCATCATGATCACCCGAATGTATTGCGCCCTTTTAGGCACTTCAACGCCGAGCAACTTTTCCACTGTCATGTGCCACCCCAGGTTGTTAATCGGGGAGGAGCAATAGTTCATGCGGTCAGTAAGGGTCGTGATCTGGTAAAACGGCCTTCTTTCGGCTATTTTCTCAAATGCACGGTGTATGTATCCGATCGTCTGCTCTCCAGAAACAATCTTTTCCCCATCCATTTTCAGGATGTTCTGGAAAATACCATGAGTTGCAGGGTGAGTAGGGCCGAGGTTAAGGGTTGTTAATTCTTCAACCAGTTCAGGCAGCTCGGTTTGAGAAGGGACGTTATGAGGTAATAATTCAATATCTGCCATACTTTACTCAATATAAGGTCAACGGCCAAAAAGGGCATCAATTTTGTCTTCACGCGTGGCATCTTCCATGGGATATTCTTTTCGCATCGGAAAATAGTCCATTTCTTCTATGTTCAGGATCCGTATCAGATTAGGGTGACCGTCAAACAAGATACCATAGAAATCGTAAGTTTCACGCTCCATCCAGTTCGCGCTGGCAAACAAGCCTGTTGCAGTAGGAATATGTATATCCGACTCAGCAAGCGAAACTTTGATCCTGAGACGGAAATTATGAATGAAACTGTGCATGTGATATACTACCTGAAACTCTTTGCCTTTGCTGTCAGGATAATGTATGCCACACAGATCAGTCAGGAAAATAACCTGATAGGTTTTATGGTCCCGAAGAAATTCAAGTACTGAAAGGATTTCTTCGCGGGTTGTAGATAAAGTGAGAAGCCCGTAAGGTTCTTCGAAATCAAAAACCTGGTCACCAAATTTTTCCAAAAGTGCCTCCGCGACTTCCTGGTTCGTCAACATAAGGGTTATTGAATGTTATAAGAAGCTAATAATTCCTGGTATTCGTCGGTATTCCTGCGGCGGAGCTTTTCGTTCTGGGCCAGATATTGGATTTGCATCAGACCGTCGATAATCTGTTCTGGTCTTGGCGGGCAACCTGGTACATAAACATCTACCGGAATGATCCTGTCAATGCCTTGCAATACACTGTAAGTATCAAAAATACCGCCACTTGAAGCGCAGGCACCTACTGCCATCACCCAGCGTGGCTCAGCCATTTGTAAATAAACCTGCTTTACCACCGGGGCCATTTTCTTAGCAATTGTTCCCATCACCATCAGTAAATCGGCCTGACGGGGCGAAAAGCTTGGTCTTTCCGAACCGAAGCGGGATATATCATAATGTGCTCCCATAGTCGCCATGAATTCGATTCCGCAGCAGGAAGTCGCAAACGGCAAAGGCCATAGCGAATAGCTGCGGGCCAGACCAATAGCTTCATCAAATGAAGTCGCAAAAAAACCAGAACCACTATGTCCTTTCGGAGCCTCCACTATCGTTACTTCTTTCATAATTTCTCTATATCAAATGTTCGAAGCCTATTCCTCCCAGTTCAGTACACCCTTGCGGATTACATAATAGAAGCCGGAGAGAAGCAATGCCATAAACAGTAACATTTCAACGAACCCAAACATTCCAAGACTTTTGAAGTTAACGGCCCAGGGGTACATAAAGATCACTTCCACATCGAACAATACGAATAAGATCGCGACAAGAAAGTACTTTACAGAAATTGGCGTCCTCGCATCTCCGACAGACTCGATCCCGCATTCGAATGGATCATCCTTAAGCTTGCTTTTCCGGCTCGGGCCTATCAGGTGTGTCACGATCATCGTGCCGCCAATGAATGCCGCTGCAAGAAAAAATTGAACTAAAATAGGGAGGTAGTCAGATGGGAGATATGTGTTTTTCATTACAAAATTGCTACGCTGATGCTGCTAAAATCATGTTCAAACAGAACGATTGAATTACAATATTTCTATTATCTCAAAATTAGCCTTTGCAACTTTATCAATCAAATTCTTGAGTTTTTCTTTTGTTTAATTAGGATCATACTAAATAAGCCCCGTTGTAGCGGGGCTTATTTATAAATTTACACAGACGGAATTTCTATCTGATCACGATCTGCTTGGTCAGGCTCTGCCCCTGGCCGGTTACACGCAATATATATTTGCCGGTAGAAAGATAGCCAAGATTGATTTGCAGGCGGCTATCTAAAAGACGTGGCGTAGTGGTTTTGATTACCCTGCCGTAAATGTCAAAAATAGTAACCACCGCATCGCTGATATTATCGCGGGATTCAATGTAAACGAAGTTTCCCTGACTTGGATTTGGATAAATTACGATGTCATTTTGCTCATTCGTTTTGAATTCCTGTGAAGAAGTATCGGAATAGCAAACGAGACGGTTATTATCACCAATGGTATAAGTTACTTTTGCTTTGGTAGAATAAACACCTGTTTTCAGGATTTTGACAATCTCTGCGGTAGTGTCTGTTTCTGCGCCGGGCCTTCTCCACAAAAACTCCTCATTCAGCCCTGTTTCTTCAATGCTTGCTGTAATACTGAAAGGCCCGGAAGCTGCGATGACAGGCTTGGAGATTTTCGGTCTGATGATCAGGGAGCGGCTTGTTGAATTTTCAGAAATACAGCCAAATATATTTTCGCCTTTCACATAATATTCACCGCTTTCGTCAATATCGGCAGTAGGGCCAACCGAAAGTGGGGTATTTGATCCTTGCTTGTACCAGCTGTAAATGTCAGATCCTTCGGAGACTGCAAACTGAAAGGATGAATCCGGACAGGCTTGCTGATTTCCCTGTTGCAAAATACTGGGGCGGGATGGTTTCGCCTCACGTTCAAGCACCACCACCGATGTAAGTATTGAGTTTCCAAAATTGTCTTTCACGGTAGCGCGGTAAGTGCCAGCTGCTGAGACAGTAATCGCGCTGCTTTTTTCTCCCGATGTCCACTCGTAAGAGGAATACCCAGTCGGAAGGCTGATGCGCACGGCATTGTTTTCAGTAACGCATGAAGCGGTAACAGCGGGTATTTCGGCCGGTGCTGAAGGAGTTACTGTTGAGAAAAAGTTTGCATCCAGAGTCTCATTCCAGGCATTGGCGAGAATAGTCAGAGCCTCGGTGCCCACAAAGTGGATGCCGTCGGGGCGGTTTGGAACAAGGGGGTCAGTCTCGGGACCGGGATAGGTAGGGTTAAAATTTGTTGCTAATACAGCGTTTTGGGCAGCGATGATTGCGGGATAAACTTTCGAAGGAATGTTTTTATCAAGTGAAGCGCGGCTTGTTCTTGCGATCACCCAGGTAATGCGCTTATTCGTATCGCTGCTTAGCTTGTTGATAATGGTTTGCATATTTCCCTGATAGAACGAAGCCGTTGTACCAAATGCGCCGTCAGTTTCGCCCTGCATCCAAAGTATAGCCCTTACACCATATTGATTTGCATAGTTTCTGGCGGCAATGCGAAGGTTGGCATAAGGCATGCCAGGAGCGTATTTATAGCCGTAGTAGCTCTCTGTCGAAAGCCCCTGGGCACTGCGCGCCCAATTCTCGACCGCCGTTCCTTCCCAGGCAGTGTTAATGAACATGACGGGCATGTTCAATTTCGAAACAAGCAAATCTCCTAAAATACCCCAGCACCAGGGAGTCTGTCCGCGAGGGGACATTGTTTTAAGGCCGGTAGTAATGGTTGAAAATTCCGGTGGAACCGGATCTGTAAGCAGATCTTTATACTTGCCCAACTCATCGTTCTCATAATTGGACACATATACAACCCGTTCGTCAGTTGCGCCTGGTCCCGGATACTCCTTAAGACCCTGTGCATTGGATTGTCCGGCAATAATGAAAACCTCCCCAACTCCAACGCGGGACAATACGTCTCGGCCTACAATCTTGCCGTCGGATACACCTCTGACTTCCAGCGTGTACCAACCTTGGAATAGCTCAATACTTCCCGAGAAAACGCCTCCCTCAGGCGTTTCATCCAAATCCTTCCAGGGAGTATCAACGCCCTGTCCCTGAACAACCGGAACAGCTCTAACTTCTATCTTTTCCATCGGAACCGTGAAAGTTCCTGTTACGGTAATTTCCCTTTCGCCACTAATATCTCTTTGATAAACTGCCTGAAGAGAAGGAGAAGTGATTTTAATCTGAGAAAATGCTGCTGATGTAACGATACAAATCAACAGCAGTGCTTTTGCCACTACCTGAAGGATAATTCTATAACGCATTGTGAATTCTGATACGGGTAAATTTTTATATCCTGACGATATGAGTTTTTGGATTTTTCTAACGTAATCAAATGCAAAACGGTCACAAATGTAAATGATTATTTTGGCTAAAATATAACCAGTTGGTTTTTTTGATTTGTCGGCTTCGCCAGTGCATGATTACTGCACTATAATAAGTTTTTGAGAAGCGTTGAAAGTTGTCGACACGATCCGCACAATGTAAATGCCGCTGGAGAGTCCAGATAAATTGAAGACCTGCTGGCGGTCAAACTTTGGAATCCGGAAAGTTTTGTGGATCACGCCCCTGCTGTCGATGATCTGAACAACAGCATTATTGACGTTCATAAGCGTCTCGACTTTGAGTTTACCGGTTGAATTCGGATTGGGAAATGCTACAAAGCCGGGGTTGGTTGTGTCAAGATAAAAGTTGAATGGTTTTGAAAAATCCGAAAAGCAGGTAAGCGTCGGGCTGTAAACGATCGTATTGTTCACCACATACGTGCCGGATCGTATCGCTTTGAGAGTACCGCTGTTCTCGGTCAGCACGTTCTCATTTAGTTTCCAAACATGGTCGCCTGTACTGAGGTTATTCTCTGCCAGCAATGTAAAAGGGCCGACTTGTCTAATCTCAGGAGTGCTTGGTGCAGGTTTCACGTCTACCGGAATTTCGGGTGAATAAGGAGAATAACATCCCTGACCATCCTTAATTCGGGCAGAGTAACTACCAGGTTGTGATACAAAGATATTGTTTCCCTCCTCTCCGTTATTCCAGTAAAAAAGATCCCCATTCTGTGCCAGAAGCTCGATCGTATCCCCGTCACAAAAAGTAGTTGCGCTGAGTGCTTTAACGATCGGCGACGGCGGCAGGGCTAACGTTTGTGTCGCAATCTGGTTGCTCGGATCTGAATAGCACTTGAATTCGTTGATGGTCTGAACAGAATAGATGCCTGCAGTGGTCACTTTCAATGTCTGAGTGGCAGCTCCGTTACTCCACAAAAATCCTGCTGCGGCAGTCGACTGAAGGTTGACACTTAGGTCGGCGCAGAAAGTGGTTGGTCCGTCGGCGGTAATCACCGGAGTTGCCGGTAGTGGATTCTTAACCACCTTGGTGACCGGCGACAAGGGAGATACACACCCGTTTTCGTCTTTTGCCGCGATTGTAAAATCACCTGACTCCCGTATTTCAATTTCGCGGTTATTGCTACCATTGCTCCAGACGTAGGAAAAAGCCTCACTGCTGCGTAAAGTTGTAAAGTCCCTGTCGCAAAATGTAGTAGGTTTCAGTGCTGTAATGGCAGGTGTAGCAGGTAATGGGTTTACCTTGACGGCCACCTCATCAGAAGTGGCTTCACAGCCGTTAGTGTCACGCTGCTTTAATGAGAAACTGCCGCTTGTTGTGACAGATATTGCTTTGGTGGTAGCCTGATTACTCCAGATATTGCCTGTGTCGTAATTGGATGTCAGCGTAACGTTCTCGCCTGCGCAGAAGGTGGTGGCCCCTTCTATGGATATCTGCGGCTTGGCAGGCAATGGATTTACCTTTACCGCTACCACATCCGACGCTGGCGAGTAACAGCCCGCATCGTCTAACGCCCTAACTGAATAGTCGCCGGAGGTTTTTACACTGATACTTGCATTCCCTTCACCGTTTGACCAAACGTTTTTCACTTTGGAATCGGAAGTAAGTTTCACTTCCCCTCCGTCACAAAATGTGAGAGCGCCGGATGCCGTAACCTTTGGCTTGTCAGGCAGAGGTGAAGTCACCACCTTCATCGTAACTTTGTCAGAAGTCGCCTGACAGCCGTAAACATTCTGAGTGGTTACAAAATATTCTCCTCCCGCCGTAACAGGCAGTCTGTCGCTTGTGGCACCGCTATTCCATTTGATATTTTCAGAAGTGCTCGCAATCAAGGTAGCAGTGTTTCCGAGACAAACCGGATTACTTCCTTCGAGGGAAATTGTCGGTTGGTTCGGTTGGATGCTTTCATATACTTTTATTTCGGGTGAAAATATAAAGTTTCCTCTATCGTCCCTGGCATAGACGCGGTAGCTGCCGTTTCCAACACGGATACTGTTGGAATTCTGTCCGTTATTCCAACTAAAGGAATGAACCCCATCGTCGCCCTCCGCATTTAAATTGAGCTGGCCGTCGCCGGCGCAGGATGCCAGGACTCTCAACGGGCTCTTACCCTGATAAGGTTCTGATCTTGAAAAGAAATCGTCGTTTAACCGTTGCGCCCAGGCATCGCCTAGCTGCGACAGGCCCTCATCCCGGAAATGCACGCCTTCTCCGTCGATCCTAGGAATCTGGATGTTATCCGTAGAAGGCCCTTCGAAGACGTTTCCGACGGTATTTATTACTTTTCTTTGTCCTTCAATGACCTGCTGATCGCTGCCATTCCGGTTATTGTAGGAAGTAAGCGATACTACCCAGGAGATATTCTTTCCGGATTCATTCCTGGTGGCTTCAATAACTGTTTTAAGGTCCTGCGCATAGCTGTCCGTGGAAGTATTGACATCATTATCCGCCTCTCCCTGTAGCCAGAGAATTCCTCGCAGGCCGGTAATCGGCGTGTAGCGTTGAATAACCGCGCGCATGTTTCGGTAAGGCATTCCGCTAGGTTCAATCGGGACTCCTGTATAAACCGAATAACCGGTTCCATTGATACTTTCCCGCCACGCTCTGACCGCAGTTCCGTACCAGCCGACATTATAAAAAAGAATGGGGACATTAAGTTTGGCAGCGAGATGGTCGCCCAATTTACCCCAGGCCCAGGAAGAATATCCGCGGGGAGCGATTTCTGATTCGGCGTCTAAGTGCTCAAAATGCGGATAAGGGAGATCTTCGTAAAGCCGCGGCGCATCGGTGTTGTTGTACCGGATACAATTAACCCTGTCGTCCTGAGATCCCTGGGCACCCATATTGCTGTACCCCTGTGAGTTGGATTGCCCGGCAATCATAAATACTTCACCGACCCCGACGTGCTGCACGTCGTATGTACCCACCACCTGGTCACCCTTCCAGGCACGCACTTCCATGCGATACCATCCGCCTTTGGCGTCTGGTAGAGGACCTGAGAAAAAGCCGCCTCCGGGGTTAGTAGCAATTGTATACCAGTCTTTTTCACTGCCCTGGCCATTTATTGGGTGCAGTTTAGCCTCAATTTTATCAACAACCTTGGTGTAGGTTCCCGAAATATAAATAGTCGCTGAGTTGTTTTTATCGCGTTGAAAGATGGACCGGTCAGTGGGGTACTCAATACTGATCTGCCCGAAGCTACTGAATGATAAAAAGCTTGATACTACCAGCAAAAAACGAGGTAGATAGTGTTTCATATTAACTGAAGATTCTGTAACGTAACTTCTCGGACACACAATATGCATCACTTGGTTGCTTGTTTCAAGAAATTATTATTTTACGGGAAACGGCGAATTAATGAGCTCCCATACCTTGTCTTTTAATTGTTCAACTCCTTCTTGAGTTACTGCAGAAATTAAAAGTGTCGTAATGTTATTTGGAAGCTTTTCTCGTAAACTAACTTTTTCTTGATCAGTTAGAATGTCAGTTTTAGAAACGGCAAGGATTCGATTTTTGTCTAATAGAGAGGGATTATAAATTCTCAGTTCCTGTATAAGAGTTTCATATTCTGCCGTAATATCTTCACTATCAGCAGGAACCATAAAAAGTAAGATAGAATTTCTTTCAATATGCCGGAGAAAGCGAAGTCCCAGGCCTTTGCCCTGGGATGCACCTTCAATAATCCCAGGGATGTCGGCCATTACAAAAGATTTGTAGTCCCGGTAGGACACAACACCCAGATTCGGCACCAGTGTAGTGAACGGATAATCGGCGATCTCAGGTTTTGCGGCAGATACTACCGACAGTAGGGTAGATTTTCCTGCATTCGGGAAACCCACCAGCCCAACGTCCGCCAGTACCTTCAATTCCAGAATAATCCATTCTTCCAATCCGGGTTCGCCTGGCTGAGCGTGCTGAGGAGTCTGATTTGTAGCTGATTTGAAATGGTCATTGCCCATCCCGCCGCGGCCGCCTTTGAGCAGAATTACTTCCTGGCCATCCTCGGTGATTTCAAATAGCTGATCGCCTGTTTCGGAATTTCGGGCAATAGTACCGAGCGGTACTTCGAGAATAATGTCTTTACCGATTGCCCCGGTCCTTCTTCCCCCTTCACCGGCTTTCCCGTCAAAAGCCTTGACGTGCTTCGTATATTTCAGGTGAAGTAAAGTCCAGAGCTGGGCATTGCCTTTCAGGATCACATGGCCGCCGCGGCCGCCGTCGCCACCATCAGGTCCGCCTTTTTCAACGTGCTTTTCACGTCTAAAATGTAATGCACCAGCACCGCCAGCCCCTGAACGGGCATTTATTTTTACGTAGTCAATGAAGTTTGATGAAGCCATGTGTTGTATAGTGCCAATTCAGATTACGCCGCCGAAATGGCTTTTGTAATTTCACCGAATATAAATTCGATATCTCCGATTCCGTTAACGGCAACAAACTTACCTTGTTCCTGGTAGTAATCTGCCACCGGCCGTGTTTTATTATTATATTCCTGGATACGCTTGGTGATCAGCTCTTCATTCTGATCGTCCGGGCGGCCTGAGGTTTTGCCTCTGTTCAGCAATCGTGCAAGCAGTTCGTTGTCGTCCACAACCAATGCGACCATCACAGAAATGCTTTCATTATAGCTTGCAAGCAGGTTATCCAGCGCTTCGGACTGCTTCACTGTTCTGGGGAAACCATCAAAAATAAACCCTGCGGCATCTTTGTGCTCTTTCAATTTATTATCAATCATCCCGATCACTACTTCATCTGGAACAAGAATGCCCTGATCCATTAACGTTTTGGCTTTCAGGCCCAATTCAGATCCTGCCTGAATTTCTGAACGAAGCAGATCTCCGGTAGAAAGATGGATCAGATTGTACTTAGCGATGATTTTTTCACTTTGGGTACCTTTACCCGCACCCGGAGGGCCAAACAGTATAAGATTCAGCATGTTGCTCTGGAAATTGATGTCGCAGTCTATGGTGATTTCGGCAAATTTACAATTCTTACTAAATGTCAGCCTAATTGTTCCGTAATTTTTATAAATAAAAAATCCCCTTATTATTTCTAATTAAGGGGATTAATACCTGTTGCGGTAGTGTCAGGGAACTACAACCCTCTTGACTGCGCCATCTTCATTTTGTACTACTTTCACGAAAAGAGTCCCTTTTGTATTCTTCTTCAATTCGATCTGCCCTACAAATTCGCCCTCAAAATCCTTGATCTCTTTTAATCCAACCTCCTTGCCTTTTGTGTCTGTTACAGAGATGGTTACGTTTCCTTTTTCCGGCACGCTGAATCGCAGGTTCAACATTCCGTTGTCGGGATTATTGGCATAAACATTCAAGGACCTGACACTTGAAGGCTTCATAGCTTCTTTATCCCAAACCTCTCCAAAGTTTTTCCCAAAGTCTTCCATATCACGCATGAACATTTTTGCTTTCGGCCTCATTTCCCTCTCAAACGTCCTCAAGTGATTTTTGAATTTTTCTGTATTGATGTCAAAATCATACGAAAAATCCTTGTCCCAGTGAAATGCGAGCGGTTCACGGTCGTCGCGGTGGTCAATGATCACCTTTTTGCGTTTCTGGGACAACATCACATCGTTATCTCCGTCATCTACCGTAATCGAAATCGTATGTTTTTTCTTTTTATCGACCCCAAGCGAATCCAGTACCTTTTCAACAAACCTGTCGCGCTCTTCGCTGGTCATCGCGCCGGCTTCGTAACGCTTTTCAATATCCCTGACCTTTCCGTCTTCATCTTCCGTCACACGGATATGAATTTGTGACCTCTTCTCCTTTTTTTCAGATTTCGGCGATTTGTCGGTTTGTGCAATGGCAGTGCTGCCGGTAACCGCTAAAATCAGCGCCAGCGATAAGGTAAGTTTTGACAGGAAGATAGCTTTCATAAGTGTATTTCTTTTTGTGTATGAATGGTTTACAAAAATATAGTATACCCTTTTTTATCGTTGTTAAATAATGTTAAATGCCTTCCTGGCACAATGGGATATCTTATTTTTGTTATCGGTATGAATGTCGGTGAACTGGCAGGAGGCGTTGCACCGGAGAAATGAAAATTTATGAATAAGCGGAAAATTCAGATTATAGTTGGCTTGATGTGCATGGCGCTGATCGGACTGATCGGATTTCAGTGGTATTGGATCAGGGAGGCTATCTCCATCCGTCACGATCAGTTTAACCACAAGGTTTCGGAATCTGTGCAGGAAGTTGTACATCGCCTGGAAAAGCAGGAAATGATGCACCTGCTGCAAAGAAGGATCGAAGCTGAGCAGCAAAAAAGCAAGCTGGACAGGATTGCGCAATTACGCGTGCCTGTTAAAAAATCTGCCCCGAAGAAAACAGAAGCCCACGCGGAACAGGTCGTCCGCGTCCAGCCGAAAATGGAGATTGCGATCGGACCGAATGGAGAAGAAATCCATTATCAGATCATTACAGAGGCGGTACCTGCGGATGTTTTAAGCCCGAACTTCCGGATCATGGTCGACCATCAGCAGCGTATAATGGAAGAATTTTTCCAGGCCCAGCAATATGGAATGGCAGGGATCGATGAATTTATGCGCAGAAGAATGGAGGATGAAAAACGGCTGGGAAATGTGTTCCGAGGGATTTATGATCCGGAGATTAGAAAACCCGCATCAAGAGGAGCCCGTGACTCAGTTTCCGGGGCGATTGCGAACCGCAGGGTAGCGCTACCGAACAGCGTCAGGAATGCGCAAAAAAGTAAGGCAGCTACGCAAGCCGAGCCAGACAGGGCCGAGTTGCTGAAAGAGGTGATGAAGGATTTTGTTTATACCAAAAGACCTATTGAACAGCGCGTTAACAGGTTTTTGCTCGATACTTTATTAAAAAAGCAATTAATTCAGAACGGAATTACTTTGCCTTACGAATTTGCAGTACGCGGCCAGTCAAACGATAGCCTGATCTTTTCAACGGCCAGCATGCGGCCCGGGGATTGGGAGCAAAAATCCTACAAAGCATCTCTTTTCCCCAATGAAACTTTCAACACCCAAAGTGCGCTTTACGTCTATTTCCCCGACCAGCAACGTTACATTCTTAGTAATATGGGCGTGATGTTTGGAGGGTCAGGCGTATTGATACTGGTGGTCATGGCGTGTTTTTACATGGCCGTAACTACGATCCTGCGCCAGAAAAAGCTCTCGGATATCAAGAATGACTTTATCAATAATATGACGCACGAGTTCAAAACGCCTATTTCCACAATTGCACTCGCGGCAGAAATGGCACATGAGAATTCGGCGAGCCTTCCCCAGGGTGGGAGTCCCAGACTGGACCGCTATCTTGGCATTATTAAAGAAGAAAACCGGCGGCTCGGGACGCATGTGGAAAAAGTACTGCAAATGGCGCTGCTCGACAAAGGTCACGTCAAGCTGAAAATAAGCGAAGCAAATATCCATGATCTGATCGGCAAAGTATTAAATGGACAAAGCGTACAGATCGAGCAAAAGGAGGGAGAAGTAGATCTGGACTTTGAAGCTGCGAATGAAATTGTCTCGGCGGATGAAGTGCATATTTCAAACATATTGAATAACCTGATCGACAATGCGATCAAATATTCGCCTGACAAGCTGCACATTGCGATCAGAACCTGGAATGAAAATGAAGGTATCTCCATTTCGATAGCGGACAAAGGGATTGGTATGAACCGCGACCAGCAGCAGCGGATTTTTGATACGTTTTACCGGGTACCAACCGGAAACGTGCACGACGTGAAAGGATTTGGTTTGGGATTAAGCTATGTCCGAAAAATGGTAGAGGCGCATGAAGGTACCGTCAAAGTACAAAGCAAACCCGGCGAAGGGAGCATTTTTACCGTTTGGCTCCCGCTAAGCAAAGCGGCAATCGCTTAGAAATATCGGCCGCAAATCCTAACTTGCCTGCTTTTTACAATGAGCAACTGCCGGTTTAGGTAAATTTCTGACTACACAATGATTTCCAAAACATACGCTCCCCAGGAAATTGAGGACAAATGGTATTCCTATTGGATCGAAAACAAGTTTTTCAACTCCAAACCAAATCCTGACAAAGAGCCTTACACGATCGTTATCCCCCCGCCCAATGTGACCGGAGTACTGCACATGGGGCACATGCTCAATAATACGATCCAGGATATCCTCGTCCGGAAGGCGAGAATGGAAGGTAAAGAAGCCTGCTGGGTACCTGGTACCGACCATGCGTCTATTGCAACGGAAGCCAAAGTCGTGGCAATGCTCAAAGAAAAGGGAATCAGCAAGCAGGATCTTACCCGTGATGAATTTCTGGGATATTGCTGGGAATGGACACACAAATACGGCGGTATTATCCTGAAACAGTTACGCAAACTCGGTGCATCCTGCGACTGGGACCGTACGCGTTTCACGATGGAGCCCGATTTGTACGATTCGGTGATCGACGTTTTTATCGATCTGTATAATAAAGGAGATATCTACCGCGGCCACCGGATGGTCAACTGGGATCCGCAGGCCCGCACGACTGTTTCCGACGAAGAGGTTATAATGAAAGAGGTGAACCAGAAATTGGTCTATCTCAAATATCCTTTGGCAGAGGAGAATGGAAGAGGGAGTATGGAGGAAGGGATTGTGATCGCTACTACGCGGCCCGAGACGATTATGGCGGATGTGGCGATTTGTGTGAATCCAAACGACGAGCGTTACCAGCAATTGATCGGTAAAAAAGTATTGATCCCTCTGATCGATCGTGCTATTCCTGTTATTGCAGACGAGTATGTAGAAATGGAGTTTGGCACCGGAGCATTGAAAGTGACTCCTGCGCACGATACCAACGATTATGAGCTAGGGAAAAAACACAATCTTCAAATCATCGATCTGCTGAATGAGGATGGTACACTGAATGAAAAGGCGCAGATACTGATAGGGGAAGACCGTTTTACAGCCCGTAAAAAAATCATCAAACTACTGGAAGAATCGGGTAGCCTGGTCAAGACAGAGGAGTATAAATCTAATGTCGGACACTCGGAGCGGACAAATGCGGTAATTGAGCCGCGGCTCTCGGAGCAATGGTTTTTGAAAATGGAAAAAATCAGCAAGCCCGCATTTGAAAATGTGATGAATGATACCGTTCAGCTGATCCCCGCGAAATTCAAGAACACATATCGCCACTGGATGGAAAACGTGCGCGATTGGAATATCAGCCGCCAGCTCTGGTGGGGCCACCGCATTCCTGCCTATTACCTGAACGACGGGACGGTTATTATTGCCAAATCGAAGAGAGAAGCATTGCGCAAGGCGCAGCACGAATACCAGCTTTTTGCATTGACCGAAGAAGATCTTACCCAGGATCCTGATGTGCTCGATACCTGGTTTTCTTCCTGGCTGTGGCCGATATCCGTATTTAACGGCATAAAAGAACCTGAAAATGAGGAGGTAAATTATTACTATCCTACCAACGACCTGGTCACTGCGCCCGAAATCCTGTTTTTCTGGGTGGCAAGAATGATCATTGCAGGTTATGAATACAGAGGTCAGTATCCTTTTAAAAATGTGTATCTGACTGGTATTGTGCGTGATAAGCAGGGACGAAAAATGTCCAAGTCACTTGGAAACTCGCCCGATCCGATTGATCTCATCGAACAATATGGAGCCGATAGTATCCGCACCGGAATGCTTTTCAGCTCACAGGCTGGAAATGACCTGCCTTATGACGAAAAACTGGTGGAGCAGGGTAGGAATTTTGGCAATAAAATATGGAATGCATTCCGCCTTGTGAAGGGCTGGACGGTCGATATGGAGTTACCGGTTCCGCAAGGTTCTGAAATTGCGGTACAGTGGTTTGAAAGCAAACTCAACCAGACTTTGGCGGAAGTACAGGACCATTTTAATAAATTCCGTATTTCCGACGCATTGAATTCGGTTTACAAGCTGATCTGGGACGATTTCTGTGCACAGTACCTGGAAATGATTAAACCGGGTTTTGAGCAGCCCATCGATCTGAATACCTACGATTCTACGCTTGACTTCTTCGACAGGCTGATGCGTTTACTGCATCCGTTTATGCCTTTTATTTCAGAGGAAATCTGGCAGAATATCATCGAGCGTCCGGCGAATGACTCTATTTGCATTGCGCAGTTCCCGCAGGCGAAAGAGATTGATCAGTCGTTGCTGAATGACTTTGATATACTTTTTGAGCTGGTTTCGGCGATCCGGAATATTCGAAATACCAAGGGGATCAGTCCCAAAGTGGCGCTTCCGCTGGCGATCCGCACCGATTCAAGAGAACGTTACCAGATTCTGGAAAGCCTGATCGTGAAGCTGGCAAATGTAGAAGGCATCCGTTATGTGGATGAGGAAGGTGAAGGTACTTCGTTCAGGGTTAAGTCCGATGAGTTTTTTGTGAATCTGGCTGACGAGGTGGATGTAGAGTCGGAAAAAGAAAATCTGCAGAGAGAGCTTGAATATACGCAGGGCTTTTTGGACGCTGTTTTGAAAAAGCTTTCAAATGAACGTTTTGTACAGAATGCAAAAGGGGATATTGTAGAAAAAGAGCGGCAAAAACAGGCAGATGCGGAAGCGAAGATTGAGACTTTGAAAGAAGCGCTGACCAGGTTAGGTTAGTTAAAATAAAAGAAAACAGAAAGATACCCCAAAGAAGCAGGAATGATTTGCGATCAGTCGCAGATCACCCTTGCTTCTTTGGGGTTACGCCGTACTTTTCCTTGTAAGTTTTGATAAAATGTGAAACGCTCTCGTAACCAATCTCAGTACTGATCTCAGACACATTTTTCGTACTGTTTCTCAATAGAAAATGGGCATAATCCAGGCGTTTATTTTTGAGCCAGAATGCCGGAGAAGTATGAAATTCTTCCTGGAAATCACGTTTAAAGGCAGATAAGCTACGGCCGGAAAGCTTTGCCAGTTCGTCAAGGGTCAATGGTTTGAGATAATAGCTGTTCATTAAAAAAGCCAGGTCTACTTTTTCACCTTTGTACAAACTATATAATATCGACCTGAGTTGTTGGGAGTTGTCCAATTCCAGCAAATGCAGAAGCAGCTCCTGAAATTTTAGCCGGAGAAAATGATTTTTTAAGGCTGTACGTGAACGGAAATAGGGGAATACCGATTGAATGAATTTTTCAAAATTATCGTCTGACTTTAAAAGCAGGATCGGATTTTCAAACGTTTTTTTTTGTTCCCGCGTATTGAAAAGTTCTGGATGTAAGCCGACGAATTCTTTCAGCAATTTTTCATCAAAAAAGAAGACCAGACTTTTGTAGGATTCATTAATTGACTCCGACATTAAATAGAAGCCCCGCTGGACAAAAAGAATATCCCCCTTTTCTACATGCACTTCCTGATTAGGACTGGTGAATTTTTTTTCTCCCTCTAATACAACGATTACCGCATGCTCTTCAAAAAAAACATCGTATTTGGAGGGATATACTTCGTTGCGATAGGCAACAAAAGTCATATCCTGAATTTTCAGGGACTCGAATTCGGAGGAGCTGATATCGGAAGGTACGCGGAGCAATTGCTGGGTTAGCTTTCTTTTTCAATAATCAGACTTATCCAGGCGCGGTGGAAAGGCACCTCGGTTCGAACAGCATCCCATAGTAAGTCGTAATCAATTCCCCAATAATGGTGAATCATTCTATCACGCAGACCGGCAAATCCGCGCCAGTTAAACAAGGGATATTTTATCCTGACATCATCAGGAATTCTCTTACATGCCTCGCCAATAATTTCGAAACTTCTCACGATAGCTTTATTAAGCATATCGTTATCTACAAAAGACTCAAACTCAATAGAATCCGTATGTTTCTCAATGAATGTAAGCTCAGCTTCGATATGTTGCAGAAACTCAATCAGTGATGGTGACATATTCAATTTCTTCTTTAACATTCCGCTGGACGAAAGATGCCAGCGATTGCCATGTTACCAACTCTACCTTTCTGTTAAAGATAGCTTCAAGATAGTCAGCCAAATTCATGAAATTCCGAAAGGTTTTCTTGCCTTCAATAAATTCTACGACGAGATCCACATCGCTTTCATCTTTCTGCTCTTCGCGAACGAAAGATCCAAAGAGTCCAAGACGTTCAGCGCCCAAACGCTGGATAGCAGGTTTATGGTGTTGAATAAGTTGTAAAACTTCCTGCTTGTTTTGAACGGCCATGATTAAAAGTGGTTACAAACGCATTATTTGAATAACTAAGATATGCATTAACCAATTCAAACCATAAACTGAAACAAATCCGGCTGGTCGTTAAGGTACTCATATACAACCCTGTTCTCATCCATCCGCTCTATCAGGGGAGCGAAATCTTCGCGGTTTTTAAGTTCGATGCCTACCAACGCTGGCCCCTGCTCACGGTTTGTTTTTTTTACATATTCAAACCTTGCAATATCATCATTTGGCCCCAAAACATTCAAAAATTCCCGAAAAGCGCCCGAACGTTGCGGAAATCGAATTATGAAGTAATGCTTCAACCCTTCGTATAACAGTGATCTTTCCTTGATCTCCTCGGTTCGGGTAATATCATTATTGCCACCGCTGATCAGCACAACCACGTTCTTACCTTTGATTTCGTCTTTCATAAAATCCAGTGCCGAAACCGTAAGTGCGCCGGCTGGTTCGGCTACAATTGCCTCTTCATTATAAAGCTGTAATATAGTAGAGCACACCTTCCCCTCGGGAATCAATAGGATTTTATCCAGGCTTTTTTGGCAAATTTCAAAAGTTATATTCCCGGCTCTGCGAACAGCTGCGCCGTCTACAAACTTGTCAATGTGATCCAATGTAATAACCTTCCCCTCATCAACGGATCTTCTCATCGTGGGAGAACCTTCCGGCTCTACGCCGATCAGCTGTGTTTTGGGGGATAACTGTTTAAAAACCGTAGAGATACCTGATGCCAAACCGCCGCCGCCGATCGCCATTAACATAAAATCGATCTTAAAATCCGCGTCCTTAAAAATCTCCAGACCCACAGTGCCTTGCCCTTCTATTACCTGTAAATCGTCAAAAGGATGCACAAAAACGGCATTGTTTGTGGTCTGATATTCCTTCGAAGCGTAATATGCGTCATCGTAAGTATCTCCTACAAGATGAATTTCAATCCATTCTTTACCAAAAAGCCTTACCTGTTTCACTTTCTGGGCAGGCGTGGTAGTAGGCATGAAAATCGCACCCTTCACTTCCATTTGCCGACAAGCATAAGCTACTCCCTGCGCATGATTGCCAGCACTTGCGCACACAATCCCGTTCGCCAGCTCAGCTGGAGACAAGCTTGCCATTTTATTATATGCGCCGCGAATTTTATAAGATCTTACAGTTTGCAGATCTTCTCTTTTGAGATAAATATTCGCATTATACTGCTCTGACAAATGCGCATTGTACAATATCGGGGTATGGTTAATAATTCCTCGCAACCGTTCGGCAGCGAGAAATATATTGTCTAGTGTAGGAGTCGAATGCACTGTTTCCATTGCTTGTAAAGAAAAGAGCTTCGCAAATTGCAAAGCTCTTGTTTTAGTCAAAACCGTTGGCTTCTGCCAACGGTAATTGAATATTGCTTTATTAATTGACGTCGGCTTCAGCCGGCGGTCCAAGATAATTTTTTTAGTTGTTTTCTGGGCGCAGGCTGCGGACAGTTTTGCCGGCTTTCCACATTTCAGATTCGCGAAGTTCTGCCAATTCTTCTTCCAGTTTCACGCGGTAGTCAGGCTGTGAGTTACGTGTGATCGAAATATTAGCTTGCTCGCCGCTTTTTACCGAATTGTAAAGTTGCTCGAAAACAGGCTTGGTAGCGTCACGGAAAGGTTTCCACCAGTCCAAAGCACCGCGCTGAGCAGTAGTAGAGCAGTTTGCGTACATCCAGTCCATACCATTTTCAGCAACCAGCGGCATCAAAGATTGCGTCAGTTCTTCCACTGTTTCGTTGAATGCCTCGGAAGGAGTATGTCCGTTTGAACGCAATACTTCATACTGTGCAGCAAAAATTCCCTGGATCGCGCCCATCAAAGTTCCACGTTCGCCAGTTAGGTCAGACGTTACTTCACGGTAGAAATCAGTTTCAAACAAATAGCCTGAACCTACACCGATACCCATTGCGATACATTTTTCACGCGCTTTGCCGGTTGCATCCTGGAAGATCGCGAAAGAAGAGTTCAAGCCTTTTCCTTCTACGAACATGCGGCGAAGTGAAGTACCTGATCCTTTCGGAGCAACAAGGTAAACATCCACGTCAGCAGGAGGGATAATACCAGTCTGGTCTTTGTAAGTAACACCAAAACCGTGTGAGAAATACAGTGATTTTCCGGCAGTAAGGTGTTTTTTAACAGTTGGCCAAAGTTCAATCTGAGCGGCGTCAGAAAGCAAATAGCAGATGATAGTCCCTTTTGAAAGTGCTTCTTCGATATCAAAAAGTGTTTCTCCTGGCACCCAGCCGTCAGCAACAGCTTTGTCCCAGGACTTACCACCCTGGCGCTGACCAACGATTACATTAAAACCATTGTCACGCATGTTCAGGCTTTGGCCCGGGCCTTGTACGCCGTAACCGATTACAGCTATTGTTTCAGATGAAAGTACTTCACGCGCTTTTTCAAGAGGAAATTCTTCACGGGTTACTACTTCTTCTTCGACCCCGCCGAAATTTAATTTTGCCATTGATTATTGGTTAAATTGATTTATTACGATTTTAAAAGGATAGTTATTCAGAGGTAATGCTATTGGTAATATTCCCACTCAGCTTCCGGAAGGTAATCAACCAAAGTCTGCGGCGATTTGCTCACTGCCACTCTGCCTGATCTTACAAATTCAAGGATTTCGTGCGGTTTGATATAATCAAAAAACTCAAAGATCTCTTCCTCTGTACCTGTTTTCTGGATGATCACATAGGTAAGGTGCCAGTAAACTACCCACGCTTTGTAAACCTTGTTAATTGTCTCTATATCAATTGGTTTTGCTCCAATCGGGGTAGAAACCTTGAACAAAGCTATTTCATTGTAAGCAATATCATCGTTCAAATATCCGAAAACCGCCAGTACTTCTATTACTTTACGGATCTGGCGAACCAGTTTTTCAACGGCTTCCCGGGAATCATGTCGAATGACGATGGTAAAGCGTGAAATACCCTTACGTTCGGTTTCAGAAACGGTGAGGCTTTCGATATTGATCCGTCTGCGTGTCAGGATCGTGGTAATCTTATTCAGAATACCGATCGTATTTTCCGTGAAGACACAAATGGTGTATGTTGTCATAATTGCGATAATTTCAATGTCATTCTAATCTGATATCCGCCACGCAAGCACCGGTAGGGACCATCGGGAATACGTTTTCTTCTTTTTCCACAATCACCTCTAGCAGGTAAGGTTTGTCGGAAGCCAGCATTTTGTCGAGAGAAGCATTCAGATCTTCACGCGCCGAGCAGGTATGTCCGTCAATACCAAAACCTTTACCTATGGTGATAAAATCAGGGTTTTGAAGCTCTACAAACGAATATCTCTTCTGGTGGAAAAGCTGCTGCCACTGGCGCACCATTCCAAGGAAGTTATTATTTAAGATAATGATCTTAACAGGAAGCCCGCTTTGTGCGATAGTACCCAATTCCTGGATTGTCATTTGAAAACAACCATCACCGATAAATGCAACGACCTCCCGATCAGGAGCGCCCACTTTCGCGCCGAATGCAGCCGGCAATGCATAACCCATTGTTCCCAAACCGCCCGAGGTAATGAAGGAATTAGGTTTTTTGAATTGATAATAACGTGCGGTCATCATTTGATGCTGGCCTACATCGGCCAAAACCACTGCTTCGCCTTTTGTTTTATCAGATAAAGTTCGGATCACCTCGGCCATTTTGATTTTCTCCGTGGTTGGAGCAAGTTCAGGCTGCGTGATTTTCTCATCTTCAATCGCATCAAATTTCTTGAATTCAGCAATCCATTCTTTGTGATTGTTTTCCTTAACCAGCGGAAGCAATAATTCAAGCGCCAGCTTCGCGTCACCTACAACAGGAGCGTCGGCTTTCACAATTTTACCGATTTCAGCCGGGTCAATTTCGATATGGACAACTTTTGCCTGTTTTGCATAGCGGTTCACGTCGCCGGTAACCCGGTCGTCAAAACGCATTCCGATTGCAATGATCAGGTCGCATTGGTTGGTCAGCACATTGGTACCATAATTCCCGTGCATTCCCAGCCAACCCACGTAATTCGGGTGATCTACGGAAACAGAAGAGAGGCCGAGCAATGTGGAGGCTGCAGGGATATCTGTTTTTTCAATGAATTGCAGCAACTCGCTTTCGGCATGGGAGATCCTTACACCGTGGCCAACGAATATAAATGGCTTTTTGGCTTCGTTGATTAATTTTGCAGCTGCCTCGACCTGCTCCGTTTTTGGCGCAAGGCGAGGACGGTAACTGATCAGGTTTTCACATTTTTTATATAAAAACTCTTTCGACATCAGCTCGTTCTGCGCATTTTTTGTAATGTCGATTAAAACAGGTCCGGGACGACCTGACCTGGCAATATAAAATGCCTTTGCCATTATTTCCGGAACTTCATCGGCGCGGGTGATCTGATAATTCCACTTCGTAATGGGTATCGTAATTCCGATCACATCCGTTTCCTGAAATGCGTCAGTACCAAGCAAATGCGAGGCAACCTGACCGACGACACATACAAGCGGCGTCGAATCGATAATTGCGTCGGCAATACCGGTTACGAGATTAGTCGCACCTGGCCCGGATGTTACCAGGCATACCCCCACTTTTCCGCTTACCCGGGCATAACCTTCCGCCGCATGCGCGGCGCCTTGCTCGTGGCGTACGAGAATGTGGTCGATTTGGTCCTGATAGTCATAAATCGCGTCATAGACGGGCATAATAGCGCCGCCAGGATAGCCGAAAATAGTTTCCACGCCCTCCTCAATCAATGACCTGATGACCGCATGAGATCCGTTGACCAGCTCCGGTTTGGCGACAGCCGCTACCGTTTCGGCAACTTGTACTGTCTCAGTTTGATTTTCATTAAATTCCATGACTCCTCTATTTATTTGTCTGACGAATTTTCAAGCTCAATTATTACGCCTCGTCGGTTACACAACCTTCACTGGCTGATTTCACGGTACGGATGTATCTTCCCAGCATTCCTTTCGTAAATTTCGGCGCAGGCTGAACCCATTCTGCTTTGCGGGCTGCCATTTCCTCATCGGAAATATGCAGGGTCAGCTCACGGGTATTGGCATCTATTGTAATGCGGTCACCGTCTTTCACCAGTGCAATCGGTCCGCCGTCGAAAGCTTCCGGTGTAATGTGCCCCACCACAAATCCGTGCGTACCACCTGAAAAACGTCCGTCGGTAATCAATGCGATTTTATCTCCCAATCCGGCTCCCATCACCGCAGATGTAGGTTTCAGCATTTCCGACATACCCGGTCCGCCTTTTGGGCCCGCATTGCGGATTACCACCACGTGCCCAGGCTTAATTTCATGGTTTGCAAGCATCGTAATGATCTCCGACTCGTGCTCACAAACTTTCGCCTCTCCATCAAAGGTCAACCCTTCTTTCCCGGTGATTTTTGCAACTGCGCCGGTCGGAGCGAGGTTTCCGTACATAATCTGAATATGTCCGCTTGGCTTGATCGCATTCTCGATAGGGAATATCATTTTTTGCGAATCAAAGTCAAGATCAGGAGCTTCTGCAAGGTTTTCCGCCACAGTCTTCCCTGTAACAGTCATGCAATCACCATGGATCAAACCTTTTGAATACAGATATTTAGTCACAGCCGGTACCCCGCCGATGGCCAGGATATCCTCCATATAGTACTTGCCGCTTGGTTTCAAATCGGCAATAAACGGCGTTCTGTCAGATATTTCCTGAATATCGTTCAAAGTAAGCCAAAGGCCTGCTGAACGTGCAATAGCCAGGTAATGCAGGGCAGCATTTGTAGAGCCGCCAAGTGCCATTACTACTGTTAATGCGTTTTCAAGCGATTTTTTGGTAATAATTTCTTTCGGGGTAATATTCAATTCGAGTAATTTCTTCATCGCAGCCCCAATCTTCTTGCATTCTTCCTGCTTGCCTTCGTGCGTTGCAGGGTAAGAGCTGCTGAATGGGAGGCTTAATCCCATTGCTTCGATAGATGCAGCCATTGTGTTAGCTGTGTACATCCCGCCGCAGGCACCTTGTCCGGGGATCGAATTTTGAATTACACCTTTAAAATCTTCGTCTGAGATGTTGTTTGCAAACTTCTTACCCAATGCTTCAAAGGCTGAAACGATATCCAGTTTTTGGCCCTTATAATGTCCTGAACGGATTGTTCCACCATATACCATGATCGCAGGCCGGTCCAAACGGGCCATTGCCATGATTGCGCCAGGCATATTTTTGTCACAGCCTACCACTGCAATCACACCATCGTACCATTGCGCGGAAACTACGGTTTCAATGGAATCTGCGATAATATCCCGACTCGGCAAGGAGTACTGCATACCATCATTACCATTGGTCATACCATCGGACACGCCAATCGTATTAAAGATCAGACCGACCATATCATTGGCTGTAACACCCTGCTTTACGTATACAGATAATCCATTTAAATGCATATTGCATGGATTTCCCTCGTATCCGGTACTTGCAATTCCGATTTGTGGTTTAGCAAAATCTTCTTCTTTCAGGCCAATTCCGTAAAGCATTGCCTGCGCGGCTGGGTTCGTGACTTCCTGGGTCAGGGTTTTGGAAAATTTGTTCAGTTCAGACATGGTGAATGTTGTATTAAATAAAAAGCACCTCGCTCTTTGTTGTGAGTGAGGTGCCAAAATGTTATAGCCTGCCCTCACTCACGCACCGGGCGTGACGATTTGAAGAACTAGGATGATTAGATACTGATTCATAGCGTATTTTTCAAGTGCAGCGAAATTTCGCTATTTATAACTTGATGTCACAAATTAGCGGGGTATCTTTTTATTTTCCAAATATTAAGTTGATTTTTTGTCTATAATCTTTATTTAATACCAAATTTCTTAAAGCAAAAGCATCCTATACGGAAAACATTTAATTTTGAAATTCACGAATCGCACCGCAAATGCTTACTACCGAATCTTCGTCTTATTATAATGATCTCGAAAAAATGAGTGTCAACGAATTGCTGACCTCTATCAATGCAGAAGATCAGACCGTCCCTCTTGCTGTTCAAAAGGCTATTCCGCAGATCGAAGCACTCGTCGAACAGATCGTTCCGAGAATGAAGGCGGGAGGCCGGCTATTTTATATAGGAGCCGGTACCAGCGGCAGGCTTGGTGTGGTAGATGCATCGGAATGTCCCCCTACTTTCGGCGTACCATTTGATTTGGTAGTTGGCATTATAGCAGGAGGTGACAAAGCGATCCGTAAAGCTGTGGAAAACGCGGAAGATGATAGTGAACAAGCCTGGATCGATATGGCGGAATATGAGCCCGGCAAAAACGATACCCTTATTGGTATTGCTGCTTCCGGACGCACGCCCTATGTAATTGGTGGATTGAACGCGGCCCGCAGCGCAGGTTTGCTGACTGGATGCGTCGTTTGCAACGCAGGCTCAAAGGTGGCAAGTGCAGCAGAATTTCCTGTCGAGATCGTAGTCGGCCCGGAGTTTTTGACGGGTAGTACCCGCATGAAATCCGGTACTGCTCAGAAACTGGCACTGAACATGATATCGACGGCTGTGATGATCCGGCTGGGAAAGGTGAAGGGAAATAAAATGGTAGATATGCAACTTACCAATGAAAAACTGGTCGATAGGGCAGTCAGAATGATCATGGAGGAATTGAATATTTCTGCCGATGAAGCGGAATCACTTCTCAGTGAGCACGGTAGCGTGCGTGCGGTGATCAATGCAGTGAAAAGTTGATTTATCTAAAATAAGAAAGAGGGTACAAACGCAGCTGGCTGGTCGTTGCACCCTCTTGTTATTTAGTATGTACTTTTAAATGTCCGAATATTCTGTAGGGAAGAGGAACAGCGTTACATTTTTAGATACGTTATTCTGATATTCAGGCATTGACTTTACTTTGCCCCATTCCGCATCGTCGCTGAAAGATTTCCAGTGCGCGTCACGGGAGGCCTTATCAGAAAAAGTAGTCATATACATCAGGTTGGGCATGGTTGGGCCGGCTACAACCTCACCATAGAAAACCGCATTAAAACCAAGGCGGGCGAAAATGCCGATCTCGTTTCCTGAATTAAATTGCTTTACCTTGTTCCAATAGATCTTTTCAGTGTGGCCCTCATAACTTCTCAGTTCGTAGATACGGTCGCTTTTTGGCGATGTCAGGTCTGGCTTTTTCATCATCGGGCTGTCTTCAAAGGCTCTCAGGATAGTCGATCGAATGCGGATATAAGGCGGATTTTTGTATTCGGCGTCGATATAATCTTTTCCTGCTGCCAGGTAAGCAGCGTCTTTGCCAAGCGTTTTTGGCAAGTCAACCAGTTGTTCGAGTGATTTAAGCGGAGTCAGTACATAAATCAATTTTCCCGCAGCGGTGTCAGTTGCAACAGGCTTGAAAACACCAATGTTTTTGATTCCGGCTCTGTGCATCGCTGGTATGTATGCATCTTTCAGGTAATTGTCGATCCGTGTAGCCTGGTTAACGTCCTTAACGTGATAAATTTTAATCTCGTAAAATTCTCTTTTCGGGGGAGCGGCAAATAAAGTAATTGCGCTGAAAATCAGGCACAGCGTTAATAGCAGGCCATTTCTGGTAATGATAAGCATGATGGTGCAACAGGTTAATATATAGTAACTAATACATTGAAAGGCGGGCGGTTTGCAACTTTACCCGCGTTTGCAGCGCGTTGTATATAAAAACCGTGCTAGAATTTCGGGCAGGAAAGTTGCCTTTTGCTGCTTTTGCTGCGGCGTTGCTTGGGTTCAAGCGGAGGAAAGATGTAAGACAAGGAAATTTCATGTGCCCCGCCGCTTCCAACGCCCAGCGTAGAAATTGTAAGATCGTAGCTATACCCAATTGAAAATTTATCCTGTCGAAAACCGGCCAGGAATATCAGAGACTCGTGATTGTTGATGTTCTGGGCGTATTTCTTGAAAGGAATGCCGCGGTACCAGGCACCGAGCACGAGTGGTTCAAGGGTCATATAAAGACCTGCGTCAAACTGGTCATATTTACCCTGTTTCTTATACATAATAGCAGGAGAGATTGTTTTCTCCTTGTCGATTTCATCCCCAAGAAATGTATATCCGGCGAAAGGAATACGCAATCCGGCTTGCAGGCTTGCCTTCACAGGTAGTCTTGCGTCTGTCAATCCTGAAAATGCCTGGTTCGGTCTGTTCAAATGGTGGGCAGAAATGCCCGCCCAGTACCAGTCGGAATACAGCATCGCACCCGCACCGAAATCGGCATAAAAAACATTGGGTCCGCCCTGCGCAAACGGGTCGTCGGAAGGATTCCCGGTCAGTCCGCCATTGTCATACTGATCGCCAAAAGTGAGACCGAAATAGTCAAGCGTACGCGAGGCAAAACCGCCCTGGATACCCAGTCGCAGGGAAGTCATTTCATTGAACTGGATCTGATAAGAATATTGCAGAGCTGCTTCGGTCGATTTCAAATTTCCCAATCCCTGGCTGTCCATGGTGACGAGCACGCCGACGCCACTATTGAAATTGGAAAAAAAAGCATCCGCTCCGAAAGACGTGGTTACAAAATTTGCAGAAAGGGAAGGCCACTGATTCCGGTAGTTAACGGTAGCGCGTGGAGCAAGTGCTCCTCCCGCCAATGCGGGGTTCAGGTACAATGGGTTTGCATAAAACTGTGAAAACTGAGGATCCTGACTCCAACCATCTATGCAAACCAGTGTCAGTATGAAAAGGCAAAGTATACGCTTGGTCATATATTTAACTTATAACCGCAAGGTAAATAGCGGTGAGGTTACGGGCCGTAAAAATTTGCCCAAATTAAAATTCACAAAATATCTTCAAATTGCGTATTAATATTCAAATTAGAGTGGTTTTTACCACTTTCCCGCACAAAATTTTAACATTTTATTTTCGTTAGTATTGTCGGGTAATCTGAATATTCAATGTGGTGGCTAGGGGTGTTTGAACTGTTAACGAAACATGGGGCGATTTTATAATAAGTACCTACAAATTTTTTGTGCTTTTTTCTTTCTTATGCTGCTTACGGCAGGATATGCAAAGGGACAGACGCAATTTTTGGTGGACGGACAGTGTATGCAGAACCCGGATTGTGAGGCAGATTCCACTTCATTCAGGGATACGCTGAGTACCGCAATTGCGTGGCAATGGAATTTCGGCGAAGGGACAGCAACAGATACGCGCCGTAACCCGCAGCATTCCTATATGGCGCCCGGCGCTTACACGGTTACTTTAACCCGCACGATCAGAGGCGGTTCACAGCAGACAGTCTCGCAGGTTGTCAATATCGGCGAGCTTCCGCCGGCTTTTCAGGAGTGGAAAACGGATACTACAATTTGCCCCGGTGACACGCTGATTTTGGATCCTTATCCAAATGGTGCTCCTCCCGGAGCCCGGTTTGTATGGTACCCGAAAGGCGATACTACGCAAACCTTAAATGTAGATAGTTCAGGCTGTTATTCGGTTGAGGTGATCTTGCCAAACGGGTGTAAAATCCAGGACCGCGTAAATGTAAAAATATGCATGGAGCCTTCCGCTCAGGAGGGTGCAAAATGGTATTTCGGAGGAAATGCGGGGCTTGACTTTTCAAACAGTCCGCCTACGCCTATTACCGATGGAAAAGCCAATACACCGGAAGGAACTTCGTCTATCGCCAATTCAAAAGGCCAGCTTTTGTTTTATTCCGATGGTATCACGATCTGGAATAAGAATAGCGAAGTAATGCCCTGTTTTAGTCCGGGGAATTGCGCGCCTTTAAAAGGAAGTCCCAACTCGACGCAATCCGTGCTTATAGTGCCTCAGCCGACCTGTAAGGGTTGTGAATACCTTTTTAACGTATTTACTACCTCAGATATCAATGGTGAAAAGCTGTTGACAGTAAGTGTGGTAGATATGCGGAGAAATAATGGCCTTGGCGCGATCATTGAGCAAAATACAACTTTACAGACACCTACGACCGAACGTATAGTGTCAGCCCGTAATGATCGTGACAGTACTTACTGGGTCATTTCACACGATTACGGCACTAATAAATTTCGCGTTTTTCATGCTACTAACGGCGGGCTTAACGAAAGTGGCACTTTTGATTTGGGAATAGCGCACGACAGCTTGCATAAGGCGGAAGGTTACATGAAATTTTCCTCGCCGGACAGTGCTACCGGACAAAGGAGGCTGGCGGTAATCGTACCGGGGCCGCCAAAGAACTATGTCGATCTGTTTTATTTCAACGATTCGACGGGCACACTCACGCATGATAAAACGGTAGATCTTGGACCTGCGCCGCCTATTGCCTATGGCATTGAATTTTCGCCGAGCGGTGAGAAGATGTACATTTCGTTTAAGGGTGAAAACGGCACGAGTTCTTACCTAAAACAGTACGATCTCACGCTGCCTGACAGCCTTTTAACGGAAACAGCAATTACCATTGACAGTTCAGCGACGCAAAAGTTTGGTGCATTGCAATTTGGGCCCGACGGACGCATTTATATGGCCATACAGGGAAGCGAATACCTTGCTGTGATCGGCGAGCCTGAAGGAAATTCACTTACCGGCGTCGAATATGAGCGGGATGGAGTGAATCTGGGCGGTCGTAACAGCCAGCTGGGATTGCCGAATATGGTTCAGGATTTTACGCAGGAATCGTCCGGGCCGGGTTTTGAGGCGGATGGATTTTGTACAAATGAGCCTACTACATTTCAGGCAAGCCCCATTTGTGATCCAATTGAAGATACGTATCAGTGGGACTTCCTGGGAGACGGCAGCTTTACTTCACCTTCAAAAGAAACGCAGGCCACTTACACTTACACGCAACCCGGAAAGTATATTGTGCGAATGCGGGCTATAAATAAGTGTGCTGATACAACGATTGTAGACACCATTACAATTTACGAAACGCCACCGCCAATCAATCTGGGTGCAGACAAAGATACCTGCGGTAATTTTGTCCCGCTCGATATGGGTGTTGAGGCTGAGGTATATGCATGGATTAATCGTGGAAGAGTAGTTTCACGCCAGAGAAAATACAATGCACCTGCAACCGGCCGTTATATTGCCGTTGCATTTAATGGCCCGCAAGGCGAATGCTATTCAGCTGATACCATTGAAATCACATTGCGCCGCCCGCCTCCATTTTCGATAGGGCCGGATACCACGCTTTGCCGCGACAGTTCTATTGTATTGCGCGTAGAAAGCGAAAGGTGGATTGAATTCGACTGGAGTACCGGCGAAGATACCCGGGAAGTGACCATCGGCCAGCCAGGTTCTTATACGGTAATAGTGAAAGACAGAAACGATTGCTATAATTCAGACACGATCCAGGTTGGAGAACTACCTTCGCCGATCCTGAACCTGGCCCCGGAGAATGTAATATGTCTCCCGGATGGACAATCGGTTATCCTGGATGCAAACGGGCAGGGCCGATTGTCGTATCTGTGGCCGCACTCGGGCGATACGACCCGAACGGTTACCGTGAATCAGGAAGGCATTTATGTGGTGCAGGCGACCAATGAGTTTGGCTGTGTGGCCGAAAAATCAACGACGGTTGTAGACAAATGCGAGCCTCGATTCTTTATTCCGGATGCATTCACGCCTGACGGAGAAGGCAGGAATGAGATTATGGAAATCTTCGGGGCGTATTTTACTAATTTCTCTATTCGCATTTATAACCGCTGGGGCGAAGTTATTTATGCTTCCAATAACCTGGAAGATCGCTGGGATGGTACCTACAAGGGTCAAAAAGTGTTGCCAGGATCGTATCCGTACGTACTTTCTTACGAGAGTCTCTATTACCCCGAGCGCAATCCGACTGTGAAGCGCGGCTCTGTGATGGTGATCCGTTGATCCTTCTTTTTGCAGATTAAAACAGTTATTTTTGATTATAGTTAATACCCGCCGCATACCAGCGGCGGGTATTTTTGAACAATACTATTCGATTTGAACATGCGCCAGGACTATCTGTCGGGAGATAAAGAGGGGTTATCCAATACGGAAAAAGAAATAGAGCGCGCTTTGCGTCCGCTTACTTTTGATGATTTTGCGGGGCAGGATAAAATCCTTGAAAACCTGAAAATTTTCGTTCAGGCAGCTCGGCAGCGGGGCGATGCATTGGATCATGTTCTGCTGCATGGACCTCCGGGACTCGGAAAAACGACTTTGTCCAACATTGTCGCCAATGAGCTAGGTGCTAATATAAAAATCACTTCCGGCCCCGTACTCGACAAGCCCAGTGACCTGGCCGGCCTGCTGACCAACTTACAGGAGCACGACGTACTTTTTATCGATGAAATCCATCGGCTCAACCCTATTGTGGAGGAATATCTTTATTCCGCAATGGAAGATTATAAAATTGATATCATGCTTGATAGCGGGCCGAATGCACGCAGCATTCAGATCGGCCTTAATCCATTTACATTAATCGGTGCCACTACACGCGCTGGTATGCTCACTTCACCTTTGCGTGCGCGTTTCGGGATTAATGCAAGGCTGGAATATTACGATGCGAAATTGCTTTCGTCTATATTAAAACGTTCAGCTGCTATTCTCGGAACCCCGCTGGAAGACGATGCTGCTTTTGAAATAGCTAGACGGAGCAGAGGTACCCCGCGTATTGCCAATAACCTGCTACGCCGTACACGCGATTTTGCACAAGTAAAAGGAAACGGCCGTATCACAATTCCAATAGCCGAAATGGCATTGTTGGCGCTTGATGTGGATCAGAATGGTTTGGATGAAATGGACAACCGTATTCTCAGTACCATCATCAACAAATTCAAAGGGGGGCCGGTTGGCCTATCGACGATTGCTACGGCTTGCGGCGAGGAGGCCGAAACGATAGAGGAAGTTTACGAGCCATTTCTGATTCAGGAAGGTTACATCAAAAGAACTTCCCGAGGCAGGGAAGTAACTGAAAAGGCATTCAAACACCTCGGAATTTTACCGAATTACAAGCCGGGCGAATTATTCTGAATGTTGTAATTTATTTAGTTTCAGGATTTAGCTAATAAATAAGAATAGAAGTAGTAAATTTGCGGTAAATTACTGACCGCCTCTATGATTGACGTGCTTGTATCTGAAAAATTGGTTGTGAGAGTGCCCTGTGCGGTGATCGAGCATAACGGGAAGATACTCGCCGGACAACGCAGTGCAGCTCTTTCCTTTCCACTGAAATGGGAATTCCCGGGTGGAAAAGTTGAACAAAACGAATCTGACGAGGAAGCACTGGTTCGTGAAATCAGAGAGGAGTTGAATGTAGAAATAAATATACTTCAAAGGCTTCCGGAAACTTCAAAAGACCAGGGCTGGCGCGAGATTATCCTGGTGCCTTTTATCTGCAGCCTGCATACTGCCAACATCGTTTTAACAGAGCACGAGCAAATTCTCTGGCTTGATCCGCTCGATCTTCTAACCCTTGACTGGACAGAAGCGGACCTGAATGTGATCCAGAATTACTTCGAATACTTATCGGTTAAATAACAACCGCTCGCCTTTTACCTCTTCATTAAATTTCCCGTCTTCGTAGACCAGATGCCCGGATACGAACGTATGCGTAACCTGGGAGTTGAACTTCGTTCCTTCAAATGGAGACCAGCCGCATTTAGAATATAAACCACTTGCTTCCACATTCGTAGTCGCATTCGTGTCTACCAAAATAAGATCTGCTTTGTAACCCTCGCGAATATAGCCACGGTCTTTGATCTGGAAACAATCGGCTACTGCGTGGCTCATTTTTTCAACTACCCGCTCGATTGAAATTTTACCTTCACTGCTCAGCTGCAGCATCACGTTCAGGGTATGCTGTACCAAAGGCAAACCGGATGGAGCCTGCCAGTAGTGCTGCGCTTTTTCTTCTATGGTATGGGGCGCGTGGTCGGTCGCGATCACGTCAATGCGGTTATCCAGCACCGCTTGCAGAATAGCTTCTTTATGATGCGGCGCTTTGATAGCGGGGTTGCATTTGATCTGGTTGCCTAACTTATGATAATCCTCCGCATCAAACCACAAATGATGTACACAAGCTTCCGCAGTGACCAGTTTGGGCTCACCATCGGAAAGCAATATCTGTCCGTTTTTCCGGTTTCCGATTTCAAAAAGCGATACTTCGTCACCGGTCGAAATATGCAGGATGTGTAGTCTTGTTTTATTTTTATGTGCAAGAGAAGTCGCGAAGGAAGACGATTTTAGGCAGGCCTCCTCGTTTCGAATCAATGCATGAATATTGTAAGGCACATTATCGCCGTACTGTTCCTTAAACATCTCCATTCGATGGCGTACAGTTGGTTCGTCCTCACAGTGAGTAGCAATAATGCAGGGGGCATTTGCGAATATCTTTTCCAAAACTCCCGGCGCATCTACCAGCATATTTCCAGTTGAAGACCCCATGAATATTTTGATCCCGCAAACCTGAGTAGGGTCAGTTTTCATTACTTCCTCATAGTTGTCGTTCGAGGCTCCCATGAAAAAGGAGTAGTTGGCCAGGGAAGTCTGCGCGCCAATCCGGTACTTATCTTCGAGAAGCGCCTGGGTGAGCGTATTGGGTACCGTATTCGGCATTTCCATGAATGAGGTAACCCCACCAGCCACTGCCGCTTTGGATTCGGTGTAAATATTAGCCTTATGGGTCAGCCCAGGCTCCCTGAAATGAACCTGGTCATCGATCACGCCGGGCATCAGGTATTTGCCTTTCGCGTCGATTATTCTGTCGGCTGAAATGTGTTGTAAATTTTTTCCTATGCTTTTAATGTGACCATTTTCAATTAATACGTCTAAATCCTGAACCGTATTTTCATTTACTACCTGAGCATTAACTATCAATGTCGTCATATCGCGATAAGAATTTTCTTTCCAAAGTTATCCAGTCATTCCAAAAAGCCCATTATTATTTTAAAAATGATTCTCTACAAGTTTCTTTCAGATTTAACAGACCTCATTTTTCCGCGCTGCTGCACAGGCTGCGATCAGCCTTTAATCGGAAGTGAGGCAACATTATGTACGTTTTGCCGGATTTCACTTCCCAGGATCGGGCAAAGCGGCCTGCATGCGGATACGCTGCGCTACAAATTTGTAAACGAACCGCGCGTGCTGCTGACGCATTCATTTTTACTTTTTACCAAGAAAAGCAAAGTGCAAAAGCTGCTGCACGCATTGAAATATCGGGGTAACCAGGAGATCGGGTTGGTTTTGGGTCAAATGTTTGGACAGGAAATGCAAAACGCAGGAATACTTCCATCGGTCGATTTGATCATCAGCGTTCCTCTGCATTTAAAAAAGAGAAAAAGCCGTGGCTATAATCAGAGCGATCTGCTGGCTCAGGGTTTCTCAGAATCCACGGGAATTCCATGGTCGGGTAACGCGCTGAAAAGGATCATATACACGGAAACGCAGACTGGCAAAAATAAGATTGAACGCCGGGAAAATGTGAAAGGCGTATTTGAGGTCGAAAACACATTCGCAGCAAAAAAGGTAATCATCATTGACGATGTGCTGACTACCGGAGCTACGCTCGAAGAATGCGTACAGACGCTAGCAAGTGCAGGCTGCGACGAATTCTACATTCTGACAATCGCACTGGCTCAGCATTAAAAAAGCCGCTACCTGTGCAGATAGCGGCTTTTTTAATATTTTCTTGGTCAAATTATTCTTTGTGACTACCAGTGGCGATCATCGCGCAACGGAAACCAACCATTGCCGTTGCCGAATCCTGATCCATATAGCGACGAGTCCCCGGAGATAACCAGTATGCAACGTCAGACCAGGAGCCGCCTTTGTAAACTCTCAGCTTGTCATCAACAAGTGAGTTGGCGTTTTTAGTATCGTAGTTTTTAGCATCATCCTGGTAACCGTCGCGACGGAAGGAGTTCAAATCGTTTACGTCTGAGTTGGAAAGCGGACGATAAACATCATAAACCCACTCACTTACGTTACCCGCCATATCGTACAGTCCATTGTCATTTGCAGGATATGAACGGATTTCCTGAGTGATGATAGCACCGTCATTAGATTTTCCAGCAATACCGGCATAATCGCCAGGACCACGTTTAAAGTTGGCAAGCATTGTTCCCTGCTTCCGGCCACGTGGCTGACGCATTGTAGAACCATCCCATGGATAAATTCTTGAATTGGACTGGTTTTCGTCGGAATACTGGGTTCCGATCATCGCCATCGCGGCATATTCAAATTCTGCCTCTGTTGGCAGACGATATGGAGGCATTACGTAGCCACTTTCAATTCTAAGTTGCGGGGCTGGGGCAGCTTCTGCTGTTGCGACTGCCTCACCTTCCGCTTTTTTCTTCTTGCCGAAAGAGAAGCCTTTCTTTTTCTTGCCGCCTGCAGCAGCTGCACCGGCCGTATTGTTAGCCTGACTCACAGCAGCTGTACGCCACGCACAATAATCATTAGCCTGAACCCATGAAACACCTACCACCGGGTAAAGGCGGAAACCAGGGTGACGCAGGTACATGGTCACGTAAGAGTCGTTGAAAGACAATTCGTTGAACCAAACGTTTGTATCAGGTAATGCTTTGCTGTAAAATTCCTCAGATGAATCTCTTTGAACTGCGTTCAGGTATTCAAGATAGTGAACATTGGCAACCTCAGTCTGATCCATATAAAAGGACTGGATACTTACTGTTCTTTTTGGGTTATCTCTTCTTGCCATCACATCTTCTTCCAGCGAGCCCATTGTAAAACGGCCTCCCTCAATATATACAAGGTCGGGACCCGCAGGCAGCGCCTTGTATTGCTTTACTTCAAAGCCATCCTTGCCATTGTATGCCAACCCTGTTTTAGAACTCGTCTTACCAGGTTTCAAGCTGGTAGGTCTCTTGTTCTTACTACATGAAGTAGCCGCTAATAACACAATCAACATCAACGCGATCGACCGGGTACCCATCTTTTGCATGCAAATCATTGCTTAAAGTGACTTTATAGTTTTGTATTTTGTAGTATGCGAAACCGCAAATTTATGAAATGAAACTAGAATATTTTTAAAAATCAATTAGCTCGTCATTTCGGCCAGGATATTCCGGGCCTGATCTATACTTTTGACATCCTCGCAAATCAGGATCAACTTACCTTTTTGATCCTTTAAAGAGATTTGTTTAGGATGTTTTTTAATGTATTCAATAACCTGTCCGAACCTGGCTGACTGAAAAAATTCGTCATTCTGCGAAGTAACGAAGTATCCTTTCATTGTATTGCTCTTCAAAGTTAGTTTTTCGAAGTGCAAACTCTCTGCTTTCCAGCGTAAACGCACGGTTTTTAACAAATCCTGAACTTCCGAAGGGATAGGCCCGAACCTGTCCAGTATCTCCTGTTCAAATTTCGAAAGCTCATCCTCAGTTTCAATATTGTCAAGGCGGGTATATAACGACAATCTTTCTGAAATATTTTTAACATATTCATCGGGAATTAATGTCGCAAAATCGGTTTCAATCTGCGTATCCGGAACCAGTTTTGCAGGTAATCCCAGTGCATTTGCGAAGAGATCCTTAAACTCATTATTCTTTAATTCCTGAACCGCCTCGTCGAGCATTTTGTGGTAAAGTTCGTAGCCCAGATCATTGACAAAACCGCTCTGCTCAGCGCCCAGCAAGTTTCCTGCTCCCCGGATATCCAGGTCGCGCATAGCCACTTTGAAACCGTCGCCCAGCTCTGAGAATTCTTCCAGTGTTTGCAAACGTTTCCGCGAATCGCTCGCAAGGGTGGAAACAGATGGGGTAAGCAAATAACAGAATGCTTTCCGGTTTGAACGTCCTACCCGGCCACGCATTTGGTGCAGGTCAGACAAACCAAACATGTGCGCCGTATTAATAATGATCGTATTTGCATTGGCGATATCAATCCCGGATTCAATGATATTGGTCGAAACCAGCACATCATATTCTCCTTCAATAAAACCGACCATAACTTTCTCCAGCTTGTCGCCGTCCATCTGACCATGCGCCACGCCGATTCTCACATCTGGTACCAGCCTTAAAATGATATTCGCAATAGATTCAATATCATTGACACGGTTGTGAACAAAAAAGACCTGTCCGCCGCGATTCACCTCAAAGCTGATCGCGTCGCGGATAAACTCTTCGCTGAAAGTATGCACTTCGGTAGTAACGGGCTGCCTGTTGGGCGGCGGGGTCGCAATCACCGAAAGGTCCCGCGCGCCCATGAGAGAGAAATGTAAAGTTCGGGGGATCGGGGTAGCTGTTAGTGTTAAAACGTCCACATTTACCCGCATTTCCTTCAACCGGTCCTTTGCTTTTACCCCGAATTTTTGTTCTTCATCAATAATCAACAGGCCCAGGTCTTTGAATTTGACATCTTTATTCAAAATCCGGTGCGTACCTATTAGTATGTCGATCTTACCTTCCTCGGCCTGTTTTAAAGTTTCCTTGATCTCTTTCGGCGATTTGAAACGATTGATATACCCCACCTTCGCCGGGAAATCGGAAAGCCGCTCGCTGAAAGTTTTGAAATGCTGCATCGCCAAGATGGTAGTTGGCACCAGCACAGCCACTTGCTTACTATCACAAACTGCCTTAAATGCAGCCCGGATCGCGATTTCTGTTTTACCAAAACCTACATCCCCGCACACAAGCCTGTCCATCGGGTGCGCTTTTTCCATATCGTCCTTCACATTCGTCGTAGCAGTAGCCTGATCGGGCGTGTCTTCATATATAAAGGAGGATTCCAGCTCGGCCTGCATATAATTATCAGGCGAATAGGGAAATCCCGGCGCCTGCCTGCGTTTGGCGTACAAAGCGATCAGCTCGTGGGCAATATCTTTGAGCTGCTTTTTGACTTTCGATTTTTTCGCTTCCCATTCACCCGAGCCCAGTTTGCTCATCGCGGGCGGCGTACCTTCTTTACCGGTGTATTTGGCGATCTTGTGCAGGTTATGCACACTCACATACAGCAGATCATTATCGCGGTAAATCAGCCTGATCGCCTCCTGCTCTTTTCCGTTCACATCTTTCCGTTCCAGACCAGCGAAGCGGCCGATGCCATAATCTACGTGCGTCACGAAATCACCCGGCTGCAGTGATTTCAGCTCCTTTAATGTGATCGCTTTCGATTTGGTAAACTTGTCCTTTAACCGGTATTTGTGAAAGCGGGCAAATATCTGGTGATCCGTGTAGCATGCAACTTTTACATGATCATCCACAAAACCTTCCCGCAGCGAAATGTGCATCGGGCGGAATTTTACAAATGGATCCAGGTCTTCAAAAATGCGTTCGAGCCGGTCGAGCTGTTTCGGCTGCTCGGCTACGATAATATTCACATATCCTTTTGATTGATTTTCGGAAAGATCGTCAAGTAACCGCTTGAAGTCTTTGTTAAATGAAGGCTGCGGCTTGGAGGAATAGGGGATTTTGGTTTCGGTTTTGAAATAGGATTTTTTTCCAAACTCAACCGTTTTAAATTTCTTCACCTGCGCCAGAAAACCTCTGCGGGTTTCGAACAGGTCCTGCGGATTTGATACGATCTGAACACCGCCGCCGGTTACTTCTTCCAATGCTTTTTCGGCTTTTTCAAAACAGTTTTCGATTACTTCCAGCGTCAGCTCAGCATCTTTAAACCATATGGTCGTTTCAGCCGGAAGGAAGTTCAGAAACGATTCCCTCGTCTCGTGCGACAGTTTTTGCTGAATATCCGGGACAATATTGATCTGCTTCGCCGTTTCAACCGAAAGCTGGGTATCCGGGTCAAAAGAGCGGATACTTTCGACTTCGTCACCAAAAAGCTCGATCCGGAATGGATGTTCGTTGGCAAATGAAAATACATCCAGAATACCCCCGCGCACCGAAAATTGCCCCGCTTCAAATACAAAATCAGTGATCTCGAAACCATAGCTTGTTAAAAACTCGGTCAGGAATGACGGGTCCAATTTCTCGCCGACTTTCACCGAAAAAGTATTAGCCTTTAATGATCTTTTATTGATCACTTTTTCAAACAAAGCTTCGGGATATGTTACCAGTTGTATCGGCGTGGAGCGGCTCACATTGAGCTTGTTCAGGATCTCGCCACGCATCAGTACATTGGCATTATCCACTTCTTCGTAGTGATACGGCCTTTTATAGGAAGTAGGGTAAAAAAGGACCTCCGTTTTTCCAAGCAGGTTTTGCAGGTCATTCTGGAAATACGCAGCCTCGTCGCGGTCACTTAGTATGTAAAGGGCCGGACTTTTTTTTCTTTGCTGGATCGCCGCCGTTACAACCGCATCCAGGCTGCCAACCAACCCTTTAACTTGAATATGAGCCGATTCGGGATTTTTAGAACCGATCTGTTCGATTAGCAGATCCATGTAACCCTCGCCTCCGTATAGTGTCAATAAGTCCTTAACGTCCAAGTAGTTTAGATTAAATCGCGGCAGTTGCCGACTGTGGAATTTAAACGCAAAAAGCCGTTTCGGAGATTTTCCCGACCGGCAAAAAAGGTAACATCAGCGCGGAAGTTTTCGTTTGCCGTTCTGATGTGTTACAAAAATAAAGCCAAATGCAGCATCTTACAAGTTACGCTTCTGTTAACACACTTCCATTTCGTGCCTATATTCGCATATTCCGCTTACTTTTTAACTTTTGAATGCGAAGTTGATGATCGACTGGCTTAATAAGATGATTTCCCTGGGAATATTCGTCACAACGCCCCTGGAAATCCTCGGTTTCGTGACTGGCGCGATTTATGTGTACCTCAATACCCGACAAAATGTAATTAGCTGGTTTTTCGGGATCGTAAATGCACTCTTGTATGCGGCGGTTTTCTGGCAGGTAAGGTTATATGCAGATACAGGTTTGCAGGGCTATTATTTTTTTACGAGCATTTATGGCTGGTGGATGTGGAAATTCGGCGGGGCAAATCACGAAGAGCTGAAGGTAAGTCTGACACCCAAAAAGCTATACCCCGTTTTCGCAGCCATTTTTGTAGTAGGGAGTATATTATGGGGGTTTTTACTGGCAAAATTCACCAACGCGAGTTTCACCTATCTCGACTCGGCACTTACCATCGCCAGCCTGATCGGTCAATGGATGCTGGCCAGGAAATACCTCGAAAACTGGATTATCTGGATCCTCGCCGACGCCTGTTATGTGGTCCTTTACTTCTACAAAGCATTAAACCTCACTGCATTTCTGTACTTCGTATTTTTGATACTGGCGATGATAGGTTATGTGAGGTGGCGGAGGGATGTGTTACGGGTGTAGGGGTGTCATTTGTGGTCAGGAGTGGTCATTTTTTGTTCGGAACGGTTCGGTGTTGTTCGAGATGGTTCGATGTTGTTCGGAACGGTTTGGTGTTGGGGATAAGGAACATGAATCTATATAACTATCAATGACAATCAATGACAACAAATGACAACCACAGCAACACCAGACAACTTCGAACCATCCCCAACAACGTCGAACCACCCCTAACCCCTAAAGAACCCCAAACACAATCTCCTGCTCTTCCAGCAGCGCCTGAATGCGGTCGGATTGTTGGAAAATGATGCGTAGTTCTTTTTTGTCGACACCTTCCTCGTCGTCAAGCCACTTCCAGTCTTCGGCTGTTGCGTCGAGCATATCGATGATCGTGAGGATCTTCTCGCGAGATTTTTCTTTGGACAGCCAATCCTCCGAATTGCTGATGTAAATAATGATCTGCTTCGAACCGATCCAGGAAAGGTCATTCAGCATTTCGTCGAGTTCTTCCAGAGTGGTGCCTTCGTAATCAGGAAATTGCAGTGCCTCCGAGATCTGGTTGTGAAAGTCTTTGATAGCCAGCGCGCTTTTTCCGTCAATATGTGCGATGACAGCGGCGTGAAAGGTTTTCTGTACCTCCGTTTCATTTGGCGCGACCAGAAAGTGCGTGTTCTTCATTATTTATTTCAAATATCGTTTTCTGAATAAATGCATCATATGCACGTTAATTGCCCATTGATCTGCCAGTGGCTGATTGGTAAATGGCACCGTGGGTAAGTAATGAGGCGGGCCGAATTCGGTTAAAACGGTCAGCGTTTCGCCATTTTTTACCTTTTGTTCCACCACTGCGTCCCACCAGGCCAGGTGTGCTTTAACAGTTGCTTCCCATTCCGGTGCACGCGGATCGTTCACCTGCGGCCCCTCTTCATGCCCGATGCGGGAGTGAATGTGGCCCGTGCGTGACAATGCGAGTTTGATTGTTTCCTGCTGATCCTGCAACAGGCTTTCGTGCACATTACACCAGTGTGAAATATCCAGCGTCAGTTTTAGCTCCGGATTTTTCTCCATAAAATCCTTTGCAATATGCGCAGCAAAAAGCATTCTTCCGCGATGCGTTTCGTGGTAAATAGGTATACCGCTCTTCGCAGTAGCTGCAGTGGTATGGTCTATAAATGCTTTATTTTGTTCGTAGTTAAAGAAATCCTTTCCGCTGTGACAATTGATATACAATGGTTTTTGCTCAAATTCAGTGGTCGCTGCATCAATCTGTTTCTTGAAAACATCCAGATGCGCAGCATATTCCCTTTCTCCCGACCCGCACAAAAATCCTACGTCCAAACTATATTTTTTCAACGCCGCAAGCAGCTCGTTCCGCTTTTCCTTTGTTCCCGGCCACCAGATTTCCAGCCCGTCGTACCCTTCTTTTTTAACAGCTGCGCAGAAAGCGTCGGTGTTGCCCGCGAAGCCCCAGTTGGTACCGAATATTTTCAAAGAAAACTTGTCTGCGAATTGAAAAGGCGCTTTTTCCGCATCCGAGATAGCCTCAAAGCCCGTTAATACTCCCGCTGTGGCGATCGCACTGCTCATAAATTTCCGACGGTTCATGTTATTGTTTTTTGACTTCTTCTTTGCCCGTTGTGTCCCCGGCTTTCAGGAATTGCGCTACCGCCGCCTCATTGAATCCATTCACTACCAACAGGTTGGGGTTTTGCTTGCCGACCTGGCTCACCGCACTGTCCGTAACCGCCGACTGCCACACATAAATCGAACGCAACGCCTTCATGCCGGCCACCGTTTTCAAACCTTCATCGCCAACCTTGGTATCCACGATATTGATGTATTCCAGATAAGGAAGTGATTTTAATGCTACAATACCTTTGTCGGTAATGCCGGTATGTTCAATGTGCAGCTTGCTGAGATTCGGAAATTTGGCGATCTGCTGCAATGCCGCGTCCGTGATTTTCGTGCCGCCGAGTTTTAGCCAGGTAATCTGCTGCGCAACAGGTTGCAGTAGCTCCATTTGTTTATCACTAAACCCGGGCAAATTTACTGCGCTGATTTCCAATAGGTTCTGATCCTGGGACAGTGTATTGACGATCAGCCCCGTTTTCCTCAGATTTTCGACTGCCTGGTTATTGGCCTCAGGGACTTTCAAACTCAATACCGCCGATGCTGTCGCCGCGCCAGTACCCGCTGGTGCTTCCTTTCCCAACGACGCCAATGCAGGCTTAACCGCTTCCGAAACAGTCATTTGGGATACTTTTTTGTCAGCCGAAGCGCCCTGGTCGATCCACCACGAAAGGAGTGCGATCTGATCGGTCGTTAATTGCGGCTTGCCTTTTGGCGGCATATGATCATCGTCGCTTTCGGGCAGCAGACACCTTTTAATCATATCGCTTTCGGCCCCTTTACCGGCAACTAATGCAGGCCCGCCTTCGCCACCTTTCATCAGCAACGCAAGCTGGTCCATGCGGAGGTCGCCTTTGCTTTTGCTGGCGTTGTGGCATTGGGTACATTTTGCTTGGAGGATCGGCTGCACAATATCGGCATAAACAACAGCCTGCTGTACATCCGCAATTGGCTTTATTTCAGTAGGTTTCTCTTCTATCGGGGGCAAACCTGCCAGTCCGCGGAAAGGCTCAGGAGTATATTGGGTGAGGTAACCTTCCCCGTGCGTCAGCGAGCCGCCATCGTGGCCGGCACTCAGCGTAAGAACTGTTGCGATTAAAATAGCCGGGAGATAAACCACCTTACCGGAAGGTATTGCTTTCGAGAGCCGGTCGGATTTGACGAGCCAGGCGACCCATGCAAAAGCAGCGACGCCGATTCCTTTCCACATGTGGTTGTCGAGTAGTTCAACATCATAGCCGCCTGTTAATGAAAGCAGATAACCCGCAATACATGCAAAGGTCGAGGTAATGGCAGACCAGAGTAGTATAAACACAACTGTACCCTCGCTGACGTTGATTTTGCCCCAACGCCTGCCCAGTTCAAGTACAGCCGCAATCAATAAAAAACCAATGGGAAAATGGACGATTGCAGGGTGAAACCTGCCAATAAACGTAGCCCAGGCAGAGTCCTGAAGTAAAATGTAATGCATGATCAGGGGTTTAGTATCAATCTTAAATATGTGTGTATTAATTTTTTACAATCTGAAAACCTCGGGAAGACTGAACGCCTGGGGCGAATTATCTATGTTTACATCCATTATATCCGCCATAAAGTCCCACCATTTTTTCATAATCGGCAATGCGGCGAGCACGGAGGTGGTATCATTTTCCCTCAGTTTTTGAAAAGCAAAAAGAGCCAGCGTTCTTTCGTCTAAAAAAATGTAGTATTCCAGTACGCCCGCATTTTTTAAGAGTTCAGACAGTTCCGGCCAGATTTCGTCGTGCCGCTTTTTGTATTCTTTTTCAAAACCCGGCTTTAACTGCATCCGGAAAGCTTTCACTGTTGTGTTCTCCATTATTTAATTTCTAAGCGAGTACCTCTTTAACAACTTTTCCTTCCGTGTCGGTAAGCCGGAAGTTTCTTCCCTGGAACGGATAGGTAAATTTTTCGTGATCAAAACCCATCAAATGCAGGATAGTAGCTTGCAAATCATGTACATGCACCCTGCCTTTGGTACCATAGTAACCAAGTTCATCTGTCTCGCCGTGCGAGAAACCCTGCTTCACCCCGCCGCCCGCCATCCACATCGTGAATGCATCCAAATGGTGATCGCGACCCATATAAGGCATTACAAGTCCGTTTCTATTCTCCTGCATCGGCGTTCTGCCAAATTCTGCACCCCAGATTATGAGGGTTTCTTCTAAAAGGCCGCGCATCTTCAAATCTTTGATCAATGCTGCAACCGGTTGATCCGACTCGCGGCATTTCTGGCGAAGGCCGCCTTCCACATTGTGGTCTTTCGAGGTTCCGTGTCCGTCCCAACCCCAGTCAAAGAGCTGCACAAACCGCACATCGTTTTCAACCAGCTTCCGCGCCAGCAGACAGTTCATGGCGAAAGTCCCATCACCGGGCTTAACACCGTACATATCCAGGATGAATTGCGGCTCTTTAGAAACATCCATTACCTCTGGTACGGACATTTGCATCCGGAAGGCCATCTCATATTGGCTAATCCTTGTGAGGATTTCCGGATCTTTTACATCTTCGTAAGTCTGCTTATTGATTTCGTTGATGGCTTCGATAGTCTGCTTGCGCATATCGCGGTTCATGCCGCTCGGATCGCTCACGTAAAGTACCGGGTCGCCGCCGGTCCGGCACTGCACACCCTGGTATACCGAAGGAAGGAAACCGCTTCCAAATACACTTTTGCCTGCGTCGGGTTGCTGTCCACCCGAGGCGAGTACAATGAATCCAGGAAGATTTTGATTTTCTGATCCCAAACCATACACAGACCATGCTCCCAGGCTAGGCCGGCCCAACCTCGGACTTCCCGTGTGCATCAGCAACTGCGCAGGCGCGTGATTGAACTGATCGGTATGCATGGCTTTGAGGAATGTGATCTCATCGGCTACCGTCTGCAGATAAGGCACGTAATCCGACATCCAGGCTCCCGATTGTCCATATTGAGCAAAGCGACTTTGCGGCCCCAGCATTTTGGGTACTCCCTGGATAAAAGCAAATTTTTTGCCTTCCAGAAACTCCGCAGGGCAATCTTTCCCGTGATATTTCATCAGCTCCGGCTTATAATCAAAAAGCTCAAGCTGGGAGGGAGCGCCGGCCATGTGAATATAAATCACCCGCTTCGCCTTGGGCGCAAATTGCGGAATCCGCGATTTGGCAGTATTACCCACCGGGCCATCAGCCGCAGAAGAAGTACCGCAAGAATCCAGCATCTTCCCCAATCCCAATGCACCCAGTCCAAATCCTACCGACTGCAAAAAATGCCGCCTCGTCTGATGCAGCAATGTCGCATGTTGTAATTCCCTTGTTAGCTTTTCCATCTCTCTGTATCCCCGGGCTGAAGCCCGGGGCAATTGATTTTTTGTTGCTGATTTTCGGGCTTCGCCCTTAATCCTGATCTATTCTGCATTTACCCAGGGCAGAAGCCCGGGCAAACCCCAAATTCAATTTCCGTCGACTTCCGTCGACGGTATTAGGGGGCGGGGCACACCGTAAAAAGGCAAATCGCCCAGGCCACACGGCAAAGAGGCACCCCGGTTAAAGAGCCTTACTCTTTCGTAATCACGTTATCGAGATTCAGCATCACATTCGCTGAAATAGTCAAAGCTGCCAGCTCTGGCGTTCTCTCTTTTCCATAAGCCAGGATACTGTCCGCTTCTACCGGCTTTTTCTGGTAAGCGTCCAATGCCTCCTGATATATTTTTACCAGCACATTCAGGTTCTTCTGTTCAATAGGCTGGAAAGTAAGCATGCGATACCCTTCTTTCAGCTGCTGCTCTGGCGTTTTGCCTCTTTTTTGCATTTTATTGGCTAAACTTTCCGCCGCTTCCAGGTATACCGGATCGTTCAATGTGACCAGTGCCTGCAAAGGAGTATTGGTCAAAATCCGGCGGGATTGGCAGAATTCGCGGCTCGGCGCGTCGAAAGTGACCATCGAAGGATAAGGCGCGGTACGTTTCCAATAAGTGTAAACTCCCCGGCGATATCTGTCTTCGCCTTCGCTCAAAACCCATTTTTCACCACTGTAAGGTGATTGCCAGATCTTGTCGGGCTGAGGCGGCATAACGCCCGGACCGTACATTTTATCCGAAATCAAACCACTGCACGCCAAAGCCTGGTCACGTACCTGCTCGGCGCTCAAACGCACGCGCGGCCCCCGGGAGATCCAGATATTGTAGGGATCTTTTTCGAGCCTGTTTTCATCGGTTTTCGAGCTCTGTCTGTAAGTCGATGACATGACGATCGTTTTCAGCATCTTTTTAATGCTCCATTTATCCTCTTCCATAAACTTAACCGCCAGCCAGTCGAGCAACTCGGGATGTGTGGGTTCTGCGCCCTGCGAACCGAAATCTTCCACCGTTTCCACAATACCTTTGCCAAACAATTGCTCCCAGAAGCGGTTTACAATCACGCGTGAAGTCAATGCATTGTCGCGGCTTACGATCCATTTCGCCAGTCCTACCCGGTCTTTCGGGGCGTCGTTCGGCATTGGCGCCAGCAGCTTGGGTACGTCTGGCTGCACTTCTGCACCTTTCACCATCCAGTTCCCTCTTACAAAAACATTGGTTTTTCTCGCAAAATCACCCTTCCCTTCCCAGATCACCGGCATACTCTCTGCCTGGTGCGTCAACAAAGTGGTATAATCCGCTACGATCTGCTGATATTCAGGTTTATCACTACCCGGCAATGCTTTTTGAAAAGACATCCAGGTAATCCGCACCCATTCTTCGGGCGATTTCGGACTTTTCAGAGAAAGATAAATATCGTGTTTACCCGAAGTTTTAGCGAGCGGCGCGATGATCACAGAATCTCTTGCAGGTACCTTGATCTCAGCAATCACCGGACCGTCCAATTTGTCCAGGTGAAGACTTAGTACCGCATTCTCAGCCTTGGTAGCAACATTCATTACCACATTGTCAGCACCTGTCAGGTTTACCTGAGAAATGCGGGCGTTTCCATTGTTTTTTACACCATAGTAAGAAATCAACAGTACCGTCGACTGGTCGCCTTTTACAAAATTATGCGCATTGATCTTCGGCTCCATGACCTTCATAAACTGCGTTACTTCCGGCAGTTGCTCCGGTTTGGTCTGCCGGATCCAGCTTTTCACCCGCTCTACTCTGGCTGAATCCTCGCCTTTATAAAACCGCAGCTTAGGCCATTCATCCCACACATCTTCGTCCCGCGTATTATTGAAAAACGCCATGTATTTGTAATAATCTTCGTGCGGAATAGGATCGTACGGGTGGCTGTGACATTGAATGCAGGCAAAAGTGGTTCCCTGCCACACTTCCCAGGTCGTGTTCACCCGGTCGATCTGAGCCGCGGTGCGAAATTCTTCATCGTCGGTACCACCTTCATTATTGGTCATCGTATTGCGGTGGTAGCCGGTCGCGATCATATTCTCTTCCAGCGGGAAACCGTCTTTGTCTTTTTCAAGCAAATCCCCGGCAAGCTGCTCGATCGTGAATTTGTCGAAAGGTTTGTCCTGATTGAAAGATTTGACCACATAATCCCGGTAACGCCACATCGTCCGCCCGCCGTCGCTTTCGTAGCCTTTTGTATCCGCATATCTCGCCAGGTCCATCCACATAGAAGTCCAGCGTTCACCGTAACCGGGCGATTTCAGCAGCCTGTCGACCACTTTTTCGTAGGCATTTTCAGACTTATCATTTACAAAATCGGCTACCTGCTTTTCAGTGGGCGGCAAGCCGGTCAAGTCCAGACTTACGCGGCGGATCAATGTAGCGCGATCGGCTTCTGCGGAAACTTCGAGTCCCTTGTCTTTTAATTTGTCCAGAACAAAATGGTCGATCTCATTGGTTACCCACTTTTTATCGCCGGTATTAAGTAACCCGAAAAGATTACTAAAACTGTTCAGCGAAGGCACCTCCGGCTTCTCTATCTTTTTGTAAGACCAATGCGTTTCCCACTTAGCGCCCTGATTGATCCATTTTTTGAGGATATCAACTTCCTGTTCCGTCAAAGGCGTGCCGTTTTTGGGCATTCTTTCGTCAGGATCGTCGGTCAATATCCGCCGGATCATCTCGCTGGCATCCGCGTCACCGCGCACGACAGGTATCTTACCCGACTTGCCGGGTTCCAGCATTTCGTGCTCAAAAAGGAAACTCACATCCCCCGCCTTTTTCACTCCCCCGTGGCAACCCATGCAATGTTTATTCAGGATAGGCTTTACGTCGGCATTATAATCCACCGATGAAGAGCCGGAAGAACCAGAGAGCCAGAAAAAGGAAGATACAGCAACGATCAGAGCACCCGCACCAATAAAAATTTTGTTACTCAACATCCTTTTAATATTCTATTTGTTAAAATCATCAACATAGCGAATTTACAACCTTTAAAAGTTTTTATTCCCAATGCTTTACTTAGAACGCTGCATTTACTGCCAGGTTGCATTTTGCTTTACATTCGGGTTGCCAAGCAGCTCTTTCGCAGGCAGCGGCAGTACGTAATCCTTTGCCTTGGGCACCCGGTCTACATTGTATTTTTGGGCAAAATGCGTGATTTCCTTGCCCAGATAGTCAACCGGCCCGCCGAATTTGCTTTTCCGGCGCAATTCAGGGTACATAACCTGCTCAAATACAAATTCCTGCATCCGTTCCTTAATAATTGCGTCGCGCAGCGCAGCCTGTGTCAGGCCCTTCAATGCAGTAATGCCCGCCCGCTCGCGCACTTTGTTAATGGAAGCATAAGGATCGCCCTGCCCGCTTTCGTTACAGGCTTCAGAATGTCCGAGCAGAATATCGGATAAACGAATGTAGATTGTGTTTTTTTCGGTGGCCGAATTGCGCCTGTCCAGCTCGGCGATCTTGTTGGACCATGCTTTGCCAAAGATCATTTGTGCCGGATCTTTCGGGTTCGCATCCGATTTCACTACACCGCCAAATCGCGAAAGATTGTAATCCGCTTTCGGGCTCCATGTCACGATCGGATAGGTGCCATTAATTTTTCCAAAACGTCCCGTCGGGTAACTTTCGATGAACGTACCTGCAATTCTTTTGTCTTTCGGATCGTAGGCTGCCCTGAATTCCTGCGTTGTACTGATCCAGCTCCAGCCCGAGCCGCCCAGCTCGCTGGGGAAATCTTCGGGGTTGAAGTGGGCCGAATGCTGGCTGTATTCATTGGCATTAGCCGAAGCCGATACCTGTGCCTCAAAAATACGCTCTCCCTGATTTTCGTGAGCCAGGTCAAAATTGAATGCAAAATCAGCATATAATGTAAGGCCGCTGTTGTTGATAATATCTTCCGCAGTTGCTTTTGCGTCAGCCCATTTTTCGTCCCAGAGCTGTGCTTTCATCAGGACTGATTTAGCTGCCCATTTCGTCGCGCGGCCCATATCAACGCCTGTGTAGCTCGCCGGAAGCAACTCGGCTGCGGCTTTGGTATCTGCATAAATCTGGTCGATAATAGCGCGGTTACCTCCGCTGTTGGAGGGAAGCTCATTGATATTTTTGGTCGATTTGACGGAAAGCGGGGCGTCGTCGAAATAGCTGAGCAGACCGTAATAATAAAATGCCCGCAGAAATAACGTCTCGCCTTTCAGCCTGTCGATCAGTGCCTGGTTGGCCGGATCTTTCATTGTCTCTGCCGTTTCAATAATGGCATTGGCGCGGTTGATCGAGCGGTAGCAGATGCCCCAGTAAGCTTCAATGTATTCATCCGCCGGGTTCACATTACCCAGGTTGAATTGCAGCGGACCTTTTTCCCAGCCTACCTGGTAACCTCCTATCAGACATTCAAATACATATCTGTCATAAAAAAAGCCGAAACCACCCGAATTCAGGTCATCATAAACCCCATTGACGCCGAGTTTCAGTTCGTTCGCAGATTTGTAAAAAGTGTCCGGATTAATGAAATCGGGCTTTTCTTTCAGGTCTGAACAACCGGCAAAGCTCAGCAGGGAAAAGATCAGGCAAAATGCTCTGGTTTTATGTAATAGTATATTTTTCATTTTTTATAAAAGTCTGAGGTACAAATGAATGGACTTAAAAACCCAGGTTCAGGCCGACTGTATACATTCTGGCGCGCGGATAAGCATCATAATCGTCGCCCCTGTTCAGGTTGTTCTGGCCCTGGTTATTCACTTCGGGGTCAAACCCTTTGTATTTTGTGATCAGGAACAGGTTCTGGCCGCTGGCGTATACCCTGATATTGCGTATGTATTTGGTTTTAACCGGTACCGAATAACCCAGCGATAGATTTTGCAACCTCACGAAAGAACCATCCTGAATGAAAAAGGACGATCTGCGGAAGGAAATAAAATCTCTTCTTCCGTCAATCACAGGTCTTGGGGCATCCGGATTTTCAGGTGTCCACGAGTCGGTCAGGATATTTCCGATCTGGTTGATCTTCTGTACGCCGTCGGCCATTTCTGATTGCTGTAAATTCCGGACTTTGTTTCCGTGGACCCCTCTGAAAAATACAGCCAGGTCAAAACCTTTGTATTTCAGGGTTGTATTAAAACCCCAGGTCAGTTTCGGGTTTGGATCGCCGATGATCTTGAAATCATCGGTCGTGTATCTTCCGTCACCATTTACGTCCTCATATTTAGGATAGCCGGCTTTGGCTGAATAGGTTTTCCCTTCTTCATCACTTTGAAACAAGCCTACATAATTGTAACCCCGCCAAACACCGATCGGGTTGCCGGCTTCGACCCAGCTTCCAAGTACGCCGAGGTGACTGCTGGTACTATTGGCAAAAAATGGTGTGCTTTTGCCAAGATCAAGGATCTTGTTGCGAAGTATGGAAACATTGCCGCTCACATCCCAGCTGAATGTGTTGGAACTCATTAGTTTATAATTCGCCGAAAATTCCAGTCCCTTGTTCGTCAGCGAGCCGGAGTTTAGCATGATCACACTGAAACCGGTACTCTGCGGAATGGAAACGTCGAGCAGCAGGTCTGTCGTTTTGTTTTGAAATGCGTCGACAGTAAGACTCAATCGGTTTGAGAGTAAGGAAAAATCAAGCCCGATATTGGCCATTGAAGTGCTTTCCCATTTCAAATCATTGTTAGAAATACGGTTTGGTCCGTAGCCGGAAACCAGGGTAGGTGTGCCACCCAAAACGTAATTATACGGTATCAGACCGGCTATCGATCGGTAAACCGGAATTTGAGAGTTACCCGTTAAACCATAGCTCGCACGGATTTTGAAGTCATCAAATACAGAAGCCAGCCCCGAATTTTTGAAAAACTCCTCATTCACAACCCGCCAGCCCAGTGCAGCCGAAGGGAATGTCGCCCATTTGTTGTTAGGGCCGAATTTGGAAGAACCATCGCGGCGCAATGTGAAAGTGAGCAGGTAACGATCTTTGAAATTATAATTCAACCGGCCGAGGTAGGAAAGCAGCTCCCATTCAACCCTGCCCGGCCCGGAATTAGGTACCGACAGACGACTTCCATTCTGCATATTCATAGCGTCGACATCGTCGGAAGGCAGGCCGCGCGTGGAAACCGATTCAAAATAGTTGAGCTCTTTCTGATAAGTATAACCCAAAGTCACGTCCAGGAAATGTCCTTTCGCAATTTCCTTGTTGTAGCTCAGGATATTTTCATTCAAAATATTATTACTGTTCCGGTTTGCCTTTTGAAGTTCGCGATCGTTCTGGCGGCCGAGGTAAGTGTAGCTGTTGTAAAATGTGGTCCGGCGTGCATTTACCAGGTCCAGACCGATACTTGTGCGGAATTTCAGACCGTCTAAAATATTGATGGTCAATGCAGTAGTTCCAAACAAACGATTTGTCCAGTCTCTGTCATAACCCTCCATGACCTCTGCAAGGGGATTTGTTAAAAAACGCTGATCGTAGCTGGCATATTGATATCCGCCATTCTGATCATAAACACCGACCGTAGGATCGAGTCCCAACGCAGAAATCACAATACCTCCCGGCCCGCCGCGATCGGTTGGCGCGTTACTGCTGCCCGAGCGGTTGTACGACCAGCTGTTGCTCAATGTGGCCTTTCCTTTCAGGAAATCGTTGTCCAGATTTATCCGGAAACCATACCTGCTGAAATTCGTGTTCTTGATAATTCCTTTGTTATCAAGATAATTTCCCACGAATGCATACCGCATTCCCTTGGTACCGCCCGTGAAAGAAAGCTGGTGATTGGACAGCCCGCCGGTTCTTGAAATCACGTCCCACCAGTCGGTTCCCTTGCCTATCTGCCCGATCTGCTGGTCAGTATAGCGTGGATTACCGCCCTGACTTTTTTCCAGAAGATTAATATACCGCATATAGTCAGCGCCATTCAAAACATCCACATTGTTAGCAATGCTCTGGAATGAATAGGAGCCGTCGTAATCCACGCTGCTCTGGCCTTCTTTTCCGCGTTTGGTAGTGATCAAAATAACACCGTTTGCGCCGCGAGAACCGTAAATGGAAGTTGCGGAGGCATCTTTTAGTATTTCGATAGATTCAATTTCATTCGGGTTAATGGTCGCCATCGCATTGGTTGGCTGGCGGTTTCCGCTCGTTCCCAGGGCGTTGTTGTCAGGATACATCGGGAATCCGTCAATCACGTAAAGCGGCTCGCTGCCACTATTGATAGAATTCGCCCCGCGCACACGGATCGAAATACCGCCGCCCGGCGCGCCGGAAGTTTGCGTTACCTGTACACCCGGCGCCCGCGACTGGATCGCCTGATCAACAGAAGTCACAGGCATTTCACGGATCGCCTCGCTTTTAATGCTGGAAACTGAGCCGGTCAGGTCACTTTTTTTCACCGCGCCGTAACCAATCACCACAATCTCTTCCAGCGATTTATTCTCGGGCTCCATGACGACGGCTATTGAACTCCGGCTGTCGATCGCGACTTCCTGGGGTTTATAGCCTACGAAGCTGAAAACAAGTATTGCACCTGTTCTTTGGGGTATATCAATTTCAAAATCCCCATCCTTATTCGTGGTAGTACCTTTTTGTGTTCCCTTCAAAACCACACTCACGCCTGGTAATCCCGCGCTCGTTTCGTCGGTGACTTTTCCCTTGATTATCTCGGCTGCGGGTGTTGGTGCTTCCTCAGCCTTTTCAGTCTGAACAGGAACAGGTAGTGTTCCGGCAAGCGAAGTCAGCAAAATCCTTCCGGAAGTAAGCTGGTAAGAGATATTCAGGGGCTCAAAAAGTGTGGTCAGCGCGGCGCTCAGCTTTTGGTTAACAATATGAATGTTGACCGTGCGCTCTGCTTTGATCGCCTTCTGGCTATACGCGAATTTGATCTCGGCCTGCTGTTCCAGGTCGCGCAGCACGTCTTTCAATTCCGCACCCCGCGCATGGATCGTGACTTGTCTGTCCATAATTTCCTGTGCGCGGCTCTCACCGGCTGCGTAAGTCAGGCTGGTGCAGATAACTGCAAAAAGGATTTGGGCGAGCGATATTTTCATGACAATGCACAGTGCTGCACACCATTTTAATTGTAGGTTTCTTTGCATAATTTTGATGGTTCTATTTGTTAAAACAGGACGTTGGCCGCATGTTCTCTCTGTCCAGGATCGGGCATGCAGGCTGTAATGGAGGCCGGTAGTGTTGACGCACTATCGGTTTTTTGTTGGGTTCAGCTTTTTTGTCAGCATAGGTCAGGGGTTAGGGGTTTAGGTTTAATCGCAGCCGCGTCCGTTAATCAATATGCGCGTTCCTTTTATTTCATAATCAGCGCCCACCGATCCGCAGATCAGGTCGAGCTTTTCGTAGAGCGGTAAGTCGGTGATATCTCCCGTGAATGTGCATTCGGCGAGTCGGTCGTTGGCAAATACGATTTCAATTCCATAGCTCTTATGCAGCGCATCGACAATTTGACCCATTCCTATGTTGTTGAAAACCAGCCGGGAGTCGTCAGCTGCAACAATCGCTTTCACCGGCTCTACCACCAGGCCCGTCATCAAATGCCGGCTTTCGGGGAAGTAGGTAACCCGCTGGTTTGGCGTGAGGATTACGCCATTGGAATGCTGTCCGGCCGTATTTTCCGCGAAAGAGTTGTTATTTTCAAATACAGAAACCTTACCAGTCACTACCTCCACTTCCAGCGCCTGGTCTTTTGCATTGGTCTTGATCCTGAAACTGGTACCCAGCACGCGCGTGATCAGCTTGCCGCTGTATACAAAAAATGGTTTATCCGGATTTTTAGTGATTTCAAAAAAAGCATCGCCCGCCAGCTGCACGTTACGCTGGTCGCTGGCAAAAGTGCGGGGGTAAATAATCTGGCTGCGCGGGCTGAGGGTAACTGTACTGCCGTCTTCCAGGTTAATTTTCTGTGTGCTATCTGAACTGTTGATATGCGTAATAAGCTGTCCTGCGGGAGCCTGGACCAGTATCTTTTCTTTGTGGATCACTTCACGGGAACTGGCTTTGCCCAAAAATACCCAGCAGCCGATTGCAATGATCACAGCCGCAGCCGATGCATAAGTGGTGCCGCTGCGCCACCATTTTTTGATAATGGTTTGCTGATGGTACTTTTCAGCATTGATTTCTGAACGGATGTTCTGGAGAATCCGATCGCCGGTAGCCTCGCGCTCGCTTTCGCCGAGCGAGAGGAGCGACTCTTTGTTCAACTTGTCGTACCAGAGATGAATTCTCGCAATTTCCTCTTTCGAACAATCACCGTTGCGGTATCTGAGCAGCAGCGACTGGATTTCCTTATTGTTCATTGATCAGCTGGGTAGAGTCTTTGAACATAAGCCGCAGAAATGCGGGTATTCCCTAAATAAGTTTAGAAATTATTGGAAAGATTATATGAATGGGCGGGTTTGTGTGCAATAATGTTTTTTTAATACAAAGAAGGGAGGAAGGAGGAAGGAGGAAGGGAGGAAGGAGGAAGCTAGGAAAGAAAAGGGGGGAGGCAGGCAAGTAATACGGATAAAGCCTGTTTCAGGTAGCTGCGAACCGACTTGGTGGCTTTGGTAATGTGGTACTCGACTGCTTTTTCAGTCAAATTGAAATGTTTGGCAATACGAGTGAGCGGCCAGTGCTCGAAGCGGTAGAGCCTGAAAATTTCCTGGGACTTTTCAGGAAGGAGATGCAGCCCCTCGTCGATTGCAGTGATCAATTCGCTCAGAGCGATCTGATTTTCAACGTCGCATTCCCCAAGTGTAGAAAAATCAGGGGTTTGATCAAAAAGCGCTTCTTCCGAGATATTGCGGCGGATATGGTCGATCACCTCATAACGCACAGCAGAAAAAAGATAGTAATCCATGTTGAGGATTTTCTGCGAAGCTTTTTCCCGCCATAGGCGCATGAAAATATCCTGAACGATTTCTTCGGCTACTTCCTTGCTGCGTAGCTTGCGGTAAGCCACCAGGAACATATTGTACCAGTAACGATGGTAGATTACAGTGAAAGCTTCATCGCTTCCTTCCTGTAATGCTTCGATAAGCTTTTCATCTCCAAAGTTGTCGGGCATGATGTGGGACAGTGCAGGAACAAAAATGAGTTAACTGCGACAAATTTATATTAATTGTGTAAATAATTTTATTTCGCCTTCCAGTTGTCAGTCTAAAGAGGCATTTGAAATATTCTTACTACCGGCAGGTAGTTTTACGTCAATTTTTACCATCAACTAAGAAGTTCGCTAACGTATATAGTTATGAGTAAGTGTTTTCCTCTAAGGGTATTACTTGGATCGTTAAAAAGTAAAAAAAGTGCGTAGAAATGTGTGGAAAGGTCTTTTTAAATTAAACCGGGTAATCTTACCTGGTATTTTCTGTACTTTACCGTATTGACGAGACGAGGCTGTAACCATTACCTTTGGATCACTGAATGCTCTTACTCAACCCCGGAAACAAATGGAACAATCTATTACACATGCCTGTCTGGTGCATCCCCATCCTTTGGAATGCGAAGCGGTGGCCGAGTGGTTAAGGAAAAGGTCCTACATAGAACTGGTAGGTAAATGCAATAGCCTGGAACAGATCATGCAGCTGCCATATTTAAAAGACGTCGATATTGTGGTTGCGTTTGCGCATCATTCGGAGAATACCGCCGACCAGATATTGAAGATCCGGAAAATGCACCCGCGCCTCAAATTTTTATTACTGGCACCAAGTCCGTCGGCCGAGTCGGTCAGGGAGGTGGTGCGGTCGGGAGTGAGTGGTTATATCGTATTCGAATCGGAGCTGGATGAATGGGAAAGGGCTGTGAGGGCCGTTTCGGAAGGCAAAGTTTATTACGGGCAAGAGGTAATGCTGAAACTCGCTGAAACTTCGCTGGACCTGTACAGTGCAGCCCCTGCACCCACCACGCGTGATTTTCTGAGCAAAAGAGAAGTGGAAATACTCCGCCTCGTGGCCAGCGAATACTCTACCAATAAAATTGCAAACGAACTGTGCATCAGTGATAAAACAGTTGAAACGCACCGCAGGAACCTGTTTCATAAGCTAGGCGTGAAGAATTCGGTAGGTCTTACCAAAGTCGCCGTCAGAATGGGCGTGGTTTAGTTTTCCATGTTTTCTATCATGGAAAACCCTTAAAAATCCTCCTTAAAACCCTTAGAAAAATCAGGGTAAATATTTCAAAAAATCAGGGTATCTGTCGATTGATTTCACGTTCGCGAACCGGCAACTTTGTCTAAGTATTTCAATTATGGAACTGACAAAACGCGAAACGGAAATCCTCAACCTGATCATGGATGAGCTGAGCTCGAAAGAGATAGCGGAACAGCTTGGCGTGAGCATTTCGACCGTGGAAGCGTACCGGCGGAGCCTTTTCCGGAAATTCGGAGTCCGGTCGGTGATCGGGCTGGTGAAGGCGGCGATGAAGATGTAGCATTTTACGAAATTGGATCAATATGGCAGAGAACCGCCACATGGCTGTGAATTGGGTTGACGGGATGAAAATAGCCCGGCAACATTTTATCGAGACAGATAATTACCATACCGCGCAGGTCAGGCAAGCGCAGGCTATATTTCAAACGCCCCTGAATTACGGATTGCTGCTTTCAGGTGAAAACCGCGAATCGCTGGAAATGCAGGTTTTAGGTGACGCCAGCCAGCAAATCAGGATAAAAGTGGATCGCTGTCATGCAGTTACACCTGATGGAAGCCTGCTGGATGTAACCGGGGCCGATCAGCTTAAGCTGGATACTTCGCTGGGCACAGTGACGAATGAATATCATCTTGCTCCCGGCAGGAATATCGGGCTGTACGTTATTTTAAGTGTAGCTCTTTTTGAGCGGCAACCAACCGGTAATGTGCTGGATTCGGAGCTGCCTGTGCGGCATCCCTACACGACGCCGACTTATCGAATCGATCTGACACCCATTGATCTGATCAATAAGGAACAATGGACAGGGGCGGGACTGATTATCGGTAAAATTGAATATACCAATGCAGAACTGCGCGTAGCCCGGGATTTTATCCCCGCCTGCCGGACGGTCGTTTCGCATAAAAGTCTGCGGGATTGGTATAACAGGTTTGGGGTTTATTTAAATGATATTGAAACCTATTCGTTCCGGATCCTCCAAAAAATCAAAACGAAAAGCCAGAAGAGTACACTTTCCGATAGTGTGCAAATGATGATAGAGAGGTTGGTAAATGCATTTTCGGCGGCCAATGTAGGCTACCAGCGTCTTTTGCCTTACCAGGAACCGATCAATATGGTGGTTTGCCTGATCCAGATCGTACAAAGTATCCGCGCTGCGCTGGAATGTCTGACTGACCGGGAAAAAGAGGAGCTGCTGGGCTACCTGGGCGAGTGGGCCGACGATACACCGGGAAGTTTGGAAAAGCAGATCATCGGGGTAATTCAGGTGGATTATAATCACAACGATATATTACCCTGCATCCAGACGCTCGATACTTTTTACAATATGTGGACGGCGCTTTTCCTGAAACTGAGCCAGCTGGAATTTATCGGAAAAAGAAAAGGACAGCAGGTATTCATCATCGAAAGTCCGGTACACGAGCCGCCGGTACAGCCGGAGAAAACGAAATCGCGGTGGAGTCCGCTTTAAATTAAGGAGGAAAGGGAGGATGGAGGAAAGGGAGGAAGGGGCTTTCGCGATTTACTCATCCTAACATAAATCAAAAAGCCCCCTCAAAGGGGGTTGGGGGAGGAAGGAGAATAAGAGAGATAAAACACTTTTTTAAATGGAGCCTGTAAATAAGAATCAGCGGAAGGTGGCGATTGGGCGGTTTGTGGGGATGTATGTTTTGTCGATGACATTTCCGGTGCTGGCGGTTTACCTGCTGATGCGGGTGCCGGGCTCGGTGGCGGAATCTGAGACAACCAGGTACCGGCTGATCGTGGAGGAACAATCGCCCATGCTGGTTGATGCGGATACTTTAAGCCTCATTTCCAGAAGGGTAATCCAGCTGGATGGCGCATACAGCAGCGCGACTGATGAAATGTCGAAAGCGACGGCGCGCACGCAGCTGGTGGATATTGAAAGCAGGATCAATGGCATTATGAGCCACTTTAATAACCTGTCCAATTCAGCCGCGCACGAACAGAACAAGCGGCTTTCAAACGGAATAGCCAAGCTGACGGAGGCGCTGGTGACTTACAGGCAAACGATCGCGGAGCTGCGGCGGACACTCGATAGCAAAGGTATTGATGTACAAATGGTGAATGACCTGCGCAACCAGATCAATATGAAAGACCTGGAAATCAAGAGTATGGAGCGGCAGCTGCTGGCCGGTGCGGCGGGTGGAGGCGGCGGTGGGGAAGCGAAAGAATTGCAAACCAAGCTAAGCCTCGCACAGCGTGATCTCGATAATTGCCGTGCAGGAAAAGCAGGCGGTGGCGGCGGAGATGTGGCCGCTATTCAAAAGCAGCTCGACGAATGTATGTCAGCTAAAAACGGGCCGAATGTTACTTACCGCGAATGGCTGCGTTACTCGGAGGCGGAAGGGTATTTTCAACTTTTGACGCAGGGTAATCTTCGGAAAAATGACCGGAAGGTCTATTATGACCAGGCCAAGCAGATATTCGACGGCTTGCAGCTTTCAACCTCTAATAAAGAAATGAAAGCGAAGGCGACGGAGCGGATGATCTATTTACAAAAGAATCAACCGTAGGTGAATGCAAATGTGATTGCGTGAAAAACAAGTTTTAGCACATTCCTGAATCCAAAATCAATGCAGACCGAAGCACTTAAATACGCGATCACCGTCGCACAGGCACTCGCGCGGGAATACCGCCAGGAAAAATTTGGTGCGCCGCATCTTTTAATGGGGCTCCTGCATAATGATGTCGGGCTGGCTTCCGAGCTGGTGATGGCCGGGAAAGATGTTTCTTATCTTCGCGACTGGGCCGAAGTGAGGCTGGAAGAAAGTGCGAAATCCATTAAAGTGCCCGAAATGCCCGCAGCCGACGAAGCCGCTGCCGCTTGTCTGGAACTGGCTGCACTGATCTCGCTTCAACTGAATACAGACACAGATCCGCTGAGCACACTGGCCGCAGTTCTGAAACCGGGCGTCGGATTTTCTTCGGATCAGCTTAAATCATTGCCGCTTACGCAAAAAGAAGTGCTGGCTATGCACACACAAACCATTGCTACTGCCAGCGAAAACGGCAACGGGCAGGGAAGTGAAGTGGCCAGGCAACCAGCCAAAGCGCAGGCAGGAACTACGAACCTTGAAAAATACACCACGGACAAAACGCGCAATGCAGCCGAAAGTAAGATCGGTTCGGTGATCGGGCGGGACAATGAGATCAGGCAAATGGCGGAGATACTGGGCAGGAAAAGCAAGCCCAATGTGATCCTGACAGGCGAGCCGGGAGTAGGGAAATCCGCGCTGGTGGAAGGTTTTGCAAAACTAATATTTGATAAAAAGGTACCTCAATTGCTCCAAAATGCAAAGTTGCTCGAACTGGACACCGGTGCACTGGTCGCGGGAGCTTCTTATAAAGGCGAGATTGAGGAAAGGTTGAAAGGGATTTTGAATGAGATCAAAGCCTTCGATAAAGCGATTTTATTTATTGATGAAATTCACATGCTCCTCGATCCGAAAGGCTCGGTAGGGGCCGGGGTAGCACAACTTTTGAAACCCGAACTGGCGAGAGGCGAACTGACATTGATCGGCGCCACTACCCCGGAGGAATACCGGAAATACATTGAAAAAGACGAGGCTTTTTCCCGGAGGTTTGAGGTATTGCATGTAGCAGAGCCCGACGAAGCCACGGCGACCCGCATGATCGAGCATATTCTGCCCTCCTACGAGGTGCACCACGGTTTGAAAATAGCGCCTGGCACTGCGGCAGAAGCGGTTAAGCTTTCGAAAAGATATATCAAAGAGCGCCGGCTGCCTGATGTGGCGCTGGACCTGCTGGACAGAACCATGGCGGCCATGCGGCTCATGGACGAGGTTTCGGAGCAGGAATTAGTTTCCCTGCAAAACGACCTGAATGCATTAATGGCGATCGATGAGGCAGAAAGGGTGCACGAATTGAAATGGTTTGCACGGCAGCTTGGTAACCGGCTGAGCCCGCTCCTCATCGGGAAGCTGGACCAGATCGATACGCCGGAAATGGAGACGGCCGAAAGCATTTACACCGAACTAAGTACCCGACTCACTGCATTACAGCAGCTGGCCGCGCAGCGAACGGATTTTGTGGGTAAGAATGAAATAGCAGCGGTAATCTCGCATAAAACGGGTATTCCGCTCGGAAAACTGCAAAGTTCGGAGCGGGATAAGCTACTGGGGATCGATGAAGTTTTGAAAAAAAGGGTAGTTGGCCAAGACCAGGCAGTGAAAGCATTGAGCGAGGCGATCCTGGAATCCAGGTCGGGCCTGATCAAGGCGGGACAACCGATCGGTTCTTTCTTCCTGCTCGGACCGACTGGTACCGGCAAAACCGAGATAGCGAAAGCGCTGGCCGATTTTCTGTTCAACGACGAATCGTTTCTGATACGGTTTGATATGTCGGAATTTAAAGAGGAGCATTCTGCGGCGCTTTTGTACGGCGCGCCTCCCGGATATGTGGGTTATGAAGAAGGTGGGTTATTAGTAAACAAAATCCGCCAGAAACCCTATTCTGTGGTGCTTTTTGACGAAATTGAAAAGGCGCATCCGTCAGTTTTTGACCTTTTCCTGCAAATACTCGACGAGGGAAAGCTGCACGACCGGCTGGGCAAGGAAGGTGATTTTTCGAATGCCGTGATCCTGTTCACTTCCAATATTGGTCAGGAGCATATCGTACAGGAATTCAACAAAGGCGGCATTCCAAAGTCGACGGACCTGATGGAAATCATGGCCAAATATTTCCGGCCGGAGTTCCTGGCCAGGCTCACCGAAATCGTGCCTTTCGCGCCGATATCGGAAGAGAATGTCGTGAAGATCTTTAACATCCATCTGCGCAGCCTGACGGACCTGATGGAAAAACAGGGGATCTCATTGCGGCTGACCGATGAAGCCCGAAAACACATTGCCATGCAGGGTTTTACGCCCAGGTACGGCGTAAGGCCGCTGAAAGGCGTGATCCGCAATATGCTGCGCCGGCCGATCAGCCGCATGATCATTTCAAGAGAGGTGGAAAAAGGTTCGGTGATCGAGCTGAGCATATCCGATCAGCATGAAGTATTGTGGAACACGCAAAGGACGGAGCCACAGGAAATTTTAAAGGGAGTGGAGCAAATCTAAACCGCATTTGTTATGCATTATCTGATTGCTATCAAATCAAACAACTGGGATTCGGTGCTATTGCCACTGGATGATAACACACTGCAATTGACCATTCAGGTGCGCGTATTCCTTCAAAAGGTAGAGCCCACCGAGCGCAGGGAATTTATCGGCCTGAGTTGCGACGGAAAAGGAAATGTCAGGGACAAGTCGAAAGGGCACATGTATGTGATTGATCCCTGGACAATGACTGAATGGCAGAATTTCGAAAACGATTTCAAAAAGGCAATTTTGACGCACTGGGACTTGCAGTTTGATCTCGTTCCGAACAAGCCGTGGTATAAATCTGCAAAAGGGCTGACCGCCGCAAAGGTAACCTGCGGGCTGTCACTGGAAATAGTTAAAACATCTCCGCGGAATTCGCACGCATCATTGATGATTTTCAATACCCGCAAAATACCGAAACCGTTCAGAAGCCATGTTAATCCGCATGTTGTGCCGAAGGAAGGTTTCTTCAACAGGTCGGATGTCGAGACGGAATGGCTCTCATGGATGCCGCATATTTACAGGAACGAATCCGCAGTGACGAAAATCAATGGAGTTCCCCATGCAGTAGATTACGTCAGGAATACGGCGGCCCATGAATTTGGGCATATCCTTGAACTGAAACATGTAGCCGGACATGGAAATGAAATGAAGGATTATGGGTTCGAAAACGTGGATGATGCCGATACGGCGATGGGGGCCGGCTCCCGCCAATCGGCCAGGTTCGCTAATCCATGGAGTCAGCGACTGGCTAGCCATCTCATTAAGCAAACACCGGATGATCAAAAAGTTAGCTTTGTCGCAACACTCCGTACGCCGCAGTTGCTGGGCTATTGGGATCATGGAGAATTAGTGCATGTAGGTGGTAATTTGTGGATGTTGAAATCCCTGTTCGGACAATGAAAGCCGATCGTCTGCTGATCTGTGATCTGGACTTCTCGGGAAGCAACCAGTTCGACGCACAGGAGAGCATCTATTTCGATGCGGGTTCCGACATTACGGAGGGGATTTTACAAACAGCGTTTAACGTCATCTCGGCGAAGAAAATAACAAGCGTTTTTATCATTGTGCATGGTATCAGCACTACCACAAGCGAAGGTTACAACGGAATGTCGATGGAAGCAGGTTACTCGCTGCCGGAGCGGGTCGGAGGTTTCGGGTTAGCGCTCGGCAAGGGACTGATCGACGTCACGAATGACTATTTATTCAGGAAATGGGCACCTTGCAAACTTAAAAATATCGTGTTCCTGTCGTGCTCGGCCGCCAGCAGCGATCCAGCCAGAGTCGGAGGCTGGGGAGACGGAAAGCTGATGCTGCAGCATATTGCCAACGCAACAGGCGCCAATGTATACTGTGCCGACGCAATGCAATATATTAATAGGGACTGGGAAGGCGATATGTTCAAATTCCCACCGCATTCGACAAGCAGAGGGGTCCGGGTCAACCGGCCTTACCCGGGCATTCTAAAAAGGACTTTTGCCAGCTACGCGGAAAGCTTTGACCCGTGGTCTGAGTGAGATGGTTGCTACAACCGATAAATATTCTGAAATGAAAAGGATAACAAGCATTATTTTAATCTCAGCCACTGCGTGCCTCGATGGATGCAATATGTTTCTGCCTGTAGATCCCCTCGTGCCACAGGTATCAGAGGTGACTTTAGTGGGCGTACTCACCAACGAGGTGCGGGTGAGCGCGCAGGTGTCAGACCCGGATGCTAAAAATAGCCGGCAGGAAAAAAAGAGCGGTAAAATTCAGGATTTCGGATTTGTATACGGGATATTGAATGAACCTACTATTGAAAACGGGTATGTAGAGCAGGGCGGGCAGGCGATCGCGGCTTCCCCGTTCAATTGGGAAGACCGGATCACAAGACTGTCACCGCTGGAAAAATATTATATCCGCGCTTACGCAGTGAATGAGGGTGGGGGGATCATTTACGGACCGGTAGCGTCTTTTGTTACAGCAAATTATATCCTGCCCGGCATCAAAACTGTCAGTGTTTCTGGCGTGCAGCAAAATGCAGCCAGGGTGAACTATAACATTGCAATGGGAAATAGTAATGTCATCATTTCAGATCATGGTGTCTGTTTTTCTTCTACAAACCAGATCCCTACAGTTGGGGACCAGAAGGTGCAGACTACCGGCGCGTCCACGACAGGCAACTTCACAGCGGAACTGGCACAGCTCACGACAGGGGCAACCTATTTCGCCCGGGCATACGCCAGAACGAACGGCGGAGTTGCTTACGGTAATGTGCTCACGTTCAAGGTAGGTGAGCCGGCGATTTTACAGGATACCACGTTTATAATGAATTTCTCTAATACCTACGATCTGGAAACCGGGCGTTTGCAGTCACAGAACGGAACAGAAGATATGTATTGGTACCCTTACGGGCAGCCGGCAGGTATTTATCCCAGAAACGGCGCCAAATTCTTTGTCATGCCCACCGGTACTGATTTCAAGGCATTAAAATATTCAGATCTCCCAGGGCTTAAATACACGGCCGATTTTGTAAACGGCAGCTACACAACTAAGGAGAACAAGCTTTTCAATGGCACTGTGCTCGCCTATGTGACGAATGCGGGGCATTTTGGAAAAATGAGAATCAATTCGAAAGGGATGGAACGGTCGGAATGGGATGTATACTCCGGGAACATGGAAGTGTCAATCACAACCTTCAATAATGATTGAAATAAATTGCGTATATACAATATCGTCAGGTAAAACCAGTAAGGGAAAACCTTATATTTTATGAAAAAGATCTTTGGTAAAAGTTGGATTTTAGTCGTGTTATTGCTCCATGCATGCAGCGTTTTCGGGCCGGTGGACCCGCTGCCGCCAGCGTTATCAACATTGGAACTGGTATACGTAAACCGGTCAGAAATTACGGTTCGGGGGACTATTGAAAGTCTGGTAGTTAAAAACGACCGACAGGAGAAAAAAAGTGGCAAAATCACGGAATACGGGCTGGTTTATGGCAAAACTGAGAACCTGAGTGTGGAAACCAGTACGGTGATCAGGTTGGACAGCACGGCAGAAAACCTGCCACTCACGATCGAGAACAAAATTTCCGGACTGACTGCGGATACGGACTATTTCATCGCATTATATGCCCGAAACGAAGGCGGAGGAATTGCATATAGTGAAAAATTGAAGGTAAAAACGACTACCTCGCCCCAGGAACGGGTGAATAAAAAATCGATCAAGGTGGCGAGAGGGAATTATATCGACCTGGATGCAGGTAATGTGAGTTCCAATGAAAGCAAGCTGGCAGATGTTTCCCTTGATATCTTTTCAATTTCCGGACGTGGAACCGTGCTGGCTTTCAATGCTCTAAATGGTCTGATCATCAAGGATATGGGAGTTGTTAATTTCGATGAGCTGATCTACCCTGCACTGCTCAAAGTATACGACTACGATGCGAAGGGAGTTTCTGTATTGGTCAGAGCTGAATCCAACAATACGGTACTTGTATTCAAGACACTGGAAGGCCGCTACGGCAGGTTGAGAATCGAGTCCGCAGCCCTTGACGGCATTGTGATAAGCCTGGTAACCTACGATAATTGAGTATGTTATGAAATATCTTTTAACGCTTTTAATGGTTTTTGCTGCGGTTTTTTCCAAAGCCCAGGACAGGATCTGGCTGGATAATGGCAACCCGGTGCAGGCGAAGCTGAGCCGCGCGATGGACAGCAAGCTGGAATGGATCGCCGCCGACGGTATCCCACGTATTTACCATAGAAAGCGGTTTTTAATCGTATTTTCTTCGACCGGCAAGTTCATGGTCATATCGGAGCTCAATGAAAACAGCAACAAGGCGCAAACACAGATCGAAGCATTTTATAAAGCACCGCCAAGAAATGTAAGCCAGGATATTATTGTCAAAAGCGTCCCACTGACCGTGATTACGGGCAAAATATCTTACGAAAGCGACGAGGTGATCAATTACCTCACAGGCGAAGGAAACCCCGCGTCGATCAATAAAGAAGAAGTTGCAACGGTGATTTACCGCGACGGCCGCCACGAGATACTCCGGGATGTGGTAGATGTAGCTCCGTTGCTTGCATTAGCGCATAAGGAAATTGAAAAAAAGGAGATTGAAATCGTCCGGAAAGCGGATGAAAAGCCAAAAAATACGGTAAAAGAGCAGCCACAGATACCAAAAGAAAAACCCAAACCTTTTTTGTCAGATACCGAATACAAGGAATATAGTGCGAAAGGGATCAGGAGGGTGGATGAATTTACTTCTTACCTGCGCATTATCGGGGATAAAAGTATGAAGTCCGAAGAGAAGAATAAGGCTGTGCAGCAGGCGCTTAGTTTATTCGAGCCGCAGGCGACTGTGGCGGTCAGTTCGTCAAAAGGTGTTAAAAAATATCCTGTCAAAGAATACCTGAACCGGCTGAAACTGCTGCCTTACAGCAAAATCAATATTACCTGGAACGAGGTGAAATACGTGAGCGAACTGAAACAGGAGAACGACGGAAATTATTACGGGATTATCGCGGCGCAGCAGGTTTTCGAAGGATTTGCGGCCAATGGAAAAGTGGCTTACGGGGATATTACCAAGAAAAATATCCGCGTAAAGCTGGAATCGTATCAGAAAACCATCGACGGAAAAGATACGGTGAACTGGGAGGTTTTATTGGGAAATATCGGGGTTGAAACCAGCGAGGACAAATGAAAAACGGTCAGCAATTATTGGCTTTTTGTTTGTGGTTAGGAAGCGTCGCTACCTACGCCCAGTGCGGTTTCCTGGCGGGAAAAGTGACTGATATCAGCGGCATTACAACGTTGACCGCCAGCTTGTCGGCAAAAACCGACCAGGGAAAAGTGAGGCTCGGACGGAGCGATTCGGTGGGTATATTCAATGTGGAAATGCCTTGCAATGTTTCGGTACTCACGATTGAAGCGCCGCAATACCAGTCGCTGCACATTCCGGTCAATATCGACGGCAAAACGGAAGGGACTTATTTTGTAGCATTTGCATTGATGCCGCTCGGCAGGCAAACCAGCGACGAGCCTTATGCGCAATCAGAACAAAAGCATTTCGAACTCAAAGATTCCGTTCGTACGCCTACCTCGATTATCCGGCGCATTGAAGTGCGGGATGCATTGTCTAATCAGTCGCTGGCAGCGGATATCTGCCTCTATTATACCCAAAAAGAGAAAAAGGACTGTTTCAGTCTGCTCGCATCCAGGCCGACTGCGGAGATAGTATTCACTGAAAAAGATATCGTAGCCGTGGAAGTGAAGTCCGCCGGTTATCAGGCCTACAATGGCAACCTGATCCTGGATAAAACCGATCAGGAACCGCGGACTTACATCATTAAACTCAATAAACAACACACCCTTTTGTCTGTCAATATTATCAATGCGCAGCGGGGAACGCGGGCGCAGCTGGTAGAAGACAGCCGGATCATTGTCCCCCTGAACCGCATAAATGACGGTCATTATTTCGCAGAGGTTGCGGTTGGTAAGTCCTATAATTTCGGCGTCAGCGGCGCTGATCAGGAGGATTTCAATACCGCAGTTGCCTCTCTGAAAGAGGGTTTGACCTTGAAATCGCTGCGGATACCAGACAGGAAAATGGTTTTGACTGTAAGTGAAAAACCGAAAGCTGTAATTGCGGATGTGTCCGGCAAGACGCTTTATTTTCCAAGAAGCGATTACAAGCTGCCGCCGCAATCGCGTGCCTACCTGGATTCAGTCGCTGTTTTTATTCAAAATAATAGTAATAAAGGGCTGGAAATCACCGGGCATACGGACAACGTAGGCAACCCCAATTTGAATCTCACCCTGTCGGAATACCGGGTGCGGGTAATCACGAGGTATTTGATCAACAAAGGTGTTTCCGAGAGGCTGATCACAGCAGCGGGAATGGGCAGCAAGCACCCGGTGCGGCCGAATGATACGGAAGAAAACCGCCGGCTGAACAGGCGCGTGGAAGTGCAGATTATTGATTTATCCGAGAAAAAGTAATTGAACCTTATGAATGCGATGAAAAAGTTATTGATCAACAATACCTGCTTTTTGCTGGTGACAGCAGCATTTCTGACAACCCAGGTCAGCGCGCAAACGCTCAGCAGAAAAGACGCGGACGAAATTCGTGTACTGGCCAGGGAGAAGATTAAAGGGCTGAACGATCTGTTGAACGCAATCGCGAATGAAGATCTGAGCAATTACGAGCGCAAGTACCTGATGATGAACAGTTACATGCCAAGTAATGATCAGATATTTGTGAACGACGGGGTGATCGTGGAAGATGATGTGGATCCGAAACATAAGATCAGTGCTCCTGGACTCGATACACCGATTGAAAAGTACCTCAGCAATTTCGATCTGTTTTATGTTAAATCGGAAACCAATACCATTGAATTTACAAATCTCGTCGTGGGAGATGTGAAGGTGGATAAATATCCCTTTGTCAAAGTTTTTTACACCCAGCATTTTAAGGGAAAGAGCAATAAGGACAATACCCCTTACCAGCCCATCGCAAGGGTAGCCGAGCTGCGGGCCGACAAATCGGGGAACGACTGGATCGTGTATCTGACGCGCGTTGCATTCAACTCTTCCGAAAATGCAAAATCAGCACCGGTAAACCCAGCTCCTTCTGCGACTTACGATTCTTTGCAAAAGAAAAAAGAGCCGCTCGTTACCCAGCAAATGGAAAAGAAACCGGCTGTGAGCCAGCAGGATACGAAACAAGCTGAGCGTATTTCGGAGCAGATCAGCCAGGTAAACCAGGCGGAGATCAGGCAGGCGCGTAAGTGGGGTGCGATCAAGCTCGGTGCCGGCGTGGCTGCATTGGCATTCGGCGCGGTTACCTACTCGATGCTCAACAAGGATTACAAAGATTATAAAGACAAAATATCCAACCCGGAAGGCCTGACTAGCTATGCCAAGCCAGGAATCTTCATCTCAATAGGTGCCGCCGCGGTAGGAGTAGGCGTATCGCTTAGTTCGCTGTTCGATTTTAAGACAGCGAGGGGGAAGTAGGGGGTTATGGTTGGCTGTTGGCTTTTAGCTGTTAGCCATTAGCTTATAGCAGTGAATTTGTATTGGAATTACCAAAAAAATAAAGGCTAAAAGCTAACGGCCAATAGCTAACAGCCAACAACATTAAACTTACTTCCCATGTCCCAGCCAGCAGCTCGAATTGGTGATATGCATGTTTGTCCGATGATTACGCCGGGAACGCCGCCGGTACCGCACGTAGGCGGGCCGGTTCTACCTCCCGGGGTGCCGTTGGTGCTGATCGGGGGTGCACCGGCAGCTTGTATGGGAGATATGTGCGTGTGCGTTGGTCCGCCCGACGTGATCGTGGCAGGTTCCCCGACGGTGTTGATCGGTGGCAAGCCAGCTGCCAGACTGGGCGATTCAACTGCGCACGGTGGAACGATCGTGGCAGGATGTCCGACGGTATTAATCGGCTGAATAACAATCTTATAACAATATTTACCCAAACCTTATATAATTATGTTCAACTACGGAATAGGCGGAAATGAGCGCAAGATAGACCAGTCCAGCGAAGGCATTGCGGACATCCCCCAAAACAGAACGCTGTTTGCAACCCAGCTGACCGGCGACCCTTCGCCGCGGCCTGAAATGGTATATGATCTGAAAACCACGGAAGAAGTTTTTGAGCATTACCAGCCAGAGGCGGAGGTGGAATTCATCACGCAGGACGGAAGCTTTATCAATGAAAATCTCCGGTTCAAAAACCTGGGGGATTTCGGTAAAAAAGGGATCATCGCCCAAAGTGCCTATTTACAGGATCTGGATGCAAGAAATGAAGCTTACCAGCAGGTTGTGAGGCATTTGAAAGTAAATAAAATCCTGAAAGCCGCGCTGGAAAAGCCGGAAGCGAAGGCGGCGTTGCTGGGGGTGTTTCAGACGCTGATTAACGAGTTGGAGGAGGCGGGATGATAATGTTGAATGAGTGAATGAGTGAATGACTGAATGAGATACATAGTCGCTTGTTTCCAACTCGCTCCTTGATAATCCCCAGTCGAAGGTCTCATTAAAATTCACTCATTCGCTAACTCACTCATTCACTCATTAAAAGTATTCATTCAATCATTCAGTCATTCAAAATTGAAAGATATGTCAACTGAACAAAAAACAGACACCGCCGCTGCATTCAAAGAACGCACTGCGGTGCCGCTGGAAACCGGATTGCCGCTTTTGGCGAAATATGGTAGTTATGATCTGGTAGAAACCATTATTGAAGGTGCAGCTAATATTAATCCGGAAAAAAAGGCGCGGAAGAAGATATTCCTTACCGAGGCTGATAAAAAGAAGGAAAGACAGCAGCTGAAAAAGCGGCTCGAACTCTGGACGGAGCTGCTGAGCAGCGGCGAATCTGTTCCTGATATGATAGAAATGGGGCAGAAACAGGCTGATACGGCATTTGAGTTATTGAAAGAAAACCTTGGAAAAGCAGTGGAAGTCGTGCGACCGCTGGAACAATCGTACCGCTCTGTGGCGATGTTTTTCAAAAATACCGAGCAGGATAAGGTTAAAAATGTAACGTTCCTGAATGCCGCGCCGGACCAGCTGCAGGATCTGGATGTAACTACATTCATTGATGCGGTGGGAGAAGAACTGGCTGCGAAATTTGACAGGCTTGATCTGCGCGAAAACTATTCGATCCTGAATGTACCCGGCTACCTGGGTTCGGGAAAAGTAGTGGACAAATGGGCGAAACTGGCGCACAAGAATAAAACCATGCTCCTCACCGATTTTATGCATCTCGATGCGCCGGAAGACGTGATGGAGCTGTTTGAATCGGCGAACCTGACGGGCGGCGCGGCTCATTTATCCAATGTCATGATGACCTGTAACTGGCTGGTAGGCCGGGCTAAACATGCCGATCTTGGCGAAGAAGAAGACCTTTATTTACCACCTTCCACTGCATTGGCCGGTAATGTTTATAAAACGCTGATGTCGCAGGTAGCAGCGGGTAAAAAGCATGGTACGCTCAGCGAAGTCGATGGCGTGCGTTTTCCGCTCAAAAAATCGGAGATCGCCGATCTGGAAAAAATGGGGCTGATTCCGATGGTAAATGAATATAGTAAGGTAATGGCATTCTCTGCTAAAACGCTTTTTAATGGTGATAATGTGGGTTTGCAAACCTATTCCGTCGTGCGGGTTTTTGATTATATCACCAAAGTACTGATCGATTTCCTGAACCGCCGGGCGTTTGAAAACTTTGATTACAATACTAAAAACGACCTGAAAAAGCAGATCATTAAGTTCCTGGACAGCGTAACCGGCCCGGGCAAACTGATCGAAAAATTCAGCGTGATGCGTTTTGAGCAGGACAAAAACCAGAAGGATAAAGTATACCTCGATATCCATATGGTTCCCTATTTCCCCGCGAAAAACTTCATGATCGCATTGACCGGACAGAAAGGCGATGATCTGGACGCGGCGGCATGGGCGGCTGAGTATGCGCAGCAATGATTGAATGATCGAATGAGTGATAATTAGGGAGGATGGAGGAAAGGGAGGACGGAGGAAGGAAAATAAAAGCTTTGTCACCCCTGAGCATAGTCACTCATTCATTAAAAAACATTCACTAACTCGCTCATTCACTAACTCATTCAGTCAGTCAATCATTCATTCATTCAAAATTAAGCCATGTCCTTCGCGAGCATAATGCACATCGAGGATCACGAATATGGCGTGATGTTCATGCGGTTTGAGCTGCATCAGACGGTGGATGACGCGATGTCGATCACTTCGCCGATTCAGTGGGCGCATTTGTATGTGGAGCTGGAAATGGTGAACGATGATTTTCTGATCGAATGGGCGAATAAGCCTTCGCAGAAATACGATCTGACGGTTGAGCAGTTTGGCGAGAATGGGCCTTTCAAGACGCTGAGCTTTAAAGAGGCAGTCTGTACGGAGTTTGTGGAAATGTTTGACGATGGTACCGATGACCTGGACAAGGCGCTCGCAAAGCGGTTGCAGAATTTTATCACCTGCCTGACCATCACCGCGTCGAGCGTGGAAATCGATGAGGCTAAACTGGAAAATTTTTAGAAATGGCTGAGCAGGATGCTACAATCGGAGTTGAGGCGCATTTTACGCTGGACGGTAAAAAGTTTTTGGTCAAAAAGGTATCCTATGGCTGTAACCGCAATGCGGACGAGCGGGGAAGTCCTACCGATGCGCCCAAAGCAAGGCTGATCAGAATGACCATTGCGCCCACTCAAAACGATGATTTTGCATTGCTGTACGACTGGGCATTTAAAAACGACCGTCAGCTAAGCGGGCAGATCGAGTTCAAATACGATAACGATTCGCAGCTGCTGCGCAAAATGGAGTTTGAAGATGCGTATTGCGTGGGTTTCAGGGAATCATTTGCTGCCCGGCAATCGACAATGCGCGGCTATGAGCTCGCACATGTGCCCGACGCAAAGGCATATTTGCCGCAGCATCGGGGAAAGGATTATTTTCTGCGCAACAGCAGCCTGGCGCTCGTGTATGAGCTGGTATTGCTGCCTCAGAAAGTGAAAATTGGTCAGGTTGAAATTAAAAGTTAATGGCACGACAGGTAAATACTTCCATTGAGATCGAAGGCGGGGTGCAGATCACGCGGCACCTGGGGCTGGTGATCGAACAGGACCTGTTTGCGCACCACTGGTTTGAGCTGCTGGTTCCCTTTGATCAGCTGGAAGATGCCGGCGAGCATTTTTTCAACAAGGCACACCGGGCGGTAATCGGCAAAAAAATCACCTTTTCGTTCAGTCCCAGGCTTGGTCAGGAATCGTTCGACTTCACGTTTCAGGGTATTGTGACCGAGATCCGGCTGCGCAGCCTGAGCGATATGAGCAGCGCTTTTGTATTGAAAGGGTATAGCCCGACGATTGTGATGGAAGATTCGGTTCAGCGGAGATCGTTTTTAAGAGGTACCGTGCAGGATATTTTCAGTGCGGTTTTGCAGCCTTACCCTCAAAATTTGCTTCGAAAACAGATCAATCCGGAAAATGGCGGCCGCGCAGTGCCGTTTACCCAATACAATGAAAGTAACTACAAGTTTTTGAGCCGGGTGGCCGACCGTTGCTGCGAGTGGTTTTACTACAACGGCCGCGAGTTGGTACTGGGGCAGGGAAGCGGCGGGGCGGAAGTAGATTTTCTGGTCGACGGCTTGCAGAATTTCGATGTCGCATTGAAGCTGCAACCTGCTGCATTCAGTTTTGAAGGTTACAATTATACGGTTCCCGAAGCTTTTACGGGACAGTCCGCCCAGCAGCAGGTCGACGGGCTTACTTCACTCAGTGAGTTTGCATTGGAACAATCTGATACCCTTTTTGCCCAGACCGCATTACTGTCGGCTCCTGAAATGATCGGCGGGCAAAGTGAAGTGGACGAACTCACCAAAATGGAGCGCTCGGCGCGGGTTACTTCGATGGTAGATTTCAGAGGCAGCGGCGAAACGCCAACCATCAGCGTCGGGACGGTGCTGGCGGTAAAGGGGCAGCGGCTGAATGAGCGCGGGGAGGCTTATGAGGAGAATTTTGGTAAATACAGGGTTGTGCATATCCGGCACGAGATCAATACGGCGGGCAGTTATCAGAATAGTTTCAATGCAGTTCCCGAGTCGGCGCAGCATCCGCCTAATAATCCTTATGTGACCAACCCACTGGGCGAAACCGAGCAGGCGGAGGTGATCGCAAATGACGACAGCGACAGGCTGGGACGTGTGCGTGTGAAATTCTTTTGGAGCCAGTCGCGGCAGCAGGATCAGGAATCAATCTGGATGCGGGTTGGTACCATGCATAATTCGCAGGGGCGCGGGGCCAATTTCGTACCGGAAATCGGCGCGATGGTCATGGTGGGGTATGAAGGAAATCTGGCCGAGAATCCGTTTGTACTGACCAGTCTTTATCCCAAATCAGAGGAAGATGTAGCCTACACTTCCGACAATAATGATATCAAAATAATCGCTACGCGATCGGGGAACATGGTCATTTTCCTGGATGAGGATGGTGATCCAAAAATCCAGATAAGCAACCGGAATAAGCTGGATACTTTTCTGCAATTCAGTTTTAAGGATGACGGGGAAATCAAAATGCAGGTCGAAAATGGTCTGGTGCATATCAAATGCAAAGACCTGAATGTAGAGGCTTCGAATAATATTTCAATGAAGGCGGATTCCAGCTTTACTGTGGAGGCGGGGCAGATTTCTATGAAAGCCAGTCAGGATATTAAAATAGAAAGCGGCACTGCGACCGATATTAAGGCAGGTACCGAGCTGAATGCGGAAGGTACTGCAAGCGCGACGGTAAAAGGAGTCCAATTGACCCTGGAAGCAGACGCGGCTGCGGAGCTCAAATCGGGCGGGCCAGTTACTGTCCAGGGCGCTATTATCAAATTAAATTAACATATCCATATAATCTATTCTTTTCACTTTTAAACAGTTACAACTATGCCAGCTTCAAGTTTTGACGCCTATTTTACCTGGGACGGTGGTCCCTCAGGCGACGGTATTTCCGTGATTTCATGCAACTATTCCTTATCCCAGTCGATAGACGATAAAGGTCGTGTTTCTTCCAAAGTGTACGGCGGAACAGTGTTCCTGCAGGTGGATTCGTCAAGCGTTTCCGAGAGCCAGAGTTTGTGGGAATGGATGGTAGACCCGGACGGAAAAAAGCCCAGCGCGAAAATCGTTTTCAAGAATGTGGACGAAGAGCAGACTCAGAAAGAGTTGGAGCTGACCGACGTGTACTGCGTGCAATACAGCGAGAGTTTCATCGAAACCGGTTCTATGCCGATGACGACCAGCCTTACCCTATCCGCCAGAGAGGTAAAGCTTTTCGGCACGCCGCACGTGAATCGGTGGTAATAGGTACTTCGGTCGCCGGCTTTCGGCTGGCGGCCGGACAAACTTCCATTCAAACCATATTAACTTAAAAGGCCATGGTAATATGCACAGACTATCTGGCATTGGAGCGGTATCACCTGAATTACACCCAAATCCATGACAAAGGTGTACTGACCGGGGAAGTCAGCAAGTTTTTTGAACAGAAAGATGAGGACGGCGACTACCTGCACGAAACATGTTGTATACAATTGAGTTATGCATTTAATAATGCGGGACCGATGATCCAGAATTTCGGTGTACTGCCCGCAAACCGGATCATGAAGGATGCGAAAGGGATGGAGTACATTCTCAGCGTTCCGGAAATGAAAACGTATCTTACCCGCAACCATTTTGCACCGGAAGTTTTTCCGGGAGCAGGTAGTGCTCAGAACCTCGCATCCAAAATCGGGGCCAGAAAAGGGGTGATTGCTTTTGGGGACAGGCACATTGATTTATGGAACGGCCGGAATTTTCAGTATGGCGGAACCGGGCTTTATCTTGAGAATGTGCTCTGGTTTAGCAAACCCAAAGAGCGTACCGGGCCTCGAACAATCTCTTTTTGGGAGGTCAAAACTTTCGATGCGGTATTGCAGGAAATGTATGGTTTCTGATCGGGTTAGTAGTCATGTTCTTTTAATTTTTCAGTTAAATTTCTAAAAGCTATGGCTTACGATGTTCAGAAGATATCCGGTAATATAAATGGGACGGCTCCTTTGGCTGCTGCGCGGCTTTCGAACTTTGCTACCGGGAACACGGAATTGCTTCCGGCACACAAAAGCTGGATTGCGACAGAGGTAAGGGAGGCATTGCTGGTTTCGCCACACGCCTGGATCGATATTCATGGTTACTCTAGTCACAGAGGTTCCAAGGCAGGGTTTGACAATCTGGGGTTATCACGGAACCGCTGCCATTCAGTAAAATCAACCATTGCACAAAATTTCAGCAAAGCGTCCTTCAATATTGAGGTGGGGTATGGCGATTCTGCCAGCCTTGGCGGAGAAGATAATAACGATGGTTACTGGCGGGCTGTGGAGGTTTATGTTTTTGGGTCGAAACCGTACAAAAAAGAAATTCCGCCTCACGATCCGGTTGTTCTGTACGAATCGCCCGAATGGTTTGTGACCAATCTGAGCCTCACGGGCGGTGCCCTCGCGACTCCTGTAGGCGGCGGCGGATTTTACGAAGGTTCCATCACTTTCCAAAATGGTTCTGGTACCAAATATGAAGGTCCGATCGCAGTTACGGGTGTTTCATTCGGCCTGAGCCTCGGGATACCTGGCCTTAAAGCGGATAAGCTGTTTCAGAAAGCGATCAAATTTTTGCTTGATAATGGGGGCTTTTCGCATGCCGACCTGCCGTCGGGAGCGATCGGCATCGTTTATAAAAACGATCAGAAGATCAAGAATCTGAAACCACAGCATTTTTCGGGAAGCTGCACCATGTATTTCATCACAGGCTCTCCGGTACTTGCCACGTATGGAGTTTACCTTCTTTTGTTCGGGCTTCCGAAAGTAGTCGGCCCGACAGCGGATATTCCCCTTAACCTGGCAATACCACCGTTTGCGCTGGCAATGCAGGCGAACGGCTATGCGATTATTTCAGCAGGGGGGATTGGCATTGCCGGATCACTGGGAGCGAGTGCCAATGGATTTTCAGGAGGAATCGCCTGATCGAAGCCAGCATATCGATTAACCTCTCACTGCCACGATCGTCTCGTTGTCCACTACATTGTTTGCCTGAAAAGTAAGATCGGGGTCCATGTATTTGCGGCGCTTGTACCAGGGGCCCTTTTTGTAGAACAACCAACCATAAGGCGCGCCGTCGGGCGAGAGGTATTCGACCGGGCTGGCGGGATTGCGGTCGTTGTAATCATTCAGGAAAATAAAAAATAGCTCGCCGAAGAGCATTGCATTCGGTGCTTTGGCCCGGAAGTTCGTGAATGCAGTTTCGTTGACTTTTTTAGTAAACTCAAACTGAATAACCAGTACCTTGGAAAGATCCAGCAGGTCCATATCCGGCAGCGGCTGACCAACGGGGTAATACCACTTTTTGTATTCTTTTAAAGGGATTTCAAGATAATTCTGATAAACCCTCGATACGAAAATCGGAAACAGAAAACCAACCAGCGCAGTGGCCATTCCTACGCCTTTGGAAAGATCCTGAGCGACTTTATGATACAGAAAAATAATGGCAAGCGCGGCCAGCAGCGAGATCAGTAATGTGAATCCTACTGCTTTCGCAGAACGATTTTCGAAAAGATGTACGAACCATTGGGACAGTAAATATACATGAAGCACACCCAGCACGAGGAAACTGACCATCGCCATCGGGTAAGCGTCGCGGTAGTCGACGATCCAGAAACCCAGCGCCCCGACCAGCAATAATATAGCAACGAGGACCAAAGCATAAAGTACTTGCAGCCGCTGGGTGGGAGTTTTTGCAAAAGGGAGGTTCATTCGATTAAGGGACAGTTGAATATGAGGCAAAAATAAGATACACTTTCGTTAAAGCAACCACATTTTATTAAACGCCGATGGAAGATCAGAACTATGCATTGCCACTCGCGCTCGACCGCATCGTTTCGGGCAGAAATCACCCAAAATGTTCCGAGCGGGAGGCAATACACCAGCACCTGTATTTGCTGATGGTTACCCACTTCAACGAGTCGCGTTTTGATAGCGGGTACGGCTGCGCGCTCTGGGAGCACGATTTTTCGGTTTTGTCCCAAATCAAATGGAAAGACCTGATCCGCGAGTCGCTGGAAGAGGCTGTGGGCAAGTACGAAACACGACTTACCAATACTAAAATACGGGTGGAAGTGGAGGAATTTGAAATGCTTTCCAAGACCAGTAACTATATCAGAAAAAGGGTGGGAATCGAGATCAAAGCCACCATCCGCCGAACCAACGAGCCTTTCGTCTTTTTTGAAAGGATATTCATTTCGCCTTTGTCAATTGAGTGAAGGAACTCAGGTGATTCAGTGTAGAGCATTGGTAGTCATTAATGGTCATTCATTGTCATCAGTTGATAGTAGGGTATCGACCAGTTTCCGAACAACTCCAAACAAAAAAGTAAAGAACGAAACAATCAACGACCACCAATGACAATTAATGACAACAAGTGACAATAATACAACCCGCATCCAACATGTACACAGCCAGTTATACAAAAGAAAATATCTCCCGTCGCCTGTTGCGGCGCTCGGCGGAGCTTTGGGGGTTGGAGGAATCTAAAATAGACCAGTTTGACCCGCTGGTAAGGCTTTTGATCGAGGCTTGCTCGGTCGAATTTGAAAAGATCGGGCAGGAAATTGAGGGAACAGAGCTGCGGTTGATGACGCGGCTGGCGGAAATTTTATCGCCCCAAATACAAAATAGCCCGCAGCCCTGTGCTGCAATCGCACAAGCCAGGCCCGTAGAGCCGCTTGTTTGGACGGAGCGTGAAAATCAATTTGTATGCAAACGGCCTAATGCGAGAAAGGGGGAATCGAATGAGCTGTTTTTTGCTCCGACGGGCCGGTATCCGCTGGTTAATGCGGCTGTGGCTTGTTACGCGACTCCGGCGGGATTGTATGCAGTAGAGAAAGGAGCGAGGGTTTTAATGACCAATACCCGTCCGCATGCCGGCGCAGAACAGGCTTTGTGGATCGGGTTGGAAGTGGATCCGGGTGTTACTTCCTGGAACGGGTTCCGATTTTTTATAGATTGGATCAACGACCTCAGAGGATATGATTACCGCGAGTTTCTTTCTAAAACTACCTGGGAGGTAAATGGCAGGGTACTGAATGCATCGGCAGGCTTGCAGGAGGATGCCGATCAGCAGGTGTTACTGTACAATGACAATTTTGTAATTGTGGGTAGCGATGAGGTCTGGGAAAAAGGAAAACTGGAAACCTCGTTTTACCCGTCTGCATTCGAGCAGCAGTTTGATAGCCGCACTTTGCAAATGCTCAAAAAGCCGCTCACCTGGATTAAGGCTAAATGGCCGTCGTCGTTTCCGGCAGCGGGTTTTGAGAATATGACCGTGGCGATCAATGCATTTCCGATCCTGAATATGCAGCTTCACAAGTTTACATACAGGTTGCAGCCCGGATTGAACGGAATCGCGCTGCCTTCGAGTAATGCATTTCTTACTGTCAACTCGGTGATCAACCAGAAAAACCAGGCTTACGCGCCGTCGGGAAAAGCAACGTATTCCGAAGAAGAAACGGTGAGTACGTATACAGTCCGGCACCAGGGAGTAGGCAGGTTTGACGAGCGTAATGCGAAAGCTGTTTTGTACCATTTAATGGAATTGCTGAAAGACGAGGTTACTGCTTTCAACGCGGTGGGTGAGGATTTTCTGGCTTCGCTGTTGCGGGAAATATCACAGAATATGGCGCGGATCGAACAGAAGCTGGGTGTCAAAAAAGCAAGTGAGACTACTGCCCAGCCATTTTTGGTGATCAAAGGCGAAAAAAATCCGGACGTCCTTTTCATTTCCTACTGGACTACTACTTCCGAAACTGCCAACGGAATTCCGGCCGGTACCAAAATGCAGACTTACAGTGCCTCGGGCCTGAGCGGCGCGGACACGCTTTTACTGACCCGAACTTCGGGAGGAAAACCCAAACCTGAGGAAACGGAATATGTACAGCAGCTCCGGAAGAACCTGATCACGGGCAACCGGCTGGTGACGCTGGAAGATATCCGCGCATTTTGTTCCGGTGAAATGGGCGATCGGCTGGCCGGTTTGGATGTAAGGTCCGGTTTTGTGCCGGGTAATTTGCCCGGACAGGGATTTGTGCGTACCCTGATCGTGGATTTGAAACCTGCTTTGCATGTGAACGACGATTCGGAATGGCGCGATGCATGCCAGCTTTTACAATTAAAAATCCAGCGCCGCTCTTCGGGAATGTATCCGGTAAAGGTTTTGTCGACTAAATAAATCACAACAATGCTGACGGAAAATCAAAGTGACCTTCGTGCGGAATTCGTCGCCGGCTCGTGGCTGGATGAGGGTATTGTGGAGGACAAAATCCTTTTCAGGCCGCTCGGCTCTTTTAAAAGGCGCAGTCACACGGATGTAGAGTCGGTGGGAGAGGCGGAGCTGGGGAATTTTGAAGGAAAGATAATTGCGTCCAACAGGAACGGGATTTATGACCATTTACCCGAGCAGCTCTTCCATTTGCCTTCTGCCGGCTCGATCAACACCCTGAAAAAAAAGGTCGATGAGATCAGGTTGCAGCGAGAAAAGGAGCAAAAATCGCGGCTATTCTTTCTGCCGCTGGAGCACGAGTTTTTCCTCAACCGGGTAAAACTGGCGCGTCTGGAACAACTAGCGCACGATCTTAATCCCGATTCGCTGCTCCTGGACGAGTTACGTAATTTCTGGCAGGTGCCTGCTAACATCAATAAGGCAATGCTCGTCAGGCTGGTGCCGGTGATGCCGCTGATTTCAGAAAATAGAGGGGATCTGAAAGTCGCAGGAGAGATATTGTCGGCGGTTTTGGAATATGAGGTGACTTTTCAGGCCCTGCCGGCAGCCTGGTTTACAGCACCTTCTGAAACACGGCTGAATAATGCTTTGCTGGGTTTGGATCTCATTTTGGGCGGTGAAATAGAAGTGTATAGTCCCAGACTAGTGGCAGAAATACAATTACCGAATTCCCAGGTGCTGGAAAAATGTTTGCAAGACCAAGAATTTAGTATGCTGGTTACCTGGTTGTCAGGATGGTTTGTTCCGGTAGAATGCGATTTAGAGATTGCATTACGGCTTCCTCCCGGCGCTTCGCCATTACTTTTTGCCGAAAACGAATTACAGCAATCGAGGCTCGGATATTCGACGATTTAAAATAATTATTTGAAAGTTGATACAAATTGCGGTTGAAAAATAGTTTGGTATTGTAAATTTTTAAATCAAAATTTGCGGTTCATTTGGAACCCCCTTTCGGATTAGTGAAAGCGCAACGAGTTATCAACCAGACAATCAGCTTTATGCTAGCCGCCATGCTTTTGGTGGTGGCAGGAGCGCGGTCGTGGTCGGATTATGCGGGAGTGGGGCAGAGTTACACAGGTAAGGCCAAGGAATTCGCGCAGAAAAGCGCCAAAGAGCAGGCTTCTAATCCGGGCGAGGCGAAAGTAAGTACCTTGTCCCTGGACGCGGTTATCACGCCGGCCATTTCATTTGATTTCTCACATTATTTTTATTTTACACCTCAGCCCATCTGGCATTTCGTTGCCCGGGAACTGGCGGTCAGATTCACTTTTCAGGAATCGTTTTTCCTGTTTTCCTACTTCCATCGAATCTTCGGAAGGCTCATAGTCACCAACGCTCCCTGAATACAAGGGAGGCAATTGCTGTATTTTTTACTGTAAAGGGCTTATTGTCAGCATCCCCGGCACCTGAATTCAGGTAATCAATCCGCATTTATTCAAGAATTTCAATTAAATTTTTTCTGTTAAAATAATGGCTAATAAGAATGGAATAATAGGGCTTACCATCGTGATCGCCCTCATTAGCGTCTATTATCTGTCTTTTACATTTGCATCACGCAGCTTTAAAAGTAAGGCAATTGCCTACGCGACCGATGCAAAAGGGGAAGTGGATATCGCAAAAAAACAACGCTACATTGATTCGCTGTGGCGCGAAGAAGTTTACCTCGGACATACATTACAAGAGGTAACCGAGCGTGAACTGAACCTGGGTCTTGACCTCCAAGGCGGTATGCACGTGGTGTTGGAAGTGGCACCGGCTGACATTCTAAAAGGAATGGCGGGTGGAAATGCACGCAGCTCTGCGTTCCAGACCGCTTTGAAAAAAGCGGCCGAGGATAAAGCTGCCAGCAACAGTACTTTCATCAACCGTTTCGCGGCGGCTTACAAAGAAGCGGCTCCTAATACCAGCCTTGCTTCCCTGTTTGCGACCAGTGCCAACCGCGGCAAGATCAGCAGCAATTCGTCAGACTCGGATGTAATTAAAATGCTGAATACCGAAGTAAATGGTTCTATTGACCGCGCATTCCAGATTACCTCGGCGCGTATCGACAAGTTCGGTGTTACTAACCCGAACATCCAGCGTCTGCCCGGGCAAAACCGTATTTTAGTTGAATTACCAGGTGTAGATAACCCTGAGCGTGTGCGTCGGCTTTTGTCTGGTGCTGCGAAACTTGAATTTGCCGAAGTATATCTGACCAATGAACTGGGCGCAGGTCTGGAAGGTTTGGGAAGATATTTGACGCAGCAGGCGGAGATTGAAAAAGCGAAAAAACCAGCCGCTGCAACAACAGCGAAAGCGGACACTACCAAGAAGACCACTGGCGGATTGGCAGAGCAGCTTGCCCAAAAAAGCGACTCTACCGCAAATGACTCGGCTGCGGTTGCAGCGCAAACTGCTGCACTTACCAGCTTATTTGTTCCAATGCCGCAAGGTTTGGGTGTTTATCTGAAAGATACTGCGCGCGCAGGAGAAATTCTTCGCCGCCCCGAAGTACGCTCGCTATTCCCGGCTGACCTTGTTTTCATGTGGGACCGTAAAGGAACTGCTGCCGGAGATAACCAATTGATCCTGCCATTGTATTTTATCAAAAAACAAAATGGTGAGGCTGCCATGGAAGGTGACGTGATCGTAGATGCCACACACGATTACGACGAAAGCGGTCGTCCGGAAGTAACTATGCGTATGAATGGAGAGGGCGCTCGTAAATGGCGCTCACTGACTGCCCGCAGCATTGGCCGCCCGGTTGCTATCATTATCGATAACCTGGTTTACACTGCGCCGACGGTACAGGGAGAAATTCCCAATGGTAACTCAAGCATTACGGGTAGCTTCACAGTGGAAGAGACAAAAGATATGTCTAATGTGTTGAAAGCTGGTAAGTTACCTGCGCCAACTCACATTGTGGAGGAGGCTGTTGTAGGTTCTTCACTGGGTGCTGAGGCGATCAATGATGGTTTGCTGTCTTCGGCAGTTGGTTTGTTGATCGTACTGGTGTTTATGGTTGCTTATTACAGCAAGGCGGGTTGGATCGCTGATATCGCTTTGCTGATCAACCTGTTCTTCCTGATGGGTATTATGGCATCTCTGGGTGCGGTATTGACGCTTTCGGGTATTGCCGGTATCGTGCTTTCGATCGGTATGGCGGTGGATGCCAACGTACTGATCTATGAAGGTATCAAAGCGGAAATCGAGGAAGGAAAACCATTCGTACAGGCGGTTCGTGACGGTTTCAAGCATTCATTGAGTGCGATCATTGACTCGAACGTAACTACGCTTTTGACTGGTATTATCCTTTACACATTTGGAACCGGATTGGTACTTGGCTTTGCGACTACGCTGGTTTTAGGTTTGCTTACATCCCTTTTCACCGCGATTTTCATAACCCGTTTGCTGCTTGAATATCAGATTAAAAAGGGTAAAACTTTCAACTTTTATACCGGTCTGACAAAGAACTGGTTCAAAGACAACGACTTCGATTTCGTGTCTCAGCGTCGTCGTTTTTACATTATTTCCAGTGTAATTATCGCGATCGGAATTGGTTCGTTCATATTTAAAGGTTTTGGATTAGGTATTGATTTCAAAGGCGGCCGTTCTTATGTGGTTCGTTTTGAAAGTAAAGTCGATGCGGATGATCTGCGTGACAAAATGGACGAAACACTGGGTTCTGCAACAGAGGTGAAAACTTTTGGCGGTCAGGATCAGGTGAAAATTACAACGGCATACCTGATCGAAGAAACGACGCCTGATGCAGATCAGCGGGCCGAGGCAAAGATTATGGAGGCGGTTAAAAAGATCAACGGTAACCCTGCCAAGATCGTAAGTTCAAACAAAGTAGGACCTACGATGGCGAATGATACTTTGTGGTCGGCGATTTACGCGGTACTCCTGGCTCTTGCTGCCAACTTTATTTACATCCTGATCCGTTTCAAAAGGGTTGCTTTCAGTTATGGTGCGGTTGTATCCCTTGCGCATGACGTGGTGATCATTCTGGCTGTTTTCTCTTTGTTTAACGGCTGGCTACCATGGTCACTGGACATCGATCAGGCATTTATTGGTGCGATTTTGACGATGATCGGTTACTCAATGAACGATACCGTTGTAATTTATGACCGTATCCGTGATTACCTGGCAGATGACAAGTCACGCGGGCAGAGCCTGCCGACGGTTATCAACAACGCCTTGAACAGTACTTTAAGCCGTACTGCGGTAACGGGTATCTCGGTAATCCTCGTACTGATTGTTCTGATGATATTCGGAGGAGCGGTGATCCGCGGATTTACATTCTGTATGCTGCTTGGGGTAATCGTAGGTACCTACTCTTCGCTGTTCGTGGCGGCACCGATCGTGGTTGACCTTCTGCAGCGCGACCAAAAGAAAGAGCCTGCATTGGCGGCAGCAGAGACTGCGCCGACAGCAACCAAGAAAGTTAAAGCGTAAAAAGTTAGAAGAAAAAAGGGTTAGCATTGTGCTATCCCTTTTTTTATTTTGTCTTGACAAGTTATTAGCAAATTTTCTTTTAGTTTTATAAGATGTTCATATAACTACAACAAAGAGCTTATGGCAAATCAATTATGGGTTAAAAAGCCCATTGAAAAATTATTGAGTGAATCAACAGGCGAAGCTAACCAGCTGAAAAGATCCCTGGGATCAGCGAGTTTGGTAGCATTAGGAATTGGCGCCATTATCGGTGCGGGACTCTTCTCTTTAACAGGTATTGCCGCCGCGGAACACTCAGGACCCGCAGTAACCATTTCATTTATACTTGCCGCGGTAGGCTGCGGTTTTGCCGGCCTTTGCTACGCAGAATTTGCTTCCATGATCCCGATCGCCGGAAGTGCCTACACCTATTCTTACGCCACCATGGGCGAATTCGTAGCCTGGATTATCGGCTGGGATTTGGTTCTGGAATATGCCCTGGGAGCAGCTACGGTTTCAGTAAGCTGGTCCAGGTACCTGCTCGAGTTCCTGAGTAAATTTGATATTCACCTCCCTACGCAGTTGGTCTGCTCGCCTTTTGAAGTAGTTACACTCAGCGATGGAACCATTATTGATAACGGAATTGTGAACCTGCCTGCGATCCTGATCGTGTGCCTGCTTTCACTTCTTTTGATCCGTGGTACGGAAGGATCCGCATTCCTTAACAATCTCCTGGTAGTACTTAAAGTGGCAGTTGTGCTGATATTTATTGGCTTGGGTTGGAGCCATATTAACCCTGACAATTACGTGCCTTATATCCCTGAAAACACAGGAGCTTATGAGAACTTCGGCTGGTCGGGTATTGCTACGGGAGCCGCGGTGGTGTTCTTTGCATTCATTGGGTTCGACGCGGTTTCAACAGCCGCGCAGGAAGCTAAAAATCCGCAAAAAGGAATGCCGATCGGTATCCTGGGTTCTTTGGTGGTTTGTACGATCTTATACGTGCTTTTCGCGCACGTGATGACGGGCTTGGTGAAGTATACAGAATTTGCAAACGATGCCAAACCAGCAGCTACTGCATTTGCCAAAACGGGCTATGACTCTTTGCAAACGGCATTGATCATTGCGATCCTGGCTGGATATACTTCGGTAATGCTCGTCATGCTTTTGGGACAAAGCCGCGTTTTCTATTCGATGAGCAAAGACGGGCTGCTGCCTAAATTTTTCAGCGAGGTGCATCCTAGATTCAAAACACCTTTCAAAACGAACATATTTTTCATGGCCTTTGTAAGCATTTTCGCCGGACTTGTTCCTGTGAGTGACCTGGGGCACATGGTGAGTATAGGGACATTGTTTGCATTCTGTTTGGTTTGCGTCGGTGTCTGGATGTTACGTGTAAAAAGACCAGAGCTGCATCGCTCCTTCCGCACACCTTTGGTACCATTCGTGCCGATTATGGGGATTGTAGTTTGTTTGTATCTGATGTACTCACTACCGATTGAAAGCTGGTACCGCCTTGCCTTGTGGCTTGCAATAGGGCTTGCAATTTATTTTGGGTATGGAAAGAAAAATAGCAAGATAGGGCATGAGTAGGGGCTTGGCTGTTAGCTTTTAGCTCTTAAGTTCTATTAGTAATATTAAGTCGTGGTTGTTTCGCAAGAAATGGCCACGACTTTTTTGTGACCCTAAAAATTACCTAACAGCTAATAGCCAACAGCTAAAAGCGGCCCTCATTCAACTTCGAAATCAGTGTTACTGCTCTCAGCTGATTGGCAATATCGACCCGCATTGCAGGAGTTATGTTTTCCAGGTCTTTACTAAACAAAAGCGCCTCTACCAGTTCATTCATTGAACCGATGATCTCGGAGCATTTATCGGTCAGGAAGAAGTCGCGCACATTCTGCAACAAGGCTTGCTGTGTTTCCGATAGATGGATTTTTGTACAATTCGCTGGACAGTTTGTAGAATTCTGAAATGTGTTCATACATTTACGAAAGTTTGATTGTTAATTGATTAAACTGGCCCGGGTGACGAAGTTTGGCGACAGATGCATCCGGGTTTTTTCTTTCTAATAATTAGTCGAATATCTCGACTAATTTGATTAAAATTTTTTTATTTTGGCTTAAACGTTACAACGGTTTCGACGTTTACATCACCAAATTTTGATAAGACTTCTTTCATTCTTTTGTCAGATATCCCTTGCTTGTAGGTAAAGTCTTTCCAGGCACTTGTGAACTTACCTTTCTTGACATCTGGTGCAAGGCCAGGATAGACACTTTTGCACCACCATTCAAAGGCTTCCGAAAGCGAAGCAAACTTTTTCATTTCTCAAAGATAAATAAAAAGTCGAAAATCTCGACAAGAAGAAAATTTAATCAATTACCCGCGACTTCAGTCGGGGGAAAGGAACTAGCCAACCAATTAAGGAAAGTTAACCCTAGTCGCAGTAGGAGGCACCAACCAAGCCAGAAACTTTAAAACTCCACAAGCTTAAATCTTTTTAATCACTTACCGTCGACTTAAGTCGACGGCGATTGAAACTAAATCCGCGCTAAAACTCTTTCGGAAACGGTTTGCCCGATTGAGAGTGACGAAGTCGCAGCCGGCGAGGGCGCGTTGCAGACGTTGATTGCATTCTTATTCTCGATAATAGAAAAATCATCAAGCAACCCTCCGTCATAATCACAAGCCTGAGCGCGTACCCCGGCGCCTCCCGGAATAAGGTCGTCGCTTTGAATTTCGGGGATTAGTCCCTGTAATGCTTTGGTAAAAGCGGCTTTTGAAAATGAGCGGTAATATTCTCCCATTCCTGTTTTCCAGTATTTCATCGCCACTTTCCGGAAGCCGGGCCATACGAGAGATTCCATTAATTCAGGGAAATTGATATCCAGCTTGTCGTAACCTTCGCGGCGGAATGCGAAAACGGCATTTGGCCCCGCCTCGATTCCACCTTCTATCATACGCGTGAAATGCACGCCGAGGAATGGAAAATTAGGATCCGGTACCGGATAGATAAGATTTTTGACGAGGTAATGCTTTTCTGGTTTTATCTTATAGTATTCGCCGCGGAATGGAATAATTCTGACTTTGATATCATCAGGCTGTGTCAGTTGCGCAACTTTGTCGGAATAAAGTCCCGCGCAGTTCACGATCAGTTTTGTTTCGAAAACTTTCCCGCTTGCAGATACTACTTCGGAGTGCGTTGTTTTACTGCGAACATCCGTTACTTTTTCGCCAAAACGAATCTCTCCGTCCAGTTTTCGCACAATCTCTGCGTATTTCTCACAAACCGTTTTATAATCAATGATACCGGTATAAGGCACCCATATTCCTTCCAGACCTTTCACATGCGGCTCAATTTCGCGGATTTCACCTTGTGATATCATCCGGTTTTCAGTCAGTCCGTTATGGTTTCCGCGCTCGAACAAATTCCTAAGCAATGGCCGCTGCTCCTCGCTGGTGGCGACCACGATTTTTCCGCACAGATCGTAAGGCACATTTTCCCGGTTGCAGAAGTCGAGCAGCATTTGGTAGCCACGAATACAATTGGTCGCTTTCAGGCTGCCGGGCTTGTAATAAAGCCCGGAATGGATCACGCCGCTGTTGTGACCGGTCTGGTGCTTCGCTACTTCGTTTTCCTTTTCGAGCAGCAAAACTTTCAATGCGGGCCTTTGTTCCTTGATGCGAAACGCGGTGGCGAGGCCGACGATCCCGCCACCGATGATTGTGATATCGTACATGTATGAAACCTTGTTCAATAGAAATTTAAGTATTGAGTAAAATCAACCCGGAAATGAAATTTTACCCATTGAAATGGACGGTACTCCTTCCTTTTTACCAAAATCCGAATGCATTCCGGCAACAGTTTCATTGGCCAGTACAGCAAATAAAACGGCTTCCTTCGCGTCGCCAGAAACGCCCAATTCATCGATCAAACCAACTTCGTGATTCAAATTCAGACTGATTGCCTGCATCAGTACCGGGTTGTGCGCGCCGCCGCCGCTGGCGTAAATGTGGTATTTCTCGTCTTTTTCAAGTGTTCGTAAAATCGCATCTGAAATGGTATCCGCACTCAGCCGCGTCAGCGTGGCGATCAGGTCGGCGTTTGAGAGCGAAGATAAACCGGTTTTCTGAATAGCAGTTTCTACATATTCGAAATTAAATACTTCCGGTCCGGTCGTTTTAGGAAAAGGCAGATTGAAAAATGGCAGCGATTTTAATTCACTCAGAAGCAATTCATTGACCAAACCGCTCGCAGCGATCGCGCCGTTTTCGTCATAGGGTTTATCGAAAAGCTTTCGCGTAAAATAGTCCAGTAATGTGTTGCCTGGGCCGGTATCGGTTGTGAAAACTGCGGCTGCCTCCAAATGTCCGGGTAGGTAAGTGAAGTTGGCAATACCGCCCATATTCAGCAGAACGCGGTTTTCCCCTTTTTTTGAAAACAAATAATAATCACCGTAAACAGCCAGCGGTGCGCCTTCGCCACCCGCAGCAATATGCTTTTGCCTGAAATCACTGATCGTAATAATGCCCGTTTCCACAGCAATATGATCGCCGTCACCGATTTGCAATGTCGCATTCGGGAAGTCGGTCAGGTTATGCTGTTTTTGCGGCGCGTGAAAAACGGTTTGTCCGTGACTAGCAATCAGGTCAATATTGGAAGTCTGAATATTCCAGTTTTCCAGCGTTTCCTTAATCATCTTCCCGTGCACCAAACCAATGTATGGATTAAGCAGTACGAGTTGCTGAAAGTCGATTTCCCGTTTCGCGAATACCGTTCTGATCTGGTCCCTGAACTGGTCTTCGTAAGGTATCGTCGTAAACTTTTCGAGGGTCAGCGCAGTTTCAGTGCCGCTTTTTTGAATATGACAGAGTGCAATATCCAGCCCGTCGAGCGAAGTTCCGGACATTAATCCGATAATGCGCCTGGACTCACTGCTGGCGATCTGGTGCAGCCGCTCTATGTGTTTTTTCATAGATATATCTAAAAAAAGAAGTCAAGCTGGCTACTTGACTTCCTATATCTTTCACAAAATCCGGCCGGTTTACTTACCTGCAGGCTGGTTTGGTGCCGCAGCCTGTGGCTTACCTTGCCCGTTCGGATTGTTTTTGTTTTGACCTGATCGGTTTTTCTTTTTCTTCTTTTTCTTCTTCTGCTCCTCGCTGTATTTTTTGTCCAGATTTTCGAGGTCGCTGTTCAATTTCCCGGCACCTTTTTCCAGATTTTTTTCCGGCTCGGGAGTCAGGATTTCAAGAGATTCCGGGATAATATCCTTCTTGTTGAGGTCGATGATCTGCAACACCTTGTCAATCGCCACCGGGTACCAGTTTGTGTCCTTATCAAACCCAAACCACATGATCTTTTTAAAGATATCCGTTTTTTGAAGCGTAGCAATGCCTTTTTTAGTTTTCAAAGGCGCGTCTACCGTCGGGATATCCCTTAATGCATCAATGTAAGTTTCGAGCTCGTAGTTAAGACAGCATTTCAACCTGCCGCATTGACCTGAAAGCTTCGCAGGATTCAGAGACAAATTCTGGTAACGTGCCGCAGAAGTGGAAATATTTTTAAAATCAGTCAGCCAGGTAGAGCAGCAAAGCTCGCGGCCGCAGGAACCCAGGCCACCAAGGCGGCTCGCTTCCTGACGCAGACTGATCTGCCGCATCTCAATCCGAACCTTAAACTCAGAAGCCAGACTTTTGATCAGTTCCCGAAAATCGACACGCTCTTCCGAAGAATAATAGAATGTCGTTTTGGTATTATCTGATTGAAACTCCACGTCCGAAAGCTTCATATTCAGCTTCATTTCGCGGATAATCTCGCGGGTACGATAAAGCGTCGGCATTTCGCGGGCCATTGCCTGCGTGTGCTTGTCGAGATCCTTTTCCGATGCAACGCGGTAAATTACATGCATATCATCACTGAACACGACGTTTTTCCGCTTCATCTGCAACCGAACAAGCTCGCCCTGTAAAGAAACAGTTCCAATATGCTGGCCAGAGGCCATTTCGCAGACAACATAGTCGCCTGTGATAAATTCCAGTTGATTGATATTGCGGAAATACTCTTTTCTACCTCCTTTGAATTTAACCTCGACAACGTCAAAACGCTGGCCGGCAGGAACATCCATGTGACTAAGCCAGTCAAAGACATTCATTTTGTTACATCCTCCGGTTCCGCAATTCCCTTTACTTCCACATCCGGCCGCCGCGCCACTACTGGTGCTGCATCCGCCGGAAGAACATGATCCGCATCCCATAATTACTCCTCCTCATCAATCGTTATAACGTATTAAATCAACACCGATATCGTGACGGAAGTATTTCCCTTCGTACTGCACCACCTGGGCGGCGCGCTGCGATTTGTGAACCGCATTTTCGAGGGAATTGGCAAGTCCGGTCAATGCCATAACCCGCCCTCCGTTTGTCACAATCTCAGAATTATCATTAAAAGTAGTGCCAGCATGATACAAATACACATCCTCTACTTTTTCGCTTCCGGAAATTACCTTTCCTTTTTCATAATCGCCGGGGTACCCGCCGGAAACAACAACCGTTGTGACGGCTACCTGCGGTGATATTTGTATTTCAAAATCGTTCAGCGTTCCCTTTGCTGTCGAGGCCATTAACATAGCCAGGTCAGACTGGATACGAGGAATTACGACCTCCGTCTCAGGGTCACCCATACGGACATTGTATTCGATCACGTAAGGTTCGCCTTTTATATTCATTAATCCTATGAAAATGAAGCCGACGTACTTAATACCTTCTTCCTTTAAGCCATGCAACGTTGGTTTGACCACTTTTTCTTCAACTTTCCTGAGGAAATTAGCGTCAGCAAATGTAACAGGCGAAACTGCGCCCATCCCGCCGGTGTTGAGGCCGGTATCATTTTCACCAATGCGTTTGTAGTCTTTTGCTTCTGGTAAAATTTTGTAATGCTCCCCGTCCGTCAGTACGAAGACAGAAAGTTCTATACCTTTCAAAAACTGTTCAACAACTACTTTACTGCCTGCGTCGCCAAATTTTTTATCCAAAAGCATTTCCCTGAAGGCGGTTTCTGCTTCGGGAAGCTTTTCTGCAATAATAACACCTTTTCCGGCTGCCAGTCCGTCGGCCTTCAATACGATTGGAAGGGAATGTGCTTCCAGATATTCTAATCCTATTTCAAGTGTTTCGGCCGTAAAGGTTTTGGAAGAAGCGGTTGGGATCCCATATTTCTGCATAAATGCTTTGGAAAAATCCTTGCTGCCTTCCAGCTGCGCGCCAGCCTTATTCGGACCGATGATCTTTATGTGCGAAAGATTTTCGTTTACTTCAAAATAATCAACAATACCATTGACGAGCGGCTCTTCAGGGCCAACAATAACAAGCTCGATTTTGTGAGCTATCACTGCTTCCGCAATTGCATTGAAATCGTTGTAGGAAATAGGGAGGTTCGTTGCAACACCTGCTGTACCAGCGTTTCCGGGGGCTACAAACAAACTGTCACAAAGAGGACTTTGGGAGATTTTCCAGGCAAAAGCGTGCTCTCTCCCGCCGGATCCCAAGATAAGTATATTCATAAGTTGGTTTAAAAATTCACTTGGTGATTGGTGCTAGTCAGTCTGTTAAGTACTTAGTTAGCCAATTCAGACAAAAACTTGATTCGCATCAACCGCAATTCTTCTTCGCTGATCTCATCATTTGCGAATTCATCCAGGGCAACCGAAATGTTGTCTGTTTCTGCAGTCATGAAATAATCGTATATATCCTGTTGCCGTTCCCGATCGATTACCTGATTGATATAATAATCGAGGTTCAGTTTTGTTCCGGAATAGCAAATATGTTCTACTTCTTCAATTACATCCGCAAGTTCCAGGTCTTTTACTTCCGCAATCTCGTCCAGGCTTACTTTCCGGTCGACCTGCTGAATGATAAAAATTTTGATCTTCGACTTATTCACTGTCGATTTGATCACTACATCTTTCGCCGTTTCAATTTCATTCTCCTCGACATAACGCGTGATCAGATCAATAAACTGGCGGCCAAACTTCTGCACCTTCCCCATTCCGACGCCGTTGATCTGCGCCATTTCCTGCTGGGTAGTCGGGTAGGTAGTGGCCATTTCTTCCAATGAAGGATCCTGGAAAATGACATAGGGAGGCAGGTTTTTTTCTTTCGCAACCTTCTTGCGAAGTGCTTTCAACATACCGAGCAACGCTTCGTCGTATGCGTGGGCACTTCCGCCGGTAGCGGCTGCTTCCTTGTCGTCGTCTTCAGGCTTTACTTCCTCTTCTTCAAAATTATGGTCTTTGTGCAGCGTAACCTGGTAAGGATCGTTCAGGTAATTTGCTCCTTTTGTGCTGAGCCTGATCACACCGTAGTTCTCAACGTCCTTTTCAAGATAATTAAAAATCACCAGCTGGCGGATTGTCGAGACCCAGTATTCCCTCGATTCATTCAGTTCCAGTCCTTTTCCGTACACTTCCAGCTGATCGTGCTCGTAGCTTTTCACATATTGGTTTTCGGTAGCCGTCAAAAGATCTGCAATGTGCTCACAATCAAAACGCTGCTCGGTTAATGCAACTGCCTTTAACACTAAAATTACATCTTCCTGGACCTTCGACTTTTCAGTTGGTTTGACACAGTTATCGCAAAAACCGCAGTCTTTTTCGAGATATTCACCGAAATAGCTGAGCAGCTGTCTTCTGCGGCAAACACCCAGTGTCGAGTAAGCCACCATTTCGTTCAGCAAATGGCGTGCGTTGTCCCGTTCAGTAACTGTTTTGTCCTTGTTAAATTTTTCGAGCTTTTGAATATCCTCGTAGCTGTAAAACATCAGACAGTTACCTTCCAGGCCATCACGACCAGCGCGGCCGGTTTCCTGGTAATACCCTTCCAGGGACTTTGGAACGTCGTAATGGATCACGAAACGAACATCCGGCTTGTCAATCCCCATACCGAATGCGATAGTAGCCACAATTACATCTGCTTCCTCGTTCAGGAATGCATCCTGGTTTGCCATTCTGGTATTACTGTCGAGCCCGGCATGGTACGGTAATGCACGTACGTCATTGACATTGAGCAGCTCAGCGACCTCTTCCACCGTTTTGCGGCTCAGGCAGTATACTATTCCGGATTTGCCCTTGTTGTTTCGGATATAGCGGATCAGCTGTTTTTTGACGTCTTTTTTCGGGCGGATTTCGTAGTAAAGGTTCTTTCTGTTAAATGAAGATTTAAAGGTTTCAGCTTCTTCCATTTGCAGGTTCTTGCGGATATCCTGCTGTACTTTCGGAGTTGCAGTAGCAGTTAACGCAATGATTGGAAGCTGGCCGATATTTTCAATGATTCCGTAAATGCGGCGGTATTCGGGCCTGAAATCATGCCCCCATTCTGAAATACAATGTGCCTCGTCAATCGCTACAAAGGAGATTTTAACCCTTTTCAGGAAATCCAGATTGTCTTCCTTCGTAAGTGATTCAGGTGCGATATACAGCAATTTCAGGCTGCCGTCGAGCGCATCTGTTTTGACGCGCGTCATTTCAGCCTTGGTCAATGTGGAATTCAAAAACTGGGCATTGATACCAAATGCGGTCAATTGATCGACCTGGTTTTTCATCAATGCGATAAGCGGGGAAATAACGATCGTCAGCCCGTCGCTGACTAGTGCTGGCAGTTGATAGCAAAGCGATTTACCAGCCCCGGTAGGCATGATTACAAATGTATTTTTACCAAGGAGAATGTTTTGAATAATTACCTCTTGGTCACCCCGGAACTGACTATATCCAAATATTTCTTTGAGTTTTTCTTTCAACGTGTCTAGTACGACATGATCAACCTGCTTTACCATACTCTGTTAACAAAATGGTTATTCCAAACTTCTATATCTTTGTTTTTCGAAATGAATATCCACAATTGTATCCCTTTAAACTGTGTTTCAGATTTGAAATTAATAAAAAATATTCAGTCAATAGCAAAAGAAGTAATACGGCAGGAGGCAGAAGCTTTGCATACAATTATTGAACTGATTGACGATGAATTTGAAAGCTGCGTATATACAATTTTAAATTCGGGTGGCCGTGTTGTGATTTCCGGAATAGGCAAGAGTGCGATCGTAGGGCAGAAAATCGTAGCGACCTTAAACTCAACGGGAACGCCTGCATTATTCATGCACGCTGCTGATGCTATTCATGGTGACTTGGGAATGATTCAGGACAATGATGTGGTCATGGTCGTTTCCAAAAGCGGCGATACTCCCGAGATCAAAGTTTTAATTCCCCTGCTGAAAAGAACAGGCGTAAAAATGATTGCAATGGTCAGTAACAGGGATTCTTATCTGGCCAAAAACAGTGATTTTGTTTTGCACGCCTACGCACCGAAAGAGGCCGATCCGTTAAATCTCGCGCCAACTACCAGCACTTCTGTTACGATGGCATTGGGTGATGCGCTCGCCATTTGCCTGCTGGAAGCAAGAGGTTTTACGCACGACGATTTCGCCAAATATCACCCTGGTGGAGCGCTCGGGAAACGGCTTTACCTGAAAATTTGTGATCTGTACCCGCACAATTCCGTGCCCAAAGTCACTGAAAATGCCACTTTGCAGGAGATTATCCTCGAAATGACTTCAAAAAGACTAGGCGCTACTGCGGTTGTAAAGGGAGAAAATCAAATGGCAGGTATTATCACCGACGGAGATTTGCGGCGCATGCTCAAAGAGCACGAGGGCGAAAGCCTCCTGAACCTGAAAGCGATTGATATTATGACAATTGCGCCGGTTACTGTTTCACCTGACGAATATGCGGTCAATGCATTGGAGATCATGCAATCGAAGAGTATTACCCAGGTTATTGTTGTCGAAAACAATGAAGTACTGGGCTTTGTCCACTTGCATGATCTGCTACGTGAAGGGCTGGTGTAATTGTCGTCCTGAGCGCGCAGGGGGTGCCCGGCTGTCGAAGGGTTACCTGAATCTTTTCGATTGCTGTACCGTGCGCTCGTCTTTGCGGATAAAACGGTTCGCAAAAACATTCGCCAGCATTGCGCCTACCAATCCGTAAAAGCCGATATCGTATTTTCCGGGGAGCTCCGGATCGAACAGTTTCGCAGTTTTATAGAAAGTGAAGTAGATCACGAGCCCCATCAGAACTGTCATTAAAATAGAATTTACCGCACAAAGCGCCGACTGTAAAACGCGGTTTTTGAATTGCAAAACGGCATATGCAGCTACACCTGCAATCAATACTGCCAGAATGATAAGGTAGTACACGGGCTGGATGTTGGCCTGCACGGGCGTGACCTGGTGCGTTAATTTTGTTGCAGTAAGTATGGCGCTTTCATCCCCTGACATTGCAATTTTACTCCAGATCGGAAAGGCGAGAAACAGGGCCATTCCCACCACTACTATGGCTAGAAAAACAGTTTGTATTCTTTGTAACATTTCTTTTAAATATTATTTTTCAAAATTCTGAAAGGCAAATTTAGCAAGACAAACCAAGCGGCGAAAATATCAGGAAACAACTTCACCATAAAGGTCGAATTCTTCGGCATTATTAATTTTTACCTGCGCAAAATCGCCTAACCTAACATATTGACTTGCTGGTACAAGCACTTCATTATCTACTTCCGGCGAATCAAATTCAGTTCTTCCAATAAAATGCCCGCCTTCTTTTCGATCAAATAAAACTTTATAGGTATTACCGATCTTTTGCTGGTTCAATTCGTAGGAAATTCCCTGCTGCAATTCCATGATCGCATCAGCGCGTTCCTGTTTGATTTCGGCCGGCACATTGTCTTCCATTGTGTAGGAATGCGTATTGTCTTCGTGCGAATACTGGAATGCACCCAAACGGTCGAAACGCATCTTTTCTACAAAATCATAGGTTTCGTCGAACAAACTCTCTGTTTCCCCGGGATGCCCGACGATCAACGTGGTACGCAATGCAATACCCGGTACTTTATCACGAATACTATAAATAAGCGACTCGGTTTTTTCACGTGTGATACCTCTGCGCATTGATTTCAAAATCTCGGTAGAGCCGGTTTGCAGCGGCATATCAAGGTATTTACAAACATTGCTCCGCTCATTCATAATATCCAGAATATCCATTGGGAAACCGGCCGGATACGCATATTGCAGCCTGATCCACTCGATTCCTTCCACGTCCGAAAGCTGCGCGATCAGGTCAGACAAGTTTCTTTTTTTATAAATATCCAAACCGTAATAAGTCAGGTCCTGCGCGATGAGGATCAGCTCTTTCGTCCCTCTTTTTGCCAGTGATCTCGCTTCCTTCACCAGCTCGTCGATCGGCCGGGAAACGTGGCCGCCGCGCATAATAGGGATTGCGCAGAAGCTGCACGGCCGGTCGCAGCCTTCGGCAATTTTGAGGTAGGCGTAATGTGTGGGGGTTGTCAATAGACGCTCGCCTACTAATTCATGCTTGTAATCCGCTTTCAGTGTTTTGAGCAAACGCGGTAGTTCATTCGTACCAAACCATGCATCCACAGTCGGGATTTCTACTGAAAGCTCGTCTTTGTAACGGTGTGACAAACAGCCGGTAACATACACTTTATCCACCATTCCGGCCGCTTTTGCATCGGCGTAGCGCAGAATGGTATTGATGGATTCTTCTTTTGCATTGTCAATAAATCCGCAGGTATTGATCACCACGATCTGCGAATCGTCTTTTTTCGACTCGTGGGCCACGGCAAAACCATTTCCTTTGAGCTGCGTATATAATACTTCCGAATCCACCAGGTTTTTGGAGCAACCCAGCGTAACGATGTTGACTTTGTTTTTTACTATTCCTTTGGTTTTCATTGGGATTAGCTATTGGCGGTTGGCTTTTAGCTATTGAGAGTTAAGATAATAAGGCGCCGTAAAGCAAATGATTGATACTGAACGGCGAAACGGAGTGCAAAGTTCGGAAAAATTAGCCAGAATAGCGACTCGCGGCGATTAAGGTAGTTTGAGTTGCCGCGCTAGTTTCATTTTGGCTACGCTGCGACTGGAATGCATAACCGTTAAGATTTCTATCCGCGTGCTGGCGATCCTATAAATAACCAGATAATTTTTGAAGCGAAGGTTGCGGTATTTTTTAGAAACCGTTTTTAAATATCGGCATTCCGGATGATGCAGACAGCTCGACGAGAGCCTCATTATTTCAGCGAATAATTCATTCAGAAAGCCAGTAGCTAACTCGTAGGAGTACGTTTCCACTCCATACGCATACAGTTCTTCCAAATTTTCAAGTGCTACTTTGCTGAATGCGACTTCTCGTATTTCGACTTCCAATGTGCGATAAATTGAGCTGTTTCATTTGCAGTGTAAAAAGGCCCTTTTTCAGCCTCTTTTACATTGCGCAAGAATTCTTCTTCACTCAAAGGAACGCCCGGAGTAGCTAGGTTTTTTTTCGATGGCTGGATTTTACCCATAACCAAATTTAGTGAAAATCGAATACTAACCTATTTTCTTAAACAAAGAATCCACAAACTCGCCCCGGTCAAATACCTGCAAATCATCCATTTTCTCTCCGACTCCAATGTATTTTACAGGAATTTTGAATTCGTCTGAAATACCGATTACTACGCCGCCTTTGGCTGTCCCGTCGAGTTTGGTGATCGCAAGCGCAGTAATTTCTGTTACTTTTGTAAACTCACGCGCCTGGATTACAGCATTCTGACCTGTACTTCCATCGAGCACCAGCAGTACTTCGTGCGGTGCGTCAGGGATAATTTTTTGCATTACCCGCTTGATTTTCGAAAGTTCGTTCATCAGGTTGACCTTCGTGTGCAAGCGACCTGCGGTATCAATGATAATCACGTCAGCCCCGATCTCAGTCCCTTTTTTCAGTGCGTCAAATGCCACGGCGGAAGGATCGGTGTTCATGCCGTGGTCAATAACGGGTACGTCGACTCTTTTTCCCCATAGCTTTAGCTGATCAACCGCTGCGGCGCGAAAAGTATCTGCCGCGCCAAGCACCACCTTATGTCCCTTCTGGTGAAACTGATGCGCCAGCTTGCCGATCGTAGTTGTCTTTCCAACCCCATTCACACCTACAACCATAATCACATAGGGCTTAGGCAAATGTTCGGTTTCGAAACTATCTTTGATATCAACCGATTTATTCTCAATCAGCAGCGCTGCAATTTCGTCTCTCAGAATTTTGTCCAGTTCGGCCGTAGTAGCATATTTGTCTCTCGCGACGCGTTCCTCAATCCGCTTGATAATCTTCACTGTGGTTTCAACACCCACATCAGAGCTTACCAGAATATCCTCCAGTTCATCAAGAACGTCTTCATCAATGGTGGTCTTACCAACAATAGCGCGTGAAAGTTTGCCGAAAAAACTGTCTTTGGTCTTTTCAAGGCCTTTATCTAGTGTTTCTTTTTTCTCCTTTGAAAAAAAGCCGAATAAACTCATAGTCCAAGTATGTTAATGGATCAAAAATAAAACAAAAAAAGTCCCAAAAGGGACTTTTCGAAATGGACTTTTAATGACTTGGTGTCAAAACCGGAATGATATCAGTTTTTCAACGCGCCTTGTACACCATCCAGGGGTACGATCTCTTCTTTGAAGGTATAAGCTCCGGTTTTAGGGGATCTTACGGCTTTAATCACTTTGGCAAATGATTTACCGCCTTCTTTTTTCAGGGTAGCAACTACTTTCTTTGCCATGTCTGTATATTGTTAAAGTTTAATAACTTATTTAATCTCTTTATGGACTGTATAGCGTCTCAGGAAAGAATTGAATTTTTTCAATTCCATACGGCCTGGCGTATTTTTCCGATTTTTTGTAGTCACATAGCGTGACATTCCCGGAACACCGCTTTCTTTCTGTTCTGTGCATTCCAGTATGACCTGTACTCTATTACCTTTCTTAGCCATTTCTTTAATCGTTTTTACAAATAGGAGTGCAAAAGTAACAACATTTAATTTTAATCACAATAATAAGATAAAAATATACATAGAAATTTTCAGGTATTTTTCACCTGGCACCGATTGCTTAAATGCTTGTTGTACAAATTGGTAACGGCTGCAAAGTTGCTGATTAATTCTATTTTCTACCCCTGAAATGAAGGAAATATCGAGCAAACATGCTTTCTTCGTGTGATGTTTGAATACAATCCTTAATCTGGCGGAAATTTTAAAATTGAAAACAATGACATTGAAAAAAAGCACTTCTTGGGCAGTAATAGCCTTGGCGGTTTACTTTATTACAGGCTGTTCCTCAAAGGAAGATCGTGACAAATATGACCAGTATTATGGTTCAGGCAGTAAGTCAAGAGAAGAAACAGCGATTGTGAAACTGGCGAACGATCGTAAAAACCAACCGGAAAAACCAGTTGCTGCTCCGGCTGCCGCACCTGCTCCCGCCGGTGATTCTTCCAAAGCGGGTGATTCTACGGCTGCTGCGCCTGATGCGGCAACTCCCGCGGTGGCTGCAGCACCTAAACGTAAAGCTGTTCCGGCTGAGGTTTCAGCACTGCTTAACAAACACGCTTGTTTTGCCTGTCACCAGGCTTATGATAAAGTGATCGGGCCTGCATATTCGGAAGTTGCTAAAAAGAAATATTCGGCGGATGAAATTGTTGAACTCGTTCACAATCCAAAACCTGAGCACTGGCCGGGATATCCTCCAATGGCACCTCTGGCCCACGTTCCAAAGGCTGACATCGTGATCATTGCCAACTGGATCAATTCTTTGTAAAAAAGACTTCATAGTCTGATAAATACGGGCCGTTCATGCTATGGACGGCCCGTATGCATATCTTTGTAATAGCATTTCACATCATTATGACTCAAAATACCCTGCAACCAGCTGATATCACCGACGAACTCCTGGCTACCTATGAAACGGTAATCGGACTGGAAGTGCATTGTCAGCTATTGACAGAATCCAAGCTTTTTGCCCGGGACATTAATCTTTTTGGTACAGAACCCAACACCAACATAGGCCCGCTTACGCTCGCTCTGCCGGGCACGCTTCCAAAAATTAATAAAAAAGCAATTGAATATGCAGTGCGGCTTGGATTGGCGTGCGGCTGTTCGATCAGCAGAAAGACTGTTTTTGACCGTAAAAATTACTTTTACCCGGACCTTCCGAAAGGCTATCAGATTTCGCAGGATAAAAAGCCTATTTGCGAAAATGGCGGTGTCGCTATTTCATTCAAGAATACGGAAGGGAAGAATACGGACAAAATAATCCGTTTTCACCACATTCACCTGGAAGAAGATGCCGGTAAGTCGGTTCATGAAGGCGATCAGGAAGAGACATTGCTGGATTACAACCGTGCAGGTACCCCGCTGGTTGAAATGGTTTCCGAACCGGATTTAAGATCGGCGGAGGAGACAGGTGCTTTCGTAACGGAGATACGCCGGCTTGTGCGGTACCTCGGCATCAGTGACGGTAATATGGAGGAAGGCTCACTGCGCTGCGACGTGAATGTTTCTGTACGCAAATACGGAGCCAAAGAATATGGTACCAAAGTCGAGATCAAGAATATGAACTCGATCCGTAATATGATGCGGGCGATCAGTTTTGAAGAGAGACGGCAGATTGCGTTGCTTGAAAATGGCGGCCAGGTCCAGCAGGAAACGCGTATGTTCGATGTGGACAATGGGCAGACTTATGGAATGCGGGTGAAGGAGACAATGAATGACTACCGCTATTTCCCTGATCCTGATCTTTCACCTGTCGTAATTTCGGAAGAATGGCTGGCAGCTATTCAATCTGCAATGCCGGCCTTACCTCACGAATTGCGCGAAAAGTTTGTAAATCAGTATGGTATCCCTGCTTATGATGCGATGGTGTTGACGGATACAAAAGAAATTGCTGATTATTTTGAGGCGGTTTGCACCCATACACCGGCATATAAGGTAGCATCGAACTGGTTAATGGGGCCGGTAAAGTCCTTTTTAAATGAGAATGGCGGAAACATAGAATTGTTCCCGGTAAGTCCTCAGAGTCTGGCCGCCCTGATCGCACTTTGCGAATCGGGGGTTGTGAGTAATTCCGTAGCTACACAGAAGATTTTTCCGGTACTTTTGGAGGAGCCACAGCGTGACCCGCAGGAGATTGCTTCTACAAATAACTGGCTCCAAAACAGCAATACAAACGAGCTGGAATCGTTGGTAGATGAGGTAATTAATTCAATGCCGGACAAGGTAGCCGCTTATCGGAAAGGCAAAAAGGGTTTGATCGGATTGTTTGTAGGAGAGGTAATGAAAAAGTCGAACAATAGCGCGGATCCGAAGCTGGTGAACCAATTGCTGGCAAAGAAGTTATAATATTGATTTCTCCAAAATAAGACCTGACTTGGTTATGAATAGATGTATGAAAAGCTTTTTGGTAGCTGTTTTCGCTTTGGCCGGAATGCAATCCCAGGCTCAGCAACTCGAACCAAAAGAATTTAATATCGCAGGAAAAGTAAAAAATGGCGCAAAAGGAGAGAAGGTAATCCTTTCCAAATCCTCAGTCGGCGGCTCTTCGGTGAAAATCGATTCAACCCAACTTAAAGCGGACGGCACATTTGCTATAAAAAGTACAGAAAATGACAGAGGAAGCTTTTTTTCTCTCAATATAGCCGACAGACAAAAAGTAGTTCTTCTGGTTGAAGGGGGTGAAAACTTTAACGTAACAGCCGACGGTACTAATAAAGATGCCAAAGGTAACGGAGGAAAAGCCGAAGTTTCAGGATCTAAAAACATGGAGTATTATGCGCAGATAGATCAGCTGATGCAGGCATTCGCGGCAAAGGTGACAGTGTGGAATGAAGAGTACGCGGCGGCCGAAGAAAAGAAGGATACCAAAAAGATTGCTGAAATACAGCAATCTTTCGCCAAAGCCGATGGAGAGCGTCTTACCACTATTAAGACATTACTTCCTGAAATGGGTACTTCGCTGGTCGCACTTTTCACTGCCAATAACTTTCTGAATCCGGATACTGATCTTGAGGTACTTAAAAAGCTGGCTGGCGAATACGAAAAAGTACAGCCAATGCCAACGCTTGCAAAAATGTTCGTCGGACAAATCAAAAGATTCGCAGGCGTATCGGTAGGGGAGGAAGCGCCCGACTTTACATTAAACAGCCCCGAAGGCAAGCCGGTAGCATTGTCCTCATTGCGTGGTAAATATGTTTTGATTGATTTTTGGGCATCCTGGTGCGGGCCTTGCCGGATGGAAAATCCGAATGTGGTCCGGATGTATGATAAATTCAAAGACAAGGGATTTGACATTTACGGCGTTTCGCTCGACGACAACGAAAAAGCGTGGAAAACGGCTATTGCGAAAGATAATCTGAAATGGCAGCACGGGTCGGAACTCAAGAAATGGAAGTCCGGCGTTGCACAAACTTATGGGGTTAATGCGATACCAGCTACTTTTCTGATAGATAAAGACGGTAAAATCATCGCCAAAAACCTGCGGGGCGCAGCCCTGGAAAGTAAACTGAATGAATTACTAGGCGGAGGTGCCCAATAATTCACTTTTTTGGTTATTCATGTTTAAAATCCGCGGAGATAATTCTGCGGATTTTTTTATTCAAACCTCCTCAAACCGGATCCTCCAGCGTGTACATAAATCGAAGGGGGTCGGGATACAGAAATTCGTAGGGATAGCTCCGAATCAGTTTTTCGTTTGAAACAACTTTGAAATCAGGACTTTGTGGAGTGGGTAAAAATGTTGGAGCTTCCCAGTCAAACTGTGCGCAGGTATCCAGATAAACAGATTTTCGCGGGGGATGAAGAGGCGCAACAACATTAAAGGTCTCGTTCTTCAATCCTAATTTTAAGATTGTCAGAATTATCGCAGCACCATCATCCCGATGAATATAGTTGACCGGGATTTCACCTGTTGACATGTCTTTTTGCCCCTGCACATATTTGCCAGGAATCCGGTTGTAGCCGAGTAAACCGCCAAATCTGAGTATACCGACTGTTTTTTCAGGTCTTAACGCTTCAATTAAATTTTCAGCTAGAACCATTTCACGCGCCGTCGAGTGCTCCGGCAATGTTACGTCTTCTTCAATAACCGTTCTGTTAAGGTCCGGGTAAACACTGGTGGAGCTAACAAATACTACCTCCTGAACGGGTGAGGGTTTTACTGCTTCTATAATAGCCTTGACTTGCTGAGTATAAAAGCCAGGTTCATTTTTGCCCGATCGTGGAGGGAGGGAAATGACCAGCGTGTCGGCGTCGAAGAAATTTCGAATCGTCTCTCCTTTTGCTGAAAATCCGGGAGTTAATGGTAGTAAAAATCCTTTCAGGTTCCGGGCGTCGAAATCGGCCAGCTTTGCCTCAGAGGTAGTACTCGCTTTTACCTCCAATGTAATAGGATCGACCAGCAGACGTTGAGCTAATGCGATGCCCAGCCAACCGCATCCAAGAATGCTTATCCGTTTTTTTTCTACTTTTGAAAATTCACCTGACATGTTATTTTTTGTATTCGAATGGTTTATTTAAAGAACATTATCTTGCTTTTTCTGCTGGCTGCACTTTCGTTTTCCTGTAAACCTGATCACCGGAGCGAGCCTGACATCAGCGATATAAATATCAATATTGAGTCGGAAAATCTGGATCAGCAGCTATTTGCCTGCAAGTCGGTTACAGAAGTACAAATTTTTTTAAACAAACACAGTTACCTGAACAAGTATTACTTCTCAGAGGCACCGGTAGATTCCACACGACTTGCCGGATATTTATTCAACGTCTTACAAAATCCTGATTTTCAAAATTTTAAAGGTCAGCTTGATTCGTTGATTGGCGACAGGAAAACCGGAATTATCGATTCGCTTACCGCTGCATTCAAACGCATTAAATATTACTACCCTGCATTTCAAGCTCCCCAGGTCAAATTTATTGTTACAGGTTTCACTGGGAGCGATTTATATATATCTGACTCACTGATCATTATCGGGCTGGATTATTTTGGCGGCCCCGCTGCACGATACCGCCCCGACGTGTTCGATTATCAGCTGCGCCGGTACCAGAAAGAATACATTGTTCCATCAATCGTTTTCTTCTTATCGAATAAATATAACCGCACAAGTCCGGGTGATCTGACGCTTTTGGGAGATATGATCGGCTATGGAAAGGGTTATGAATTCGTCAAATTCATGCTTCCCCACACGCCCGACAGCTATATTATAGGTTATTCCGACTCGGACCTTAAAAAGACTTATAACAGCCAGCAAAATATCTGGGGCTACTTCATAGCCAGCAAGCTTTTGTACGAAAAGAATGTGCTTCAAAAGCGTAAATTTATTGAGGAGCGGCCATTTACGACCGAAATTGGGGAAAAAGTGCCTGGCGCAATAGCGCGTTGGGTAGGTTGGCGGATTGTTGGAATGTTTATGGATAATAACCCTGAAGTCTCTATCGTGGAGCTGATGGATATCGACAATGCCAGCCGGATTTTGCAGGAATCGGGGTATAGTGGCCAGCCAGACGAAGTGGAGTAACTTTTTTACTTACTTTTGTCAAATCGAGCATTATACCTAAAAGGCATTGATACCATTTACGCTGATTATATTTTTACTGCTTGTGCCCGGTTTTGTGGTCATAGGCGTGTACCTGGAAAGAAAGGTCTCTGCATTTATCCAGGACAGGATGGGGCCAATGGAAGTAGGTAAATGGGGACTTTTACAGTTATTCGCCGATCTTTTAAAATTACTTCAAAAGGAAGATATTGTGCCCAGAGCAGCTGATAAATGGCTTTTTCTGGTCGCTCCTTTCGTTATTTTCATTTCAGTTTTCGCGGGATTTGCTGTGGTGCCTCTTGCTCCTGACCTGGCTGGCTCTGGTGCTGCCGTCGGTGTTTTTTTCCTGCTTACCATTGTTTCCGTCGATGTCGTGGGGTTGCTGATGGCGGGCTGGGGGTCCAATAATAAATTTGCGTTGTTCGGTGCGATGCGTGCAGTGGCGCAGATCATATCTTATGAAATTCCCCTTGGTTTGTCGATTCTCTGCGTGGTAATGCTCACGCAGACGCTTGATTTGCAGGCTATCAGTTTCCAGCAAGGTATTTACTCGGTAGATCCGGTGTACCTGTTTGAAATGAAACAGTTCGGATTGGATATCAGCGCAGTGGGAGGATTTTTATCCTGGAATATTATTAGAAATCCGTTTCTGTTGATCGCATACGTCATATTCTTTATTGCTTCCCTGGCGGAGTGTAACCGCGCGCCTTTTGACTTACCGGAAGGTGAATCGGAACTTGTTGCAGGTTTTCACACCGAATATTCGGGAATGCGCTGGGCGATATTTATGCTGTCGGAATACGGTATGATGCTGCTTGTGTCATTGCTTGGCGCTATTCTGTTCCTGGGAAGCTGGAACACGCCATTTCCAAACATTGGCCCGTTGCGCCTTGCGGACTGGACCAGCGGTGAGCCGGGAACGTGGTTTGGCTATTTGACCGGCGCCTTTTGGTTGCTTGGGAAAGCGGTTTTCGGGGTCCTGGTTCAAATGTGGGCCAGATGGACATTACCACGTCTCAGGGTGGATCAGCTCATGTACCTCGGCTGGAAAGTATTAACGCCAGTCGGACTTGTGCTATTCTTTATTTGCGGTGTCTGGCGCCTGATCGGAATCTGATCATTTAATACCCTAATTCGTGATTTCCGCGCCGTCCAGAATGTAGTTCATCTGGTAAATATCATCTGCATTCAGCTTCAATGTGCCGGTAAAAGTCAGCCTTTCATCGGTTTTGAATTTTCTCCCGTCCTTTTTCTTAAAGTTAAGCGTCATCACAGTTTCCGGACCAGCGCCGCCGCAAAAGAAACACGCACTGAATGGAAATGCAGAAAGAACATACAGATTCGCATCCAGATCGACCGGCAGAATATAGCCCGTGATCGATACCTGCTGGTTTTTCAGTTTCTGGACACTCGGGCCGAATGTAGGGTGGAGCATATAAATGGATTCCTCAGCATACCATTTTTTCTTAAAAGTAACATCTCTCAAAGTCTCCCAGGTTACCTTAACAGGCTCTCCAGCAGGTTTAAAAGCCATTAATGAGGTAATGCAAAAAAACAATATGATTGTCTTGAAGGATTTCATCTTAAATCGAAGTTTGATAAGGATTTCGGCTGGTTAACAAATTTATACAGATTATCATTCCTCCGCCAGTGTGCGTGAAATATTCAACCTGTAAATGCCGATAGAAGGAAGTGCAGCTGCGACCGCCCCGACTGCCAGTGCAGCGAACAACAGATAAATCTCCTCGGGAAGGATCGCAAATTTGCCCAGCGAATAATGAAAATCCTGTTCCGCCGCTTTTGAAAACAGCAATAGCCCGACCCTGCTTAAAATGATACCAGCAAGAAAGCCGATAATCGCCAGAAAAAGCCCTTCAATCAGCAACATTAAGAAAAGAGAGGTGCGGGTAGCGCCCATTGAGAGCATCAGCGCCATTTCATACTTTCTTTCTTTTAGGGAATTATAAAGAGAAACAAAAACACTCACGCCCGCAATCGTAATAATTACCAAGGCAATGGCGCGTAACGTTTCTATACCAACACCCAGCAGGGAGAAAAGGCGGTTTATTTCAATGCTGGGCAGTGCGGCCTGCATGGAAGTATTGGTATTAACCTGTCGGGGAATCGTCATTAATCCCATTGGATTCCGGAACTGGATAAGCGCACTGGTAACATCCTGTCCTTCTTCTTCAGATTCTGCGCCATCCGCTTCGTGATGGTCACTTTCATGCTTCTTTTCACCAGCTTCTGCGTGTTCGTGAATATCCCATATACTCGAAAGCCGGGTTAATATCAGTTGGTCCACAACCGATCCGCTGGCCGCAAAAACGCCCGTTACTTTGTATTTTTTATGATCGTGCTGGTCGCCTTCGCCATCCAACCCGTGGGAGCTGGCGAAAGTGTCTCCAATTTTCAAACCAGCATTGCGGGCTACCTTGCTGCCAACGGTAACTTCCATGGAGGCATTGTGAATATGCCCTTCAGCAATTTTAACATTGTAATGTTCAATATATTTAGGCGTTGTCCCGACGATACGAAATCCCTGGTAACTATCGCCCATGGAAAGCGGGATAACAGTTTTTACAAAAGGATTTTTACGCAACGAATTGACCTCGGCCAGCGGAACGTTGCCGGTAGGCGCGTCAATCTGGTAAATGCTCGATAAAATCAGTTGCAGGGGGCTTCCTTTTGCACCTACTACCATATCTATCCCCTTGATATTTTTCCGGAATTGCTCGTCAAGCTGCTGGTTCAGGAGCAGGAGCAATGAGATCATACCAATGCCGAGCGCGAGCAAAAGTGCACTCAGGAAGCTGTTGAGCTTCTTTTCTTTGATATTGGCGAAACTGATCTTGAAAAGGTTCATTGCTTTTTATATTGACAGGACTCCTGTTTTTCCAACTTTTTATCGCAGTGATTATAGAATAACCTGATTGGAGAATTCACTTTTTAGCCGCTGATCATGCGTAACCACCACCAGACTGGCTCCGATGGATGCGGACTGTGTTTTTAAAAGATCAATTACGCGTTGGCAGTTAACATCGTCCAGGCTTGATGTAGGCTCATCAGCCAGTATCACATTCGGATCGTTCATCAATGCCCTTGCTATACTTACCCGCTGCTGCTCACCCTGGCTAAGCTGGGATGTTTTTTTTGATAAATGTTCTGCGAAACCGAGTTCGTTTGCAAGGTATATAGCCTTTTTTCGATCCTGATCCTTTTCTGCTAAAAAATTGGATAGCAGCATATTATCAATCACAGACAACGCGCTGACGAAATGGGCACGCTGGTAAATAATACCAATATTCTTTGCCCTGATCAGGGCGATTTGTTCATGAGACAAATGCCTGATGGATCTTCCGCCGATGATTACCTCTCCGGCCTCGGGGTCGAGCAGGAGTGCCAGCAAATGCAATAAAGTAGTTTTTCCTCTTCCCGACTGCCCCAGGATCAGCAAAGTTTCCTTGTCGCCACAGCTGATATCGGGGAATTGGAATTGTTTTTGAGCAGAATACGAAAACTTTAAATTATGACTCGCAATCATTTCCCGGATCTTTTTTGAGCCACAATGATAGCAAAGTTTTGTTTGACGTCCATTTAAAACGTTAGTTAATATACTGTGAAAAGCATCCGGAAATACTTGTCGCTGCGATTTCTAAAAAGTATGGCGCCTACAAATAAATTTGTCATAAATACGTTGAAATGGTGTTGCAATCTCCAGAAAATCGACAACTATCCTATTTTTGCAAAAAAACGATTTAAAAATGCGTAGAAAATTTGAATTCAAAAGAGTACCCGGAGCGCTGGCGTTGATCTTTACTTTTGGACTTTTATTAGCGGGTAAAGAAACTCAGGCGCAAAGCAGGGGTATTTTTGTCCCATATTCTACGGCAGGTTTTGGTATCGGTACTTCCAGCTATTTCGGCGATATGGCTCCATATCGAAGGCCACTTGCTTCGATGTTCAAAATGGTTCGCTGGAGTATCGGAGGTAACTATACAAGACATTTTACACCTCGTCTGGGTGCCAGGGCCAGTTTTACTTACGCCAGGATTGCAGGAGACGACTATATTATGAATCGCGACTCCAAGCATGAAAGCAGTGTATTTTATGCGAGGAACCTGCATTTTCGCAATGATCTGAAAGAGTTTTCGGTTCAGGGTATTTTTAAACTTATTCCGGACAACCGAAGTTACGATAGACGTCCTCAATTTGGCGCATATCTATTTGCGGGCGTGGCATTAACGGCGCATAATCCCAAAGCTTTGGATTCGCTCGATGGTGACTGGGTTAAATTACAGCCGCTGGGAACGGAAGGACAGGGAAATGAAGGGTACGCCAAACCTTATTCGTTAGTGCAGTTTGCTATTCCAATGGGAATTGGTTTGCGGTACAAAATCAATTCAAGATTCGATATTTCAGCCGAGCTGGGATTCAGAAAGACTTTTACGGATTATCTGGATGATGTGGCCGGAAATTATGCTGATCCAGCTCTTTTTGCAGACGATCCCCTGGCGATGACTGTGTCAAGCCGGTCAACCAATCCGATTGCCGTCCGAAAAGGTGCCGACAGGACTGAAGCATTGAAGAAATTCCTGCAGGTAAATTACCAGATTGACACAAATGATCCGATTGCGGCCCTCGCTGCTACGGGTTATGGTTCTCCCGGTACGCCGCGCGGTTACAGTCCCACATTGAAAGACAACTATTTATTTGGTATGATCCATATCAACTATATGCTGCCTTCGCAAATCAAATGTCCTCCTTTAAAATAAAAGGTATCCCTTGAAATATTGTTTAAGAAATTGGATTGATAAATACTTGTTCTACTTCGTGTTGGCAGGTATTTATTTTTTTACGGCTGTCAATACTGAGACAAAAGCCCAGAAGATCGAACTGGGAGCCGGACTGGGCGGGTTCAATTATAAAGGAGACATTGCGCCGTCACAGAAGCTTCGTTTTATCAAACCTGCCGGAAGCTTATTTTTTCGATTTAATCCGAATCAGGCACTATCGCTTCGGGCCGAAATTGCGGGTGGTATTATTGGCGCCGATGACAAACATAGCAAGGATCCTTTTCAGCAGGCGAGAAACAAATCTTTTACTACCAGGATATTTGAAGGAAGCGCAGTTGCAGAATATAACTTTCTGAATTTCCAGGAACGCAGGTTTGCAATCAACTGGAGCCCGTATCTGTTCGGCGGAATCGGATATTCCAAGTTTAATCCCAAGGTACAGACTAACCCTTACAAAACGTCGACATTTACGCTTCCATATGGTGTCGGGATCAAATATCAGATTCGCAGGCCATGGAATATTGGCATTGAATATGGCGCTAGAAAGACATTCACAGATTTCCTGGACGACCTGGGTGGGAAGCCAGTTTCCACAGATAAAATACAGCAGGGTGACCCATCGCTGAAAGATAATTATTACTATCTCAGGATCTCAGTAAGTTATACTTTTTACAAAATCGTTTGTCCCTGATCTATGAAGAAAGCTCTCCTGATCGGGTTAGGAATTATCGTCCTCGGGTTGATCATATTTTCTGGAGTAAGAATGTATACCAAATCATTCAGCCCGGAAGCAGTAGCACAGATAACCAAAACGGGGCTGGGTATCAACGTCAAATATAGCAGACCGAGCAAAAAGGGGAGGTTGATTTTTGGAAGAGATCAGGATAACGCACTATCACCTTACGGGAAAGTCTGGCGAACCGGAGCAAACGAAGCGACTCTGATCGAATTTCAGCAGGATGTATTAATGTTGGGCCAACCTGTAAAGGCAGGGACGTACTCACTATATTCTGTTCCTGGACAAAGTACCTGGAAGATAATCCTTAATGCTGAAACAGGTCAATGGGGGACCGAATACAATGATGGAAAAAATGTATTAACGGTGGAGGTTCCTATTCGAATCCGGCATACCGTTCAGGAACAATTCAATATCTATTTTGAAGAGGTACCTGAAGGCGTGAATATGATTCTCAGCTGGGATCAGACAGAAGCCGTGGTTCCTTTCACCCACAAATGAGATTGGTTTGTTACATTTGCCGGCATGTTTGTTGAAGCTATTGAGAAAGTAGACCAGTTCACCCGTCCAGTCCATTTTATTTTCAGGTATTACTCAGGCAGTGATATCGTACCAGGAACCGCCACTTTGTTTTTTGTAAACGAGGATGGATTTGCCATTACCTGCCGGCACGTAGCCAGGCAGATTTTGCACGCCAATTCCATCTATGAGAACTATCTGAAATTCAGGGGCGAACTCAGGAAATTTGAAAAGGATCCGGGTTATGAAACACAGCGGCTGGGTCTTGAAACCAAATACCGGATCAACTCCGTAAACCCGATCCGCATTCTTTTTAATTTTATTCAGTGTGTTTCTGGCTACAAGGCGCTAACCATTCATTTGCACCCCGCTCAGGACCTGGCGATCGTACAGTTTCGCGATTTTGAATCGATACAGTACCAGGGTCATGCGCATTTCCTTAAAGATTCCCGGCTAGTGAAACAAGGAAGATACTTGTGCCGTTTAGGCTATCCATTTCCAGAGTTTACGAATTATCAGTACAACAAAAATTCCGGTGATATAGAATGGACAAAGGCAGGCCGATTCAAAACACCAAGCTTTCCCATTGACGGGATCATTACCAGGCATATAGGCGAAGGCAATGAAGTGACAGGGATCGAAATGAGTACGCCCGGCTTGCGCGGACAAAGCGGCGGGCCGCTGTTTGACTCAAACGGAACTATCTACGGAATGCAAAGCGCTACCAGGCACCTTCATCTTGGTTTTGATCAGGTAAACAGAGAAGTGATTTCGGAGGGACAGCGACGAAGGGTCTCCAATTATCCTTTTCTGAATGTTGGGCAGTGTGTGCACGTCGATGTGATTAAGAATTTTTTGCGCGAGAAAAAAATTAACTTCCACGAACAGGATCAGTAAGGTAGTTTTGGCCGGATGTAATGCTTTTTACCTGAAAAGATTTGATCATGGCAGAACTGCAATTGGATTTGATTCAAAGTGAGCTTTCCGAACCATTTGTGCTTCCACAAGGAGCTGTGGAGCATTTCAATACTTATGGATATGTAAAGCTGAAAAATGTATTAAGTGCGCGATTGCTCGGATACTACGGAGAAATCATTACCGACCTTGTCTTCAGACTTAATAAGCTAACCAAACCTATGGAAGAGCGCACCACTTATGAGCGTGCGTTTCTACAGGTCATGAACTTGTGGCGGGAAAGTGAAGACGCGAAAGAATTTGTATTCTCGAAGAAGCTGGCCAAAATTGCAACCGACTTGTTACAAGTTGGCGGCGTGCGCCTCTACCATGATCAGGCTTTATACAAAGAATCTTCCGGAGGCATTACACCCTGGCATGCAGACCAGTTTTACTGGCCTTTATCTTCGCCCAAAACGGTAACTGTCTGGATCCCGCTTCAGGAAACCCTTATGGAAATGGGGCCACTGGCTTTTGCTGAAAAAAGTCATCACGTTGAAATTGGTAGGGATGTTGAGATAAGTGATGAAAGTGAGGCGCTTATGAACGAGCAACTCAAACAGTTTAATTTGAATGAAACACCTTTCGACTTGGGTGAGGTCAGCTTTCATGCTGGCTGGCTGTTCCATCGGGCCGGGGCCAATGTTTCAGGCCAACCGCGAAAAGTGATGACAATGATTTATATGGACCAGGATCAAAAGATTGTCAAGCCAAGAAACGAATACCAGCAGGCCGACTGGGAGACCTGGTTGCTCTCTAGGCCAGTCGGGGGGCCAGCTGACAGTGAACTGAATCCAGTACTATTTCAGTATTAGGGTCGCTAAAGAATCAGCAGCAATTCTTCCAACCGGCGGATATCGTAGGTAGGTAATTCGTCGAATTGCAGTCCGGCTGGGTTGAGATACACTGTATCTATCCCAACTTGCTTTGCTCCCATGATGTCCGCAACCCAGTTGTCGCCAACCATTACGCATTCTTCCGGAGAGGTATTTGCAGTTTCCATGGCATACTCAAAAATCTGTCGGTCTGGTTTCTTTGCATTCGCAGTGTCAAAGGTGATCATGTTATCAAAAAAGTGACTGATCTGTGAGCTTGTTATTTTCCTGACCTGAATTTCATTGAAACCATTGGTGATGATATGCATTCGGTAGCCGGCAGCCTGAGCATACGTTAAGAGTTCGAGTGCGCCTTCGAGCAAATGTTTTTTGTCCGGTAATGCCCTCAAATACATTTCGCCGATTTCTTCATGGTTTTCCGGGCATTGAACTCCCAGTTCCGCAAAAACGAGTTTGAATCTCTCCTGACGTATATAGGTATGGTGCAATTGTCCACGATCAAATGCATCCCACAACGAAGTGTTTATTTTTAAAAAACAGGCGATAAAAGCTTCCATAGACTGGATTCCCTGCTGTTGCAATGCCAGACGGTGGAAGATTTCCTCTAATGATTCCGACGAATTTTTTTCAAAGTCCCAGAGTGTATGGTCCAGATCGAAAAAAATATGTTTGTATTTCATATCTGGCAAATGTTCAATAATTATTGGAAAAGTTAAATTTTAATATTGACTGCGTAGCCGAAAAAAATCCCGAGGCCTTCGAAATCGATTTCAGAATATTAAGCGTAAGTTTATTTAATAAGTTCTATTAATTATTGACAAAAGGACAGAACGTATCTCTTTCAACTGAATAATAACAAAAATAGCGCTCAGTTGTTAACATGTGTTAATTGAAAAACAATTTCAAAAAAAAGCAACCCAAACATTTGCAAATTATTTGCTAAATCTATTTCTTTGATTCGTATAATTTGAAATACAGATAATTACTTCAATTTTTTCACCAAACAGAAAGGAGAAACAATATCGACGAACCGCTCTACGTTAACTAAATCGAATAATAAAAATGGAGAAAGTCCTAGTTAGCGACAGCGAGTTGGTGACATTGTATATCCGCGGGAACGAGAAAGCTTTTGAAAAACTCGTTCAACGCCACAAATCAAGAATATACACCACTATTTATCTAATTGTTAAGGACCAATATGTAGCCGAGGATTTATTGCAGGATACATTTATTAAGGCCGTAGATACGATAAAAGGTGGTAGATACAATGATGAGGGCAAGTTCTTGCCATGGATTATACGTATTGCGCACAACCTTGCCATTGATTATTTCAGACGCGATAAACGCTACCCCAATGTAGTATTTGAAGATGGAAGCAGTGTTTTTAATACGCTGGATTTTTCGGAAGATTCCGTTGAGTCAATCCAGATTCGTCAGGAAACACATGAACAACTGCGGGAAATGATCCAGCGGTTACCTGATGTGCAAAAGCAGGTTCTGATCATGCGCCACTATGAGGACATGAGCTTTCAGGAAATTGCCGATGCCACAGGGGTGAGTATTAATACGGCATTGGGCAGAATGCGTTACGCGTTGATAAACCTGCGTAAGCAATTTAACCAACGTGCCCCACAGTATGACAAAAACTTTTACTTACGATGATGTTGTAAGGTATTTATATGCCGAGACAACAGAGAATGAAAATGAACTGATTGTTGAGGCGCTTGCGCTTGACGATAATCTGATGAATTTTTATCTGGATTCGCTCGAAATTCAGAGCCAGATGGATAAAATCACTCGTACCCCTTCGGAAAAAGTGATCTCAGAAGTATTCAGATATTCACAGCAGTATTCTTCAAAAAGACCTATTACCCTCCTTTACAATTGAGGGTAGTAGGTCTTTTATTTTTTTGCCAGCTATTCAACGGATAGCTGGATTTTTTTGTTATTCAGCCTTCTATTCCCTTATGCGAAGACAGGAACGTTTTAGACTATTTCTGGATTATTTTACCCAAAACTTTCCTGAACCTGAAACCGAATTACATTATTCCAATCCGTATGAGCTGCTGGTGGCTGTCATTCTCTCCGCACAGTGTACAGACAAACGGGTTAACATTGTGACTCCACCGCTTTTCGAGCGGTTTCCAGTCCCGGAGGCATTGGCAGCCTCGGATGCAGAAGAAGTATTTAGTTACATCCGATCTATATCCTACCCAAATAATAAAAGTAAACATCTGGTAGGAATGGCACGTATGCTCGTTGAGCAATTCGGATCTGAAGTACCTGCTTCCGTGGATGAATTACAAAAGCTGCCGGGAGTAGGGCGTAAAACTGCGAATGTGATCGCTTCGGTAATCTTCAACCAGCCGGCTATGGCTGTTGATACACATGTTTTTAGGGTATCGCACCGTTTAGGTCTGGTTCCTTCCACAGCTAAAACTCCTCTAAGCGTAGAAAAGATATTGGTAAAATATATTCCAAAAGATCTCGTTCACAAGGCGCATCACTGGTTGATCCTGCACGGACGCTATATCTGCGTCGCAAGGAGCCCGAAATGCAAAGAATGCCCGTTGTCTTCCTTTTGTAAATTCTATGAAAGAAATGTACTTATGGAAGTTTCGGTTTAGTGATTGCAACCAATAATGGTTGTACTGAGTCTATTGTTATTAAGTAATTAATCCCATTAATTTTAAAGAAAGGAAGACAAGAAATGAAGCGTACTTATTTGGTATTGTGTTTTTTAGCGGCTATGGTAGCCGGATTGTCAGGCTGTATGAAGAATGACAATCAGGACGAGGAGAAAATGGTTGAGAATGAAACCCAAATTCAGGAGTTTTTGAAAAAGGATAGCGCTGGTTCATCGGCCGTAAAAGATAGCTCAGGCATGTACTATATTATCCGGAAATCAAATCCAAATGGTCAGAGGGTAAAGAAAGGCGATGGGGCTACTGTTCGTATCAACGGGTATTTGCTGAATGGAACGAAGGTTTTGTCTATCGAAAATGATTCGACATTTACTTTCCCCGCAGAAGGTTATTCGACGAATATTTTTGGCCTTGAACGTGGTATATTCCTGATGAAAACAGGAGAAAAAGCTACTTTTCTTTTGCCCTATTATCTGGCTTTTGGAAATGTAGAAAGAGTAAATATCCCCGCGTACTCTGTGATCAGATTAGAGATGGAATTCATCAAAACCAGAACAGAAGTACAGCAGATCGACGATTTCCTGGCAAAAAAGCAATTCAAAGTTTCCGAACGTACCAGTGATAATTGGGTCATCATCAGGACAAATACAGTCATAGGCGACACGCTTGGGGTTGGGAAATCCGTTAGTGTGAAGTATATCGGTAAATTCCTCGACGATAAGAAATTTGATGAAGGAACTATTGCCGTAACAACCGGAACTAATGGCGTTATTCCCGGATTTGACAGAGCAGTAAGAAGAATGCGTAAGACAGAGAAAGCAATTATTATTTTCCCTTCACAGCTTGGTTACAGAGCGACGGGGAGTGGCAAAGTGCCGCCTTACACGCCACTTCAATTCGAAATTGAGATATTGTAACAATATTATGTTTAGCAAAGCTGTTCGTGACCCGCTCATGAACAGCTTTTTTGTTTTTGAGCTGTCTCCATTATTATTTCGCAAATCTCGGAAACCTCCTCGCTGGTGAGTTGTGAGCCGGAAGGCAGGCAAATGCCATTTTCAAAAAGATCCTCTGCTACATCACCTCCAAAGTAAGGCGCGATCTTGTAAAGTGGCTGCAAATGCATAGGCTTCCATACCCGTCTTGACTCTACACCTTTGCCGGAAAGAGCAAGCCTGATGCTTTCAGGCGTCAATGCGCAAGCATTACCCGTTAATTGCAAAGAGACCAGCCAGCGGTTTGACTTTGCACCGTCCGGTTCTTGTTGAAATGATAGGCCGGGCACATCTTTCAGATAGTGGGAATAAAGATCGAAATTGGCCCTCCGAGCTGCCACGCGCTCATTCAACACCTCCATTTGTCCGCGCCCGATACCTGCGCAGACGTTGCTCATCGCGTAGTTGTAACCCAACTCCGAATGCTGAAAATACGGAGTCGGATCTTTGGATTGTGTCGAAAAATAACGGGCTTTATCTGTCAGAACTTTAGAATCCGAAAGTAACGCGCCTCCACCGGATGTAGTGATAATTTTATTTCCGTTAAAAGAAATAATGCCCATTTCACCGAAAGTCCCAGCCTGCTTTCTTTTGTACTCAGAGCCAAGCGCCTCGGCTGCGTCTTCGATCAATGCGATACCATACCTGTAACAAACTGCCAGCAAATCTTCCATTAAACACGGCATTCCATACAAATGAACGCAAATCAATGCTTTCGGTTTTTTGTTACGGATCAAGTAATACCTGATCGCGGTTTCCAATGCTTCCGGACAGATATTCCACGTTGCGGGCTCGCTATCAACAAAGACAGGAGTTGCGCCGAGATACAAAATAGGATTTGCAGTCGCGACAAAAGTGAGTGACTGGCAAAGCACAATATCGCCTTTTGAAATATCCAAAGCGCACAACGCCAGGTGTATAGCTGCTGTCCCCGAAGCCAGCGCTACGGCATATTTTCCACCGGTATATTGTACCAATTCATTTTCAAAACGAACAATATTCGGACCGGCAGGTGCAATCCAATTACTACTAAACGCCTGCTCAATATACTTCATTTCTCCGCCTCCCATGTGCGGGGGCGACAACCAAATTCTGTAACGCATAGTGTGTGGTTAAAGAGTTAAAATTCTTGCCGGATTTCCTGCAACTGTTGTATTATCAGATATTGATTTAGTCACAACGCTTCCCGCGCCGACAATGCAATTTTTGCCAATCGAGATATTCGGTAAAATGATGCAGCCTGCACCAAGCAACGTATTTTCGTCCACTTTTACATTCCCGCAAATAGTAACCCGAGGCGCTACGTGAACAAAGTCTTTCAGTTCACATTCGTGCTCGATAATTGCGCCGGTATTGATGATGACATGTTCGCCAATCCGCGCGTCGGTCTGGATAATCGCCTGTTGAAATATAACAGTACCCTGTCCAGCCCTGACTGTCGAATCAATCAATGCACTTTTGTGAACCAGTTGACCAAAACCGTGAGATACTTTTCCTGCCACGGCCCGTCTTGCGAAATTGTCGCCTATTGCTATGATCAGCTTTTTGTCGTTAAATATTTCCGAAGAATAGCTGATTGAATTTCTATCAAAAAGTCGGGTGCTGAACTGATCATCAAAAACAGTTTCAACCGCAAGTCCTGCGTCGATCAACATCCGAAATATCACCTTTGCGTGTCCGCCGGCCCCGTAAATCAGCATATCAGTTTCCTTTGAATTCTTCCATGGAAATTTTCACCGGGGCGTTAACGTGCTTCCTGTCCAAAGCTCGTGAAAATGTGAGCCAGATGATTTTCATATCAAGTTTGAGGGAAAGGTTTTCGGCATACCAGACATCATATTCAAATTTCTTCTGCCAGCTGATCGCATTTCGTCCGTTAACCTGTGCGAGCCCGGTCATGCCCGGCAACACGGAATGCCGCCTGTTTTGAAACGTATTATATAAAGGGAGATATCGAACCAAAAGAGGACGCGGACCAACAATGCTCATTTCACCCCTTAATACGTTCCAGAGCTGCGGAATTTCGTCAAACGAAGTTCTTCTGAGAATGTGGCCGAAGCGGGTAACTTTCCCGTTTTCGCGCATCGTCCGTAGTTTTATCAGCGTGAAAAGCCGCGCACCAAGGCCGGGTCTTTCCTGCAGGAAAAAGGGTTTGCCACGCGAATCAATGCAGACCAAGATGGTTACCAAAACAAAAAGCGGCAACGAGATGAAAATCCCTGTTGCCGCTATCGTAATATCTAAAATTCTCTTTCCTGATTTTTGATACATAATAAATCAAAACACTAAAACAGTTCCGGATAAATCTCGGGCTCTGCTTCGTGCATGATCTTGTAAACAGCATCAAAAATATCGTCCATATTAGGTTTCGAAAAATAATCACCGTCCGATCCGTAAGGCGGGCGATGGTCTTTGGCGGAAATCGTCACCGGTGCTGAATCCAGCCAGCGGTACGCATTCTGTTTTTCCAGCACCTGCTGCATCATATAGGCCGATGCGCTGCCAGGCAAATCTTCATCCGCAAAAATGACCCTGTTCGTTTTCTTTATGGATTCTACTATGCTGCTGTTTACGTCAAATGGCAGGAGTGTCTGTACATCGATCACCTCGACCTCGATACCTACACGCTGCAAATGAGAAGCGGCCTCCATTACTATACGACACATGGAGCCATAAGTAACGATCGTCACATGATTTCCTTCCATTAAAATTTCTGGCTGGCCCAGAGGAATGCAGATGTCGCTGATATTATCAGGTAATATTTCCTTCTGACGGTAAGAATTTAATGGTTCAACAATCAGTGCAGGATCGTCGCCTTTCAGTAGTGTATTGTAAAAGCCAGCTGCCTGGACAAAGTTTCGTGGTACTATGACGTGCATTCCCCGCAAGCTACTGAGCATGGTACCCATTGGGGAGCCCGAGTGCCAGATACCTTCCAGCCGGTGGCCTCTTGTGCGGACGATCAATGGTGCTTTCTGGCCGCCAGCGGTTCGGTACCGGAGCGACGCGAGGTCGTCGGTTAATGTCGACAATGCGTAATAGATGTAGTCGAAATACTGGATTTCTACGATCGGTCTTAAGCCGCGCATGGCCATTCCGATTCCCTGACCGATTATGGTCGTTTCGCGGATGCCTGTATCGGTGATACGAAGCGCGCCAAATTTTTCCTGCAAACCAGCAAATCCCTGGTTTACATCTCCAATCATGCCAATATCTTCGCCGAGCGCTACCACTTTTGGGTCTTTCTCGAAAAGCGAATTAAAGTAGGTACGAATAATTTCGCGGCCGTCGACTGTTGGACTGGTTTCTGAAAATACAGGCTCCACTGCTTTCACATGCATTGGAGATTCCTGAGTTTCACTATATAAATGCGTATTGAAACGTGTTTCGTTTTCTTTCAGACTGTTCTTAAGAGATGATTTGAGCGTAGCTTTTGCAGCATTTTCTTCCTTACCAACAATGCGGAGGGCCTTGCGAATGCTCGCAAGCATATCCCTTCTTACAGGAAGATATGTTTTCGACAAATCGTGCACGACATTACTTAATGCATTGGCATGCTTACTATCCCGCCCAGCTGCCTGAATTAGCTGAATGGTTTCGAGATATTCCTTATCAATATCCTTACGATAAGCCTGCCAAGCACCGTTGCGGGCCTGCGCGGCAGTTTCTTTTGCTTCTATTTCAATCTGTTCGAGCTCCTCATCGGTTGCATAACCGTTTTTCAAGATCCAATCCCGGAAGCGGAGATTACAATCATGTTCATTCTCCCAATTAAGTCGCTGCTTGGATTTATAGCGTTCGTGCGAACCGGAAGTTGAATGTCCCTGAGGTTGTGTCAGCTCAGTAACGTGAACCAATACAGGCACCTGTTCTTCCCGGCAAATAGCCGCAGCTTTCTGGTAAGTTTCAATTAATGCCGGATAATCCCAGCCACTCACCGACAGGATTTCTACTCCGGGCTCTTCTTCATTGCGCTGCAAGCCGGCAAGTGCTTTTGAAATACTCCCCTTCGTGGTTTGATATTCAATAGGAACTGAAATACCGTAGCCATCGTCCCAAACCGAAGTGAGTAGTGGAATTTGCAAAACGCCCGCTGCATTCATCGCTTCCCAAAACATCCCCTGAGAAGTGGATGCGTCGCCAATCGTGGCAAAAACGATCTCATTTCCCTGCCGTGAAAACCGGGTTTGTGAATCGAGTTGCTTGTTATGCCTGTACAATTTTGAAGCATAGGCAAGGCCGACAGCCCTGGGCATCTGACCGGCAGTTGAAGATATATCGCAAACAGAATTATAAATTTTGGTTTGATCCAGCCAATGCCCGTTCTCATCGAGCCAGCGCGTGGAAAAGTGGCCGTTCATGGACCTTCCGCCTGTATTGGGCTCATGTTCGAGATCGGCGTGCGCGTACATCTGCGCAAAAAATTGCTGCCAGGTCAAATTGCCCACAGCAGCTTCAATAGTCTGGTCCCTGTAATAGCCGGAGCGGAAATCGCCCGGCCTGAAAGTTCTGGAAAGTGCGATCTGAGCCACTTCCTTGCCGTCACCAAAAATGCCAAATTTAGAACGACCTCCCATTGTATCTTTCCGGCCCAGCAGACTTACCTGGCGACTTTCGCAAGCTAGGCGATAATCGCTGATAATGTTTTCTTTACTCAAAATACCGGAGCCGGTCAAACTATCATTTGGAAGCATAAGCGAAAATTTCGGGAATTAATCCGTAGTTAAATTACGTTTTTTTGAATGCAAGCCAAAATTATGCAGGAAAATAATAATCAGCCGTTATACCATTAATCGCGGTCTTCTGTTAATAATGGTTAATGATTATTATATTTAATTATTAAGCATTAATCTTGTTTGCTAATTAGTTTTTCACCACTAAATGTATCGTCAAAGTTATGAAAGTATTCTTTTCAGCTCTGGTTCTATTGGTTGGCCTGACCACCGTGAGCTTTGCTCAGAAAGGTGTGTTAAAATTCAAAGAGGAAACTCATGTTTTTGGAAAAGTACCTCAGGGAACACCAGTAACGCATGAGTTTGTTTTTACCAACGCAGGTACCGAGCCAGTAGTTCTTTCCAACGTAACCGTATCTTGCGGATGTACCACGCCGGTTTGGTCAAAAGAACCAGTACTTCCGGGAAAAACGGGATCTGTGAAAGCTACTTTTAATGCAGCTGCAGCAGGCTCTTTCAACAAGCCTGTCACTGTTTTCAGTAACACAGAAGGCGGATCAATTACTTTATATCTGAAAGGCGAAGTTGTTCCAAAAGCTGCTTCGAAGCCGTCGTCAAAGTAACTGAACCTGAGACATTGAAAAGGTAGTCCAAACCGGGCTGCCTTTTTTTTGGGACCTGTTAATAGGCTGATCTGTCGTAGAATGAACGGCGGCGTGTCACTTTCAAATCCTGCAGAATCGCCGATTTTACTTTCAATGTAAAGTTGTAGTTGCTGACACGCGCTGCACTCCCTGCAAATGGTGTCCAGCTGAAACTCATATCCCAGCAATGCAGGTCCCTGTACAAAGTCAGCTGTGTAATAGTGGGTGAAAATGCCGTGAAGTCAAAACCGGTACTCACACTTACTTTAAAATTCTTTGACAGGCTTAAATCACCCGTCGCCTGAACAGCCTGGATAAGAGTGGCTTTTGAAAGTCCGGGCTTGCTGAGACCGAAGTTGTAGTTAAGCGATACATTCCAGGGAATATTGAAATCCACATAAAGCTCTGGATTTTGCTGGATGTATTCACGCTGCTCCTGCGTAGCGACCGCATTCGGATCTGCGCCATTTGCAGGAGGTGTTTTTGTCTTGTCAGATCCTTTTGGCGAGAAGCTCGTACCTAGTGTAAAGCCCAGGTTTTGGAGCTTGGCAAGTCCTTGTCCCTGCGTGATCGCGTATTTGTTGACTTTCGTTCCAACCTGATTTGTCAATATTCTCGGGTTCGCTTCATAAGCATAAGGGTCGAGGTTCATATTGAAGTTCAAATTCAGGTTCCGGCCTATGCGTGCATTCGCATTGACGGTGATATTGGAAAGGTTAAGAGAATCTGCCAGCAGGTTGTAACTGCCGCCGACACTCAAATTGTCCAGCAGTGATATCTTTTCAAATTGCGTAGCTGCGGTGTCACTTTTTGATTTCAGTTTCATTTCAAAAGAATTGTTCAAACTGAAAGAAATGACGCTGCTCGCCCGGCCGTTTCCTACTCCTGTTCCAATTCCCCGGAATCTGGAAAGAGAATAATCTTTTACTTCGCCCTTCCGGTCCAGTACACTTACTTTTTGATAAAAACCAAATGCGTCACCGGTGAAGTCTGGTGTATAAGTGAAGGATAAGGAAGGAATTACAGTGTGCCGGATCGCTTCCAGTCTTTTCCCGCCAATAAAGAATGTACCATAAAAACGGGTGTTCATTCCAGCCCCGAAATTATACGAATACTCAGTCCCCGCCTGATTGAGCGTATCTATCCGGACACGGTTCGTAAGTGTATCGACAGCGTAATTATATTGTTTTGTAAAAACTTCCCCCTGTAAAGAAAGGCTGGGTGTAACGTTCACAAATCGCAATACTTTGAAGTTGGGCAGCGAGATCGGCAGACTGTACCGGCCGGTAAACTGGGCATCTTTCAACATATCCGGCAGGTTGCCGATATTGAAAGGTACAATTTTCGTGACACCAACCCGGGAGATATCGACCGTATTTGAAATCTGAAAACCCAATCTGCTGAAAGAAGTATCAATGGCAGCCAGCGAGTTGGTCAAAGCGTAGTTTCCGCTGAAATCCAGACCCAAACGAAAGCTTTCATACCATTTACCACGGCCGCCTTTCAATGCAAAAGGGGCGATTTGGTTGATGCCGAAGCTGAAATCGGTGGAAACGTTGGTTTTTCCGCCGACACGTCGGGCCGTGTCGGCATTGGTCGCCTTTTGTCCGAAATTCTGGTTCACACGCAAACTGGCTGCTGCCCGTGCATATTGACCAAATGTGCGGTTGTATTGCACCGACGAGCTCGCTACGTTAGATATATACCGGTTTGTATTGAACTCCTGCTGTTGGTTATAGCTATTGCTGCTTACATTGACATTGGCCGAAAATTGCGAATTGCCCCGGGGTTTGGGCGCATGCGACCAGACAATGCTGAAATCATTCGTGACACCACGGCCGACTAGTCTGTCGACCTCGTCGCTGGGCTTATTTTTGTTGAACCGGAATGCAAAGTTCCCGCTGTACTGATACCTTCTGGTATACGTAGAAGCAACACCCAGTCCCCAGCTGCCGGTCGAATAAATCTGTCCGGTCACAATCGCGTTGACGTATTCATTGATCGCGAAGTAATAGCCGCCTTCCCGCAGATAAAAACCCCGTCCGTTTGGTTCTTCACCATAAGTCGGGAAAATGATGCCGCTCGTGCCGCTTTCTTTTTTCTTGGGAAAAGGGAAAAAACCGAATGGCAACGCAATAGGCAGGGGAACATCGCTGATCACAAGATTGAAAGGTCCCGAGATGATCTGCTTTTTGTTCACCATTTTGATTTTAGGCGCATTGATGAAGTAATGCGGGTGAGTGAGATTGCAGGTTGTATACATAGAATGGCGGATGTAAAAATTACCCTCCGCATCCTTTTTTACTTTTTCACCCCTGATATTACCGTCACCTTCCTGGGTAACAATACCTTGTATCAGCGCTTTTTGAGATTTAAAGTTGTACCTGATCTCCTTTGTATTATAAGTTTCCGGCCCGTCCTGGAAAATAGGCTCTCCTGCCATTTTCTGGGCTGTTGAGTCGTAGGTACCTTTTGCATACACCTCATTCGTGATCCAGTTGAGCCTGATATAATTGGCTTTGAGATTAATGGTGCCATAGTTTACCTCCGCATTTCCGTACAAATGCACCTGTTTGAGGACGGCGTCCATCACTGTCGAATCCTCTGCTGTATATTCAACGACGTTTTGTAAATCGTCCGGATTGGATATTGTATCAGCGGCGGTAGAATCGGCCGTAATGTTCTTATTAAGTGAGTCAGAAGGGGTTAATGTTTGAGACGTACGAGCCTTACCGGTACCCGACGTGTCGGCACCAGACTTTGTATTAGCTGTAAGAAGAGAATCCGTTGTTTGTTTTTCAGAAGAGGAAACTGCCTGCTTACTCTTATTTTTCCCGGACCCCTTGGAGCGTTGCTGCACACAGGCTAAAGTGCTGAACAGGAGAAACGCCGCAACCACTGACGATATAATAATCGCCTTTCTTTTCAGTTTTAACAAATAGAGTATTTTTGCATACGAATTCAAAATTAGCAGAGAAACGGCTAACGAGTAACGCCCCAATTAAAAAATAATGTTAAAAGTTCTTAAATCAATAATTGCTGCGAGTTTTCTGCTGGCTAGTCTGGCATTCGTATTTCAACAGGAACCCGCTGCTTCTCAATCCGCCAAGGTAAGAACAGTAGTAATTGATGCCGGTCACGGCGGTAAAGACCCCGGAACCAGAGGCCGGAAAACAAAGGAAAAAGATGTCGCGCTGAGTGTTGCACTCGAGTTGGGACGAAAAATCAAAGAAGCTACGCCGGACGTAAAGGTTTTATACACAAGATCCACGGACGTTTTCATAGAATTGGGCGAACGCTCGGCTTTTGCCAATAGGAACAATGCGGACCTGTTCATTTCCATCCATTGTAATGCCACGCCCAGATCCAGGTCTGTCCACGGAACGGAAACTTTCGTAATGGGTTTGCACAAAACAGAAGGTAACCTGGAAGTGGCGAAAAGGGAGAACTCAGTAATTTTACAGGAAACGAACTACAAGCAGAAATACAAAGGTTTCGATCCTGATTCGCCATTGGCACATATTATGCTGGCCAATTACCAAAGTGCTTTTATTTCCAGCAGCCTTCGCTTTGCAGATCTGATCGAGAAAAAATTCCAGTCCGTTTCTGACCGGGAAAGCCGGGGTGTGAAGCAGGCCGGGTTCCTTGTATTATGGCGCTGCGCGATGCCGAGCGTGCTGATTGAAACAGGGTTTTTATCCACACCCGATGAAGAAGATTATCTAGGCTCCGAAGAAGGGCAGGAGGAAGTGGCTGAATCCATTCACCAGGCATTCATGGCTTATAAAAAAGATATGGACCGGTAATCAGACTGCATGCAGATGTTTTGATTTGTCAAAACAATTTTTGATAATTTGATGTTCAAGCAACGATATTAACTTAATACTGCGGATGCCTGCCGGTTTCCAGGCAGAAATTACTTAGTCCATGAAATTATCAAGAGAAGCAAAAGTTGGAATGATGGCTGTCGCCGCATTGGTCATGCTGTATTTCGGCTTCCATATCCTCAAAGGTTCAGATGTTTTTTCAAGAACCCATCAATACTATGTCGTTTATGACAATATAGACGGTCTCACCGCTTCCAATCCTGTATTGCTAAACGGGTTGAATGTCGGCAGGGTGCGTGAAATCAAATTACTGCAAAATCGTAAAAACCACCTGCTGGTTTCATTGGATATTCAGAAAGGTATTTCCGTACCCCATGGAAGCGTGGCAACGCTCGGGGACGGCGGTCTTCTCGGCGGGAAAGTAATCCATTTATCAGTAGGCACGGGAGCCCCGATGCAGGATGGGGATACACTTTTGGCCAAAAAGGACCCGGGTATTACAGCTGTGTTGCAGCAGCAGGCGCTACCGCTCGTCACATCTGCCGATTCCCTCATTAAGAACCTGAACCAGGTTGTAGCAGGTTTTGAAGAAACCGGGCTTATTTTAAATCAGGTATTGAAAAACTACAACCAGACAGGCAGCAGTCTTCAGGGGCTATTAAATGAGAACCGCACCAATTTACTGGCGCTTACTTCCAATCTGAATAAACTTTCAACTTCTCTTATTGAAACCGAAAAAGAGATCAAACCGCTTTTGACCAAAACAGGAACATTAGCAGATTCCCTGAATGCACTGCGGCTTGGTGAAACCGTGCAAAACGCAAACAGGACGATTGGTGAGCTGCACAATCTGCTCGCAAGTGTTGAGTCGGGGAAAGGAACGGCCGGTAAGCTGATTAAGGACGAAACGCTTTATACAAATATCGACAGGACTGTCGTCAGCCTCAATAAGTTGCTGACCAACCTGCGCGAACATCCGAAACGGTATATCAACATTTCGGTATTTGGTAAAAAAGACAAAGGACCGTCGGAATCGCCGCTGGATACGACCACAGTTATCAAGTAGAAACAGGTAATTTATTATTTAATAGAGAAGTCGTTTGCTTGCGGGTAAACGACTTTTTATTTTTGAAATAATCCACACTTCATCCGTCTTATGACTACACAGGAAAGCCTCCCGCAATTGCTGCAAGTTCTCCGGCAAAAATATGAACAGGTCAAATTGGGAGGCGGTGCAAAGAAAATCGAAGCCCAGCACAAAAAAGGGAAATTAACAGCCCGCGAAAGGATTGACTACCTGATCGATGCCGGATCACAATTCGTGGAAATTGGTGCATTCGTGGCCGACAACATGTACACCGAAGAAGGCGGCTGCCCGTCAGGTGGAGTAGTAGCCGGAATCGGAATAGTGTCCGGAAAGCAATGCATGATTGTGGCCAACGACGCTACCGTAAAAGCCGGTGCCTGGTTTCCTATCGCGGCCAAAAAAAACCTGCGCGCCCAGGAAATTGCTATGGAAAACCGTTTGCCAGTCATCTACCTCGTCGATAGCGCCGGGGTTTATCTCCCTATGCAAGCCGATGTATTTGCCGACAAAGAGCATTTCGGAAGGATTTTCAGGAACAATGCGCGAATGTCCGCAATGGGAATAGTCCAGCTTTCAGCGATCATGGGCAGCTGCGTAGCCGGCGGCGCGTATCTGCCGATTATGTCCGATGAAGCTTTTATAGTAGAGGGTACCGGTTCAGTATTTCTGGCCGGACCGTTTCTTGTAAAATCTTCTGTCGGTGAAGATGTAGATGCAGAAACACTCGGCGGCGCGGCCATGCATTGCGAGATATCAGGTGTAACGGATAATAAATTTCCCGATGATAAGTCGTGCCTCGACGCGATCAAAAGGCATATTGATAAAATAGGCAGGCCGCTTTCCGCAGGTTTTGATCGGAAACCGGCTATAAATCCTAAAAGAGAGGCGGAGGAGATTTATTCACTCCTCCCGGTCGACAGGCTGAAACCTTACGATGTCCGGCCGATTCTGGAATGCATTGTCGACAATTCGGAATTAGATGAATACAAGCCGGATTATGGAAAGACGCTCATATGCGCATACGCGCGTGTCGACGGCTGGGCGGTTGGTATTGTTGCCAATCAACGAAAAATGGTCAAATCGGGCAAAGGCGAAATGCAGATGGGCGGCGTGATCTATGGCGAATCTGCCGACAAGGCAGCCCGGTTTATTATGAATTGTAACCAGAAGAAAATACCGCTGATTTTCTTTCACGATGTCACCGGGTTTATGGTAGGCAGTCGCGCGGAGCAGGGGGGCATTATCAAAGACGGCGCGAAAATGGTGAATGCGGTCGCTAATTCGGTCGTGCCGAAATTCACATTTATCATAGGAAATTCCTACGGAGCAGGCAATTATGCCATGTGCGGAAAAGCTTACGATCCCAGGCTGATATTCGCCTGGCCGACTGCACAGATGGCCGTAATGAGCGGCGCTACCGCTGCAAAAACGTTGCTGCAAGTGCAGACGGCCACATTGAAAGCGAAAGGAGAAGTAATCACGACCGAGCAGGAAGAGAAGTTATTGAAGGAAATCACAGATCGTTATAACGAAGAATTATCACCATACTATGCCGCCGCACGGCTCTGGGTAGACGGCATCATTGATCCCGCCGAAACCCGGGCGATTATTTCCACGGGAATACAGGCGGCAGATCAGGCTCCGATTGAAAAACAGTTCAATGTGGGAATCATGCAGGTCTGAAATGCATTCATTAAGTATTCGTACTAAAATTTCAATGAATTATGTCTGAAAAAATAGCTTTCCTGGGCCTTGGGAACCTGGGCGCACCCATAGCAGAAAGATTGATCAACTCAGGTTTTGAGGTAACAGTTTGGAACAGGACAATTTCAAAAGCCGAACCTCTGGCCCAACTCGGCGCAAAAGTGGCCGAAAATGCGATCGACGCGATCGAGCCCGGCGGAATCGTCTTTTCCGTCCTGGCTGATGATAGTGCGGTTGAAGCTACATTTTCTGACGCTTTGCTTGAAAAGCTCGGCCAGAATGGATTGCACATCTCTATGAGCACGATCTCTCCCGATTGTTCTCGCAAAATGACCGAAACGCACAAAAAGTTTGGGGTAAGTTACGTAGCAGCCCCTATTTTCGCACGTCCCGACGCGGTACGTTCCGGAATGGGTAATATCGTGGTTTCAGGTGAAGCAGGTGCGAGAGAGCGGGCGAAACCTTTGGTACAAAACTTTGTAAAAGGTGTTTTTGACTTCGGTGACGACCCCGGCGCAGCCAATGTGATCAAGCTTTGCGGCAACTTTATGATCGCAGCAAGCCTGGAAATGATGGCTGAGGCATTTACAATGGCGGAAAAAAGCGGCATACCACGTCAAAGCATTTATGAAATGCTTACATCCACTTTATTCGCCGCACCGATTTTTCAGAATTACGGTAAAATGGTGGCGCAGCATACTTACGAGCCCGTTTTATTTGGGTTGCCGCTTGGCTTAAAAGATATCAATCTGACTTTGCAAGCTTCGGCAAAGGTGAATGCACCTATGCCCCTTGCCGATCTGGTCAAAAATCGTTTCGTCTCAGCACTGGCAAAAGACCGCGCACATCTGGATTGGGTAGCATTAGCCAAAGGTGCTTCCGATGACGCAGGATTTTAATATTTTGGAATGCATATCTACTAAAAAAGCTGCGCGAGGCAGCTTTTTTAGTTTCAACAGAAAGTGAAGAGATTACTCTCTGATTTCCATTAACATCTCATCAGTAATGTTGTTTTTTTCTTTGAAGTCAGAGACCGTTTCCGTGAAAGAGTTGTGGAGCGTTTCCACATTTTCCAGGTTTTTGTAAGCCCCGTCATAAATCTCATTTAACGATTTATCGAGGTTCTGAATATTCAGGTTCATATTCTCGGTTTCTATCTGACCGATCTTCTTAATTACCGCAGTTTCACTGTTTTTCAAGTCTTCAATTTCACGGAGAATCTTCTCCATGCTTTTAAACTTTTCGATCTTATCCATAAGTTCTTAGTTATTGTTCAAAGCATTAACTTAAAATATCGTACCAAACTGAGAACTGATCCCGGTAAATACGCTTGCTGCGATCCTTCTAAAGAGTATGATTAAAAGATGCATTCAACAGTTCGTATTATCGGTTTTATGCCTTTCGGGGCACATTAGCGGTGCTCAAATCACAGAAAAAACAGCCAGCTGGAAGGGGTTTGACAAAGTAACTTTTACTTTTGAAAACCGGGAGGCCTGGTATGTGAAGCCGGTTAAGGCAATACCGGGCAATCCGTGGGTTTGGCGCGCACATTTCCCCACCTGGCACACCGAAATGGATAGTATCCTGCTTTCGCGCGGGTTTCATATTGCTTATGTGAATTCCAACGATATGTTCGGGCATCCGAAAGCGATGCAGGTTTGGGATTCTTTTTATGATTACCTGGTCAAGGAAAAGCAGTTTGCCCCGAAAGTAGCGTTGGAAGGAGTGAGCCGCGGCGGCCTGTATGTTTATGGCTGGGCCAAGCGAAATCCGGATAAAGTAAGCTGCATTTACGCCGAGGCGCCGGTATACGACCCGAAAAGCTGGCCAGGCGGAAAAGGAAAAGGGCCTGGGTCAGAAAAAGATTGGGCTTTGTGGTTAAAATTGTTTGGGAAGTCCGAAGAGGAAGCGCTGAAATTTACTGATATTCCACTAAATGACCTGGCCGGGCTGGCCGCATTTAAAGTACCGATCGTTCATGTGATTGGTTTGCAGGATAAACTGGTGCCACCGGTTGAAAACAGCGATTCACTGATTAAAATCTATCAAAAATTGGGTGGGCCGGTGGCCGTTTACCCGATGACCCGCGGTGAACAAAAGCTCGACGGGCACCACTTTCCAATTGAGCACCCCGAGTTTTTTGCCAATTTCATAGAGCAAAACAGTGTGCCGGTCGCAAAGCCGCTTTCGCACGATCCGTATATAGAAGTGAATACAGGATTGGGTAATGCTTTTGAAAAGTTCAAAACTTCAAAAAAGGGAACCGTTGCATTTCTGGGCGGGTCGATCACGCACAATCCTGGCTGGCGCAATAAGACTTCTCAATATTTGCAGGAGCGTTTTCCGGATACTGAATTTACATTTATCGCAGCAGGTATTCCCTCGCTGGGCAGTACGCCGCATGCATTCCGGTTTAGCCGGGATGTTCTGAAAAAAGGTATTCCGGATTTGTTGTTTGTCGAATCGGCTGTAAATGACCGCGGAAATGGATTCAGTGAAGAAGCGCAGGTTCGTGCCCTGGAAGGCATCGTCAGGCAAATGCATACCGCGAATCCCAAAGCGGATGTAGTACTCATGGCATTTGCTGAACCTTTGAAAAACGATGATTATAAAAAAGGAAAGGAGCCGACGGAAGTAGCGGTGCATCAGCGTGTCGCGAAATATTATGGAGCAGCTTACATCAATCTGGCTAAAGAAGTTTACGATCGTATTGAAGCCGGCGAATTTTCCTGGCAATATGATTTCAAAGATCTGCATCCGTCAGCTTACGGGCAGGAGGTTTATTTTCAAACGATCAAGGAATTGCTGAAAAAGGATTTTGATGCTGCTAAACCGGCAGCTCAATTTCCGTTGCCACTGGATAAATTTTCTTACGAGAAGGGAAGCTACCATTCCATTGAAGAAGCGAAAAGCCTGAAAGGTTTTGCTCTGGACCCAGGTTGGAAGCCGGCGACAAAGCTCTCGACCCGTGAAGGTTTTGTGAATGTGCCGATGCTTGTGGGGGAGACTGCAAATGCCTCGTTGGAGCTTCCGTTTAAGGGTCGTGGCATTGGGATCGCGATCATTTCCGGTCCCGACGCTGGGATTATTTCCTATTCAATCGACGGCAAAAAGCCGAAAACACTTGATTTGTTTACCCGTTGGAGTACCCAGCTGCATTTACCCTGGTACCTCATGCTCGACGACGAACTTTCATCCGGCAAGCACACATTGAAACTGACAATATCTGCTGAAAAAAATAAAGAAAGCACCGGCACCGCCTGCCGGATCGTACATTTTCTGGTTGCGGAATAAAGGTTATTTTTGGGGGATAATTCTAACACACTATCCACCTGAACTTATGCCAGAAATCTCCCGTTTTTTCGGAATTGTTATCTTTATGTATTTCAAAGATCACCTGCCACCGCACTTTCATGCAGAATATGCTGGTGAAGAGGCACAATTTTCGATTGAAACCGGGGACATACTGGCTGGAAATTTGCCCGGCAAACAAATCAGGTTAGTTCAGGCTTGGATTGAACTTCATAGAGAAGAATTATATCTTAACTACTTTGAGTCGCAGAAAGACAATGCTCAGTTTAGAAAAATAAGACCATTGCAATAATGAATCCGAGAGTAAAGAAAATAGTATCAATTGATTTCTACGTGATTACAGTCCTGTGGTCAGACGGAATCATTCGTGCTATTGATTTCGGAAATTTTTTGGCTGAGTATTTTCAGAGAGCCAATAGTCCCTACTATCAACTATTACAACCCAATATCTTTAAAAAAGCAAAAACCGATGGTAGGACAATCTACTGGGATAACCTCGTTCAAATAATAGATTACAACGGAAAGCCAATCGCCGCACCCCTAGACTTCGACCCTGACGTTTTGTTCGAGCTCTCGAAGCCGCTTGATTCCGTTACTTCCCGGTCTGCGTAGTATAAGTACTCTCAAAAATCTTGTCTGCATTCCCTGCTTCGAAACCGTCTCTCCGGTGTTTTCTTAGAATTTCTGACGCGGGAAGATCCTTGAAATCAGGCAGTACCTTTCGCTCGGCGAATTCTACGTAGGAACCTGAAATGCGCAGGTTTTCGCCGTTTGCAAATGCAGCATCAATCATTTCCGCCACCGTTGAACTTTGTAGCAAACCTCCGTCCGGACTTACCTTGATCTTCCCACCGGAAGTATTTAACCTGATCCCGATTTTCTCTAGAAATGCATTGAAACCGGCAACGGTATTATAACCTTCGGGCAGGTTATGTACACTGATCGTGAAGTGATTAAGGTAATATCTGTTGTAAATCACCCAGGCTGCATATTCGCTTTCTTCCAGGAGCGTCTGGTAATCCGAAACAGTTGGCGTGCGCCAGAGGGGCTTGTGCAGAAATGCATCCACTTCCAAACCATTATCCAGATTCAGCGAATCAGCCGGATCGTTTTTCACTTCGTCCGTATAGCTGTGGATAATGCGTTGCGCTTCTTCCGAAAGGTCGCTCACGCGCAGCTCGCTGACAAAAATGCGTGGGTCGCTTTCGCGCGGCGGACTATACCACCAGGCGTCGAGCTTTTTGCCTTCAAAAAAATAATGGTCGCGCTTTTCGTAACCGTAATGCAGGAAAATTTTTTCAAACGATTGCACACCGAGCTGCGGAACACCCATAGTCCGGAATGCAATATGGTCATTTTCAATATCATTGGTATTGCTGATAATGCCTTCGCTCACCATCGCATGCAAAATAGTTCCCACATCGGGAACGCGTTCTTTGTACCTGCGCATCAGCCCGTCGAGAACAATATCAAGCGTGGCCAGTTGATCTGATTTTGCTTCCATTATTTTTTTGATTGAATGTGTGTAAAACTAAAAAGAAGGCTATCCCTTCGATAGTTCAGCAGACCTTACCTGCGCGGCGATAATGCCTTGTTTTAATGTTTCATCGAGATTTCCCGCTTCAAACTGCCGCAAAGCAGCCTCCGTAGTTCCGCCTTTCGACGCTACCGCTTTGATCAGTTCGTCAAGCGATTTGTCGGCGGTATTGATCAAATGGTACGAACCGAGCATCGTTTGTTTGACCAGTAAAGCAGCCACAGATTCTTCAAAACCCATTTGCTTACCAGCTTCGATCATCGCTTTTACGACATAAAAAAAGTAAGCCGGCCCGCTGCCGCTGAGCGCAGTAACCGCATTGAGCTGCTCTTCATTTTCCAGGAAAACCGACCTTCCCGTCGCATTAATCAGGTTTTCCACTTTACGCAACTGCTGAATATCCACTTCCGGGGAAGCTGCATAAGCAGTAATGCCCATTCCGAGCATTGCAGGCGTATTTGGCATTGCCCTGATCACCGCTTTATGTTGCAATACATTCTGAATGCTTTGAATCGTAATACCTGCCATAATAGACAGCACAACCTGATTCGGCTTCACAACTTCTTTCAGGTTCGCGCCAACTGTGGCAAAATCCTGCGGTTTTACGGAAAGGATGATCAGGTCATATTCACTGATTTGCGGCCCGATCACGCCGGTAATGACGCCCGGTTGAAAGCTGGTCAGACTTTCCAGTCTGTCAGTACTCTTTTCAACGAGCAAAAAGTCTTCTTTTTTAACCAGGTCGAATTTGAGAAATGCGCGTGCAAATGCCATTCCCATATTGCCGCAGCCGATAATCGCGATTTTCATTTTGAAATTTATAATAGATAATGGTCAGGATGAAGGCGAATTACGCAACTTTTGAAAGAAATATCAGCGTAGGCAGGTTATTTGTGGATCATTTGTTTTGGAATGAATTGATAGCAATGCGCGTTCTGCTGATTATGCCTTGCGTCACACCTTTTTTGAAAAGATGTGCTTTCCTTTGAATATTGATTGAGAATAAAATTTTGTATAAATTATTTAATGCCGGAATATATTTTGAAAAACGACTATAATCCGTTTTTTTACAACAAAGGGTACTCCTGAATACCAAATTAATTTTGATTATTGTAATACTCCAACTATGGCTATAAAAGTTGCAATTTCGCATAAGACGAAATATAAGTTCGACCGGAGTGTTTCACTTTCACCGCATATTTTCCGACTTCGCCCCGCTCCACATTCCCGCACACCTATTGAAGGTTATTCCCTGAAAATCTCTCCCGAAAACCATTTTATAAACTGGCAGCAGGATCCTTTCGGTAACTATCAGGCCCGTGTCGTTTTTTCGGAAAAAACAACAGAGTTAAGCATTGATGTTGAGGTGATAGCCAAAATGCAGGTGATCAATCCTTTCGATTTCTTTGTGGAAGAATATGCGGACATGTTCCCCTTTCAGTACGAGCCGACGCTAAAAATGGAGCTCGGGCCTTACCTCGAACCCAGAGAATCCGGGCCGCTGCTGATGAATTTTGTCGAAAAGGCGAGGATTAATTGGAATATCAAGACTGTTGATTTCCTGGTGCATTTGAACCAGGAACTTTACAAAGCAATACATTATAATATCCGCATGGAAGCAGGTGTGCAAACCTGCGAAAGTACGCTGAATATTCAAAGCGGTTCCTGCCGGGATTCGGCCTGGCTGCTGGTCCAGGTTTTGCGGCATTTGGGCATTGCGGCGCGTTTTGTGTCGGGGTACCTCGTGCAATTGACCTCGGATGTGAAATCGCTCGATGGTCCCTCAGGCCCCGAAGCGGATTTTACGGATCTCCACGCCTGGACGGAAGCTTATGTGCCCGGCGCAGGCTGGATCGGGCTGGATCCTACTTCCGGGCTATTTGCCAGCGAAGGACATATTCCACTCTGCTGCACACCGGATTACGCCAGCGCCGCTCCTGTTTCAGGAGCAACCGACGTGGCACAGGTTACTTTTGAATTTGATAACAAAGTTTACAGGATACATGAAGATCCACGCGTAACCAAACCCTACACCGAAGAACAATGGGCTTCTGTAATGCAGGTAGGGCATGATGTGGAGAAAGATTTGCAGGAAGGCGACGTGCGTCTTACCATGGGTGGCGAGCCTACCTTTATTTCCATCGACGATTTCGAATCTCCAGAATGGAACACTGCGGCCGACGGACCTATGAAGCGGCAGCTTGCGTATGACCTTTCCCTTAGATTGAAAAAACGCTTCGCACACGGCGGGCTGCTGCATTTTGGGCAAGGTAAATGGTACCCGGGCGAGCAGTTTCCCCGCTGGCAATATGCATTGTACTGGAGAAACGATGGCGTGCCGATTTGGCGCAACGATGAGCTGGTAGCCAAGGAAGGTCAGGCCAAATATACTTTCCAGGATGCGGAGGCTTTTACAACCGAGCTTTCAAAGTATCTTGGTATTGATACCAACAATATTACTCCCGCTTACGAAGACCCTATTTACTGGGCAATGGAGGAAGGCAAACTCCCGCTTAATGTGGATCCCTTAAAGGTTAACCTCAAAGATTCCATTGAAAGAAGAACATTGGCCAAAGTGCTGGAAAGAGGTCTGAACAATCCCGCTGGTTTTGTTTTGCCGGTTAAATGGGACGAAAAAGGCAGTCACTGGACAAGTTCTGTGTGGCAGTTCAGGAGAAATAACTGCTTTCTGATTCCCGGAAATTCGGCGATGGGGTACCGGCTGCCCTTAAAAGCATTGCCCGAAGTAGCCAAAGCGCGCCGCGAAATGCCCGTCGAAAGAAGTCTATTTGAAGATTTGCCTACGTTGGGAGATTATAAATCGGCTGTACAAAATCGATATGGCTCCGTTGCACCGGCTTACGAGCTACCTTCTGGTAGGGGAGAAAGGGAGGATGGAGGAAGGGAGGAAGGTTTATTGTTTGATGTTCCTATTGTGAAGACGGCGATTTGTGTGGAAGAGCGGGATGGGATTATCTATGTTTTCCTGCCACCTATTGATTATCTGGAACATTATCTCGATCTGATTGCCTCCATAGAAGCTACTGCCGAGAAGCTGCAAATGCCGGTACGCATTGAAGGGTATCCGACACCTTCAGACTATCGGGTTCAGAAATTGATCGTGACGCCGGACCCCGGGGTGATTGAGGTGAATATTCATCCTGCTAAAAACTGGCAGGAGCTGGTTGATAATATCAGTGCATTGTATGAAGAGGCTTTCTTTTCAAGATTGGGTACTGATAAGTTTATGGTTGATGGGCGCCACACAGGAACTGGTGGCGGCAACCACGTCACGATCGGAGGCGCGAAACCTGCGGACAGTCCGATATTGCGCCGGCCTGATCTGTTGCGGAGTTTGATCACATACTGGCAGCATCACCCTGCATTAAGCTACCTTTTTGCAGGCCCGTTTATAGGTCCTACCAGCCAGGCGCCCCGGATTGATGAGGGCAGGGATGAAAAATTATATGAAGTAGAGATTGCGTTTGACCAGATTCCCGAAGGCGAAGAAGTGCCTTTCTGGATGGTGGACCGCATTTTCAGAAATCTGCTGGTGGATATTACCGGTAATACCCACCGTTCGGAATTTTGCATGGACAAGCTTTATTCCCCCGATTCGTCGACGGGAAGATTGGGTATCCTCGAATTCCGTGCATTCGATATGCCGCCGCACAAGCACATGAATTTGGTACAAACGTTGCTGATCCGCGCGCTGATCGCCAAATTCTGGAAAAACCCTTACAAGCATAAACTGATCCGCTGGGGTACCGAGCTGCACGATCGCTTCCTGCTGCCGCATTTTGCTTACCTGGATATGGTCGATGTAGTAAATGATCTCAAAGATGCCGGCTACAATTTCGATATCTCCTGGTTTGATCCATTCTTTGAATTCCGTTTCCCGCATTACGGGGGAATTACCGTAGATAATATCCAGCTGGATCTCAGACTGGGGATTGAACCCTGGCACGTTTTGGGAGAAGAACTTTCCAATACGGGAACTGCGCGTTTTGTAGATTCTTCACTGGAAAGATTACAGGTCAAAATCAGCGGATTTGTGGAAGGAAGGCACATTCTGATTTGTAATGGTTGTCGCGTGCCGCTGCGGAGTTCAGGTATAAAGGGAGAATATATTTCCGGAATAAGGTACAAAGCCTGGAACCCACCGTCGGCATTGCACCCTACGATCGGGGCGGATGCGCCGCTGGTTTTTGATATTGTGGATACCTGGAATAACCGTATATTGGGGGGATGTACCTATTTCGTTTCGCACCCCGGCGGGCGGGCTTTTGATACGCATCCTGTGAATGCATTTGAGGCAGAATCCCGCAAGATCAGCTTGTTTCAGGGTTTTGGACATACACCGTCTTCGCGACAGGAAGTGCAGATCAAGGAAGATACGTCGGGCGCAGTTTCCCGTTTCGTAGCGGAAACAAAAAAAGAGATGAAGGCAGACACGCCTATTGAATTAATTAATCCGGAGTATCCGAATACGCTGGATTTGCGTAAATACTGGAAATCGAAATAGGTTTCAGTATTAATCCCCTGCTATCAAATTATGCTTACTGAGGCTTCGGTGAACCTGTTACAATCCTATCAAAGCGGACTGAGCTCTTATGACGAGGTGCTGGACCTGCGCGGTAACATCAAACCGCACTGGAATGCACTTTTCGCGACACTTGAAAAACTGGGTCTGCAAGAGCTGAAAAGCAGGAATCAGGAGATCATTGGAAAACTGCGGGAAAACGGGGTTACCTATAATGTGTACGGCTCGCCCGACGGGATGAACCGGCCGTGGCAGCTCGACCCGATCCCTTTTCTAATAGAACAGAAAGAATGGAATGAGATAGCAAAAGGATTACAGCAGCGCGCGGTGCTGCTGGACCTGATGCTGAAAGATCTGTACGGGCCGCAAAAGCTGGTGCGGGACGGTATCATTCCCGCGGAACTTGTGTTTGATAATACTGGTTTTTTCCGCCCTTGCCACGATATCAGGGTTTCTGGCACAAACCAGCTGACGTTATTCGCGGCCGATATGGCACGCGGTCCCGACGGCCAGATGTGGATCGTCGATAATCGTACCCAGGCCCCGTCAGGCTCCGGATATACGCTTGAAAACCGGGTTGTAATGAGCAAACTGCTGCCCGAGCTGGCAGATGGAATGTACGTAAGTAAGCTTGCGCCCTACTTTAACAGTCTGCAAAGCACCGTTTCCAGGCTTGCCGACAAGAGCAAGGATGCTCCTAATATTGTATACCTCACACCCGGGCCGAGCAACGAAGCTTATTTTGAACACGCTTACCTGGCTTCCTACCTGGGTTACACGCTCGCACAGGGCGACGATCTGCTCGTTCGTAATGGTTGTGTGTGGCTTAAGTCCATTGACGGTTTGCAAAAAGTGGATGTGATACTGCGCCGGATCGACGACGACTGGTGCGATCCACTTGAATTGCGTGAAGATTCCAGGCTGGGTGTCCCCGGCCTTTTGCAGGCGATCAGAATGGGCAACGTGCAGGTATTAAATGCACCAGGAGCGAGTGTGCTGGAAAACCATGCGTTCCTGGCATTTATGGAGAACATTAGCCAGTATTTTTTGGGTGAAAAACTGATCATGCCTTCGGTAGCGACATGGTGGTGCGGGCATACCAAGGAATTGAACTATGTACTCGAACACCTGGATGAGCTGATTATCAAAAAAGGTAATCGGAAAACAAAGTTCAGGTCCATTTACGGCAGGCTATTAAGTTATCAGGAAAAGGAGGAGGTGAAGCGGATGTTATTAAAGAATCCGCACGAATTCATCGCCCAGCAGGAAGTAAGCCTCTCTACGACACCCTCGCTGATCAATGGAAATATAGAACCCCGCTACGCGGCATTGCGGGCATTTATGGTAGCCGATGAAAATGGTTACTACGTGATGCAGGGCGGATTGACGCGGAGCTCGCCTGTAAAAGACAGATTTGTAATCTCCAATCAACATGGCGGGCTTTCGAAGGATACTTGGATTGTTTCGAACAAAACCGAAGAAGCCCAGGAAAAGATAAGTCTGCCAAGCCCTGCGTCGGTGAATAAGCATGTTTCGCTTCCGAGCCGCAGCGCGGAAAACCTTTTTTGGGTAGGCAGGTATTGCGAGCGCACAATGGCGGTGATCAAGTTTATGAATATTACGATCAACGTACTGAACCTCGACAGGAACTTTGGCGGATCTGCCAAGCAGGAGCATATCAAGGTATTACTGCAATCTGTCACGCACTTGTCAGCGACCTATCCGGGATTTCTGGATGAAGAAGTCGATCATTTCCGGGATCCTTATCAAGAGATCATCGATTTGATTTCCAATACCAACCGGCCAGGCTCTATCGCCTCGAATATCGGCGCCTTCCTGAATGCAGTAGGGGCGGTGCGCAACCAGTGGGACCTGGAAACCTGGCGGATCGTGGATCTGATTGATAACGGATTTCACGAAATACGGAATGCATCGAGCATGAACAGTAACAATATTCAGAAAACGCTCGACGGGCTTTTCAACAATATGTTCACATTCCTCGGGGTGATCGCCGAAAGTATGCCACGAGATAACAGTTTTTTGCTTTTTGAAACGGGCAAATTAATCGAGCGTATCCTGTCCAGGATCAGTGTGATACAGTCCAATTTTGGAGTAATCAATTCGCAGGCGGTTGAGAACGAATTGATAGAAGCGACTTTGATCAATCACCATTCGCTGGTCAATTACAGACAGATATATAAATCGCATTTGAGTGTGGAAGCGATGCTGGATATGGTTTTGCTTGAAAAAGCATTACCCTACTCGCTGGTATATATGCTGGATGAATTAAAATGTAATCTGGGAAAACTCCCGACCACAACCCGTGGGGACAGACTGAATGAAGCTGAAAGGTCAGTGTTAAAAGCCGCCACACTTGTCAAGCTTTCGAATGTGGCCGATATGTGTAAAACTGACCGGAATTTCGAACGGAAGGGCCTATTCAATTTACTATCAGAAGTATCCAGGCTGATTTCTTCTGTTTCCACCAGCCTGACAAATATGTATTTCAGCCATACGATCATGCATCATTCCTTTTTTGAACCGGCAGATTACGATACGGATGAAATATAAGCTGGTACACAAGACGAGGTATGAATATGGGCAGGCGGTAAATACTTATCACGGCCTGCTCTGCCTGATGCCGAGGACATTGGCCAATCAATCCTGCAATAATTTCAATATCCAGATCACGCCGAACCCTTCACAGATTGTCGAACGGACGGATTTTTACGGAAACAAAACGCATTATTTTTCATTGCACGCGCCGCACAAAGAGCTCACTGTGCTCACAACGGCTATTGTGGAGCGTACCGTAGAGGATATGGGCTCACTATTTATGCCTTCGGAAATCACTTGTGCAGCGGCGAGGCAGCGGCAAGTAAGCGACCGATCACTCAAAATCGCATTGCTGGAATACATGCTGCCAAGCCCTTCGGTGAAATGGGGACAGAAAATCACAGCATTTGCGCAGGATTGTTTTCAGGAAAATATGCCGCTTTATGAATGCGTCAGAAATCTTTGTCGCAAAATTTATACTGAATTCGACTTTGTGCCCGATTTTACAACGGTAAATACGCCAATCGAGGAGGTACTTGCCACTAAAAAGGGGGTTTGCCAGGATTTTTCACATTTGGCGATCGCGTGCATTCGCAGTTTTGGTTTTGCCGCAAGATATGTGAGCGGGTACCTGGAAACTTTGCCGCCTCCCGGAAAGCCCAAGTTGCAGGGCTCAGACGCTTCCCACGCCTGGATTTCTGTTTTTATCCCCGATTACGGCTGGTGCGATTTTGATCCGACCAATAATGTGGTGCCCGGCGAGCGGCATATTGTGACTGCCTGGGGCCGCGATTACAGTGATGTGCCCCCGTTAAAAGGAATCATTTTCAGCTATGGAAAACATACGCTCACAGTAGAAGTGGACGTAATCCCGGTTTAATGTCCGATCGGGTAAAATTAGCCGGGTTATTTAACCTAATGGTTTTTTGTAAAGATTTGAGAATTGGGCTTGTTTCTCTAATTTTACAAGACGTTTTGAAAACTAGTCTATCAAACCTCTTTTAATGTGACCGGGCAAAGTAGTTGATTTAGTTGGCTGGATTTTTGCGAAGGTTTCTTCTAAGATTAAATAATTATACAATTACGAATGAAAGAATTAGCATTCAGAGATGCCATTCGCGACGCAATGTCGGAAGAGATGCGCCTTGACAAAAGTATCTTTTTGATGGGAGAAGAGGTTGCAGAATATAACGGTGCTTATAAAGCCAGCCAGGGTATGCTGGATGAATTCGGGCCGGAGCGTGTGATCGATACGCCGATTGCCGAGCTTGGGTTTGCGGGTATCGCGGTAGGAGCAGCCGGAAACGGACTTCGCCCGATCGTCGAATTCATGACTTTTAACTTTTCCCTGGTAGCAATCGACCAGATCATCAACAGCGCAGCGAAGATTCTTTCGATGTCTGCCGGTCAATATGGTTGTCCAATCGTATTCCGCGGACCAACCGGAAATGCAGGGCAGCTGGGCGCGCAACACTCTCAGAACTTTGAAAACTGGTATGCCAATACACCAGGTCTGAAAGTAGTTGTTCCTTCCAACGGTTACGATGCAAAAGGACTTTTGAAATCATCCATCCGCGACAATAACCCGGTTATCTTCATGGAATCCGAGGTAATGTACGGTGATAAAATGCAGATCCCTGACGAAGAATACCTGATCCCATTGGGTAAGGCTGATATCAAACGCCAGGGAAAGGATGTTACCATTGTTTCTTTCGGTAAAATGATTCCACGGGTTGTAATGCCGGCCATTCTTCAACTGGAGAAAGAAGGCATCGACGTGGAACTGATCGATTTGAGAACGGTCCGCCCGATCGACTATGCTACTGTGATCGAATCAGTAAAGAAAACGAACCGTTGCGTAATCGTAGAAGAAGCCTGGCCTTTGGCATCGATTTCAACAGAGGTAAGCTATCATATTCAGCGCCACGCATTCGATTATATGGATGCGCCGGTGGTACGTGTTACGAACCGTGACGTGCCTTTGCCTTACGCACCAACCTTGATCGAAGAGATATTGCCTAATGTGAAGCGGGTAGTGGAAGCGGTGAAGTCGGTACTTTACAAATAGGAATACAGTTTTAAAACACAAAGCCATATCCTGAAAGAGGTTGTGGCTTTGTTAGGTTATAGTCCCTCATATCAGTGTTAGTAAGTTTCTTGTAGGAAAGCGGGTACATGCTTTTAATGTGCATAATAGCCGGAATACTCGTATTTTTGTATTTGAAAACGCTCCTTAATATAGATTAACATAATTTCATTAAGATCATGCAAGAAGAACGCACAAGGTATTCAGAGGAAGAATTAAAGGAATTTGAAGAGCTGATTCGTGGAAAGTTGGATGCAACGATGAGTGAGCTGAATTATATTAAAGGAGGATTGAGCAAGAAGAATGACAGCGGTACCGATATCACCGCAGGTTCGGCGAAACTCGTAGAGGATGGAGCGGATGCCAGTGAGCGCGAGAACCTGAGCCAGTTGGCGGCCCGTTTGCAGAAGTATTCGGTTCAGCTCGAAAATGCGTTAATCCGCATTAAAAATGGCACTTACGGAATCTGCATCGATACAGGCAAGCTAATCCCCAAAGAACGCCTGCGCATCGTACCGCACACCCAGCAGACTATTGAAGCCAAGCTGAGAAGAGCGAGCTAAAATTTTGAAAGTCATTAAAAATGAAAACGAGGCGTTTCGAAAGAGACAGCCTCGTTTTTTGTCAAAGGGCTACCCCTCCTCCGTTCCCAATACCTCCCTGAAAACCTCCAACAAACCCTCCGAAGGTTCCTGGCCTTTATTTTTGCTTTTGAAATATTCCTGAAAAAGCTTTTCCATACTCAGCGAAAGGTCGACTCCGGAGGCTGTTTCTGCAAGCTCGGGCTTTTTGATTTGCGGGATGATCTGGATAATGCCGGCATGAGATTCCATTAATCTTTTTTTGTCCGAGGCTTCGAGGTAGTTGTCTGAAACGATTGTTAGTTCAATCAGATCTTCGGGAAATTCGCCCAGCCAGACAATTGCTTCATCAATACTGTGAAAGCTTTTTCTTCTTAATTTTTTGCCTTTCAACAACTCAACCGGGCGGTAGTTTATCAATTTTCCTGCGTCGGCTTCCAATATAACTACATATTTGGTCTGGTTGGACTCCGAAAAACTGTAAGCCAGCGGGCTGCTGGAATACACGGCCGGAGCAGGTTTTTTATCAACCACCTGAAACCTGTGCAAATGCCCCAGCGCAATGTAATGCACATTTTCGGGGAAATTTTCGGTGTAAATCGCCTGTGCGCCTCCGATATGCAGAATCGGTCGCTCTTCTTCAGGCTCTTCCGGGACAGGCTCGCCTTTTTTCATCACAAACAAATGTGTCGCCAGCAGGTTGAAACCTTTATCGTCAAGATATTCGTCGGCCAGCATTTTCCAATGCTCCTGTAAATGCAGGCGGAGCATCTCTTCCGAATCTTCCACGCCCAGAAAAGTTTTCAGTCGCTGTTCATTCGCATAAGGAGTGTGTAAAATACGGAGCGGGAAATCGCAGTTTGGTAAATTTATTTCAATAAATCCTTTTGCTGTCCGCACAATATCTACTTTTCCCTGTGTGCAAAACGGCTTTACCTCGGTATTCGGAAATCCTACGAACAAAATGCCGCAAACCTTGGCCAAAGCGTCGGGTACCTGAATGCGCTCGGGGGAATCGTGGTTACCTGCTATGGCAATAACAGCCCGCGTTCCATTTGCCGACAGCCGGTGCAACGTACTATATAGTAATTCCGTAGCTTCGGAAGATGGATTGAAATTATCAAAAAGGTCACCAGCTATTACAATGGCGTCGACCTGTTCATTTTCAGCAATTTCGCAGATTTCGTCGAGGACCAATCTTTGTTCTTCCAGCCTGGAATAGAGGTCGAGTTTTTTACCAATGTGCCAGTCTGCTGTGTGAAGTATTTTCATTTGTGTGATTAATTTAGCGAAAATAACATTTCATTCCCGAAGTATTGAAATACAGCATGCCCGCAAAAGAGCGAACGATCGCATTGAGATTGCTACTGATTTTGGTTGGATTTTATGGGTTATCCTGCCAGCAAAAAGGCAGCGAGCAAAATCGTGCAGGAATTGCCATTTCCTTTGACGATCATTTTATCAATGAATGGTACGCATTAAGGCCGCTTTTTCAGAAATACGGTGCGAAAGTTACATTTTACATTACCTGCTCCGACAGTCTTTCTTCTGACGAAATCCTGAAATTAAAACAACTTGAAAAGGACGGACACGAAATCGGGTTTCATAGTACCAGGCACGGAAAGTCTACGGAAATTATTGCCGCAGGTGGGCCGGCGGGATATTATGCTGCTGAAATAGAGCCGGGAATGAAATATATGTCGGCGGCAGGATTTCAACCGACTTCTTACGCGCATCCCGGTGGAAATCATAATGATACGGTAGATTCGGTCTTGTACGCAAATGGGTTCAGGATTATCCGCGATGTGGCGATTTCAAAGCGGAAGCTGCTGGGTTTTCAGATATATGCATTGGCGCCCAGGTTGATGCCGTGGATTTATTATGATTTTGATAAACAAAAGTCTGTCGACGCACTATTGATTGATACCGACACCGGGCTGACCGAGGAAGCAATGCGCGAGGCTATTCAAAAGGCAAAAAATACGCATACTGCACTTATGCTGTTTGGTCACGAGCCACTTTATAAATCGCCTGAAAATGGAGAATATGGTTTTAATGTAAGATTTCTGGAAGCGATTTTGAAGGAAGCGAAAGCGCAAAATCTGCATTTCTACAAAATGACTGAGCTGGCGGACCAGTGAAAATTTAGCGCTTATCTCCCGAATTTTTTATCCTTAAATCTCAATAGAGGCTGCTCGAAATAGGTGAAAGACAGCGAAGCAATAGCAATCGAGCCGGCGAATGTCAGAATGTACAATGCGATCTGGTAAGATGTGCCGCTCCAATCGGGCAGGTATTTGTTGAAAATGTTGATTATCAAGACAATTATGACCACGTGATAAAGGTACAGGCCATAAGAAGTTTTTCCAAAATGCTCCATTACCGGATTTTGGAGGCTGACAATGGACTTGGGGTTGCAGGATACATTGAGAATGAAGAATGCGAAAAACAAGGCGTAAACTTCCAGAAAGCCAAAGAAATGCACGCCGGAGAAGAACAGGATGAGCAGCAGCGTGTACGCGACAATCTGGATATCCTTCCTGAAAATAATATCGAGAACCGAATTTTTATTGGTGTAAACCAGCCAGGCGCATAAACCGCCCAGCGCCATCGTCTGTATCCTGAACTGACCCAAGAAAGTACTGATCATCGAATTCCTGATTTCTTCGGCTGGATCAATGAGCTCTAAGCCAAAGTACAGCAGCGCCGCACTTAATGTCAGAAATAAAATTAGGATCGGAATGCTTCTTCTGGGGTATTTGATCAGCCACGGCCAGAGATAATAAAACTGTTCTTCCACGCCAATCGACCACGTTTGCGCGCACCAATAGGGAAGATCATATAAAACGAAAGCGTAATTCGGAAATACCAGCAGAAGTAACAACAATCGCTCAGCTGCGTCGGTGGCGAGCTTTTCGTCGATGCCGGGGTAATCCAGCAGGTCAATATGCGGGAATACAAAAAAGGAAAGCCCGATGATCAGGAAGTAAATGGGCCAGATGCGGAATACGCGACGCAGATAGAATTTTTTTGCATCCACATTCCCGAAACGGCCTTTTTCATCCAATAATAAATAGGTGATAAGAAAACCGCTCAGCACGAAAAATAATCCTACCCCAAGCCTGCCCGCGTGTTGCACGATCGGCAATTCATAGATATTCGCAATTCCCAATGCGTGTTTGGCTTGTTCCAGGTGATGAAAAATAACCAAAACCGCAGCAATGCAGCGAACGCCATTTAAATTAGGGAAGTAACGCCTTTTTTCCACTTCGGATTTCAATTATTCAAACCACGCCATCCATTTCCCCTGAACCTTCATTACCTGTTCGATCAGGTCGCGGACTGCTCCGTGTCCGCCATTTTTAGGAGAAATGTAGTCGGATAAGGCAAGGATTTCTTCTGCTGAATCGGCCGGGCAGGCTGCGAGCACGCCTGTTCGCATTACTTCGTAGTCGGGCAGATCGTCGCCCATGAAGACAATCTCATTTAGATTCAAACCGGTTTCCGCAAGGTATTTTTTAAATACAGGCAACTTGCCGTCGGGAGAAGTACCAATGAAAATATCCTTCATGCCCAGGTATTCAAGCCGCTTGCGCACACCCATTTGACTTTGGGCAGAAATAATGGCGACCCTGTAACCCATTTTGATTGCGCGGTTGATACCATAACCGTCACGCACATTAAAAATGCGTGGCTGCTCGCCGCTTTCGAGGGCGATTACGCTGCCGTCGGTCATGACACCGTCGATATCAAAAATGAAAGTGGTAATCTGGCTAAAGCGCTCCGTTAGCGTAGAACTCATGAAACTGGTCAATTGAGAATGCTGCAAATATAGGCTAACTTTTTTCGGGACGACAGGTTTTGCTATTTCGAGATATAGGTATTCCTGATTTTGTCAGTCAACAACCTGTAAATTTCGGTCCAGTCTTCATTGGTTTCCTGTAAATATTCCAGGTGCCGCCCGGTTGTTTTCCAATCTCCGCGCCGCGCCGGGCCGGTTTGTCCGAGCGAGGGATCATTGGATTGCAATGCTTTGGAGATAGTGGTTTTTATCAATGGTTTCAGCAGATCAAAGTCCAGCTGCTCTCTTTCCAGCAGTTCGTGCGAAATGCTGAGGAGGTAATTGGTGAAATTATTGGCAAAAACTGCGGCTACGTGCAAAATAAATCGCTCGTCGGAATCGGTCCTGCTCACCTGATCACTCACACTTTGGGCAAGCTGGATCAACTTATTTTCAATCAGTTCGTTTTTTGATTCAATGCAAAACGGCAGCTCGCGATAATCCATTTCCGCGTCTTTGGTAAAGGTCTGCAAGGGATAAAATACGCCGGTATGAACAAACACGTCGCTATAAATCTCCACCAGGTTCTGAAATTCCGCCAGGGAACGCGTACCGGAAGTATGCACAAGAATAACGCCCTCGGGTAAAACAATCCGTTCCAGCACACTTTCGATGGCATCGTCGCTCACAGCGATGACGATGATTTCAGCCTCGCTTTCAGAGAAATTGAGATCGGGCTGGATATTGGTATCGTACAGATTGGAAGCCAGCTGCCGGGCCTTTTGTGTGTCCCTGCTATAAACTTCGCAAATCCAGTGACCGGCATCCTCGAATGCCTGGGCCAGGTGCCAGGCGACGTTGCCGGCGCCAACGAAGGAGATTTTCATGTAAAAAGTGAATTTATATCTGTCCGTAAGTTAAGCCGGGAAACAGGTCAGTTGACGAGCGGCGCGGTTTGTTCGGGGGAAGTAATGCCGCCCGGCAGTTCCATAATCCGCATATTCCGGAAATGGATTTCGGCGCCCTCTGCTTCCAGGCAGATGTAACCTTTTTTGCGCTCTGAGGCCCGCAGCCCATTCACGAATTTACCGTTCACAGATAGTTTCACCGTTCCGTCGACGCAAACGACAACATATTTATTCCATTCGCCTTTTCCTTTGCAGCGTTTTTCGAGGGATTTACTTCTGATACCACGCGGATTATCGGGAATAGCAGTCATGCCCATGGTTGGAAACAGCTCGCCATGCACATAGTCTTCTGTTGCGTTGTGCTGGGGCGCGTATTCGAGTTCCAGCATTTGTACTTCGATTGCTTTTGTAAGCGGATCATGTTCCTGCGGCGTACCTTCGCTCCAGACAAATATCCCGGAGTTGCCGCCGGCTTCCATGTGTTTCCATTCTACTTCCAGTATGAAATTTTCGTATTGCCGGTCAGAGCGCATTACTCCGATCGGTTTACCCGAACAGATCAGTGTGCCGTTTTTCACCTTCCAAGTCTCATTGGAAGTATTTACATCAATCCAGCCGTCAAGGTTTTTTCCATTAAATAGGGGGCGAAAACCTAACTTATCAACGTCCTGAGCGAGCAACGCAGAAGAATGCAACGTCAGATACAGCAGAAATCCGAGCTTTAATAGCTTCGGTCCAGTAAAGAGATTTGTCATGGGTTTAGGTGGTAAAGATTAATAATTATTCAAATCTGCATTCGTATCGGAAATCCGCAATATCGCAAATCTTCGCATCCTGCAAACTATATTTGCTTCATTGGATCTTTTTAACATATCTTTTCGGGATATAACATTTCTATTTTACGAATGAAGGCTCTCCACATACTACCGTTTTTGACATTTATAATATTAAGTAATGCTGTAACCGGCCAGCGACAGTCACAGGTTAGTGCAGGAGTAGATGTAGGTTCAGGCTTTAACAGTAACTCATGGGCTCCGTCTGTGCTTTATCATGAAGAGATAAGCCCAAATAGTGTTCCCTGGCTGCGGTTTGGACTGGGACTCAGGGCCTGGGGCTATTATGCGGGGCGAACAAATCTTTATTCCAAAAAGTCGGACGCAGATTTTCTGGAATACAACAATGTATCTGCGAACGGGATCAGTTTTGTTGCAGGGATTAATTTCCGGTTCTGGCGGATCGACCTTGGCGTAAATACTGATCTGATCGGAGCGTCATTTGGTTCAAAACGGCGCGGAGCGTATGATAAAATTGAGGGAAACGGTACAGGAAAGCCCAATTATGGTCAATGGCTCACTACTTCTCCAGTAATATTCAATCTGGCCCCGCTGGCTTTGAAAAATTACAATGGACAATCTGAGGTGTACGCCAGAATATTTCTCACCAAAAGATTTGGATTGAAGTTAGGATATGTTCACGGTCAAATAGCCTATTTGACCAAAGACAGAAATGGCAATAAAATGTTGCTGGACAACAGCCAGCGCCGGGTTTACAATTTCTATGGGCTGCCTTATGCGGCATTGAGCTTCCCTATATACTAGCACTACCGGTCTTCATTCAATTTGGCTTATTCAGATTCTGCCGGTTCACAAATGCAGGATCGCAGGTAGTGTAACTTCGTTTATCACTAAAAACCGTGGCCTGCCCTGTCACTGCACGAAATTTCCAAAACATACTTGTAATTCAATTTGTTAAACTCTATATTTGCACTCCCATTTTGCGATGGGACTGTCTTATTACAGTGTAATATATTGAAAATCAATTAAATTTTTTGTTAATCGTGGATACGTTAAGCTACAAAACCATCTCGGCGAACAAAAACACAGTAAACAAGGAGTGGGTTGTTGTGGATGCTCAGGATTTAGTACTTGGTCGTTTGGCCAGTGAAGTTGCTAAAATCATCAGAGGCAAGCACAAAACCAGTTACACCCCTCATGTGGATTGTGGCGATAACGTAATTGTTATCAACGCCGATAAAATTAAGTTGACAGGTAAGAAGATGACCGACAAAATTTATGTTCGTCATACTGGCTATCCAGGAGGTCAACGTTTTCAAACTCCCCGTGAGTTGCTCGAAAAACACCCTGCGCGTGTAATCGAGAAAGCCGTGAGAGGCATGCTTCCAAAGAACCGTTTGGGACGTCGTTTATTTACAAACCTGTTTGTTTACGCGGCGGCAGAACACCCGCACAGCGCTCAGCAACCAAAACAAATCCAGTTGTAATTCATGGAAGTGATCAACACAATAGGTAGAAGAAAAACAGCCGTGGCTCGTATCTATATGACGCCAGGTAAAGGAGATATCAAAGTAAACGGCCGCGATTACAAGGAATACTTTCCATTTGAAGTTCATCAGATCGTTCTTCAGCAGCCTTTCGTAACAATTAGCGGAAGCAATGGTTATGACATTAAAGTGAACGTAAGAGGTGGTGGAATCTCAGGTCAGGCAGAAGCAATTCGCATGGCTGTTTCCCGCGCTTTGGTTGAGTACAACGGAGAATTCCGCGGCGCCCTTAAAAAAGAAGGATTCCTTACCCGTGACCCACGTATGGTTGAGCGTAAGAAATACGGACGCGCTAAGGCGAGAAGAAGATTCCAGTTCTCGAAACGTTAATAAAAAATGGTCATTAGTGGTCATTCATATTCATTAGGTCATGTATTGTTCTTTATTATTTGAAACAACAAATGACCATTTATGAGAACGAATGACCGCGCGGCGGACCGCAATTAATGACTGAAAATTGTCCAGACGTTGCTTATCGTGCCCGATGCTTCGTGCTGCGTAATTTCAAAAACATTCAAAATTTTAATCTGCAATGGCACAAATAGAATATAAAGAACTATTGGATGCAGGTGTGCATTTTGGCCACCTTACCCGCAAGTGGGATCCGCGTATGGCTCCATATATCTTCATGGAGAAGAACGGGATCCACATCATAGACCTGAACAAAACTCTGAGCTGCATCAATGACGCTGAGGCTGCGTTGAAGCAAATCGTTCGTTCGGGACGTAAGATCATGTTTGTTGCTACTAAAAAACAAGCGCAGGAAATCGTAACGGAAGAGGCAAAACGCCTTAAAATGCCTTACGTAACTGACCGCTGGTTGGGTGGTATGCTTACAAACTTCGGTACTATTCGCAAGTCTTTGAAAAAAATGCAGACTCTTGAGAAGATGCTAAAAGACGAAACCACGGTTAGCAATATCGCGAAAAGAGAACGCCTGATGCTTACACGTGAAAAGGATAAACTGGAAAGAGTTTTAGGTGGTGTAGCTGACCTAACCCGTCTTCCTGCTGCCCTTTTCATCGTTGATGTAAAACGCGAGCACATTGCGGTTGCAGAAGCAAAAAGATTGAACATACCCATCTTTGCGATCTGCGATACCAATTCAAACCCAGAACTGGTTGACTTCCCAATTCCAAGTAATGATGATGCTTACAAAGCAATCTCATTGATCACGCTGGCAATCGGAAAAGCGATCGAGGAAGGTTTGATGGAACGCAAACAAGATAAAGACGATCAGCGCATGGTAGAAGAGGAAGAAGCTAAACGTCAGGTTGACAAAGGCAATGAGGAAGCTGCTCCTGCACCACGTGCAGAAGTTGCTGAGGAAGCGGCAGCTGACGGTGGAGAAGAATAATAATTAGGGCGATATGGCCTGGGTTTTCAATCCTCGTTTGTATCTGATTAGATAAAAATAGCCCATAGCCATTTTGCTATGGGCTATCATTTTTTTAAAGAATAATAAACATATTAAAATCAAATCATGGCAATTACCGCACAAGATGTAAACAAACTCCGCCAAATGACAGGCGCGGGCATGATGGATTGTAAAAAAGCACTTCAGGAAGCTGATGGTGATTTTGACAAAGCCGTTGATATTCTTCGCAAACAAGGGCAGAAGGTGGCTGCAAAGCGTGCAGATAACACTGTATCTGAGGGTGCTGTACTGGTTAACATCAGCGCAGACGGAACAAACGGCAAATTGGTGGCGCTAGCTTGCGAAACCGAGCCTGTTTCTAACGTTGAAGATTTCAAAAATCTGGCGCAAAGCATTTTGGACAAAGCATCGGCTGACAATATTGCTGACAAAGAAGCATTGCTTTCTGCGCCTTTGGCGGACGGACGCCCCGTTAGCGAGCACATTGTTGACCTGGTTGGTAAACTGGGAGAGAAACTTGAAATTGTTGCTTATGAAAATGTAACGGCCGATCAGGTTGTTCCATATATCCACTCCAATGGCAAATTGGGCGTCTTGGTAGCATTCGGCGGCGTTAACGGAACAGACGTTAATGAGCTGGGTAAAGACGTGGCGATGCAAATCGCTGCTATGAAGCCCATCGCGCTGGATAAAGATGAAGTAGATGCGGCGACAATCGAGCGTGAAATAGAAGTAGGTAAAGAGCAGGCACGCGCAGAAGGTAAACCGGAGGCAATGCTTGAAAAAATTGCACAGGGAAAATTGCAGAAGTTCTATAAAGACAATACTCTTTTGAACCAGGAATTTGTAAAGGATTCATCTCTGACAATTCGCCAATTGCTGGAAAAAACGGGCAAAGGCTTAACAGTTACGTCTTTTAAGCGTGTGGCAATCGGAGGATAAGCTTTCCTGAAAAGAAAAATAATGTTGACAACGCCTGGTATGTACTTGTATACCAGGCGTTGTTTTTTAATATTTACAAAAAATTGAGTGCCCTCTTATTTTTGTTATACACACTATTAGTAATATTTCGACTACCGGATGATTGAAAATCTATTTAACGATTATGTCCCGCATCATGCATCTGACGAAGAATTAGTTAAGCTTTTCTTAGATTCCAGCGACAATTTTTACTTCCAAAAACTCTACGAGCGGTACGTGCTCAGAGTGTATCAAAAATGTCTTTCATTTACAAAAGACACTTCCAGGGCCCAGGACCTTACACATGACATATTTCTTAAACTGCTTTCCAGAATGAGCACGTTTAAGGAAGACGCCAAATTTTCAACCTGGCTCTTTTCGATTACTTACAACCACTGCATGGACCTGGTGCGATCTGGCAAAAGACGGATTGTAACCATATATTCTGAAAATGCAGATCAGGAAGATGATTTCGATATTCAAAAAATTTTTGAACTGGAGGAGATAAATACCATCAGTTTGAAAGCAGCGCTTAGCCATCTTAATCTGGAAGAAAAGGCGCTTTTGTACTTAAAGTATCTCGATAACCGAAGCATCCGTGAAATATCAATTATATTTAAAATGACGGAAAGTGCGGTGAAAATGAGGTTGATGCGATCAAGGGAGAAGCTCAGGAAAAAGTATCTGGAAACAGTTCTATTCAGCTAATTTTTAATATTTTCAAAAAATCCCTTTCTTTGAACCTCGCGACACTCAACCTTTCTGAAATAGTTTTATATTAAAACTCAATGATTTCACTCACTAAACTTGAAAAGCATGAGCGTAAAGTTTCAAAATTTACTCGCGGCCTCTTTCCTTCTTTTATTACTTTTTAGCTTTCCTTCTTTCTCCCAAAACAACGTTGATCTTTCAAATCCCATTAATGCCGGTCGGCTGAAAACCCCGGGAGATACAGTCTGGAAAAAGATCGAGTTCGGAGCCAATCTCAACCAGGGCTCTTTCAGTTCCAACTGGACCGGTGGCGGCGTTAATTCGATCGCTTTGGGGCTGTTCTTCAATGCTTTGAACGAAAAGAAAAAGGGTAAGAATTCCTGGAGGAACGATTTTCAATCCCAATATGGTATCGTGCGGAACAAAGGCCAGCTGAGCCGCAAAAACGTTGATAGGATTTTCTTTGATACCAAGTATAACAGGGAATTGAATTCAAAATGGAGCCTTTTTGCCAACGTTAACTTTCTTTCACAGTTTGGTGCTGGTTATATTTACTCAGACAGCCCGGATTCATCGCAAGTGAAAAAGAAAGTGTCGGGTATTCTGTCGCCCGCGTACCTGACCGAAGCGATAGGTATTGAATTTCGTCCGGTTCCTTATTTTTTCATAGACTTTGCACCGGGTGCTTTGCGCCAGACGATCGTTGTCGACAAAGATTTGTATGTCAACACTCCGGATCAGAAAAATTATGGCGTACCTATAGGTAAGAGGGTTAGAACTGAGGCTGCGCTGATCCAAATAGTGGCGAACTTTGATAAGGACATTGCAAAGGATATTAACCTCAAGTTCCGTTATCTGATGTTTTCGAGCTTCAAGCATCCGTTAAATATAGATAACAGGCTGGATGCAATGCTTACGGCTAAAATTAACAAATATGTGAATGTAAACCTGGGCGGCATTATGGTATATGACCAAGATCAGAGCAACGATGTTCAGTTCGCGCAGGCACTCAGCATCGGATTTCTATATTCGTTTTAATTAACCAACTAACCTCAACTTGTTATGCTTCAGGAATTCAAAACTTTTATTGCCAAAGGAAATGTCTTAGACCTGGCGGTCGGTGTGGTCATTGGTGCTGCTTTTGGTAAAATAACGACCTCACTGGTAGAAGACATTATCAATCCGATTTTGGGTCTTGTTATCGGCGGGGTAGACTTCACCCAATTGAAGGTCGTTCTAAAAGAGGCTGTCGGAGAAACACCGGAGGTTGCAATCAAGTATGGTAACTTTATTCAGGTATTGATCCAGTTCGTCATTATCGCCTGGGTGATATTTCTGATTGTGAAGCTGGCAAATCGTTTGAGGCTATCTGAATCAATGAACAAAGAGTAGATTAGATCCTAGATATTTGTTGTATAGAGGCATATTTGATATGCCTCTTTTTTATTCCGGTTAATTGGTAAGAGAGTAAAAAAAGTTTTCGGCAAATGATTTACCTTCGTAGTGAAGGCGTTTCTGTTAATGATCAATTGTATTCCTGTGCAACAAAAAGTAGTCATTTTGGGCGGTGGAGAAAGCGGCGTGGGAGCTGCTATTCTTGCGAAATCCAAAGGTTATGAGGTTTTTTTATCGGATAAAGGGAAGCTTCATAAAAAGTATATTGAAGTGCTTGAAAAAGAGGGGATTGCATTTGAGGAAGAGCAACACACTACGGACAATATCCTGGACGCAAATCTGGTCATCAAAAGCCCTGGAATTCCGGATACTGTGCCGCTGATAGTGGCTTTGAAAAAAAAGCATATTCCCGTTATCTCCGAAATCGAATTCGCGGCCGGCTTTACAAACGCAAGGATTATTGCGATCACAGGCAGCAATGGGAAAACCACCACCACCTTGCTGATCTACCATCTCCTCAAAAGCGCCGGCCTGAAAGTTGGGCTGGCAGGCAATATAGGTGATAGCTTTGCGTGGCAGGTGGCCACTCAGCAGCATGATTTCTATGTATTGGAAATCAGCAGCTTTCAGCTTGATAATATTGTCAGCTTTCATCCTGAGATCTCTGTTTTGCTCAACATCACGCCCGATCACCTCGACAGATACGGGTATGATTTCCAGAATTACATTGATTCCAAGTTCAAAATCATCCAAAATCAAACTGCCGACGACTATTTTGTTTACTTCACGGATAGTGAGGTGATAAAAGCTGAGCTGAAGAAAAGAAAACCGCAGGTTAGAGGAGTGGAGATTTCGCTGACTTTTAAACCTGCAAAAGGTGCCCATTTCAATAACGGGATGCTGTTTGCGGATATACTTGGAAAAACTTTTAAAGAGAACTTCGAAAGCCTGCCCCTGAAAGGACCGCATAATGCAATTAATGCCATGGCAGCGATTTCAGTGGCGCAATTGCTCGGCATCGATGATGCGAAAATCAGCGAAGGTCTTAAGTCCTTCAAAAACGCCCCACACCGGCTAGAAATAATAGAAGTGATCGATGGGGTTACTTACGTGAACGACTCCAAGGCTACCAATGTGGATTCCGTTTTTTATGCACTCGGCAGCTTCAGTCAGCCTGTGGTTTTGATAGCAGGAGGAGTTGATAAAGGAAATGATTATTCCCAAATCGAAGAGCTTGTACGTAATAAAGTGAAAGGTTTGATAGTTCTGGGTAAAGACCCGGAGAAGCTGGTAAGTTACTTTTCGGAAATCGTCCCGGTTATTTTTGCGACCGAAAGTATTCAGGAAGCCGTTAAAAAGGCGGGCGACTGGGCGGTAAATCAGGATATCGTTTTATTATCTCCGGCCTGCGCAAGTTTTGATTTATTCAAAAACTATGAAGACCGCGGGGACCAATTCAAGGCCGCAGTCAGAAATCTTGTCCGTTCAAACACCAATTAGATTTTAGTCAATGGCTTCAACCAATATAGATCTCCTGAACAGGACCAGGGAAGATACGCAGGCCTGGTTTGCAAAGAATTTAAAAGGCGACCCCTGGATCTGGGGCATTTGCATCATTATGCTTCTCTGGAGCATTGTAGTTGTTTACAGCGCCAGTGTGAAGGATGCATACAGCCAAATGGACGGGAACACGGAATATTATCTGTATAAGCATGTTCTGCTATGTGTATTGTCGCTGGTTGTCATGTTCTTTGTTCACCGGATCCCGTACATCAAATTTGTTTATGTCACACGGCTCGCGGTTTGGAGTTCCATATTGCTGCTGGTGTTCACAATGTTTTTTGGCACCTCGGTGAACGATGCCGCCCGGTGGATCGAGATACCTGTGATCGGGCAACGTTTCCAGCCTTCGGAGTGGGCAAAAGTGGCTTTAATCGCGCATTTATCCCTGATCCTGGCGCGACACATCAAAGGCGGATGGAATACGCGGGAACTCTTTATGGAGCCGCTTTCATTAGTCGGCGTGGTTTGTGGCCTGATATTCACGAGTAATGTATCTACTGCGGTTATGCTGGCGGGAATATGCTTTCTGCTCATGTTCGTAGGGAAAGTACCGATTCATTATCTGTTTTTTACCGCACTTGGCCTGGTGTTCTTTGCAACAATCGCCATTTTGCTGAACTCTACGCAAAGAGCAGGAACTGCGCAGAACAGGATTTCCGCATTTTTCGATAAGGACGTTGTTGTGTATCAGTCGCAACAATCCTATATGGCAATGGCGCGTGGCGGCCTGTACGGTGAAGGAGTTGCCAAAAGCCGTCAGAGAAGATTTCTGCCTGAACCTCAAAAGGACTTTATTTTTGCTGTGGCAGTAGAAGAATACGGGACGGTTGGAGGGACATTACTGATCCTCTTATACCTGATATTGCTTTACCGGGGACTTAAAGCGATTGAGGCCACCAAGCGGCCATTCGGAGGGCTTTTGTCCGCCGGGCTTACTTTCATTGTTGTCAGCCAGGCATTCTCCGCAATGGCAGTCACTGTCGGGCTGGTCCCGGTTACCGGACAAACATTACCCTTTTTCAGTCAGGGTGGAACCTCTCTTCTTTTTACGGGAATTGCAATGGGAATGATCCTGAGCGTGAGCCGGGGCGAGATCGTGGAAGAGAAACGGATTTGATATGCCTAGAAAAGTGATTATTAGCGGGGGAGGTACCGGCGGACATATTTATCCGGCGATTGCAATAGCCGATGCATTAAGAAAAAAAGATCCGGAGCTGGAAGTATTATTCGTAGGAGCTTTGGGTAAAATGGAGATGGAGAAAGTACCGAGAGCGGGTTATGAAATAGTTGGATTGCCGATTGCAGGTATTAAGAGAGCGCTTTCCATTGATAATCTCGCACTACCCTTCAAAATGGTGAACAGCCTGTTAAAAGCGAAGTCGATCATCAGGCGTTTCCAGCCGGATGTAGCGGTTGGTGTGGGCGGTTTCGCGAGCGGGCCTCTACTAATGATGGCGTCATTTGAAGGTATTCCCACTTTAATTCAGGAGCAAAATTCCTATGCGGGTATTACCAATAAATTTCTCGCAAAAAAGGCAGCGAAGATCTGTGTCGCCTATCCTGGCATGGAAGGCTTTTTCCCAAAAGAGAAGATTACAGTCCTTGGCAACCCTGTTCGTAGCGATATTGTAGATGTATCCTCCAAACGTCGCCAGGGTTTTGCCCACTTCGGTTTGCAGGAAGATAAGAAAACACTATTTGTAATGGGCGGAAGCCTGGGTGCAAGGTCGATCAATGAGAGCTTGAACGAAGGCTTGGCGCGGTTTTTGGATGAGGGTTATCAGGTACTGTGGCAAACAGGAAGAAATTATATTGATACGGCAAAGCTCGCCATCGAAACTTTGCATACTGATGCAATCAAAGCTTTTGATTTCATATATACAATGGACCTGGCGTACGCAATTGCGGATGTTGTGGTTTCAAGAGCTGGCGCGCTTTCGGTTTCCGAACTTTGCCTGGCCGCCAAACCTGCGATACTGATTCCGTTTCCGGCGGCATCAGAAGATCATCAGACCAAAAACGCGCTGGCTTTGGTGGAACAGGACGCCGCATGGTTAGTTAAAGATGAAGTGGCTCGAAAACAACTGGTAACCAAATCGCTGGAACTATTAGGAGATATCGGGCAACAGGAAAATTTAAAAACTAATATCAGAAAGCTGGCCAAGCCAACTGCTGCCGATGATATTGCGGAAGAAGTATTGAAATTAATTAAATAACTGAGCGAGAATAATGTCGTCTTCAATGACTAATTGGAAATATATTTATTTTGTTGGAATCGGAGGGATCGGAATGAGCGCATTAGCCCGTTGGTTTAAAGCCAATGGATTTGAGGTTGCGGGTTACGACAAGACAATGACGCCGCTCGTCAGTAAATTAATGGACGAAGGAATAGTAGTAACGCTGGATGATTCTATTGAAACCATTCCCGGCGCGTTTGTAGAAGATCCGCAGAAGACATTGATTATATATACCCCGGCTGTACCGGTCCAGCATCAGCAAATGCTTTATTTCCGCGATCAAAATTTTCTGATCCTGAAACGCTCGCAGGTTCTGGGGATTCTGACTAAAAACCTTCGAACAATTGGAGTAGCCGGTACGCACGGAAAAACCACGACATCGTCACTCGTCGCACATATTTTGAGACACGCTAACGTCAACAGTACTGCGTTTCTGGGAGGTATTACGCAAAATTATGGGACTAACCTGCTTCTGAACGATCCGACAGATCATCTGGAAGAAGTCTTTTGTGTTGTTGAGGCTGATGAATTCGACCGCTCTTTTCTGACTCTTTATCCTGAGATTGCGATTGTGACCTCCACGGATGCGGACCATCTCGATATTTACGGCAAGCACGAGGCGGTATTGGAATCGTTCCGTGATTTTGTGGGGCAGATCGATGAAGACGGGGTGCTTTTTATGAAACAGGGATTGGAATTATCGGGCAGTACCAAAGCGGAAGTACTTTCCTATTCTCTGAATTCCGGGGTTTTTCATGCCAGAAATATTCATATTGAAAATGCACGGTTTGTATTTGATTTTGTGTACCCCGACGGCGTGATTGAAGGCATTGCCATGAAAATTCCCGGGTATCATAATATTGAAAACTCAATAGCCGCCAGTGCAGTTGCATTGCACGTGGGTGTTTCTCCCGAAAAAATAAAAGAGGCGCTTGAAAATTATGGCGGCGTCAAGCGACGCTTCGAGTATCAGGTGGAAGAAGATGGAAATGTCTATATAGATGATTACGCCCATCATCCGGCAGAGATTGAAGCCTTTCTGTCGTCGGTCAAAGGTTTATATCCCGGCCGGCACGTAACAGCCATTTTTCAGCCACACCTTTTCACCAGAACACGTGATTTTGCTGATGGATTTGCTGAAAGCCTGTCTCTGGCTGACAGGGTTTTATTGCTGGAAATTTACCCGGCGAGAGAACTTCCTATTGAAGGAGTGACTTCGCAAATGATACTTGAAAATGTTCGTTGCCCAGACAAGCAAATCGTTTCTAAAGATAAAGTACTTAGTATTTTAGGAGATTTAAATACAGATATTGTAGTGACAATCGGCGCCGGAGATATCGACACTTTGGTCGAACCTTTGGCCAACCAGCTCAAAAATCCGTTTGCGAATAATTAATAAAAGCATTGTTAATATTACTAAGATGTTACGTAAATTTGAATATTCATGGCTTTTGTTGAAACGTGGTTTGTGGCTTCTCTTGCCGATTGCCGGAATCGGTATGGCGGAAAGTAAGCTGGGTCAGCAACGTTGTACTAACCTGGTAGTATCGATCAAGGGTGATTCGGGAGCACGCTTTTTAGATCAAATGGATGTCCGGATGCTATTGACAGAAAACGGGGGGGATCCTTTGTTGGGAAGCAGGCTAAGAGATGTCGCATTAAACGATCTGGAGTACCGGGTCAGGCGTAACAAATTAATAAGGAAATGCCAGGTTTTTAGTGACCTCAGAGGTAATATAGTCGTAGAAGTAGAACAAGAGAAACCGTTAGCGCGCTGGATTAATACTTCTGAAAATGGAGAAACGCGGAACACGTCGGGATACTATATTAGCGATGAAGGCGTTTTTTTTCCTCTATCAGAAAATTATTCAGCAAGAACATTATTGGTTTCAGGGGCATTTTTTAATGATCCTGAAAAATTACAGAATGCGAAGGGTGCTCCGGTAATGGACCTACTTCATTTTCTGAATACAGACCCATTCTGGAAAGCGCAGGTTACGCAGCTGAATGCAGACAATGACGGAGAAATTAGTCTGATGACTATTGTCGGTGATCAGCAGATCGAATTGGGGACAGCAGAAGATTATCAGTCTAAGTTTAAAAAGCTTAAAATATTCTACGACAAAGTATTGAGTCAGGACTGGAGCAGATTTAAAAGAATAAGTGTTAAGTTTCAAGATCAAATAGTTTGTGAATAATAATTCACCTTTAGCATGGCACACGAAAAAATTGTAGTTGGAGTCGATATTGGAAGTACTAAAATAGCCGTGATCGCAGCGCAGGGAACTTCTTCCGGATCGCGTCAGAACAATATAGAAATTCTGGGTTTTAGTGAAGTTCCGGTGCCTGCAGGAGCAGTTATTAATGGATCAGTTGAAAATATAAAACAGGTTGGCAGTGCCATCAGGGAAGCTCTTCAGGAGGCGTCCTTACGGTCAGATCTTGATATTGGTGTCGTGAATGTTAGTTTCAGCGGCACTCATGTAAAAATAAGTTCGCAAAGTGACGGCGTGATCCGTCCTTCTGCGTCTTCGGGCGAGGAAGTGACTCAACGCGATGTAGATCAACTTGTTGATGACATGTACCGCGCGAAGATTGAGCCTAATTACGATGTGCTGCATGTGTTGCCGATGGATTTCGTTGTCGACAATTCGATGGGGATCAAAGAGCCTGTGGGGCGGACGGGGATCAAGCTGGGCGGCAATTTTTTGATCGTTTCTGCAAATAATCAATCTATTCAGCGTACCAGGAAAAGCCTGGCCGATGCAGATCAGAATTTAAGATGTGATAAAATGGTTCTGGGGCCGCTGGCTACCAGTTTGGCTGTTTTAACCGATAATGAAATCAAGGCTGGAATTGCACTGGTCGATATTGGCGATCATACTACCGACCTGATTATCTATCAGGACCGGATTATAAGACATATTGCTACTTTTCCTGTTGGCGGGCGCCATATTACAAATGACCTGGCGCTGGGTTGCAATATTCAATATGAGAATGCAGAGCAGCTCAAAAAGCAGTATGGTGCGGCTATTTCTGCAGATATTCCTCTTAATATCGAAATTTTAGTCAATTATCTTGCGGGCAGACAGCCAAAGCCTGTTTTAAAGAAAAATATCGCATTGATCATTGAGGCGAGATTGAAAGAAATTGCTGCAATGGTTTATGCTGAGATTATTAAATCGGGCTATCTGGACAGACTTATCGGCGGTATCGTTTTAACCGGAGGTTCAGCGAATATTGATGATATAGAGCTGTTATTTGAGAAAGTGACTGATATGTCCGTGAGGGTAGGTTATCCTGAAAACCTGGAAAGAACGGCGAAGGCCGACGCAGTGAGCAATTCTACGTTTAGTACTGCGATTGGTCTGGCGTGGGCTGGTCTGAAGTCGATCGACCCAAGGGTTAAATCTGTTTGTAAGCCGGCTACGGCGGTTACGGCCAGCGTTGTTCAGAAAGATAAACCCAAAGAGGTGAAGGAGCCTGTTAAAAAAAATGGAGGTACTTTCTGGGATAACATCAATAATATTATTGGCAAAAAGGACGATAGTTTAGGCGACTATTGAAAAATCAGCACAGTTATGAATAACTCAACCCCGGAAAAAAAATTAAACACAAGCTTGCTGAAAGCTTTAGATCAGGACTACATCGTGAACGAAATCGTGAAAGACTTTCCAGCCCCAGGCGAAGGTGAGCCTGCCATTATCAAAGTGATTGGTGTAGGCGGCGGAGGCAGTAATGCTGTGAACTACATGTTTGAACGAAAGATCAAGGATGTAGAATTTGCGGTTTGTAATACCGACAGGCAGGCATTGGCCAACAGTCCTGTTCCAGTTAAAATACAACTTGGAGCAACATTAACGCAAGGGCTAGGGGCTGGAACGGACGCTACAAAAGGAAAAGAAGCCGCCCTTGAAACTATCGAGGAGATTAAAGGACTGCTGGGCGGGTCCACACAAATGGTATTTATCACCGCTGGTATGGGGGGTGGAACAGGCACCGGAGCTGCACCCGTAATCGCGCAGCTGGCCCGGGAAATGGGTAAATTAACGGTCGCGGTAGTAACTGCGCCTTATACCTGGGAAGGTTTCGACAAGAAAGAACAAGCGCTCGAAGGTATCGAGCAACTCAAAAAATATTGTGATACGGTACTGGTTGTATTGAATGACAAGCTGGAAGAGCTTTTTGAAGATATGACGATTACCCAGGCATTTGCAGAGGCTGACGGAATTCTGCTGAATGCGGTTAAAAGTATCTCCGAAATCATCACAACAAACGGTAATATCAATACCGACTTCAAGGATGTGGAGAAAGTATTGAAAAAAGCGGGGCAGTCTGTAATGGGAACTTCGGAAGCGAGTGGCGGCGACCGTGCGCAGGTGGCGATCAAGGAAGCACTCGATTCTCCGCTTTTGAACGACAGGGATATTCGTGGAGCAAAACGTATTCTTGTCACTTTGGCTACCAGCAAGAAAAAGGAAGCCACCATGAAAGAGCAGCGTGAAATCTGGAGTTACGTATTGTCTCAGGTAGGTGGAGAAGCCAGAATGTTCAAATTGGGAACGATTTTGGACGATTCACTGGTCGACAAGCTGAGAGTTACAATTGTTGCAGCCGGTTTCGATAGCATCGAATCACCTATTCCGGGTATCAAGTTATCCCATAAGTTTCCCGGCACGATTGAAGCCCCTGTCGACAATATGAAAGAGGAGGTTTCCGTGAATGAGGAGCCTATCGTAGTTACCGAAGATGTTTTCGAAAATACTCCTACGAGCACTGTGGATCTGGTAATGGAGAAAGATACTATTTCCTCTGGATTTGACTCGGTAAATATTTCCCTTACTGAACTTGACGGGAACGAAGGTTGGTCCGAGAATGAGAATGAAGATTTGCGGGTAATGATCAATTCTTTCAAAGACGGCCTTGTGAAATTCGCTGACCTGGAAGGGCCGGCATTCAGAAGAAGCAGGGCAGAATTATGGAAGCGGCCAGCAATTCCTGCTTATGAAATGGAGCAACATTGGTTGAAATAACATGAAAAAGGGAGCGCAGGCTCCCTTTTTTGTTAGATCAGAAGTGAACAAGCTGTCCGGCCTGCATTTCAAGCAGTTCTTTGTATAACGCATTTGAGACGGCACTATCTTGAAAATGGGTACGTATCTGGCCAAGCTTTACACGGAGAGCTAAGGTGTTCATACCCAAATAACTAAATACGTCATTTAGATGGCTTAACGCGATTGTAGCCCCCTGCATATTAGAGGAAAGGCCCACTAGCGCGGCCTTTTTATTGGCAAAACTGTTTGGATACGGAAGGCCATCAATAAAGGCTTTTAATACCCCGGGGTAAGAACCGTTGTATTCCGGAACTACAAAAACAAACTTATCAGTTTGCTCCAGCAGAGATTTGAGATTATTGAATTCCTCATTTTTGCCGGTATTATGATATAATGCAGACACGGTGAAATCATTCGGAAGATTAACCAGATCGAGAATAATACTGGGTGCGTCCAGGTGATTTAGTATAGTCTGATAGTATTCTGCGATTTTTCGGGACATGGAGTTGGGCCTGTTCGTTCCAACAATAATCACGATGGGGGACGGAATTGTTATCATCGATATTTATAAACCAGCTATTTAAATTGGTTTTATAGTAACAAATTAAGCTTAAAATTGTTCATCAGAAGCCGGTATGCCATTACTGATAAAGGCCGATACCGGTTTAAAAAAACAATTATTCTTATATTTGAGTCTTATATACATCATGAAGTCTATATAATAAGCTGATTAAAAAGCTTTTATATTTAAATTAACCCACAAGAACATGTCCTGGTTTATTCGGAAAGAAAAAGGCATCAATACTCCAACAGAAATGAAGCGCGAGGCGCCTGATGGTTTATGGTACCAATGTCCAAATTGTAAAAAAATAACACCTACCAGGGAACATAAGCAAAATGCCTTCACCTGCCCGCATTGCAATTACCACGAAAAAGTGGGGTCGGATGTTTATTTCAATCTCCTGTTCGATGACAACGAATTCATAGAACTTGATGCGAACCTGACTTCCGGAGATCCTTTGCATTTCGTAGATACAAAAGCATATCCCGACCGTATCAAGTCGACCATGCAAAAAACAGGCTTGAATGACGCGGTCAGGACTGGTCACGGCAAAATGAACGAACTGGACCTAGTGATCGCCTGTATGGATTTCAACTTCATCGGCGGGTCGATGGGCTCGGTTGTGGGTGAGAAAATAGCCAGGGCCATTTCTTATGCATTGGAACACAAAATCCCGTTTTTGATGATTTCAAAATCGGGTGGCGCGCGGATGATGGAGGCTGGGTTTTCATTAATGCAAATGGCAAAAACTTCTGCGCGTCTGGCGCAACTGTCGGAGGCGAAAATCCCTTATATATCTCTGCTCACTGATCCTACGACTGGCGGGGTAACGGCTTCCTATGCAATGCTGGGTGATTTTAATATATCTGAACCTGAGGCGTTGATCGGTTTTGCAGGTCCGCGCGTGATTCGTGAAACCATCGGTAAGGATTTGCCAAAAGGGTTCCAAAGTGCTGAATTTGTGCTTGAACACGGGTTTCTTGATTTTATTGTTGACAGAAAAGATCTGAAAGACAAGCTGACAAGTCTCCTTTCTATGATCAGCTGATATGCGTCTGGTATCCCATCCGGTCCTGTGTAATTATTATGTAACGTATCGTTGCAATGCATCATGCAGTTTCTGTGATATATGGGAAAAGCCTTCGCCCTATATAACCGTTGAAAACCTTCGCGAAAATCTTCGGGACCTGAAAAAACTGGGGGTAAAAGTCATTGACTTCACAGGGGGAGAGCCGCTGCTCCATCGCCAGCTGGATTTGCTTTTGAAAGAGGCAAAGGACCACGGGATGATCACTACTGTGACCAGTAACGGCCTGCTTTATCCGAAACAGGCTGAAAAGCTGCGCGGTCTGGTCGATATGTTACACTTTTCGCTCGATTCACCGGATCGAGACGAACATGATCAGTCTCGTGGCGTCAAATGCTTTGACAAAGTGATGGAATCCATCGCAATAGCAAAGTCAATGGGCGAGCGACCTGATATTATTTTTACTGTTTTTGAGAACAATGTTCATAAGATCAGGCAGCTGTGGGAAGAAATCTGTATTCCAAACGATCTTGTTCTGATCCTCAATCCGGTATTTGAATATGATAAGGTAGGTGCGAACCTTTCGAAGGAAGCGTTGAACGAATTGTTATGGTGGGCAAAGCAGAAAAATGTCTATCTCAATGAGGCATTTGTGCAGCTGCGATTGGATGGAGGAAATCATGTTGATGCACCTGTTTGCAAAGCTGCAAGTACAACTATCGTTATTTCGCCTGAGAACAAATTAGTGTTACCCTGCTATCACCTGGGATTGAAAGATTTTCCGATAGATGGAAATTTATTTAACCTGTACCATTCCGACGAAGTGCAAAAACTGGTTGCGTTGGAAGGACGATTACCAGCTTGTGAAGGATGTGTGATCAATTGTTATATGCAGCCTTCCTTTGCAGTGGAAATGAACAAGTACTGGTGGAAAGCATTGCCGAGTACGATCAAATATAACCGCATGAAAGGTACCTGGAAGCAAATGGTCAGGTTTTAACGCGTTACGGGCAAGCTTCTTTTCTTCGCGTGTCTGTTATCCCTGTAATCTTCCAGCCGGTTTTCGAGTGTAGAAGCGTAAATACATTGACGCCGCAGTGGGAGAACTTGTCGCCGAGATGGAATTTGTAAGGAGCCCACACAATGGCCATCGGCTCGTCGATCGATACTTTCACATCGTAAATTTTTTCATCCCATTTGTCCTTGTGCGGTGTGCCAACTGCTTTAATAAAGCCCTGAATGCCGCTCGTACGTACGATCAGGGAATCGGCCTCATTTTTAGAAATAGATGTTAATGCACAATCTTTTGCAAAAACACTTTGTAGCATTAACGAATCACCCGCACGCATTCCATCGAATAACTTATCAATCGTCGCGCGTACTTCCGACGTTTGATCCTGCGCATTCGCTGGCGTGGATTTAAAATTCAGTAATGCGCTAACTGAGATGGCCAGAATGCATTGCAGCAGGTTTGATTTCATGTGTTGGTATAGTTTTAACAAAAAATTAATTTTAAGCCCTTTTATCACCCAGCTAAGAATATGTCTGAAAAAATAGTTAAAAAAGTAGATATAAAGAATCGTAAGGCATCGTTCGAGTATTTTTTCCTGGAAGAGATTACGGCAGGAATGGCGTTGACAGGTACCGAGATTAAATCAATCAGACAAGGTAAGGTCAACTTCCAGGATGCCTATTGTTTGTTTATGGACAATGAACTTTATATACGAAGTCTGCACATTTCCCCCTATACAGAAGGTACGCATTATAATCACGAACCAATGCGTGATCGTAAATTGCTGATTACCAAACGTGAGCGTCGGAAACTTACCGAAGGGTTGAAAGATCAGGGTTTGACAATCATTCCGATAAGATTGTTTACCAGCGATCGCGGGCTTGCGAAGCTGCATATTGCGCTGGCGAAAGGGAAAAAGCTTTATGATAAGCGGGACAGTATTAAAGAAAAGGACATTAAAAGGGAAGCAGATCGGGCAAACTATTGATTTGGCTTCCAGGATTTTTGCGGCTAAAGGCGGGATTTTTTTGGTGGAAATTTGCTATATTGTCGGAAATAATTACCTCAAGGGCTCATGGGTAAAGTACTGGTTCTTAATCAAGATTACAGCGCATTAAGTGTTTGCACAGTTCCGAAGGCGTTCTTGTTAGTGTACATGAACAAGGCTGAAATGCTGGCCGAATCCCGAAGGCAGTATTTGCGAACAGTAAACGATCAGTACCCCATGCCGGTTGTCATCCGCCTTCACCGTTACATACATATTCCGTATAAAGGTGTGGTTATGACCCGGCAAAATCTTTTTAAAAGGGACGGTAACCGCTGCCAGTATTGTGGAACGCACGATAACCTTACGCTTGACCATGTAATTCCAAAATCGAGGGGCGGGAAAACTACCTGGGACAACCTGGCTACTGCATGTAAACGTTGTAATTCAAGAAAGGGAGATCATACTCCTGAAGAAATGGATATGCCGCTTCGGCAACGCCCCTTCCGGCCTTCCTTCCTGATGTTCATCCGGGACTTCTCTGGTCTCGCCGCCGACGAGTGGTTGCCCTACCTCGGTGTCAGAGAAAGGTCTTATTAAATGCAGATACTCTTTCTGTAACGCTTGTAAAGTCCTTCCAGCCAGCAACATTCTACACATTTACTTTCAAATAAAATTCCGCCAACTCTTCGGAATTTAGTTTGAAACGCGTACTTTTGCGCTCTCATTTTCTAAGAGAGCTTGTTTAACTAATTTTCAGCCAGGTAGCTCGCTCGCTGATGTATCCAAGAGCTATAATTCCTATTTATGTCTAAGGAAAAACAAAATCAACCCCTTCCTGATTTCGATTGGGACAAAGCATCAGACAAAGGCTTCGGTACTGGCTATTCAACTGCTGACCGTGGTCGTCTGGAACAAATGTATGAAACTACCCTTTCTCCTGTTCAGGAAAAAGAAGTAGTTAAAGGTATTGTAGTAGGTATTACAGACCGTGAGGTGATCCTGAATATCGGATTCAAATCTGACGGTATCGTTTCTTCCAATGAATTCCGTGACTTGCCGGGAATGAAAATCGGCGACGAAGTGGAAGTTTACGTGGAAAACCAGGAAGATGCACAAGGTCAGCTTGTTCTTTCCCGCAAAAAAGCCAAAGTTATCACTGCATGGGACAACATCCAGAAATCATTTGACGAGGATGTGGTTATCGATGCAAACGTTAAAAGAAGAACCAAAGGTGGTCTTATCGTTGATATCTTCGGTATCGAAGCGTTCTTGCCAGGTTCTCAAATCGATGTTAAGCCTATCCGTGATTTCGACATTTTCGTTGGAAAACGTATGGAGGTTAAGGTCGTTAAGATCAACTACGCAAATGACAACGTAGTAGTATCTCACAAAGTACTGATCGAAAAAGACCTTGAAGCACAACGTCAGCAGATTCTGAACAACCTTGAAAAAGGTCAGGTACTGGAAGGTGTGATCAAAAACATGACCAACTTCGGTGTATTTATCGACTTGGGTGGTGTTGACGGTCTGTTGCACATTACTGATATTTCATGGGGCCGTATCAACCACCCGTCTGACCTGCTTGCGCTTGATCAGAAATTGAACGTGGTTGTTCTTGACTTCGATGAAGAGAAAAAACGTATTTCACTTGGTCTGAAACAACTTCAGTCTCATCCTTGGGATTCTTTGGCTGAAGAAATCCAGGTTGGATCGAAAGTTACAGGTCGTATTGTTAATGTTGCTGATTACGGTGCATTCCTTGAAATCAAACCAGGTGTTGAAGGTTTGATCCACGTTTCAGAAATGTCATGGTCTCAGCACCTGCGCAATCCACAAGAGTTTATGAATGTTAATGACGAAATCAGTGCTGTAGTATTGACACTGGATCGTCAGGAGCGTAAAATGTCTCTTGGTATCAAACAATTGACCGAGGATCCTTGGACTCAGGCTTCTCTGAAAGAGAAATATGCAGTTGGAACCCGTCATAAAGGTGTGGTTCGTAACCTGACAAACTTCGGTTTGTTCATCGAGCTTGAAGAAGGTATCGATGGTCTGGTTCACGTTTCTGACCTTTCCTGGACTAAGAAAATCAAGCATCCATCTGATTTCGTTAAAGTAAATGACGAATTAGAAGTTGTTGTTCTTGAACTTGACGCTGACAACCGCCGTCTTGCTCTCGGTCACAAGCAATTGGAAGAAAATCCTTGGGATACTTTCGAAAGCATATTCGAAGTAGGATCAGTTCATAAGTCTACAATCGTTGCGAAAGGCGACAAGTTTGCGACATTGGAACTTCCTTACGGAATTGAGGGAATTGCAGCCATCAAAAATCTTGCGAAAGAAGATGGTACTCTTGCGGAAGTAGGTGAAAGCCTTGACTTCACAGTTCTTGAATTCCTGAAAGACGAGAAGAAAATCGTATTGACGCATTCAAAAGTTAAGCACGTTCCTTCTGAGGAGAAGAAAGAAGAAAGACCTGCAAAATCGGCTCCTGCGAAAGCGGCGACGTCAGATGCTCCTGCTAAGGATGCAGAAAAATCAACTTTCGGAGATCTTAGTGTTCTTTCCGCTTTGAAAGAACAAATGGAAGAAAGTGAGAAAAAAGGCAAAAAGTAACAAATTAATGGTGAATAGCCGGAAAATTTGATACTTTTGCACCCGGATTAGCTGCTTGTCTTAGTGGCAGGCGGCTAACCCAAATTTGGTTCCGTGGCCGAGTGGCTAGGCAGAGGTCTGCAAAACCTCGTACAGCGGTTCGAATCCGCTCGGAACCTCACCATAAAATCTGATATTTGGCACTGATTTTTAGGGACAAATATTTACCTGAAAAATACCATTTGCACAAGGCGCCATGTTGCCTGTTCAAATGGTATTTTTTTTGTTAAATATTTGAAAATCAGTGGTGAACGATAAATGAATTTCAACTAAAAGCGCTAAGCAAATTAGACAAATTATAAATAAGAAGGTGGTTCAAAATATCGCTTAAATACTTTTGTGGATAAAAAATCGTAAGCTAGTTTTGTCTGTTGAAGAATAATGAATAGTTGATTATGAATATATCATTCCGTAAGAACGCTCGAATTTGTTCCTACTTTAGTTACTCAAGAATCTTTTTCACAATTGCGGTCGCACTGCTTCTAAACGTACAAAATCTGGCGTTTGCTCAGGATAGTACAGCTACCGCAGCCGCCCCGGCGGGCGGAGGTGACGCTGCAAAAGGTGAAACACTTTTCAAAAATAACTGTGCGCAATGTCACGCTGTGACAGATGAAAGAGTGGTTGGCCCAGGGTTAAAGGGTGTAAGCGGCCGGCACGATTTTGCCTGGCTTGCGAAGTGGGTACGTAACTCGCAGGCCGTAATTGCTTCCGGCGATCCTTACGCTGTGAAAATCTACAACGAGTATTCAAAAGCGCAAATGACAAGTTTCCCAAACTTGTCCGACGATGATATCAAAGGAATTTTTGCTTATGTAGATCAGGCTTCCACTGCGGCGCCTGCTGCCGCCGCTGGTGCCGGTGGAGCAACCGCAGCGGGCGGTGAGTCCAAAGGTGAAGGTCCTTCTGATCTGTTTGTAATTGTTTTGGGGGCGTTGGTGGTAGTGATGATACTCGTTTTAGGTGTTTTGCTTGTAATAGTATCGCTCCTGTCAAAAGCAGTGAGTGGCGAAACGGAAACCACTGCAAAGCCGGACTTTATGACAAGTCTTGGCAATTCACTGAAACGCATTTCATTGGATCCTGCTATCAGGTCCGCAACGCTTTGGATTTTTGTTCTGCTTGTTTTGAAAGCCACATTGGATGGAGCTTACAATGTTGGTGTTCAACAGGGTTACGCACCGAAACAGCCAATCTCCTTCTCTCATAAATTGCACGCAGGGGAATACAAAATTGATTGTAATTATTGCCACACGGGTGTTAACCGTGGAAAGTCTGCGCATATTCCTTCTGCGAACATATGTATGAACTGCCACGGAGTTATCAAGAAGGAATCTCCTGAAATTCAAAAAATCTACACTTCAATTGAAAATAACCAGCCTATTGAATGGGTAAGGGTTCATAACCTGCCTGATCTGGCTTACTTTAATCACGCCCAGCACGTAAATGTGGGCGGTCTGGAGTGTCAGACCTGCCACGGCGAAGTGGAGAAAATGGAAGTTATTCAACAGCGTTCGTCTTTAACAATGGGTTGGTGTATCGATTGCCACCGCAAAACGGAAGTCAATACAAAGGACAATCAGTATTATGACAAGCTGGTGCAGTTACATGCTTCTGAAAGCAAGGAAGCTTTGAAGGTAGCTGATATAGGTGGTTTGGAATGTTCTAAATGCCACTATTAATCAAGAGAAATTAATACCAGAATACAACGCATTTGTATTGAATAGTTTTATGGAAAATACTAATAAGAGATATTGGCGGGGATTAGAAGAGCTACGGAATGACGAGAAGTTTGTAAAAGACGCTGCTTCTGAATTTGGTTCTGCTCCGATTGAAAGCCAATATGAAAGTTTAATCGACGGGGCAGGTTCGCATCGTCGGGATTTTCTAAAAGTTCTTGGTTTCGGGATGGCGGCAGTTTCACTTGCAGCTTGCGAGGCTCCTGTTAAAAAAGCTATCCCATATATAAATAAGCCGGAAGGTGAATTTCCGACCATAGCCAACTGGTATGCGTCGACTTACGCTGAAAATGGAGATTATGCCAGTATTCTGGTAAAAACGCGGGAGGGAAGGCCGGTGAAGATCGAGGGGAATTCACTATCGAAAATTTCTTCAGGTACTAGTGCGAGGGTTCAGGCATCTCTGCTTGGATTATATGACAATGAAAAGTTAAGAGGCCCTAAAAAGGGCGAAGATACAAAGGTAAGCTGGGAGGCCGTTGATAAAGAGATTGCCCAGCAATTAGCGCAGGTTGCAAGCAATGGAGGAGCGATCCGGATCGTATCGCAAACTATCCTGAGCCCTTCTACGAAGTCTGTAATCGCAGATTTTACAAGTAAATATCCGACAACGACTCACGTTGTTTATGATGCAAATTCGTCTTCAGCCATTTTAAAGGGAAATGAGATTTCTTTCGGGAAAGCGGTATTCCCTTCCTACGATTTTAGTAAAGCAAAAGTAGTTGTCAGTATAGACGCTGATTTCCTGGGGACCTGGGTAGCTCCGGATACTTATTCAAAACAATTTGCAGAAACGAGATCATTGGGAAGCGGTAAAGAGGGCAAAAAAGAAATGTCCCGCCACTACCAATTCGAATCAGGGCTTTCTGTCACTGGTTCAAATGCTGATTACCGGTCTGCTGTTAAGCCATCTCAGTTAGGCCTCGTTGTAAGTTCATTGTACAAGAAGGTTGCAGCCAAGTTAGGCGGTGCTGCTATATCTGCTCCTTCCATTGAGGTGCCAAATCTTGACAAGGCAGCAAACGATTTGGTTGCTGCAAAAGGTCAGGCGCTGGTAGTAAGTGCAGTTAACGATCCTGCTGTTCAGGTTGTGGTAAATGCATTGAACAGCTTATTGGGCAGCTACGGCACAACTATCAATCTTGATAAGCCTGTTAATTACCGTCAAGGCAATGACGTTGTAATGAATCAGTTCATTGATGACGTGAAAGGCGGCAAAGTTGCAGCGGTTATATTGCTGGGTGCGAATCCGGTTTATGATCACCCTCGTGGAGCAGAATTGGCAGCGGCGTTGCCGAAGGTACAGTTAAGTGTTTCCTTTAATGATCGCCCCGACGAGACATCATCTCTGATGAAATATATCTGCCCTGCGCCTCATTACCTTGAATCATGGAGCGATGCGGAGCCTATTGCAGGATCTTTCAGCCTGGGGCAACCGGCTATTAGTCTCATATTCAGTACTCGTCAAGCTCAGGAAAGTCTGTTGAAATGGGCCGGGCAGCCATCTGACTATCACGAGTACGTTAAATCGTATTGGAGAAAGAATATTTTTACCCAGGGCACAGGAGGTGATTTTGAAACTTTCTGGGTAAAATCGCTTCACGACGGAGTGTTTGAAGCTGCTTCAAATGCGACTGCATCAGGCGCTACATTCTCAGGGGATATCAACGCTGCGAGTGCTAGCATCGCAAAAACATATAAAGCGTCTTCCTCGGGAATTGAGCTGGTTCTGTTTGAAAACGTTGGAATAGGAAACGGTGCAACCGCTAACAATCCATGGCTTCAAGAATTGCCAGAACCTGTAACAAAGGCATGCTGGGACAATCATGCTTGTATTTCCCAAAAGACGGCTACCGAGCTGGGACTTATTCAGGGAGACGTAGTTAAAGTAGAAAGTAAAGGAAAGGCTGTCGAAGTTCCGGTTATTATACAACCAGGACAAGCACATAACACGGTTTCCATCGCAATCGGATTTGGTCGTGAGAAAGCAGGTAAGTCTGCAAATGGTGTGGGGAAAAACGTTTATCCGTTTGCATCTTCGGTCGGCGGTTTCTTATCATTCTTACCGGGCGAGGTTACAATTTCAAAAACGGGTGACACCCGCGAGATTGCTCAAACACAAACTCACAATACTGTAATGAACCGTAAATCGGTTCTTCAGGAAACAGTTCTTTCGCATTTCCAGAAAGACCCACAAGCTGGTCGTTTCATTCCAAAAATACCTACTTCGGAAGGTACTGTTGATGCAACCGATCTTTCGCTTTGGAACGGACATAAATATAAGAACCACTCATGGGGGATGGTCATCGACCTTAATACATGTTTTGGTTGCGGATCCTGTGTTGTCAGCTGCCAGGCTGAAAACAATATTCCGGTCGTTGGTCGCCAGGAAATCATCAACAGCCGCGAAATGCACTGGCTTCGTATCGACAGATATTACAGCAGCGACGCGGATGCAGAAGATTTGAGAGGATTGGAGATTGCTTCCGAAAACCCGGAAGTGACTTTTCAGCCGATGCTATGTCAGCATTGCAACAATGCGCCTTGCGAGACAGTATGCCCGGTTCTGGCTACTACTCATAGTTCTGAGGGTCTTAACCAAATGACCTACAACCGGTGTGTTGGAACGAGATATTGTGCAAATAACTGCCCCTATAAAGTTCGTCGCTTTAACTGGTTTAAATATTTTGATAACGACAACTTCGATTACAATTTCAACAATGATCTGGGTAAAATGGTCATCAATCCAGATGTGACTGTTCGCTCGCGGGGTGTTATTGAGAAGTGCTCGATGTGTGTACATAGAATACAGGAAGCGAAATTGACAGCCAAGAAGGAGAGAAGAAGGATTGTTGATGGGGAGGTAAATGTTGCTTGTGCTTCTGCATGTTCAACTGGTGCCATTACTTTCGGCGATATGAACGATCCTGAAAGCCGAATCTCGAAGATATTGGAAGAAGAGCGCGAAGGAAGGGCATTCCATATGCTGGAAGAAATCAACGTTCGCCCGCAACTATCTTATCTGACCAAGGTTAGAAACAAAGATGTAGCAGCTAAACCAGCAGAGGCAAAAGAGCACGCGTAATCAAGAAGTTATAAATTGAAGTTTAAATCATTATAAATAGATAGTAGTATGCATGTTACTTCACCTGTAAGAGAACCGCTGATTCAAGGTGGGAAAACGTACGCAGACGTAACGGAAGATATATGTCGGCATGTTGAAGGCGCTCCCACGAAAGAGTGGAAGATTGCTTTCGGTATCTCTCTTTTGGTTTTGGCGTATGGTACTGTCTGCCTTGCCTGGACCTGGTGGGAAGGCCTTGGGGTTTGGGGGCTGAATAAAACGGTTGGCTGGGCATGGGATATCACGAACTTCGTTTGGTGGGTAGGTATCGGTCACGCCGGAACGCTTATCTCAGCAATTCTTTTGCTATTCCGTCAAAAGTGGAGAACATCGATCAACCGTGCAGCAGAAGCGATGACCATCTTTGCGGTAATTTGTGCGGCTTCATTTATCCTTATGCACATGGGCCGTCCATGGATGGCCTACTGGGCGCTGCCGCTTCCAAATGCTTTCGGTTCTCTTTGGGTTAACTTCAACTCACCACTTGTTTGGGACGTTTTTGCGATCAGTACTTATTTCTCAGTATCTCTGGTATTCTGGTATATTGGTCTGATACCTGATCTTGCAACAATCCGTGACCGGGCAACCAGCAAAATTTCCCGGTTTATGTATGGAACGTTTGCGATGGGCTGGGATGGATCAGCGAAGACCTGGGCACGTTATGAATATATCAGCTTAATCCTGGCTGGTCTTTCTACGCCGCTTGTACTTTCGGTACATACAATTGTAAGTATGGACTTTGCGACTTCTGTAATCCCCGGATGGCATACAACGATTTTTCCTCCATACTTCGTAGCAGGAGCGATTTTCTCAGGATTTGCGATGGTTCAAAACCTGATGCTTATTACCAGAGTTGTTTATAAGCTGGAAGACTACATTACCTTAGAGCACATTGAAACGATGAACAAAGTCATCACATTGACTGGTTCGGTTGTGGGTGTTGCTTATATCACGGAATTCTTCATTGCGTGGTACGGAGGAGTTGAATATGAATATTACGCTTTCTTCAACCGTATGACCGGTCCTTACTGGTGGGCATATTGGGCAATGATGACTTGCAACGTTATTTCTCCTCAGCTTTTCTGGTCTAGAAAACTGCGTCGCAGCATCACCTTCACATTCTTCATTTCTGTTGTCGTTAACATCGGTATGTGGTTTGAGCGTTTTGTAATCATTGTGACCTCTCTTCACCGTGACTACATCCCTTCAAGCTGGGCAATGTTCTCTCCGACCCGTTATGACATTGGCGATTACATTTTCTCTTTCGGTTTGTTCTTTACATTGTTTCTTTTATTCTCCAAATATTTGCCTGTTGTGAATATGGCTGAAGTAAAAGCAGTATTGCGCTCTACATCAGCACAGCTTCCGGCAAAAATTGCGGGAGTAGCGAAAGTCAGACAACGCGGAACAGCTGAGCCGGCATATGATAAGGACAAGCAATAGGGATATCTGATATTTAATAATTAGTAATAGTATGGCAGAATTATCTGGTAAATATTTGGTTGGAGTTTATGACGATGACGATACTGTGCTTCATGCAGTTCCCAGACTTAGAAAAGCTGGCGTGAAGATTAAAGAGGTTTATTCTCCGTTCCCGATCCATGGCATGGATGAAGCATTGGGGCACCCCAGAACCAGGATTGGAATTGCAGCATTTATGTTCGGTGTGACAGGTTGCTGCGTAGCGTTAACCTTGATGATCTGGACAATGGGAATAGACTGGCCAATGATCATTGGTGGAAAGGACCCAATTTCTTTGCCTGCATATATTCCTATCACATTTGAGCTCACAGTACTTTTTACAGCTTTCGGAATGGTAATTACATTCTTCATTTCGAATGGCCTGGGACCAGGTACCCACTTTCATCCCCGGTTTGATGTACGCTCAACAGATAACAAGTTTGTGATGGCCATTGATTTAGGAAGAAATTCAATGAGCGTGGATGAGATATCAAGAGCTTTGAAAGACAGTGGTGCTGAGGAAGTCAACATCAAGCAATTTTAATGAAGTTTGAGACGATGAAATTCAAGAGTTTACATAAGGGTATGTTGATCAGTGCTATCGTTTTGATAGTGGCCTCGGGGTGCAAGAAAGATCCCAGTGATCCAGGAAAGGAATATGCACCGAATATGTACCTGCCAGTAGGATACGAACCGTATAAGCAGGAAAAAGCGAATCCGATTAATCCAATGGGATTAACAATGCGACTACCGGTTGCAGGTACTGTAGCAAGGAGAAACTATCAAACTTCATTCGGTGAGGCAGATTCTGCGAAGGTGGATTTAATGGTATATAATATTCCTGCCGACAGTATCGCGATCGCAGAGAAGGTTTTGAAAAATCCAATTCCATTAAATGAGGTTTCGCTGGCGGAAGGGAAGATCCTATACGAAAGATATTGCCAGCATTGCCATGGTGCTACCGGCGCTGGTGACGGTAAGGTTGGGACGATGTATAAGGGTATCCCTAATTATGCCAGTGACGCATATAAGAATTTGAATGAAGGTCATATTTTCCATGTAATTACCTATGGTAAAGCTCGTATGTGGCCTCATGGTTCGCAAATCGACCCTGCGGAACGCTGGAAAATAGTGCACTACGTGCAAAAGCTGCAGAAAGGGGCGTAATATATTTTTGATAACGGAGAAATAAAAATAAATAATGGCATCAGCACATTCGATTCCTTCTATTGAAGAACGGTTTGAATTTACATCGGAAGCTAAAAGGAATTTACTTATAGGCGGTGGTGTAGGATTGGCCCTAATAGCTTTAGGGGCCTACCTGGCAGCTACTGGCGGCGGTCATGAGGCAGCTGCTCATGGAGCCGAACATGCTGCTGCGGCAGTAGGTCACGCTGCCGGTGAGCATGGCGCTTCTGGTCATGAAGCTGCTGCTGCAACTGCGGAAGCCGGACATCACGCTAAAAGCTGGGTAGCAAGGATCTGGGCTAATCTTTGGGTGAATGGTGTGTATTTTACTGGAATGTCGGTGGTAGGAATGTTCTTCATTTCTTACAACTATCTGGCACAGGCGGGCTGGGCGACGGTTTTTAAAAGAATTCCTGAGGCCATGCCAGCATTTTTACCTGTTACTGGTGTGGTAATGCTGCTTACATTCTTTTTCGGCGGACATGATCTTTTTCACTGGACACATGAGGGTTTGTATGAGGTTGGAGGACCAGAATATGATAAGATCATTGCTGGTAAAAGAGGCTACCTGAATACACCTTTCTTTGTTGCCAGACTCGTTATATATTTTGGCGTCTGGTACTGGTTGTGGAAGGTAATCCGAAATTTATCGCTAAAAGAAGACGAAATTGGCGGGACTGAATTTTATGAAAAATCCATCCGCTTTGGTACAGCATTTCTGGTTGTATTCGGCGTAACTTCATCGACTTCTGCCTGGGATTTCGTAATGTCGATTGACACGCACTGGTTTAGCACAATGTTTGGCTGGTACACATTGGCAAGCTGGCATGTAGCTGGACTGGCGGTCATTACCTTAACGGTGGTAATGTTGAGAGAACGGGGATATTTAAGGGCTGTTAACTCTAGCCATCTAAGGGATCTCGGTAAGTTCGTTTTTGCTTTCAGTATTTTTTGGACTTACGTATGGTTTGCTCAATTCTTATTGATTTACTACGCTAACCTTCCCGAGGAAACGATTTATTTCATTGAGCGTTTCAGAGGTCACGGTGGATTTTATAAAGCGCCATTCTTCATTTCATTGTTCCTGAATTTCTTTTTTCCATTCCTTGTTTTGATGACCCGTGACGCAAAATACACCCACTCAATTTTGAAGGTGGCATGCTGGAGCGTTATTATTGGTCACTATATAGATTTTTACACTAATGTTATGCCCGGCGCGGTTGGAGCGGGAGCAGAACTTGGAGCGTTGGAATGGGGATTCTTTCTCTTGTTTCTATGTGCATTTGCCTACTCAATAGCATCTCAATTAGAAAAGGCGAATTTGATCCCGAGAAATCACCCCATGTTGGAGGAATCACTGCATCACGATATTGCCTAATTGCAAAACCAGTCTATTATCATGTATATCATTATCGCGTTAGTTGCTCTTGTATTTGTTGTTCTTGTCGGTGTAGTCATCGCCAGACTGCAAAATGTCATCAAGGGTATTAATAAGACAGATTCGACAGAAGTTGATACTTCAGGAAATAAAGTAAATGGGGCGCTGTTTATTGTAATACTTATATTCGGCGCAATCTCAATTACCTGGTCTTACCTTCACGCTCGTGAGTTTTTCCTTCCCGAAGCGTCATCTATTCACGGACGACGTACCGACGACCTGTTTTGGTTCTCTATGGGAATCCTGACCATCCCATTTATCCTGGTTAATTTTCTTATATTTTATTTCGCATGGAAATATCAGCATAAGAGAAATCACCGCGCCACTTTCTACCCTGAAAATCACAGACTTGAATTAATTTGGACTATTGTACCAGCCGTTGTGATGGCATTATTGGTATTTACTGGTTGGAAAGCGTGGTCAGATATTACTTCTGATGCGCCAAGAGATGCGGAGGTAATCGAGATTACCGGGAAGCAATTCAACTGGATAGCACGGTATTCAGGTGTTAGTGATAACAAACTTGGGAACTATAACTTCAAACTGATTGATGCGCAAAACGAAGTTGGAATAGACTTGTCGGACGAAAACTCATTTGATGACTTTACAAATCCAAGTGAAATGCACATTCCTGTGAACAGACCTGTGTTGTTAAAAATCCGCGCACGTGATGTTTTGCACAGCGTATTTATTCCTCATATGAGAGTAAAGATGGATGCGGTTCCGGGGATGCCTACCAAATTTTGGTTCGTTGCGGATAAAACAACGGCAGATATGCGTGCTGAAACCGGCAATCCGAAGTTTGACTACGAAATTGCATGTACGGAGATTTGCGGACAAGGACATTTTTCTATGAAAATGCGCCTGGTGGTTGAGGACGAAGCATCTTACAAAAAATGGTGTGCAGAACAGTCTACGTTCCTGCAAACTTATCCCGAATATCTTGCGAAGGTTCCTGAAAATCTAAAAGCAAAAGCTATGAAGTATGTGCCTGCGGAAGCAGCGGCACCTGCTGACAGCACCTCGGGAGGTGGAGTTGGGGCAAGCACTAGTCTACGCTAATTACTAATTTAAATACATTAAAAGTATATGTCAGCTATTGAAGGATTGGAAACAGCTCACCATCACTCAGAGGAGCATGAACACCACCATGAAGCACAAAACTTTTGGCAGAAGTATATATTTTGCGAAGACCATAAGGTCATAGCGAAGCAATATTTAATTACTGGTATCCTTTGGGCAGTAATTGGTATTACAATGTCTGTGATATTCCGTATCCAGCTTGGCTTACCCGATTCTAACTTATCTTGGCTTAAACCAGTGTTAGGCGGTTGGATTAGCGATTCAGGAAAGCTGGATCCTAACTTCTATCTGGCATTAGTTACAATGCATGGAACCATCATGGTGTTCTTTGTATTGACTGCCGGGCTAAGTGGTACGTTTAGTAATTTCCTGATTCCCTTGCAGATCGGTGCCAGAGATATGGCATCGGGTTTTATGAACATGCTTTCTTACTGGTTCTTTTTCCTGGCCAGTGTGATCATGTTTGCTTCGCTTTTCCTGCAATCAGGACCGGCGGCTGGTGGCTGGGTTATTTACCCGCCTTTGAGCGCGCTACCTCAGGCCCATCCGGGATCGGGAATGGGTATGACGCTCTGGTTAGCAAGTATGGCATTTTTCATTGTGTCTCAACTTCTAGGAGGGATCAATTATATTACAACAGTAATTAACCTGCGTACCAGGGGGATGTCTTTCGACAAATTGCCGCTTACGATCTGGTCTTTCCTGATCACGGCCGTTCTGGGGCTGATTTCGTTCCCGGTTCTGTTGTCATCTGTATTGCTTCTGATTTTCGACCGTCACTTCGGAACAAGCTTTTATCTTTCTGATATTTATATCAACGGTGAGGCGCTTCCAAATGTAGGTGGCAGCCCGATTTTGTTTCAGCACTTATTCTGGTTCCTCGGGCACCCCGAAGTATATATTGTACTGCTTCCTGGTCTGGGAATTACTTCTGAAGTAATTGCAACTAACGCACGCAAGCCGATATTTGGTTACAGGGCGATGATCGCTTCCATGCTCGGTATTGCGTTTCTCGCCTTCATCGTTTGGGCACACCACATGTTCGTAACAGGTATGAATCCATTCCTCGGATCGGTATTCATGTTCCTTACGCTGATCATCGCGGTTCCTTCGGCTGTTAAGGGCTTCAATTACATTACAACGTTGTGGAAAGGGAATATCATTTTCACACCCGGTATGCTATTCTCGATCGGTCTTGTTTCTCTCTTCGTATCGGGCGGTTTAACAGGTATCATTCTGGGTAATAGCGCGCTGGATATCCAGTTGCACGACACTTACTTTGTAGTGGCGCATTTTCACCTGGTAATGGGTGCTGCTTCGGCTTTTGGACTTTTTGCAGGCGTTTATCACTGGTTCCCTAAGATGTTTGGAAGAATGATGAACACGACTTTGGGCCAAATCCACTTCTGGTTGACTTTCATAGGTATATACATGGTGTTTATTCCAATGCACTATGTGGGTATAGCTGGCTTCCCGCGTCGTTACTATCAGTTTACCAGCTACGACTTCACGCATAAGTACATGGATATGAACATGTTTATATCTATTGCTGCGATACTTTCGTTCCTTGCTCAGTTCATTTTCCTTTGGAATTTCTTTTACAGTATTTTCAAAGGAAAAAGATCGCCTCAAAATCCATGGCGTTCAAATACTTTGGAGTGGACTGCACCGATTGTTCCGGGTCACGGAAACTGGGAAGGTGAGATACCAGCAGTGTATCGTTGGTCTTATGACTACAGCAAACCTGGTGCTAAGGAGGATTTCATTCCTCAGAACATTCCATATTCTCAAACGCTTGAATCGAATTTCCCTCATGAAAATGAGCTGATCTCTCTGGAAAAAGCAATAGAGTCTCAAAATTTTAATGACCAGTTCAAATCATCACATTGATTCTAAGGCCAACCGTCGTTTTCGGCGGTTGGCCTTAAATACTGTCATTACACTTTATTTTCTGATCATAGCGGGTGGTGTAGTGAGGAGTACGGGAGCTGGCATGGGTTGTCCGGACTGGCCCAGGTGCTTCGGGAGATGGATTCCGCCGACAGAGGCTTCGCAACTACCTCCTGATTATAAGGAGATTTACGGGGCTAAATTGAAAGGAGAGGTAGAGTTTAACGCTACAAAAACCTGGATTGAATATGTAAACAGGCTTCTGGGAGCATTTACCGGGATAATGATTTTTCTGACTCTGCTTGCTTCCCTGCCCTTTTTGAAATCGGGAAATAAGCAGATTTTTTATTTGAGCCTCGCAGCCTTTATCCTGGTAGGATTTCAAGGTTGGCTTGGGGCGAAAGTGGTTTCATTTGAATTGAAGCCGGTGGTGGTTACACTGCACATGCTTTTTGCGATCATTATTGTTTTCGTTTTGCTATATCTGCTAACCTGGTCTGGTTATGTCGAGGGCAAATTCAGAATGGATCGCGATAACCAGCGTGCTTTGAACACTTTGGGAATCACGGTAATGGGGCTGTCCTTATTCCAGATTTTGCTTGGTACCCAGGTAAGAGAGGCTATTGACGAAGTGATTGTGCGACTTGGTTACAGTGCACGTGCTGAGTGGATTTCAGAGTTGGGTTTGAGATTCTATATTCACAGATCATTTTCAATAATTGTACTGGCAGTCAATTTGATTTGGCTGCGGAGGATTTTGAAAGTGGAAGCAAAGAAATCTTTTGGTGCCAAGCTAGCAGTCGCCTGCGCGTTGATACTGGCACTCGAATTAGTAACAGGACTAGTGATGGCTTATCTGAGTGTCCCGGCCTGGGCACAGCCGATGCATTTGACTTTGGCGATACTGCTGATTGGATTGCAGTTTATGAGCTGGCTGGTGGTAAATGGAAATACCTATTTGCGATATAAGACTCTCCTGAGTTAGGAGGACAGGTTTTAAGGTAAATTTTTTTAAAATGACATCATTACAAGAAAGCGCTGGTGGAATTGAAAAGTTAAGGGAGAGGCTGGGCGTTTTGTTCGAGTTGTTAAAATTTCGGTTGGCATCGCTGATCGCGTTTTCTGGCGCAATGGGCTACTGTCTCGGATCAAGGGATGTAAGGGCAGGTGATTTGATTTTGTTCGTAATTGCATCAATAGGAATCACTGGAGCAGCGAATATCATCAATCAAATCCTTGAAAAAGACTTTGATAAACTGATGAAGCGTACGGCAGGAAGGCCTTTGCCAAGCGGTAGGATTACCGTTGAACAGGCAGCTGTTTGGGCTTTGTTTTTGGGAGTAGTATCATTCCTGGTTTTTGTCTTTTTCTTCAACCTGACTACGGGTTTGATAGCGCTGCTTTCGCTGGTATTATACGGCTTCGTTTATACACCATTGAAGCGGGTTGGTCCGATAGCAGTATTTGTAGGCGCATTCCCAGGGGCATTTCCTCCGATGATCGGCTGGGTTGCGGCGACTAATCATTTCGGACTGGAACCTGGGATTCTGTTCGCGATACAGTTCTTCTGGCAGTTTCCACACTTTTGGGCGATTGCCTGGGTGCTTGATGAGGACTACAAGCGTGCAGGTTTCAAGCTATTGCCCGCCAATGGTTTGAAGGATTCCGACACTACTTTGCAGATCATGATTTATACATTGTTCCTATTGCCAATCGGTTGGCTGCCTTACGAACTGGGAATGACTGGTATCAATTCTGCATTTATTGCAACTATTTTTGGGGTGCTTTTTCTTGCTCAAACATTCCATTTGATGCGGACATGCACAGACAAGACAGCAAAGCAGCTAATGTTTGGATCATTTATATATCTGCCGATCGTTCAGATCGCGTTTTTGTTGGATAAATTGTGAAACTGAAATTATTGTAGAGAAATGGAAAACGTTCAGCAATATAAACTAGAAAAAGAGCCACAGGCCACGCTGGCGATGGACCCCATCAAGTTCATCCTGTGGTTGTTCCTTGTAACGATCATCATGCTTTTTGCTTCTCAGACAAGTGCGTATCTTGTTCGCAGAGCAGAGGGAAATTGGCTTGAGTTCCAAATGCCAAAGATCTTTTGGTACAGTACAGGCGTCTTGGTAATGAGCAGTATCGCCATGCAATGGGCTTATTTTGCGGCAAAAAAAGATCAGTTCAAACAATTGAAAATAGCAATTTCTATTACTTTTGTACTAGGCCTGCTCTTCCTTTGGATGCAGTTTGAAGGATGGAAAATGCTGGTTGACATGAATGTTTATTTCGTGGGAAACCCGTCTGGTTCTTTTTTTTACGTGTTTACCGGTTTGCACGGTTTTCACATTATTACAGGCCTGATTGTTTTGGTGCTTTCACTTTCTGCGGCATTTAAATCAAGGGTTCACAAAAAGAATTTGAGAAGGATTCAGATTTGTGCAACCTACTGGCATTTTTTAGATATCCTCTGGATTTACCTTTTTGTATTTTTATTGACTTTTAATTAATAATAACTTTTACCAATGGCTGCAAATGTAACAACACCTGGTGCTGTGGAACCCAAAATGTGGTTGGGGGGAATAGAGCCCATGAAAGCGAGTTACGGAAAACTAATGATGTGGTTCTTCCTCATCTCCGATACTTTTACTTTCTCCGCCCTATTGGTGGCGTACGGTACAGCCCGGTTCAGTTTTCCTGCTTTTACCGGAGATAGGGAAAATTTCACCTTTTCAAACCTATATTGGCCAGTACCTGAAAGGGTATATGAGGCGGTTCCTTTTTTGCACGGAATTTCCTTGCCGCTGGTTTTCGTAGGAATTATGACTTTCATTCTGATCGCAAGTAGTGTTACAATGGTACTTGCAGTGGAAGCCGGTCACCGTATGGATAGAGCGAATGTGGAGAAATACATGCTTTGGACAATCCTGGGTGGATTTACATTTCTGGGCTGCCAGGCTTGGGAATGGTCCCACTTTATCCACGGAACCGACACAGGAAGCGTTATGAAAGTAATGGAGAACGGTGAATGGATCGAGAAAACAATTTTTGGAGCTAATCTGACTGAGAATCAGTACGGTCCGCCAGCCTTTGCCGATTTCTTCTTTTTCATTACAGGTTTTCACGGTACGCACGTTTTTAGTGGTGTTATCCTGAACATATTAATATTCTTCCGAGCTGCTACCGGTTTTTACGATAAAAGAGGAAGCTATGAGATGGTCGAAAAAGTAGGTCTCTACTGGCACTTTGTGGATTTGGTTTGGGTGTTTGTATTTACCTTCTTCTATCTGGTTTAGTTTTTAACTTCTAATATTCTTTAAAAGAAATGGCAGACGCACATCATATTCACAATCAGGATCCTAACGCTGGTGCAGAGCAGCGTAAAGCGATCATGAAGACATTCTGGATCCTGTTGATATTAACTGCACTTGAATTCGTGATCGCCTTTATGGTTCCTCACGGGGTTTTGAAAGTTTCAATTTTCATCGTGATGACCATTGTGAAAGCATTTTACATTGTGGGCGAGTTCATGCACTTAAAACACGAAACCAAGTCGCTTATCTGGTCTATTTTGGTCCCGGTAATTTTTGTGGCCTGGTTAATACTGGCGCTTCTACTTGAAGGAAATGCCATTTTCGAAGCGATTTTTAGTTAATAAAAATGAAGAACTTTCCCAAAGCCGGATTACTGATAGGCACATTAGTAATTCCGGCTTTGATTTTTTTGTTTTTGCAGCTCTTCGCAAGAAACCATTATGACCTGCCCTATTTCAATCCGGAACTGGACGAAAATGGGAAGGTGGTAATGCAAAATTCCGACACTGTTTTTCATAGGCTATCTGAGAAGCAGAATACAGTGGCCGGTTATTTTTTTACCGGAAAATGGACAGTGGTTAGCTACCTGCCAGTTGATTGCAGGGATAGTTGCAAGCTCGGATTTAGTCAGTTGCAAAGAATAGCAGCCTTAGGAAGCGAGCTACAAGATTTGCATTTGCTAACCCTTACTTCTGATTTAGGTAAGCAGAAGGCCAGTATGCCTGAACTGGATATGGCGAACTGGGAGATCAAGGCAGCACCGGAAGATGGGATTGCTCAATTTTTCAAGCAAGAACTAGGTTTGAAAAATGCAGTGACAAATTCTTCGGCCTGCGTCTTAGTAGATAGCAAAGGTTTTGTGAGAGGGCATTATCAATTAACGGATCCAAAGGAAACGGAGAGGCTAATGGCGGAAATAAAGATTCTTTCCTACGAAGGAGAAACGACAGATTAGAATGGCAACTTTATTAATTGAAAAAAAACCAAAATACGAACGTATTATCAACATTTTGGCGGTGGTTGTGCCGGTTGCTGTGGCGGCTTTACTGGGAATACGTCAGAAGATCGAGCTCGGCGCCTGGACCAAAGTATTACCGCATGTTATCGGCGTAATCAACTCATTAACTGCAATTCTGTTACTGACGGGCTATTATTTCATTAAGAAAAAAGATATTACCGGGCACAGAAGATCGATGACAGGAGCATTCCTGTTAGGCTCGGTATTTCTGGTCTGTTATATATTATACCATATTTCAAATGAATCGACACCATTTGGCGGTCAGGGGTTTGTGAGGCCGGTATATTACTTTCTTCTGATTTCACATATCTTATTATCGATTGTAGTCGTTTGGTTTGTATTGCGCGCAGTTTATTTTGGGTATACCAATCAAATAGTCCAGCATAGGAAAGCAGTTAAATGGGCCATGCCGATTTGGTTGTACGTCAGCATCAGTGGAGTGGTTGTTTACTTAATGATTAGTCCTTATTACACATGAGAAAGTTAATAGTTATATCAGGTCTTATTATCCTGTTTGTCATACTTGGAACGGATACCTGGGCGCAATGCGCAATGTGCCGCGGCTCTGTTGAAAGCTCAATGGGGAATGGAAGAAATAATGTGGGCGTGGGATTGAATACAGGTATTATGTACCTTTTTGTGATGCCGTACCTTTTGGTAGGCGTGATCGGATACCTATGGTACAGAAACAGTAAGCGGGCACGCGACGAAAGACAATTTGTTATTTCTCGTGTAAAGCAGGCTTATCAAGGATAATTTGTTTTAAATCTATATCGAGCGAAATCATTTTGGTTTCGCTTTTTTTATGCGCAAATAAAAATCTTGCGGCTGGTAGTGTAGAAAATGTATTGTACGTCTTTAATCAAAAACTTGTCTATGAAGAAGCTATTCATCCTTTTGATTATACTAACAAGTCTGAACATTCAGGCGCAGCCAATATCTACTGCAAAGCCTTGGACTTATTGGTGGTGGATGAGTAGTACTGTCAAAAAGGAGGATATCTCCGCGCAGTTGCAATTTTTCAAAACCTCCGGGATCGGCGGCGTACATATCATTCCGATATATGGCGTCAAGGGATTGGAAAAGGAGGCAATACCATTTCTGTCTTCGCAATGGCTGGATATGATGCAATTCACGGTGAAAGAGGGTAAGCGACTCAGGATAGGTGTAGATCTGACGACCGGTACCGGCTGGCCTTTTGGCGGACCAAATGTTTCGCAAGCTTTGGCCGCCAAAACAATGAAGGTCAAAAATGGAAAAGCTGACATTAGTCTCACAGGTCAGAAAGTCAAGCGGGCTGCGCCAGGAGGCGAGGGCTTTGTACTGGATCCTTTCCATTACAAAGCGATGCCCCAATACCTGTCTAGGTTTGACTCCGCTTTCAATGAAATTGCAGAACTGCCGAGGTCGATGTATATGGATTCCTATGAGGCCTATGGAGCAAATTGGACTGATGATTTTCCTGAGGAATTTAAGAAACGAAGAAGATATGACATCCTTGAAAAGTTAGACGTATTGTCGGATTCAACACAAAATTCTGAAAACGAACTGATCAGAATAGACTATCACCAGACGCTTGCCGAACTATTGCTTGAAAGATATGCAAAGCCGTGGACAGAATGGAGCAAAAAAGAAGGCTTTTTAACCCGCTACCAAGCGCACGGTTCACCAGGTAACCTGCTAGACCTGTACGCTACTGCAACTATTCCGGAGACGGAATCATTTGGTACCAGCAGGTTTGATATTCCCGGTCTCAGAGTTGACCCTGATTATTCCATTGATCAATTTGGCACGCCGAATCCACTAGCGATGAAATTTGCCTCTTCGGCAGCTCATTTAAATGGAAAGAAATTGGTCAGCTCCGAGACAGGTACCTGGCTGGCAAATCATTTCAAAGTATCGCTTTCGCAGATTAAGCCACAGGTTGATGAATTGTTCGCTTCGGGGATCAATCACATTTTTTATCACGGGACTAATTATTCACCCACCAATGCGCCCTATCCTGGCTGGTTGTTTTACGCGTCTACGCATTTCGGGCCTACTTCGCATTTCGCGAAGGAATTTCCCTTACTTAATAAGTATGTAACATTTTGCCAGGAACGCCTGCAAAACAGTAAGCCGGACAATGATATTCTGGTTTATTTTCCGATTCACGATCTATGGGCTACAAAAGCGAAATCGTCGGGCAATATCCATTTACTGGAGGTACATCACGTTGATCGCTGGTTGCTTGACCTGCCTTTTGGAAAATTAACTCAAAAACTATGGAATGCCGGGTATAGCTTTGACTTCGTATCTGATTTACAACTTCGCCAACTCACCGTCAAAGGCAATAATCTGATAACTTCTGCCGACGCGACTTATAAAACAATCCTGATCCCGTCCAGCACCTATATTCCTTTGGAAACGCTGAGAGAATTGAAACGCATTGCAGCGGCGGGAGTTCGCATAATTTTTGAGGAAAATATGCCGAAGACTGTAACCGGGTTTGCTGATCACGCTTCGAATCAGGCAGCATTTCAAAAAGAGGCTGCTACGATTTCTCAAATGAAGCATGTCCAGATATCTGCCGATTTTGAGAAAGCATTGGCTAATATCAATGTGTACCCGGAAGAACTTGCTCAAAAGGGGCTGACATTTATCCGTAAAAAAACCGACGACGGTCGCACCCTATATTTCGTGACCAATCTATCTAACAAATTCAAAAAAGGTTGGCTAAAACTGGGTACAGCCGGAGCATTTACCAGAATCGACCCACTTGGAGCAAAGTCTCTTTTACCATTTCGACAATCAGGAGATATACAACAGGTCTATTTACAATTACTTCCCGGTCAATCCTGCTTTCTTGAATCCGGAGCAAAAACAGGTGCTTCGCCGGAAATTTCAGATCTTTCTCATAGCGCAGAGATAACTGGAACATGGGAGCTGACTTTCCTAAAGGGGCGGCCCTCCAAACCAGCTAATGCTAAAATGGAACGTCTGGATTCATGGACGACGCTGCCTGATTCCGCTAAATACTTTTCAGGAACAGCGCGGTACACGATCAGGTTTGATACGCCGGCCGATTTGCCCAAAAACAAATCTGTTGTTTTGGATCTTGGAGATGTACGGGAAACGGCCAGAGTGACCATCAACGGACAGGACAAAGGTACTGCCTGGTGCATTCCATTTAGGATTAATCTGAACGCGGGATCGCTGAAACCGAAAGATAATGTGCTCGAAATTGAAATAACCAACTTGTCAGCCAACTATATGCGTTTGCGGGATAAGCAGCAACCGGAATGGAAGAAGTTCCTGGATATCAACATCGTTGATATCACCTATAAAAAGTTTGACGCGAGTACATGGGAGCCGATGCCTTCCGGGCTTTTGGGGCCGGTAAAGCTCATTTACTGATACTATTCCCAAAGCGGATAATGTTCCAGCTGAATCTGGCGGCCGAAGAATATGCTGGTGGATTGTTCAAAAGATAAAGTATAATCCGAAACATAAAACTGTCGGTTTCCATTTCCTTTTTCGTTGACCAGATAATGCTGTTCCAGCCAGGCGCGGAGAGAATGTGCGACAATTTCAGACGTATCCAGAATTTCGATCTGCTCCTCATAAAACTTGTCGATTTGCTTTTTAATAAGCGGATAATGCGTGCATCCCAGAATAAGCGCCTCGATGCCGGAAAGTGTAGGATCTGAAAGATAGCTTGATACAATGCTTTCACTGATATTATTATCGAAAAAACCTTCCTCTATCATCGGCGCGAGTAATGGAGTGGCCAGCGATTTTAGATAGATGTTTTTACCGATAGCATCAACCTTCTTTTTGTAAACATTGGATGAAACCGTCTGCTTTGTCCCGATCAATCCGATCGTTTTTCCGTCATAATGCTCCTTAATGTAGTCGACAACAGGATCTATCACATTCAAAACTTTGGCCTTGCTGCCTACATATTCGCGAACTAATTCATAAGCTGCTGCTGAGGCAGAGTTACAGGCAATTAATATCAGCTTACAATTTTGCTGCAAAAGCATATTGCAGATCTTGATAGAATATGCCTGAATAGCCGCCGTGGATTTATCACCGTAAGGAAGGTGAGCGGTATCTCCGAAATAAATTGTGTTTTCCAATGGTAAAAGTCGCGTAACGGCACTTGCGACGGTCATACCACCGATACCACTGTCAAAAATCCCAATCGGTGCAGAAGAGTCGAGCATAATAAAATCAATGTCTGGATCAATACCCCAAAGCTAAAAGAAGCTGACTGATTATTTTTTATAGAAATCTACAAAAAACTTCTCAGTACGTGCAACCTCGTCGAGAGGAATGAGCATCTTGCTATTGAAACCATCAGTTAAAATGGGGAGAATTTTAGCACTATTTAGCCAGGAAGCACAACTCGTCAAAGCCCTTAAGAAGGAAGATCCTAAGGCGCAGCGACAGGTTTACGATAAATACAGCACTCGCATGCTGGGTTTATGCTTCCGCTATATATGTGATGAAATGGTGGCGGAAGATGTGATGATTGAAGGTTTTTTGAAGGTGTTTTCCAAAATCGATCAGTTTAACAGCGATGGAAGTTTTGAAGGTTGGATCCGCCGGATCATGGTTAACGAATCGCTGGGACATTTGAGGAAACAAAAGCGAATATTGGAGGACAATTTGTCTGACGAGGCAAACAATATACCCGATTACGCACAGGCTGATCAGAATCTGGATACACAAGAGTTGCTGGAATTAATAGAGCGTTTACCGACAGGATACAGAACGGTTTTCAACTTGTATGCGATTGAAGGTTACGCGCATATTGAAATTGCAGAAATGTTGGGAATCACTGAAAGTACATCCAAATCGCAATTACATCGGGCGCGCGCGTTGTTACAGAGAATGGTTTCTGAGTGGGAAAATGATTTTAAAAAAAAAGTGAACTATGAAAAAGCATCCTGTTGATGATCTTTTCAAACGAAAGCTGGGCGACCTGGAAAAAAAGCCTTCCGAAAATGCGTGGCTGAGAATACAGGCAGAGAACAAGCCAAAACACCGGAGCCTTGGGTGGATCTGGTATGCTGCCGCGAGTTTGGTTGTGGGATTGTTTGGAGGATATCTGGTCTGGAAAAATAGTCAGTCTGGTTTGGACGCTCCAATTCCAAACAAGGTAATCGCAAAGGTAGAAGCAGCAGAGCCGCCTGCAAAAAGCATTGAAACCGAAAGCATTTCAGAGAGCATTGACACTTTGTCTCGGAGGAATATCCAAAAAGGGTCGCTCCTGACTGATAATGTGACAAAGTATCCTCAACAAAGCAAGAAAGTCAAAACTGAGCAATCTGTTAAGGACGATAGGATTTTGGTAGAGATAATTGAAAAACCGGTAGCAATTGTCTCTCAAAACGCGCTGGCGGAAGTTTCCCAAATGCCGGAGGTTTCGGAGCATAATCCAGAACACCCTGTTACTGAAACTATTAAACCGGAAGCAGAACCAGCGCGTACCATAGTTGTTGCAGTTGAATCAGAATTCAATGAAACGGATGATAAACCTAAAACTTCACGATTCTCAAGAGTATTCCGCCAGTTAAAAAATGCGAGGGCTGGTGAGAGAGTGGATTGGGAAGAAGTAGGTTTTAATCCAAAAACGCTGGTTGCAAGAGTAGATGACCGGCTACGCAGTAAAGATGACAAAGTATCAGAGAATCAAAACCCCAAAGACAGAACAAAATTGTAATCTATTCAGCCATGAAAAGTAAAATATTTGCCTCGCCAATACTGCTTCTTTTGTGCATTGTTTTTAGTATCAAACAATTGAAAGCCAATGATATAACTACCAGTGAAAAAGATTCGATTATTGTCACTTTCGGAGATAAAACGCGGCTGATCATCTATGGAGAAAATCGAAAGGAGCTGGACAAGATCATGAAATATGATTTAAATGCCCTTTTGAAAGATTTGAAAATCAGACTGGATAGCACCAGCGCAGATACGACTTACTTGAGGGAAGAGTTTAATGGGAACGATTATCTGAAAGATCAATCCGGAAATGAAGAAAAGGATTATGTAAGAATCGGTTTGAGAGGGATACACGTCAAAGACGGAGACACGCGGGTCAGCATTGATGGCAAGGGCGTAGAGGTGAGAGATGGAGACGATGTGATTGTCAATGACTCAACATACCGTCGTACCGGACGGCGTTTTTACCGATCGAGCCGTAATTCAAGCCCCAGAAAGGGTTTTAATGTGGCATTTGGACTGAATGCTTATGGCACGAACGAAGCAACGCCGGGATACAATAAATCTGACTACGAACTGAGGCCATTTGGATCACGGTTTGTCAGTCTAGGATATGTGGCCAGCGCTACATTAGCACGAGGTAAAAACGTAGGGTTTCACCTTGACTTTGGAGCAGATTTTTCCTGGTACAATCTGATGTTTGACAATAATAACACGGTTGTGAAGAACATTGGTTACGTAGAGTTTTTACCAGTTATCGAAAATAACGAAGAGGTGGAATTCAAGAAGAGTAAGCTGGTGGTGCCTTATGTGAACTTATCTCTTATGCCGACAGTCAGCTTTTCGCATTCATTTATTTCATACCTGAGTGCCGGCGTCTATGGAGGTTACAAACTGGGAAGCTACACCAAGGTGCGGGTTCAGGGTAGCAAAGATGTTGACCATGTGCGTAAGAACTTTTACATTGAAGATTTGCGATATGGTTTTGCGGCAGAAATAGGGATCCGGAAATTTCCTGATTTATTTATTAACTACGACCTGAATAACCTGTACGTCGAAAACCGCGGTCCTTCGGTAAGAATGCTGAGCTTTGGTGTGAGACTGTTCTAATGTAAAAAGTGCAATCAGAGGCTGAAATGGACGTTTTTCCTTTCAACCTCTTTTTTTCTTTATTTTTTTTTCGAAACAATTTGAGAATTTAAGAAAAGGCCATAATTTTGCGACTCCAAAAAGTGAGACAAACGGTTTCGCGGTACTGTTGAAATGATGTCTGGGGGTGTACCAGAGTGGCCAAATGGGGCAGACTGTAAATCTGCTGGTGTATGCCTACGGTGGTTCGAATCCATCCGCCCCCACAGTTTATGTCAAACATGATCTTGAATTGCCAGTCAGGAATCAGACATAACAAATGCGGAAGTAGCTCAGCTGGTAGAGCGATAGCCTTCCAAGCTATAGGTCGCGAGTTCGAACCTCGTCTTCCGCTCATTAAAGCACCGTCGAAGCGATTAGCGAAAACATTCAATTGTAACTTTTTCGCTAGTCGCTTTTTGGTTCTTACAAGGGTTTTTGCTTTTGTAGCTCAGGGGTAGAGCACTTCCTTGGTAAGGAAGAGGTCAGGGGTTCAAATCCCCTCAAAAGCTCGGTGAACGAGTTTTCCTTGGTAAGGAAGAGGTCAGGGACGGTCCGCCGCGCGGTTCAAATCCCCTCAAAAACTCAGGAAGATTTTTGGTTCTGTATTTGGTTAATTGGTTTTGAAGTGCTTGGAATTTGTAAGCTAAACAGGATCAATATTTAGTGTTAAATAAATTCGTAATAACTTTTAATTTAAGCGTACTTAAGTCATGGCAAAAGAGACGTTTGACCGCTCGAAACCCCACGTAAATATCGGTACTATCGGGCACGTTGACCACGGTAAAACCACCCTTACGGCAGCAATTACAACTGTTCTTGCTGACAAAGGTTTCGCACAAAAACGCGATTTCTCATCAATCGACAATGCTCCTGAAGAGAAAGAGCGTGGTATCACCATCAATACTTCGCACGTAGAATACCAAACAGCCAATCGTCACTATGCGCACGTTGACTGTCCAGGTCACGCTGACTATGTGAAGAACATGGTAACTGGTGCTGCACAGATGGATGGCGCGATCATCGTAGTTGCTGCTACTGATGGACCGATGCCACAAACTCGTGAGCACATCCTTCTTGCTCGTCAGGTAGGTGTTCCTCAACTTGTAGTATTCATGAATAAAGTGGATATGGTTGATGATCCTGAGCTTCTTGAGCTTGTTGAAATGGAAATTCGTGAGCTATTAAGCTTCTACGAATATGATGGTGACAACATTCCGGTAATCCAGGGTTCTGCTTTGGGTGGCTTGAATGGCGAACCAAAATGGGTTAAGACCATTGAAGATCTGATGGATGCAGTTGATAGCTACATTCCAATTCCTCCACGTATGACAGATCTTCCATTCTTGATGCCTGTTGAAGATGTATTCTCGATCACTGGTCGTGGTACTGTTGCAACTGGTCGTATCGAGCGTGGTGTGATCAACTCTGGTGATCCAGTAGATATCTTGGGTATGGGTGCAGAAGGTCTTAAATCTACCGTAACTGGTGTTGAGATGTTCCGTAAGATTCTTGACCGTGGAGAAGCTGGTGACAACGTTGGTCTTCTTCTTCGTGGTATTAACAAAGAAGATATCCGTCGTGGAATGGTAATTTGCAAGCCAGGTTCAGTAAAACCTCACGCTGCATTTAAAGGCGAAGTTTACGTTCTTTCGAAAGAAGAAGGTGGTCGTCACACTCCATTCTTCAACAAATACCGTCCTCAGTTCTACTTCCGTACCACAGACGTAACTGGCGAGATTACACTTCCAGCTGGTGTTGAAATGGTTATGCCAGGTGACAACATCACTATCGAAGTGAAATTGATCAACAAGATCGCTATGGAGAAAGGTCTTCGTTTCGCGATTCGTGAAGGTGGACGTACCGTAGGTGCAGGTCAGGTAACTGAAATTCTTGACTAAATAGTTAAGTAACAATAGCAAGTGCATTTCTTCAAGGAATGCACTTGTTTTTTGTAAATAAATTGTATCTTTGCAGCCCGAAAGAACGGATTGCGGGAAATACGGGTGTAGTTCAAGGGTAGAATAGCGGTCTCCAAAACCGTTGATGGGAGTTCGAATCTCTCCACCCGTGCATATTTAAAAAGGAACAATGGAAAAGTTTACCTCTTTTTTTAAAGCTTCCTGGGAAGAAATCACCCAGCATGTTACCTGGCCTCCATTCAATGAATTGCAGGCTAACACAACTTTGGTGCTCGTGGGTTCGCTCATTTTTGCCTTTGTTGTTGGTGTGATGGATTTCGTTTTTGAGAATGCGCTTAAACTGTTTTACCAGTCTTTCTAAGGCTATTTTAACCCCTAAATGGTATGAGTAGTCTAAATTGGTTTGTGTTGCGGGCAGTGTCGGGACAAGAGAAAAAAATCAAGTCTTACATTGAAAATGAGATAACACGGCAAAAATTAAATGAATTCGTTCCGCAGATCCTGATTCCTTCTGAGAAGATTTACGAAATGCGTAACGGAAAGAAAAGGGTCAGGGAGAAGAATTTTTTCCCGGGCTATATTATTATCTCCGCCGACCTTTCAAAAGGAGAAGTACTCCATATTATCACAAGCATTCCGGGAGTTATCGGTTTTCTTGGTAACGCCGAAGGAAATTCAAAAGTACCTGTTCCATTAAGGCAATCTGAAATCAATAGAATTTTAGGTAAGGTTGATGAAGCAGAACAGCACGAAGAGGCCCCAAGCATGTCCTTTATAAAAGGAGAAACCGTGAAAGTGGTAGACGGGCCTTTCAGCGGATTTATCGGTTTGGTGGAAGAGGTATTTGATGAGAAGAAAAAACTCAATGTAGTTGTAAAAATATTCGGGCGTAATACACCCGTGGAACTCAGTTACGCACAAGTAGAAAAGGATAGTTGAGAGAAGGCGGGCAGGTAAGCTTCCACTTGCATTTGAACCGTGATCAATCAATGACCCAACAAATTCCAAAACAATGGCAAAAGAAATAGGTGGATACGTCAAACTACAGGTGAAAGGCGGCCAAGCCAATCCTTCACCTCCGATTGGTCCTGCATTAGGATCGAAGGGTTTGAATATCATGGAGTTTTGCAAGCAATTCAATGGCCGTACCCAGGATAAAATGGGTGTGGTATTGCCGGTAGTTATTACATACTATAAGGATAAGTCTTTTGACTTTGTCATCAAGACTCCCCCGGCCGCTATTTTGCTTCTGGAAGCATCAAAAGTGAAGACAGGTTCGGCTCAGCCTAACCGTTTGAAAGTAGGTTCGGTATCATGGGATCAGGTTCGTACGATCGCTGAGACGAAAATGCCGGATTTAAATTGCTTCACAATTGATTCTGCCATGAAAATGATCGCGGGAACGGCTCGTAGTATGGGTATCACTGTGGCAGGCAAAGCCCCGTGGGAAGAAAACAACTAAGCGTAGGTTTAATACGCTAACGAAACAAAGAACATGGGAAAACTGACCAAAAAGCAAAAAGAGGCTCTTTCGAAATACGACCCAAATCAGGCTTACTCTTTGGAGCAGGCAGCGGACGTTCTTAAAACGATTTCCTATACCAAATTTGATTCTTCAGTTGACATCGACGTTCGTTTAGGCGTTGATCCTCGTAAAGCAGATCAAATGGTACGTGGCGTGGTAACATTGCCACACGGAACCGGAAAAGAAGTACGCGTTTTGGTTCTCTGTACTCCCGATAAGGAGGCAGAAGCGAAAGAGGCAGGAGCAGATTACGTTGGTCTTGATGAGTATATCACTAAGATAGAACAAGGCTGGACTGACATTGACGTAATTATCACAATGCCGAGTGTGATGGCAAAAGTGGGACGGTTAGGTAAAGTATTAGGTCCTCGCGGATTGATGCCGAACCCTAAATCAGGAACTGTAACTCCCGATGTAGCGAAAGCTGTGAAAGAAGTAAAAGCAGGTAAGATTGATTTTAAGGTTGATAAAACCGGAATTATACATACCAGCGTTGGAAAAGTTTCTTTTGGAACTGATCAGCTTGCACAGAATGCACAGGAAGTTATTAACACTTTGGTGCGCCTAAAGCCTTCTTCGGCAAAAGGTACTTACGTAAAGAGCATTCACTTGTCTAGTACGATGAGCCCGGGTGTTGTTATTGATAAAAACACGATTCCAGGATTATAATATGACACGGGAAGAGAAAGCAGTAATTATAGACGAGTTAAGTCAAAAATTCGCTAGCACCCCATACTTCTATATTACCAGCGCAAGCGGAATGTCTGTTGGCGAAGTAAATCAGCTAAGAGGACTATGCTTTGAGCGCGGTATTGAGTATCGTGTTGTGAAGAATACATTGATAAGAAAAGCACTAGAAACGTTAGATACAGATTATTCCTCATTCGACGAAGTGTTGAAAGGATTCTCTGGAGTAATGTTTCACCCGGAGTCAGGCAAAGTTCCTGCGCAATTGATTAAAGAGTTCAAGAAGAAATCAGGAAGTGATAAGCTTAAGTTCAAAGGAGCTTCTGTGGATACTGCTGTTTTCGTTGGTGAAAGCCAGCTTGACGTTCTTATCTCTCTGAAATCGAAACAGGAGATGATAGGAGAAGTAATCGGATTGTTGCAATCACCTGCTAAAAATGTTATCGGTGCTCTTAAAAGCGGCGGAAACAAATTGGCTGGTATCCTTAAAACTTTGTCTGAAAAGGAAGACTAATTAATAGCCAGGCTTAGCTCTCCGGGTTTCATAAAACAGAGCTTTTTTAATCATCTTATTGTATAATCAAAAAATCTAAATAAAAATGGCAGATTTGAAAGCTTTCGCAGAACAGCTTGTTAACCTTACGGTTAAAGAAGTGAACGAATTGGCTACAATTCTTAAAGATGAGTACGGTATTGAGCCTGCAGCTGCTGGTGCAGTGATGGTAGCAGGTCCTGCTGGTGGCGGTGGTTCAGATGCTCCTGCGGCTGAGGAAAAAACATCTTTTGATGTAATCCTTAAATCAGCAGGTGCAAGCAAACTGGCTGTCGTGAAATTAGTTAAAGACCTAACAGGTCTTGGCTTGAAAGAAGCGAAAGAACTGGTTGACGGTGCACCAAAACCTGTTAAAGAAGGAGTTGCGAAAGACGAAGCTGAGGCTTTGAAAAAACAACTTGAAGAAGCAGGTGCAGAAGTTGAAGTGAAGTAATTTGCTTTATTGCATTCATCTATAATTCGAAGGAATAGGCCTGACAAACGTCAGGTCTTTTCCTATTTTGTGTTTTACCAAACGAAAATCCCTTTTTTGACGTTTGGAATAAAGGCCCTGCTGATTAACGGCGGTTGTCCTTACTTCTTTCCAATAATTTGCCCGAAACACTTCTTTACTCGTAGAAAAGACAGAAAAGGGGCAGTTATTTATCCTTCTACGAGGCATTAGATTAGGTTTAAAACTAATTAATACCATGCGATGAAATCTTCACGTATTGGTTTTTCTTCTAACCCAAATCAAACATAGCCTTGGCTACAATTAAAGCAACAACACCTAGAAAGAATTTCTCAAGGATCAATCAGATTATCGATTATCCGGATCTGCTAGGAATCCAGGTACAATCATTCCGGGATTTTTTCAGTTTGGATACATCGGTAGAAGATCGTTCCGGCGAGGGATTGTACAAAGTTTTCGCTGAAAACTTCCCAATTGCGGATTCGCGCGACAATTTCGTTTTGGAGTTCATTGATTATCTGCTTGAACCACCAAAATATTCTGTTGACGAATCTATTGATCGCGGACTTACCTATGCGGTACCGCTAAAAGCAAAGTTACGTCTGATATGTAATGATGCTGATCATGAAGAATTTGAAACCATTGAGCAGGAAGTTTTCCTAGGAAATATTCCTTATATGACCGAAAGAGGTTCATTTGTGATCAATGGTGCTGAGCGTGTTATCGTTTCTCAGCTTCACCGTTCGCCAGGGGTGTTCTTCTCAATGAGCAAGCACACAAATGGTTCCAAATTATATTCTGCACGTATTATTCCGTTCAAAGGATCGTGGATTGAATTCTCGACTGACGTGAATAATGTGATGTATGCATACATCGACCGTAAGAAAAAATTCCCGGTTACTACGCTTTTGAGGGCTATTGGTTTTGGTTCTGATAAAGATATCCTAGACCTGTTTGGGCTTTCTGAGGAAATCAGCGCAACACCTGCTAACCTCAAAAAAGCAGTTGGTCGCCGTCTGGCTGCGAGGGTTCTTCGCACCTGGACTGAGGATTTTGTAGATGAAGATACTGGTGAAGTTGTTTCTATTCAGCGTAATGAAGTTTTGCTGGAACGCGATTCGACTATTTCTGCTGATGATATCGATGTGATCACTGAATCAGGTCAGAAATCGGTTATTCTTCACAAAGAAGATATGAACGTAGCGGATTATAATATCATTTATAATACCCTACAAAAAGATAGCTCAAACTCTGATAAAGAGGCTGTTGAGCAAATTTACCGTCAACTTCGTAATGCAGAAGCTCCTGATGAGCAAACTGCACGTGACGTAATTCAAAGCTTGTTCTTCAGTGATAAGCGTTACGATCTTGGAGATGTCGGTCGTTACAGGATCAATAAGAAACTGGGTTCTGATACCAGTCTGGACGTTCGCGTTTTGACTACGGGTGATATTGTTTCGATCGTGAAATATTTGATCGGTTTGATCAATGCCAAAGCGGTTGTCGATGATATTGATCACTTGTCAAACCGTCGCGTTCGTACTGTTGGTGAACAACTTTACGCACAATTCGGTGTAGGTCTGGCGCGTATGGCGCGTACTATCAAGGAGCGTATGAACGTACGTGATAACGAAGATTTCAAGCCTGTTGATTTGATTAATGCGCGGACTTTGTCTTCCGTTATCAACTCATTCTTTGGTACTAACCAGCTGTCACAGTTCATGGATCAAACCAATCCGTTGGCTGAGATTACCCACAAGCGTCGGATGTCTGCACTCGGGCCTGGCGGTCTTTCCCGTGAAAGAGCTGGTTTTGAGGTTCGCGACGTTCACTACACGCACTACGGTCGTCTTTGTACGATTGAAACGCCGGAAGGTCCGAATATTGGTCTGATCTCTTCGCTTTGCGTATTTGCAAAAGTGAATGGAATGGGCTTCATCGAAACTCCGTACCGCGTTATCGACGGCGCTGGTAAACTGACCGATGAGCTGATATACATGACAGCCGAAGAAGAAGATTCCAAATATATCGCCCAGGCAAATGCCTCTGTCGACAAAGAAGGAAACTTTACGGTAGAAAAAATCAAGACACGTTTTGAAGGTGATTTCCCAATGGTGGATCCTTCACAAGCGTCTTACATGGACGTTGCTGCTAACCAAATCGTATCTGTCGCGGCTTCGCTGATTCCGTTCCTGGAACACGATGATGCAAACCGTGCATTGATGGGATCTAACATGCAGCGCCAGGGTGTGCCTCTTTTGCGCCCACAAGCGCCAATCGTAGGTACTGGTCTCGAAAAACGCGTTGCAATGGATTCACGTGCCCTGGTAGTAGCCGAAGGCGACGGGGTTATTGAATTTGTAGATGCAAAGAAAATCGTCGTTAAATATGACAGAACAGATGAAGACCGTCTGGTAAGCTTTATAGATGACAGCGTTTCTTATGATCTGGTAAAATTCCGTCGTACCAACCAGGATACTTGCCTCAACCTGCAACCGATGGTCCTTAAAGGACAAAAGGTAAAGAAAGGCGAGGCACTTTGCCAGGGTTATGGTACCGAAGGCGGGGAACTTGCTTTGGGACGTAATCTCCTGGTAGCGTTCATGCCTTGGCAGGGATACAACTTTGAGGATGCGATTGTAATTTCTGAAAAAGTGGTTCGCGAAGATATCTTTACTTCTATTCACATTGAAGAATTTGAACTGGAAGTGCGTGATACCAAACGGGGTGAGGAAGAATTGACAGCTGAAATTCCAAACGTTAGCGAGGAAACTGTTAAAAACCTTGATGAGAATGGTATTGTTCAGGTTGGTACCGAAGTGAAAGAAGGTGATATTCTGATTGGTAAGATCACTCCAAAAGGAGAATCTGATCCTACTCCGGAAGAAAAACTGCTTCGTGCGATCTTCGGTGACAAGGCAGGGGATGTGAAAGATGCTTCGAAAAAAGCACCGCCATCAATGAAAGGTGTTGTTATTGATACAAAACTTTTCTCTCGCCCAACTAAAGAAGAGCGTGCAAAACATAAAGACGAGTTGCGTCTGTTGATGAAAAAATACAGCCGTGACCTGACTGCGTTGCGTGGAAGAATTATCGATAAGCTGGTTCAACTGACCGACGGTAAAACCACACAGGGTGTGAAGCACAAATTTGGTGATGAGCTGATCAGCAAAGGAATGAAGTTCAATGTGAGAAATATCTCGGAGAACTTGTTCCCTGCTAACAATCCGTACCGTGACGAAAGTCAATATGCAGTTCCTGAGGAAGTTAACCTCATCGGGGATGTGCTGACAGATTCATGGACTGAGGATGCAGATACCAATCGCCAGGTTTCACTGGTATTGAAGAATTACCTGAATGCAAGAAGCGAAATTATGGGCCGATTCAAACGCGACCGTTTTGCTCTTGAAGTAGGGGATGAACTGCCAGCTGGTATCGTGAAATTGGCAAAAGTTTATATCGCCAAAAAGCGTAAGCTGAAAGTAGGGGATAAAATGGCAGGTCGCCACGGTAATAAAGGGGTTGTTGCCCGTATTGTTCGTGACGAAGATATGCCATTCCTGGAAGACGGAACGCCTGTTAATATCGTGTTGAACCCGCTTGGTGTACCTTCACGTATGAACATCGGGCAGATTTACGAAACAATCCTGGCCTGGGCTGGTTTAAAACTAGGTCGCCGGTATGCGACACCGATTTTCGACGGTGCAACAGAAGCAGAGGTAGCGGCGGAATTGAAAGAAGCTGGTTTACCGGATTGGGGACGTACTTATCTGTACAACGGTTTGACAGGAGAGCAATTTGATCAGCCTGTAACTGTCGGTCTGATGTATATGATGAAACTCGGTCACTTAGTCGACGATAAGATGCACGCGCGTTCAATCGGACCATACTCTCTTATCACACAACAACCGTTGGGTGGTAAGGCACAATTCGGAGGTCAGCGTTTTGGAGAAATGGAAGTGTGGGCGCTTGAAGCATTTGGTGCCTCTCACATTCTTCAGGAAATCCTTACGGTTAAATCTGATGACGTGGTTGGCCGTGCAAAGGCTTATGAAGCAATCGTGAAAGGTGAAAACCTTCCGAAACCAAATATTCCGGAGTCATTCAACGTACTTGTTCACGAGCTTCGCGGACTAGCATTGGAGATTACACTGGACTAATTTTAGTCGTTGGCGCGCGAAAGCGCGCCATCAATGAAATCTAATTGAGTTTCGACTAACAGACAAACGACTTTTTATTATGTCTTTCAAAAAGAACAAAAAATTAAATAGTGACTTTTCCAGAATGACGATCAGTCTGGCGTCACCGGAGTCTATTCTTGAAAGCTCTTTCGGTGAAGTAACCCAGCCTGAAACCATCAACTATCGGACTTACAAACCGGAGATGGGTGGTTTATTCTGCGAAAGGATTTTCGGTCCTGTAAAGGATTGGGAATGTCATTGTGGTAAATACAAGCGTATCCGTTACAAAGGAATCATCTGCGACCGTTGCGGTGTAGAGGTTACCGAGAAAAAGGTACGTCGCGAGCGCATGGGCCACATTGAGCTGGTAGTTCCTGTTGCGCACATTTGGTATTTCCGCAGCTTGCCGAACAAAATCGGTTACCTGCTTGGATTGTCTACCAAAAAATTAGATCAGATAATTTACTACGAGCGATATGCCGTAGTTCAACCAGGTATCAAAGAAGAGGATGGCGTAGGCTATCTTGACTTCCTTACCGAAGACGAATATCTGGATATTGTCGATAAGTTGCCACGCGAAAACCAAATGCTTCCGGATACGGATCCCAATAAGTTTATCGCGAAAATGGGTGCCGACGCGCTTGAAATGCTTTTAAACCGGATCAAACTGGACGAGCTTTCATACGAACTTCGCCACCAGGCAGCAACGGATACTTCTCAGCAACGTAAAGCAGAAGCTTTGAAGCGTCTGAAAGTTGTAGAAGCGTTCCGTGATGCAAATACACGCATTGAAAACCGTCCTGAGTGGATGGTGATCAAGATGGTTCCGGTTATTCCACCAGAACTTCGTCCGCTTGTGCCTTTGGATGGTGGTCGTTTTGCGACTTCCGATTTGAATGACCTTTATCGTCGTGTGATCATTCGGAATAACCGTTTGAAGCGTCTGATCGAGATCAAAGCGCCTGAGGTAATCTTGCGTAACGAAAAACGTATGTTGCAGGAAGCGGTTGATTCGCTTTTCGATAATAGCCGTAAAGTAAATGCGGTGCGTTCAGAAGGTAACCGTGCATTGAAATCACTTTCTGACATGCTGAAAGGTAAGCAAGGACGTTTCCGTCAAAACTTGCTTGGTAAGCGTGTCGATTATTCTGGTCGTTCGGTAATTGTTGTTGGACCTGAATTGAAATTGCACGAGTGCGGTTTGCCAAAAGATATGGCGGCAGAATTATTCAAGCCGTTCATTATTCGTAAGCTGATCGAGCGTGGAATTGTTAAAACTGTAAAATCAGCGAAGAAGATCGTAGATCGTAAAGATCCTGTGATCTGGGATATTCTGGAAAACGTTTTGAAAGGGCATCCTGTTCTGCTTAACCGTGCTCCAACGCTTCACCGTTTAGGTATCCAGGCGTTCCAGCCTAAGCTGATCGAAGGAAAAGCAATTCAGTTGCACCCACTGGTGTGTACTGCATTCAACGCTGACTTTGACGGTGACCAGATGGCGGTACACGTACCACTAGGTCAGGAAGCCGTTTTAGAAGCTTCTATGCTGATGCTTTCGTCACATAACATTCTGAACCCTGCCAACGGAGCGCCGATTACGGTACCTTCACAAGACATGGTTTTGGGTCTGTATTATGTAACGAAAGGTCGCGTAAGTACTCCTGAATATCCGATTATCGGAGAAGGTAAGATCTTCTACGGTCCGGACGAAGTTGTTATCGCTATTAATGAAGGGAAACTTTCGAAACACGCGAATATCAAATGCCGTCTGAGAGTACGTAACGATGACGGAACTTTTGAAACCAAATTGACCGACACTGTTGCAGGTCGTATCCTGTTCAACCAGGCTGTTCCTGAGGAAGTTGGTTATATCAATGAATTGCTGACCAAGAAAAAATTGCAGCAAATCATCGGACTTGTTTTCAAAATGGCCGGCGTAGCACGTACAGCTCAATTCCTTGATGAAATCAAAGAACTTGGTTTCCAAATGGCCTTCAAAGGCGGTTTGTCAATGGGATTGAACGATGTAATGGTTCCGGAAGAAAAAGAGAAACTGATCGAGCAGGCAAAAGCAGACGTTGAAAACGTTTGGAGCAACTACTTGATGGGTCTTATCACCGAAAACGAGCGTTACAACCAGGTTATTGATATCTGGACGCGTGTTAACTCCCGTATTACAGAAACTTTGATGAAGCAACTGGAAACAGACCAGGGCGGATTCAACTCTATCTATATGATGATGCACTCAGGTGCACGTGGTTCGCGCGAGCAGATCCGTCAGCTGGGAGGAATGAGGGGTCTGATGGCCAAGCCTCAGAAAAATATCGCAGGTGGTGCAGGTGAAATCATCGAGAACCCGATCCTTTCTAACTTCAAAGAAGGTCTCGACGTTCTTGAGTACTTTATCTCAACACACGGTGCACGTAAAGGTCTTGCCGATACTGCATTGAAAACTGCGGATGCTGGTTACCTGACCCGTCGTTTGCATGACGTTGCGCAAGATGTTGTAGTTGTTGAAGAAGATTGCGGATCACTTCGTGGTATTGCGATCTCAGCTTTGAAAGACAACGAAGATATCGTTGAGCCGCTATCTGAGCGTATTTTGGGCCGTGTCAGCGTTCACGATGTATTTGATCCGCTTTCTAATGAAATGATCCTTGCCTCAGGTCAGGAAATTACAGAAGAAATCGCTTCTTACATCGACGAAACCAGCATTGAAACTGTTGAAATCCGTTCGGTACTGACTTGCGAAACACGTAATGGTGTTTGCGCGAAATGCTACGGACGTTCGTTGGCTTCGGCGCATATGGTGAATATCGGTGAAGCTGTGGGTGTAATTGCATCTCAGTCAATCGGTGAGCCAGGAACGCAGCTGACACTTCGTACATTCCACGTGGGTGGTACTGCTTCCAACATTTCTGTTGAAGCAAATATCAAGGCGAAATTCGATGGTGTGATTGGGTTTGAAGATCTTCGTCTGGTACAGTCTGTTAATTCAGAAGGCGACGAAGTAACAGTGGTAATGGGACGTTCAGGTGAAGTTAAAATTACAAATCCTGAAACCGGACAGCTGCTGATCTCGAACAACGTTCCTTACGGAGCACATTTATTGGTAAAAGACGGTGAGAAGGTATTCAAAGGACAAGAGCTTTGTACCTGGGATCCATATCACGCAGTAATCCTTTCCGAATTCACCGGAACAGTTTCTTTCGATGCGATTGAAGAAGGTATTACATATCGTGAAGAATTTGATGAACAAACCGGTTTCCAGGAATCTGTGATCATTGAAACACGTGACAAAACCAAGAACCCCGCTATCGTGGTAAAAGGTAAGTCTACCTTGTTGAAAGATCAGACAGAAAAAGGCTATAACCTTCCTGTTGGTGCACGTTTGGTTGTGAAAAATGGTGTTGCTATAAAAGCAGGTCAGCCGCTGGCAAAAATTCCTCGCGTAGTTGGTAAAACCCGCGATATCACAGGAGGTCTGCCACGTGTAACTGAACTTTTTGAAGCACGTAACCCGTCGAACCCGGCGACAGTTTCTGAAATCGACGGTGTTGTTTCCTATGGTGGCGTAAAACGTGGTAACCGCGAGATTCATATCGAATCAAGAGATGGTACGCAGCGTCGTTATATGGTTGCACTTTCGAAACACATTCTGGTTCAGGATGGTGACTTCGTAAGAGCCGGTGACCCGCTTTCTGACGGTGCGATCACGCCTGCGGATATCCTTTCTATCAAAGGGCCAACTGCTGTTCAGGAGTACCTGGTGAATGAAATCCAGGAAGTATACCGTCTGCAAGGTGTGAAGATCAACGATAAGCATATCGAATGTATCGTTCGCCAAATGATGCAGAAAGTAGAAATCCTGGATGCAGGTGATACCAATTTCCTCGAAATGCAGCCGGTTGATCGTGTATTGTTCCGCGAAGAAAATGATAAGATCCTTGATCTTAAGGTAGTTGAAGACGCTGGTAGCTCTGAGACCCTTAAGCCAGGTATGATCGTTTCTGTCCGCCGTTTACGCGACGAAAATTCAAGCTTGAAACGTCGCGACCTTAAACTCGTTGTGGCACGTGATGCGCAGGCAGCTGTTGCAAAACCTACTTTGATGGGTATTACACAAGCTTCTTTGGGTACCGAAAGCTTTGTTTCTGCGGCGTCATTCCAGGAAACAACCAAGGTACTGAGCGAAGCAGCTGTTCGTGGAAAACGCGACGAACTGAAAGGTCTGAAGGAGAACGTGATCGTAGGTCACCTGATCCCGGCCGGTACAGGTATGCGTCAATACGAAAGCCTCATCGTAGGTTCAAAAGAAGAGTTCGATGCACTTACTGATTCGCGTGACAGACAGTCTCGCAAGAAAAAAGAATTGGTATAGTAGATTATATTGAAGTTCAGAGCCGGCCCGCTATGCAGGCCGGCTCTTTGTTTTTTGGTGCTGCTATTTTTTACTAATTTCAGAAATCCATTTAGCCCAAAGCTGTTTTTAAGAACCAAACAATGAAAGAAGAAAAGGAAAACGAGCAACAAATTAATGTAGAATTGTCCGAGGAAATGGCTGAGGGTGTGTATTCCAATCTTGCCATGATCGCCCATTCTAACAGCGAATTCATATTGGATTTTATACGCCTGATGCCAGGGGTACCACGTGCAAAAGTTAAGGCACGTATTATAGTTACTCCGGAGCATGCAAAGCGGCTTGTAGCTGCCCTGAAAGATAATATCCAGAAATACGAGGATCAGTACGGGCCGATCCAAAATTCACAGGATGGAGATCCCACGTTTAACTTCCCAATCAGCTTTGGAGGTCCGGGAGGCGAGGCATAATTCAGCTTCAACTAGTTTTTTATTTTTTACTCTTCGCTCGTCCGACCAAAAATACCTTGTGAGGCATTAACTTCCTAACAAGGTATTTGGGAACCAGGATTTTCTATGCACCAGTAAATCAATCACTTCAAGTTCTTTTTGAAGGACGCCCGCGGGTGGTTTGCCAATGTGTTTTTTTTGGCAAATTTAGTAACTTGTTAATTGTTACACAGAATCGACAATTCAGCATTCAAATTATTCACCATGGCTTTATTCAAACTTTCAATTAACAACCGCAGCTACGATGCGGACGTCGAGCAGGATACCCCGCTTCTGTGGGTGCTGCGTGACAACTTAGGATTGGTCGGCACGAAATACGGCTGCGGTATTGCGCAATGCGGTGCCTGCACGGTCCATTTAGATGGGAAGGCAGTTAGGTCCTGCGTGTTGCCGGTATCTGCTGTCGGGAAAGGGAAAGTAACCACGATTGAAGGCTTATCCGAAAAAGGAGATCACCCGGTTCAGAAAGCCTGGGATGAGGTCGATGTAGCACAATGCGGCTACTGCCAGGCGGGACAGATCATGACGGCGGCTGCTTTGTTAAAAGACAAACCAAAACCTACTGACCAGGAAATTGTAACAACCATGAGCGGCAACCTCTGCCGTTGCGGTACGTATCACAGAATCCGGGAAGCAGTGAAAGTTGCAGCCTCTAAATCCAACTAAAAAATGAAAACATCAGATCAATCTTCCAGACGTGATTTTATGAAGATCGCGGCTGCGGCAGGCGGTGGACTGTTTTTGGGGTTTAATTGGACAAACTCGAATGCACTTCCCGTAGTGGTCGACGCAAAATCGATTGCGGCTGGATCCATTCATTTCAATGCATATTTATCCATCGGTACTGACAACATCATAACGATCGTTTCTCCTAACCCGGAAATCGGCCAGGGGATCAAGACGGCGTTCCCGATGGTTGTAGCAGAAGAGCTCGATGCAGATTGGAAACAGGTAAAAACAGTTCAGGGTAACCTGGACACAACCATTTTTGAACGGCAGGTAACAGGAGGAAGCGGCGCTGTACCACATTCCTGGGAGAGGCTGCGTCAGGCAGGTGCGACTGCCAGACATCTGCTAATCGAAGCCGCTGCATCCACCTGGAACGTGCCCGCAGCAGCATGCAGCACTGAAAATGGAAAGGTTTTACACAAAGCTTCGGGCAAGTCCCTTACCTATGGCCAGCTGGCCGAAGCCGCTTCGAAACTGGAAGCGCCAAAAGAAGTTAAACTCAAGGACGAGAAAAGCTTTAAACTGATTGGCCAATCGGTGCGCAATGTTGATAATATCGATATAGCTACCGGAAAGCCGCTTTTTGGTCTCGATTTTTACCGGGAGGGAATGTTGTTTGCCTTGATTCAGAGACCCAAAGCTTTTGGCTTAAAACTGAAATCTGTCAACGCCGATGCTGCTAAGGCAATGCCGGGAATCGTTGATGTGGTCACATTTGAAAACAGCGTCGCAGTAGTGGGCAAATCCACCTGGCAGGTAAAGAAAGCCAAGGATGCGTTGAAAATTGAATATGAAAAAGCTGCGGACCTGGAAAGTTCTGCCGATCATAACCGGATCTTTTCGCAGCTGATGGACAATGGTGAGGCGACGGTCCGCAGGAAGAATGGAGATGTGGAAGCTGCATTCAAAGGCGCGGCCAAGGTTATTAAGGCTGAATACCAATGTCCGTTTCTGCCGCACAGCCCGCTGGAACCCATGAACTTTTTCGCGCACGTGCGGGAAGATGGTGTGGAATTGGTAGGCCCGACTCAGACACCCGATCGCGCACGTACCGAAGTTGCAAAACTGACGGGAATAGCGCCCGAAAAAATCACCGTCGAAATTACCCGTCAGGGAGGAGGATTTGGCCGCAGGCTGGCTGCTGATTTTGTACTTGAGGCAGCGCATGTTTCTAAATTAGTTAAAGCGCCGGTCAAAGTGATTTGGACCCGTGAGGATGATATGACCGGAGGCATTTACCGTCCCGCTGTCAGGTATCGCTTCGAAGCCGCTTTAAATAAAAGCGGCGAGATGATCGGTTACAAACTGCGAGGCGTCGGTATCAATTCAGGAAACCCGACACGCGAAGATAATTTTCCTTCCGGATCGGTGGATAATCTGCTAATCGACTCGGTAGAGCATAAGTCGCCTATTACCACCGGCCCATGGCGCGCACCAATTACCAACTTCCTGGCTTACGCCGAACAGTCCTTTCTGGATGAAGTTGCGGAAGCTGCGGGAAAAGATCCTGTCGCTTTCAGATTAGAGCTACTAGAGAAAGCCAAAAAATCACCCGCCGGAGAAATCAAATATGATATCGACCGGATGGTTGCAGTGATTAAACTCGCCGCAGAAAAAAGCAACTGGGGTAAGAAAAAGGGTGTATTCCAGGGATTTAGCGTATATTTCTCGCACCGTTCTTATGTGGCACAGGTAGGTGAAGTGGCGATGGAAAAAGGGAAGCCTGTCTTGAAAAATGTTGTCGCGGCCGTTGATTGCGGTATTGTTATCAATAAAAGTGGCTCGTTGCAACAGGTAACCGGCGGGGTAGTTGATGGTATAGGTCACGCTATGTACGGTAATATGACCTTCAAGGAAGGCGCGCCCGACCAACGCAATTTCAATGGTTTCAGGCTGATCAGGATGAGCGAGATCCCGGAAGTGGACGTTCATTTCGTCGACAATGGTATTTCGCCAACGGGCCTGGGAGAACCTGCGTTGCCGCCAGCAGGTGGAGCGGTGGCCAATGCATTTTATAAAGCAACAAAACAGCGGCTGCGGAATCAGCCGTTTATAAACGAAGACGCTTTCAAAGGCATTTCGTAAGCTTTTAAGAGGAATATATTCAGACAGTAAGGTGAAATGTAATGCTGCATTTTTATCTTACTGTCTTTTCTTTTGCATCTTACTTAACTAACATAAAATACCTAAACGCCGATCTTCCAATGAAAAGTAAAATCAGTCTCATTATCGCCCTTCTTGCCATTTGCGGTAGCGCTTTCAGGCTGGCAGATTATCCCGCCACCGAAATAACAAATGGCATTATTCAGGCAAAGTTATACCTGCCCGACGCAGAAAAAGGATATTACAGGGGAACACGTTTTGATTGGGGAGGGGTTGTCCCAAGTCTCGAATACAAGGGGCATTCCTATTTCGGAAAATGGAACCAGGCACCTTACGATCCCAAATTGCATGACGCAATCATGGGGCCGGTTGAAGAATTTGTAGCACTGAATTTCGACGAAGCCAAACCGGGAGAGACATTTGTAAAGATCGGCGTAGGTGAGCTTGTTAAACCGGACAATGGAAAGTACGCATTTGCAAGGGATTATCAGGTGAAAAATGCCGGTAGGTGGAAGGTTAACAAAGGAAAAGACAAAGTGGAGTTCATCCATGAATTGCAGGATGCAGCTGGCTATTCTTACATTTATACAAAAACCCTTAGGCTGGTTCCAGGCAAACCAGAGCTGGTTTTAGAGCATAATCTCGAAAATACCGGGACAAAGCCAATCGTAACAAGCACTTACAATCATAATTTTTTCATGATCGATAATGAGCCTTCCAATGAAAATCTGCGCATCGTTTTTCCTTTTGATGTGGCAGGGGAGGGTAGCGGCTTCGGTGATATTATCAAGGCAGAAAATAAACAGCTTGTCTACACACGTGAAGTGGTAAAAGGAGATCAGGTTTTCAGTAGCGGGTTGAAGGGCTTCGGTGAGTCAGCAAAAGATTATGACATCAAGATTGAAAATACCAGGACCCGCGCAGGCGTGCGCATGACGTGCGACAAGCCGCTTGAAAAATTAGTTTACTGGGCTTGCCCTACGACTTCCTGCCCGGAACCGTACATTAAGATTGCGGCTGATCCGGGAAAAGAAGATAAGTGGCAGGTACTTTACCAATTCTATACATTTTGAGCTCAATGGTGGCTTGTAGCGCCACTATGGAGCAATATGTGTAACGATGCAAGTTGAAATGCGAAGTATTTCTATGAATTTTTGATTTACGCCAGATGGCAATTTGTTGTGTCTCTGTGTATTAGTCTACGCAATATGTGGATTGTCAAATGAAGATAAAGTCCCGGAATCGCTAGTCAAATGCACAAGAAGCCTTCGTTTCATCTCATTTAAATTAAATATAAACTCAGAATAATATTATTGTATTTGCAGGAAGAGCCGCTTCTGGAATGCTTTTGGTATGAAACGGTTATCCACAGAATTGGATAATCAACTAAAAACCAGATGATATGAAAAAGCTACCAGCAATAATCGTAAGCGCTTTTCTTGCCAGTGCAGGGATCGCCTACGCACAGACTACCCCCGCGCAGAATCCAACTCCCGGACAGACTGTCCCGCAGACCGTACCGACACAGGATCCGGCAACAACATCGCCTGAAACGGAAAAGAAGACCGATTTTAATTCACCGCAATCTCCTGTGCGACCTGCTAACATCCCCTCTGAGGATACATTAATCAAAGGTCAAAGCAGTTCAGGAGCAGTCATCAGGGATACTCTGGTACCGTCCAACAGCCGGAAAGCTGAAAGAATGAATCGAAGAAAAAACAAAAAAGGAACATCAGAAATGGATGATTCCACATCTGTAAACAAGTCAGGCGACGTAAAGCCCTGATGTATGCCTGCAATTAAAGCCCGGGAGATCGTCTTCCGGGCTTTTTCAGTTACAGCAGGTTGATGTAAAATAATGTGTGTGAATTACTTAGTAAGAACGGAATTAATGCAGGTCGAATGTAGAGTGCATGTCGCTCGGAGAAGCCGGTTCGAGATCCTCTTCCCAGAATGGCTGGGTGACGACGGTCTTGTTTTCATTGACCCAGGTGCACCATACTTTTCCACTATAAACACGCTTTACAAGCGGTAATGCCTTATTTCCGTTCGTGTAGGTGACGGCTTCAACAACCTGGTATTCATCAACCTGCATCAGTTTTGAGCCGTTCTTTTCCTTTACCCAATCATCCTTGACAAAGTTTAACGTGACCATTATTTATCGAAATGTTTATAACGTTGTTATGATATAAATCAAATGTTATGCCATTAAAATCTGCCAATCTAGGTGAACAAGAATGCTTTTATTGTACAGAACAGTATTGTAGAACTAATTCAATCGAATTCCGCGGTAATGGACTGCAGCAGTGCGTATGTTGATATCGGGCTTTTCTGGCAACACTTTAAACTGTATATTTCTATGCGGGATAAACAATAAAAGTTTAAGTTCTAAATAATCTGAAAAGAGCCGTTCCAAGTCAAAATATGAAATCAATCCTTCTAGCTTCACTGATTGTTTTACTCGTTCTTCCAAACCGGTTAGCTGCGCAAAATACAGTGTTCCTTTCCGGCAAAGACAATTACAAGTCTTTCCGGATTCCGGCTGCCGTGCGCGCGCCAGACGGGACTATCATGGCTTTCGCAGAAGGCAGGGTCAATGGGGGCGGCGACTTTGGTAATATTGATATTGTAATGAGGAGAAGCAAGGACAATGGCAAAAATTGGTCTGCGATAAAGGTAGTGGCTAGTTATGATACATTACAGGCTGGCAACCCAGCTCCGGTTTTCGATCTCACGGACCCAGCACATCCGAAAGGCCGGCTATTTTTATTTTATAACACAGGGAACAACCACGAAGGTGAAAACCGAAAAGGAAAAGGTCTCCGGGAAGTTTGGTATAAGACTTCCACAGACGCCGGGCTGACCTGGTCGGCACCGGTTAACATCACCAAACAAGTGCACCGGCCCCGGCAGCCGCTCGTCAATCCCGGCTACAATTTTCAGGAAGACTGGCGCAGTTATGCCAATGCCCCGGGGCATGCAATGCAATTCACCTCCGGCAAGTTCAGAGGCAGGATCTTTATTCCTGCCAACCATTCCGAAGGCGAGCCAAAACCTCAGTTTATGGATTACCGGGCGCATGGGTTTTACAGCGATGACCACGGTGCTACGTTCAAGCTGAGTGACAATATCAATATCGAAGGATCAAATGAGTCGATTGCTGCTGAAATATCAGGTGGCAGACTGATGATGAATTCGCGTAATCAGCGGGGAGATATTAAGGCGCGCATCGTGGCCATAAGCAGTGACGGAGGCGCCAAATGGGATACGGTTTATTTTGATAAAAACCTGCCTGATCCGGTTTGTCAGGGGAGCATTCTAACGATTGGGAAAACTAAAACCCACTTTGTCCTTGCGTTTTCCAATGCCGCAAATACCCGGCTGAGGGACAATCTTACGTTGCGCGTCAGTTACGATGATGGTAAAACCTGGGATAAAAAAATATTGGTGGACCAAAGCAGCAACGGGGAGAAAGATTATACCGCCTATTCAGACCTCGTGCAGACCGGCGAAAATACCATTGGGATTTTATACGAATTGAACGGTTATAAATCGATTGTATTTAAGGAAATTGACTGGACAAAATAATCAGAAAGTGCTATGGCCAAAAACAAAACCACCGAAACGGAAAGCAGCGTCGCAGACTTTATAGAGGCGGTCCCCGACGCAACCAAGCGTGCCGACAGCTACGAGATACTTCGGCTGATGCAAGAGAAAACTGGATTTGAACCTAAAATGTGGGGCCCTAGTATCATCGGATTTGGCAGCTATCATTACAAATATGATAGCGGGCACGAAGGCGATGCGCCGCTGGTCGGATTCTCACCCCGAAGCAGCGCGATAACCCTGTATATCCCGGGGTTTCCTAACAGCGAAGAGCGGCTCGCGGCTTTGGGAAAGCATAAATCAAGTAAAGCCTGTGTTTATATCAAGAAACTCAAAGACGTGGATATCAACGTATTGTCAGATATGATTGTCGATTCTGTTGAGTTTATTAAAAATAAGTATCCGTCCTCCCTGCAATGACAAAGTATTGCGATTCGATACTTATAATTGAGAAGGGTTATTTAATCGTAACCTGGCCAAATTCTGCATTGATATCAACACTGGCCAACTGATTTTTCGAGAAGAAAGCCTCTTTAAAGTCCGCTGTATTCCGTCTCCATTTAAACCCGTTCGGAAGCTTCATGGTCGCGTATGCACTGTTGATAGTGTAATCGAATTGCTGCCAGTTTTTGGTAAATAGCGTGATCTCCGCTTTTTTAGACCGTATTCCAAGGCTGGTCAAACCGGCAGTGGGGTAGATTTCAATATGACCATACAGCGCATCAAGCTTGACTCTTCCGCCAATACGGTCCAGCTTGATATTAGTCCTGTCTGTTGAAAAAGAGAAAGACCCGGTAACCTCAATAGCGCTCAATTCACCGAATGCGGTGTCAAAAATGCCTTTTCCACTCAATTCAGATACATTAGTGGTGCAAAAATCTGCTTTCAGGTTCAGGTTGTTCGTCAGGCCTTTCAGTTGAATATTGCCGAACGTATTTTTCAGGTCAACCGAGCACGAGGCCGGGAGGTGAATGGTGTACCGGGCTTTGAAATTAGAAACGGGCTTCCCTTCGCCATCTTTCAGAACAATGTAATTTCGCAGAAAGTAATCTTTTCCGTTACGATCGGCTATATACTGCATTTTGGAAAGGTCCTGCGCGGCGGTGGCGCGGTCGGGATGCCTGGCCGACAGTTCCATCACAATTGATATATCAGCCCTGGTCCAGGTAACCATTTCTATATCTGCTTTTTCAGCATTGACAAACAAGGTACGGATAGCTGGCGCGCCGATCGTCCGCTCGATCTTTTTAGTAGCGACCTGCAAAGTCGCCTGTGCCTGCGCCATCGAAACCAGCAGCATCCAGAAGAGGAGGGTTGTTTGGAATATTTTGTTGAATATCAGTATGTTCGGTTTCATTTTTTTGCTGGAATACTTTTGTCTTTCCGAAATCAGATCTTGTTTGAATTAAAGAGGCTGGTAATGTTTCAAATGGTTGTACGGTACTAAATTGTAAGCCCGAAACCGAGCTTGATTGCGCTGAGCCAGTGTTTTTCGTAAGGCCCTGGTCTTAAGAAATTGTAGCTGGAACTCAATGCGAAATCAAGATAGGCTTTCCCGAAGAGTGTTTGCTGGTAACCCAAAGCTGCCCCTGTCCCCAAATGCCTTTTCGGCCTCCCGATACTGAAAATCGTTTCGCTATTGTAGTACACAAAATCGCCGTGCGGCCCGATGTACAGACCCGATAGGTTATTGCCGCCGGTACCTTTCCGGAGCTTTTGTTTTGTATCGAAATAGTACCTTAGTTGAAGTGATGGCCAGAGCTGAATATCATTACTCACGAGCTGGTTTTCTGTACCGGTCTGCATGTAGGACACAATGCGCATGTAATCGGCAGTTACCTGGGCATTAACGGACAATGGACGGTTGCCAAGTTTGCGTTCATAGGCCAATCCGGCAGTTGCCTGAGTGAATCGGGAGGAGAGGTAAATTCTCGGCCAGAGCAGTTTCCATTGCTGTGAAAGCGACTCGTCGCAGCGTAATACTTCACATATTGCGGCCTTCCTGTTACGCCGCCAGTCTCCAAACGCAAACCCCATACTCGTCCTGGAAACGATTACAAAATCGGATTTTTTATTATGTCCGTAGCTCAAAAGTGCAGGATAGTATCCTTTCTGGTAAAACTGATAGAATGTCCCGATGGCAAATTCGATCCGGCCATTATTTAAAAACCGCCGCTGCAAGCCGAATTCTGCTCCGAATCTTGATAGCTGGTAATTCGTTTCAGCAGTTCCCCAGCGTTTTTCAGCCACAATCGCCAGATAATTGCCGGTAAAGTTATTGACATTGACACCTGCCTTAATTCTGCGCCTCATGTCATAGTACCACCTTCCATACACATTAGCGACCAAAGTTCCCGAGAACTCAGTCTGACTTCCCCAGCCTCCGCCAGCAGTGATTTCGGTACCAAGTGAAAGGAAAGGTAGTGCCTTGTATTCGTAGCCGACGTGGTAGGAAGTGCTCTGGGTCTGGCTGTTTTCGATTGCGAAAAGATAATTGGGTGAAAATGTTAAGCCTACCTTGAACATATGTCTGGTAGGGACTTTTGTCATAAAAACATTTTCGTAGCGATCGATAAACCGCTGCCTGGTGAGGGTATCCTGTGGTTCCTGGGTGTAAATAACCTCGGAACTGTCTTGCGCAAACAAATGCTGGGAAAAAAGCAGGAATACAACAAAAGGAAATACTTTCATGGCAAGTAAAGACAGTTCTGTTCTTTTTTGCTTGAAAGAGGGGTGGGCGGGAAGGGAAGGTTGTATGGTAATGTGAAAACAATTGAAATATTCAATTTTCAAACCACCCCTAACCGCACCGCTACCTTCGTCAGTCCAACGGAATTTTTTACTCCCAGCTTTTGAAAAAGGTTTCTCCGATGCGATTCGACGGTTTTGCCGCTGATGAAAAGTTCACTGGCAATGCGGTTGGTTGAATATTCGCTGGCTACCAGCCGGAGGATTTCGATCTCTCTTTTACTTAGAAAGTCCCTGGAAGTGGGGGCAGGCTGGCTTTCGGTAACTTCGGAAGGAGTTTCAGAAAGCCGCATCATTACCTCCTGTCCATAATAGATCTTTCCCTCCGAAACCGATTTAATGGCATGCTCCCATTCATGGATCTCGGCTTCAATCCCGATATATCCGCTCACACCGGAGCGGATCAGTTCTTTCACCAATTTCATCGAGGAGCCGGGGCCAAGGAGCAGGAATTTAAGTGCGGGATGCACTTTCCGGAGCGCGAGGATCTGGCCTGCGGTGTCTTCGGTGCTGTAAGCGAAAGCAATCACAAGGTCGATTTCGCGGAGGTATGGAATGTGCATTACCTTTTCCAGGCAACTACTTTTCCCGACCAGGCTCATCGTAGATCGCTTTTGCAGCCAACCCGCAACAGCCTCGCATTCGAGAGGGTGTGGGTGAACCAGTATTGCTTGTGTAATGCAATGTTTCATACCCTGAAATTTTGGACTTCACAAAGCAAGTTAATACAGCTTTCCCGGACATTTGGATTTGTTGCAAATGCATTTGAAAATGTAGCGATAGTAATGAAAAATGCTTTTATGGGCTGGAAGTGGCCTTTTTGGATGCCTCACTCGGCGGAAATCCAAAATGCTGCGCAAAGCTGGTCGAAAAGTTAGAAGGATTGCCATAGCCCACTATATAGCCGATCTCAGCAACGGTGCCCGCATTTTTGCGAAGCAATTCCAGCGCTTTTTCCATACGGACAGTCCGGATCAGGTCACCTGGCGTTTGGTTGATCAGCGCCTTCAGTTTCCGGTGCAGCTGTGTTCTGCTCAGCCCTACGTCGCCAGCCAGCAGTTCGGCGCTGTACGTTTCGTCCGACAAATGTGACTCCAGTGCCCTACGGACTTTTGTCAGGAAGGCTTGTTCGATCGAAGGCAGGTCTGCACTATGCGTAAGCCAGAGGTTGTTGCGACTGTATTTTTCACGAAGTGATTGCCGCGTGGCGATCAGGTTTTCAATTTGGGCGATCAGTTCGGGTTCGTGAAATGGTTTGCGTAAATAAGCGTCAGCGCCAGTTTGCAGACCTGTGAGCCGACTCTCTACATCCACTTTGGCAGTCAGGATGATGACGGGAATATGGCTGGTTTTCTCATTGCTTTTAATATCCGCACAAACCTGGTAGCCGTCTTTCCCCGGCATCATGAGATCTGTAATCACCAGATCAGGCACATTGTCAAATGCCAGATCAAGTCCATTTAATCCGTTTTCAGCTTCGAGAATGCGGTAATTGCCTGCTAACGAGGAGCGGATGAACGAGCGGAGATCGGCATTATCTTCAATAACCAGTACCAGGTGCGAATCCGGCGATTTCAGAAAATCACTGTTATTCACAGTTTCGACCGTCATGTTTGCAGGCTGCTGTTTAATTAAAATACTATCCGGAATTACCACCGCATCAGACGTTTCCAATGCAAGTTTCACAGTTACATTCGTCCCTTTACCCGCCTCGCTTTCTACGGAAACACTTCCTCCCAAAAGGGCAGTCAGCTCTTTGGTAATGGCCAGGCCAATACCTGTACCTTCCTGGGGGCGGCTGTCGGACGAGTCTATCTGGTAAAAGCGATCGAATATGTAGGGAAGTTTTTCAGCCGGGATACCGGTACCGGTGTCGGAAATAGTCGCTATCAGCTCATTTAGGTCCTCCTTTTTGTCAAAGATGAGAGAAATTGAAATACTACCGCCTCTCGGTGTGAATTTGACTGCATTCGAAATGAGGTTGTAAAAGATATTTTCCAGTTTGTCTTTATCGGTAAGCCCGGTGAAGTCTTCAGTATTAGATGAAAAATGAATGCTGACCTGTTTCTGGTTAGCTAGTGTTTCAAACGAATAGGCGATGCTTTTTATCAACCCGACTACTTCCAGCGGCGCATTGTTCAGCTCCATTTTCCCGGCTTCCAGTTTACTCAGATCAAGTAGTTCGTTGATCATTTTCAGCAATCTTTTCGCATGTCTGGTAATCAGGGCAAGTTGGCTTTGTGACTCTGCGTCCTGCGTTCGGGCCAGGATACGTTCCGCGGGGCCGAGGATCAGCGTAAGGGGCGTGCGAAATTCGTGTGTCAGATTGATAAAAAACCGCGATTTGAATGTGTCCAGCTCGCGAAGTTTATCGGCCTGCTGCTGCACCTGCGCGGTTCTCTCTATCACCGTTTTTTCCAGAGTCTCTGCCTGCTGCTCAATCAATTCCCGCTTCTCCTGTTCGGCCAGCAGTTTTTGAGAGGATAGCGCTTCCACCTCCGCGAGCCGCTGACTTAGGTCGTTGTTTGTTCTTGCAAAATCCAGCGCCAGGAAAATAGAGAAGCACAGCGGCATAAAAAGCAATCCGATCGCCATGAGCTGGTCTATTATATGCAGCTTGCCTGCAAAAAGGTTGAGTATATCGACACCGACAAAAAAGAAGAACAGGGCCGTAACAAACATACCTAATGCGATCAGCCAGACACCCCTTCTACCTTTCCGGGAAGCTTTGAAAGTTTCCCGGATACCATCGATAATAACCGCCAGAAAATACAGATTGAAGAGGTCGTCGTGCGCAGAATCATGGAAAAAAGCGAATTCTGCCACATAGTATATCCCTGGTACGAGGATCAGCGCGAGCCGCAGCCGCGTGAGCTTTGTGCCCGCGATTTTGTAAAACAATAAACCTGCGGAAATGGTGGTAAGCGTCTTTGCAACATCGAAAGCCGGCCAGGCATAGGCTTGCAGGTAGGGGTCAGAGATTACCTCGTTATAGTAGCGGAAAATCTGCGTCGAAGCTGCAAACCCGACGAAAAGCGCATAGTATAAGTTAGCTTGTTGTTTTGGATAAAAAATGAACAGGCACAAATGCAGCAAGGCAAACGCACACATAGCCGCAATGCTGCCTATCATATAATCCTGACTGTCCCAACTCAATTTCAAGGTAGCCATCATCTTTTGATATTCTCCGATCCACGATTGAAATCCGGTGAAATTTGCAAATGCTGGCTTATAGTTGGCATAACGGATCGCGAGGTGGATCGTGTCATTTTTGGAGGCGTCAAAGGGGATCAGCTGGTGGGGAGCACGTTTGGCAACATTTTCAGCTGCATTACGGCCTATCTTTCCGTAACCGCCTTTTTTGAAGCCATTAATAAATATTTCCGACGCGCCGTCATGATTGACCCGAAAAGCCAGCGTCCGTCCGGTGAATGTTGAATCCGTAACGATCCGCAGTCGGAACCAGCCAATTCCTTTCCAGTCCTTGGGTAGATTATGTTCCCCAAAAACACTGCCCAGCTCAATCCAGTTATGATCCGGAAACTGCGGTGAAGCCCATTCGGTGGAATCTCCCGGATGGAATTTCCATTTTGAATTTTGCAGATCGAAACTCTGCGTTTTGTTGAGGCTATCAGAAGAAATCCTTACAACAGACGACTGGGCCAGAATTTGGCTGGAATAAAGAAGGCAGCAAAACAGCGCAAGTAAATGCCCGCGACGCTCAAAAATGTATCTCAGCACTCTATTCATCCGGCGATAGCAGATTTCGATTTTACAACTTACCAATTGGGCGCCAGATTATCAAGAAGTTAATCAATTTGCCTATTCGGCCAAAGCGAACAGTCTTTCAGCCATTTTTTTGTCGTGACCGTACACATCTTTCCGGAAGTTCAGTTTACCGGTATGGTCTACCCAGGCGGTGAAATAGCCGATAAAAACAGGAATTTCATTTTCGCCGCGCAGCCGCACATACTTTTCCTTTCCGCTATTCATGGCGGCAGTTATTTTCTCGGAAGTCCAGGCTGAATCTTTGCGCAGCAGAAACTCAGCCAGCTTTTTAGGTTCCGACAACCGAATGCAACCGTGGCTGAACGCGCGCTGCGACTCGCCGAAAAGACTTTTGGAAGGGGTATCGTGCAGGTAAATATTGTAGGAGTTCGGAAAAAGGAATTTGACCAAACCCAGCGAATTAGACTTGCCCGGTTTCTGGCGCACGCTGTTCCCGTTCCATTCCATATTGTGCCGCGCCAGGTAGTTCTTGTTTTTTTTAATCCCGGGCAGAATTTCGTTTTTCAAAATACTCGGCGGGATATTCCAGTAGGGACTGAAAACGACCTGATTGAGTTTGCCGGCAAAAATAACCGTACTGTGCGCCTCGGAGCCAACCACTACGTTCATATCGAATGCAAGCTCGCCTTTTTCGTACATGTGCAGGCGGAATTCAGGGATATTGACCAGGATATAATCGGTCGCTGGCGCCGCCGGGACCCAACGGATGCGTTCCATATTGATCAGCATGAGGCGAATTCTTTCGCTAACCGGTACATTCAGCTCTTTCACAAATGCAGGTCCGATTTCCCCCGAGGCTTTTAGTCCCATTCGCGCCTGAAAAGATTTCACTGCTTCTACCAGTGTCGAGTCAAAGATTTTGGTAGAATCGCCCGGCTCCATGTCCTGCAATAAAGCCAGTCTTCTTTTAATCTCCGAAATAACCGGCGAGCTGTCTCCTCTTTTCAGTTTTTTGACAGGTTCCAGTTCTGTCCATTCTTCATTTTTCAGGCTATTATAGAGTCTCAGCTGCTCTTTTAACAAATTATACTGGCGATTCACCGGTTCGTAGGATGCTACATTTTCTCCTTTATTTTTCAGAAGGGAATCGAGAAACGCGCCCGGATTTATCTTTTTTCGAGGGATAAACCAGTTGAGTTCCTGGATGTTAATACTGCCGTCACCGGAATATGCCTTTTCTGTATACTTAAAAAAGTGCTCTGTCAATGCCAGCTCGGTATCGATTACCAGCGGGTCAGTCGGTATAATGCGCTTCAGCGTTTTCAGGGAATCGATCTGCGACATCAGTTTCGGGTCATAGAGCGAGCTGTCGCCGGAATCGTGGATATAATCGTTTTGTAGGCTGAGGAATGAATGCACAAAATCGGCCATGCCGTCGGGGAAGAACCAGGCAAACTGGTAGTTCCGGCGATTGTAAAAACTCTGGATTTTATTGACCAGACTATCCTGCATACTCCGCGTTTCCACAAAACGGCCGAGCGCGGTGGTGTCAATAAATAGCTCGGTGAATGAATTTTCAACCTTGATGGTCGTGTCCCGCACGGCTATTTCGGGCTGCTGTTTTTCTTTGGTTTTACAGGAAGCGAACAGCCCGCAGGCGATTACAAACAAGAATAGGATCCTCATACGACAAAGTAAGAATGCGAACCGTAACTTACCTTTTATTTCGTTTCGAAGATCATATTTGTCAGATTAAGCGCGAAATCCGTGGCTACTCGAATTTTTTCCGCAAACCTTTCACCAGTTTCCGCACCGAGGCGGATTGTGAATTAAAACCATTTGCACCGTTTGGGGCAGCTTTGTAATATTCCGACTGCCAGATCTCGCGATCATCTTTGGTAACAAACAATGCGCTCAAAGCCACCGCTTTACCGCCCCAGGAAGTCCACGTAACGCCACCGGAAATTTTGGTGTCGAGTTTTAAAATCACATCGGCGTCGCTTTTTGAAGAAGCCACTTTCCAGTATCCCCATTCCGCCAAAGCACTTTTCAACTCCTGGCCGGCGCTTTTTCCTACATCTGTTTTATTGGTTTCCACATACACCGACTTGCCTTTCTGCAGCGCCTGATCTTGTGCCGCTGCGAGTAAAGGGAATAGGATGATGACTAAAAATGCGATCCGTTTCATAGTGTTTGTGATTTGGTACAATGCAAATTTCGCCACTTAAATCTCCTGGCGCCATCCCTGAATTCAGCCATATTTTGAACTGCGGCAGATATTATTGAGTGAGCGGTGAAAGTTTTTTCCGGCAAAGGCACAATTCCGGAGTACTTTGTGTTTGATAAAGACTGTCAGTTGATCCTGAAATAAGACAAATAAATTTATTTACTCTATAAATTCGATAGAGAATAAATATTTAGACAGTTTTTAATAAATTTGCAAAACTATCAATGGCGAAAAGCCAATATAAGTCTATTGTAGTTATTTAAAACCAATTAATATTCTAATTAAATAGCATTGTACATAATAATTAGTGTTAAGCGCTATCAAAAATCAATAAGTAATTTTTCAAAAAAGTATTCTCACCACTCTTATAATAATACAATTATGAAAATACGGATTCTCTACCTATTCCTTCTGACTTTCCTGGCGACAGGATTTGTCAGTGCACAGCAGCGTGTCATCACGGGTATTATAACCGACGCGAACGATGGTACGCCGCTGCCCGGGGCCTCTGTGGCCATAAAAGGCACTTCATCTGGGACACTTTCTGATGTTGCCGGTGCTTTTAGTCTGAATGTCAGTGACGATGCGGCTGTGCTGGTCGTCTCTTTTATCGGTTATCTGGCTCAGGATGTGGCGATTGGTAATGGTGACAAAGTGAATGTCGCATTGAAAGCCGATACCAAGATCCTCAACGAGGTAGTGGTAACCGCACTCGGTATCTCGCGCGAAAAGCGGGCATTGGGCTATGCGGTGCAGGAAATCAAAGGGGAAGCTTTGCAAACCCGGCCGACCAATGCTTTGAGTGCACTATCAGGTAAAGTAGCGGGCTTACAGGTGGTTACTTCCGGGGGCAATATGGGCGGCTCGTCGCGTGTGCTTTTACGGGGGATCAATTCTATTTCAGGAAATAACCAGCCTTTGTATGTAATCGACGGAACGCCGATCGACAATGCAGACCTGAACAGCGCGGCGACGAGCTCGGGAAGCGGTGGAAAAGATGTGGGTAACATGATCCAGGATCTTAACCCGGACGATATAGAAAATATTTCGGTATTGAAAGGACCTTCGGCGGCGGCACTTTACGGAACGCGCGCGGCAAACGGGGTTATTTTGATTACTACCAAAAAAGGAAAAGAAAACAGCAAGGTGAACCTGACGCTGAATACGGGTATTGAATTTGAAAACATTGTGCGGCTTCCAAAACGTCAGAAACTCTATGGCGGCGGTTTTTCAAGCACATTCCAGCAGGCTAATATCGGTGGTACCAATTACAATATCGCCGAGTATGCGGTAGATGAAAGCTGGGGTCCGAAACTCGACGGAACACCCGTTTTGCATTGGTATAACCTTGATCCCGAGAATACTGCGGACTATTTGAACCCACAGCCGTGGATTTACCCGAAAAACGATGTACACACTTTCTTCGAAACAGGTGTGGCCAATACAAACAGTCTGTCGGTAAGCGGCGGGAATGCAAACTCGACTTACCGCCTTTCCTATACGAACAAAAATGTAAAAGGTACTGTACCGAATTCTTCATTAAAACGGAATTCGATCAACTTTTCGGGATCTACGCAGTTGGGTAAATTGAAGGTTTACAATAATTTCAATTACATCAAAAATCAGTCGACCGGCCGGCCCTGGACAGGTGCTACCAACCGGAATATTATCCTGGAAGCATTTCAATGGGGAGCCGTGCAGGTGGATTACGAAAAGCTGAAAAACTACAAAAGGGCCGACGGAACGCAGATCCTGTGGAACCGCAGCGGTTATCAGAATACACCAGCGGGTGAGGCTGCGAAATTTATTGATAATCCCTATTGGTCGGCTTACGAAAGTTACCTCGACGAAAACCGCGATCGTTTTTATGGAAATGTGGGCCTCGTTTACGATGTGAACAGCTGGCTGAAAGTGAGCGGAAAAGTGAATGCGGATGTCTACAATTACCAATACCAGGACCGCATTGCGGTGTATTCCCGCACGCAATCGCAGTACCAGGAATACAATAATAATTTCAGCGAGTTCAATTACGAGTTACTGGCTTCTGCCAACAAGAGCTGGGGGGATATCTCACTGAATGTGAATGCGGGAGGAAATATCATGAGTCAGCGCCGCCGCATCAGCGATGCTGTAACGCAGGGCGGATTGATTATTCCTGAATACTACAATTTGAAAAACGCCAGCTCGGTGCTGGTGAATTCAAACGCTTACCGTAAGCAGATCAACTCTATTTTCGGAAGCTTCTCGTTGGGCTGGAAAAGCTTACTTTTCGTAGACGGAACCTTACGTAACGACTGGTCCTCTACTTTGCCAATCGGACGGAATTCTTTTGCATATCCTTCATTGACAACGAGTTTGATACTGAGTGAACTCAATGGTGTGAAAGATATCGGCTGGCTGGATTTTGCAAAAGTTCGCCTCGGCTGGGCGCAGGTAGGTAACGATACTGATCCTTACCAGTTGCAGCGCGCCTACGAAGCCACCCAGTCTTTCGAGGGACTGGCTTCGTACCGACTTCCGACGCAGCTGAACAACCAGGCTTTGAAACCTGAGATCACCAGTTCATGGGAAACCGGTCTGAGCTTGCAGGCATTCAAGAATCGGGTAGGGCTGGACGTGACTTACTATGACAATGTGAGCCGCAACCAGATTATCAACATCCCGGTTTCTTCCGCATTCGGGTACGATTCGAAGGTGATCAATGCGGGTAAGATCAATAACAAAGGGGTGGAGGTTACATTGACCGGCACGCCGATCCGTGGTAATGGTTTTGAATGGAATTCGAGCCTGAACTGGTCGCGGAACCGGAATAAGGTGATCCAGCTTGCGCCCGGTGTAAATACATTCCAGCTCGCGAACAGTCTGGTTACATTGGTAGCACGCGAAGGTCAGCCTTACGGACAGATTCTGGGTAATGATTTTATCTATACTGCCGATGGTCAGAAAGTGATCAAGGCGGACGGAACCTACGACCGCGGGCAGCAACTGACGCCGCTGGGTAGTGTTTTGCCAAAATACCTGTTTGGTTTTCAGAACAGTTTTACCTACAAAAACTTCAACCTCGGCTTCCTGGTGGATGGTCGTGTGGGCGGGAAATTCTTCTCGCAAACGTATAAAGTAGGTATGTACGCAGGTGTACTCGAAAAAACAGCTGCCGACAATGTGCGGGAAACAGGCGTGGTGCTCGACGGCGTGAAAGGAACGGTAACCTACAATGCAGACGGAACCTATTCGGTGAGCAATATTTCACCAAACGATACCCGCATTACGGCGCAGGCCTGGGCGCGGGGCGAATACAGCGGGCCAACGCCGCAGACAATATTCGACGCCACATTTGTGAAGCTGCGTGAGGTCACATTCGGGTACAGCCTGCCACTGGCCAACAAAACGGTGAAATCCGTTTACTTCGGACTGTACGGCAGAAACCTGGTTAACATTTACACAGCCAGCAAATACATCGATCCTGAATTCACAAGCAGCGGCGGTAACATTCAGGGATTGGAAGGCGGAAGCATTCCGGTGCCGGCGACTTACGGTTTGAATGTGAATGTGAAGTTTTAAGCCAGCTATTTTAAAGTTAAAAATTGTAGACCATGCAAAAGTTCATATATCAGAAAAGCATCTTTTCACTCGCCATCGGCGCAATAGCATTGCTTGTATCTTGCAGCGACAGCCATTTTGAAGAAGTAAACAGGGACCCGAACCGTCCCGAAAACGCGACGACGACGACCATTTTATTGAATGCCGAAAAACAGGCGATCGATAATATCCGCAATGAAAACAGCTCCTTGCGCGGGACACAGCTATTTGCGCAGTATTACAGCCAGAATATTTACAGCGACCAGTCGCGATACGATATTCCGCGTTCGTATTCGGATACCTATTGGAGCAATGCTTACAAAACGCTCAATAACCTGAACGAGATCATTATCCTCAATACCGACCCGGCCAAAAAGGACGTAGCAGCGGCAGGTGTGGCAGGTACCAATGCAAACCAGATCGCGATCGCGCGGATTTTGAAAGCGTATGTTTTCCAGAACCTGACCGACGTTTTCGGAAATGTACCTTACCAATCTTACGGTAACCCGGATCCTGAGTTTCAGGCTTTGCAGCAAAATCCCGAGAACCTGAGCCCGGCTTATGCAAGTCAGCAGAAGATTTACCAGGATATTCTGAATGAACTGAAATCGGCTGGTGACACTTTGATCAAGTACAAAACGGCGACTACATTCGGCAATTACGATGTGATTTATAAAGGTAAAAATGAGCTGTGGGCCAAATTTGCAAACTCGCTCCGCCTGCGCATTGCTACACGGATCCGCACCAAACTGCCTGCTGAGTCGAATGCACATTTTGAAGATGCTTTGGCCAAAGGCGTTTTTACTTCCAATGCAGATAATGCAGTATTCAAATACCAGGCACTTGCACCCAATGAGGCACCTTTGTACCGCGCTACGGTGACGGCCAACCGCAAGGATTTCGCTGTTTCGCACGTGCTGATCAATGCATTGAAAGGTCAGATCGGAACCGTGAAAGTGCAGGACCCCCGTTTGCTGATATATGCGACTAAAAACGCAGCCGGTGAATACGTAGGCCAGCCTTACGGATTGCCCGTTGCGGCAGCGGGTTTGCTGACAGCCACGGATGTGAGCTTGCCGGGTACTGCCGTAAATGCAGCGGCTTACGGGGAAGTATTGCAGGAATATGCAGAGGTAGCTTTTCTGATTTCTGAATATAAAAACTGGGATCAGCAGGCTTATATCAATGGCGTAACTGCCTCTTTGCAAAAATGGGGCGTTGCACAGGCGGATATTACGACTTACCTGGCTGCACTTCCGAAAGCTGATAAGGCGAATGTTTTGAACCAGAAATACCTTGCACTTTACACCCAGGGTGACGAAGCATGGAGCGAAATCCGCCGCACGGGTTATCCTACGTTTTTGGTAAAACCAGGTGACGTGGTGTGGAGCAGAACTGCGAACGGCGCTACGACGGATTATAAATTCCAGCCGCTATTCGGCGAAGGTGTTCCATTGCGGTTATACTACCCGCCGAAAGAGCAGAGCGTGAATCTTGCCAACTACCAGAACGCCGTGAAGGCGCAGGGTAATGATGACATCACGACTTCGCTCTGGTGGAATAAGTAGTTTAAAATTGATTTTTGAGTAAATAAAAAGGCACTTACTGACTAACATGGTAAGTGCCTTTTGCATTCAGAATATTTACTCAGCAGGAACAGGAGCTATATTTAGCTGAATGCGTCTACCGGACACTCACATAGTTATTTTGTTCGGTGACGGAAACTTTTCGGGGTCGAATGAAGTGTTGAAAGCATCTTTCCGGTGTGCCTCCCGTAGCTGAGATGTTTGGGTTGGCCAACCAGTTGTGAACCATAAATTCCCCGGTGTCCAGAAAAAAAGTAAGCAATGATGCAGGCAATAGCAACGTACACGCCGCATTCGCTGCCGAACAGCTCTATGGCCATCAGAATACAGGCTATCGGCGTGTTGGCGGCGCCGGCAAAAACAGCCACGAACCCCATACCTGCCAGCAATCCGACCGGCAGGGGGATAAAGTATGAAAGCGCATTGCCCAGGGTTGCCCCAATGAAGAACAGAGGAGTGACTTCCCCGCCCTTGAAAGCCGCTCCCAGCGTCACAGCTGTAAAGAGGATTTTCAGGAAAAAATCGTAGGGCGGGAGCTGGTTCTCGAAAGATTCAAGGATGACCGGAATGCCAAGTCCGATGTATCTGGTAGTGCCAAAAAGAAATACAGCTGCTGCGACCAGCGCGCCTCCCACGAGCGGCCGAAAGGGTGGAAAAGAAATGCTTTGTTTAAAAAAGCGGCTTGTATAGTGTGTTAAACTGCTGAAGAGCACCGATGCTGCGCCGAATGCAATTCCGGCGACTACTGCATACAAGACATTCATTCCGGAAAGATGCGGGATTGATGCGATGTGATAGTGCGTATGCCCGACCTGCCAGGCTCTGGTTGTTAAGTCAGCAAAAATGGAGGCTGCAAAAGCAGGTAGCAAGGCATCGTACCGGATCCTGCCGATCAGGAAAACTTCCAGTGCGAAAATCCCGCCGGCAAGCGGAGTTCCGAATACCGAACCGAACCCGGCGGCAATACCGGCAATGAGTATGAGCTTCCGGTCCCTCGGTCGCAAACCCAAAAGCCGGGTAAACTGGTCGGCTATGGAGCCGCCCATTTGCAGGGCGGTTCCTTCCCTGCCGGCCGATCCTCCAAACAAATGAGTGGCGATTGTGCCTATCAGTACAAAAAGGGCCATTTTGAGGGATATGATCGCCGAGGGGCGGTTGATGTTTTCAAGCAGCAGATTGTTGCCGGCTTCAACGTCCTTGCCGAAATAGTGGTACATGCATCCGATCAGCAGCCCGGCAAGCGGTAGTAAGGCGATAATCCAGTGGTGCGCCTCCCGGTATTGCGTTGCCCATTCGAGAGAGACCAGGAAGAATGCGGAAGCGGAGCCTGCAAACACGCCTACCAGTCCTGAAATGACCAGCCATTTGATCGTAAAAAAAATGATCGGGTACTTCCAGAAGATAATAGCTAACTTTTTGGAGAGACGAAGGCGGGTTGCTGACATGGTATATATACCTATTAGTTGAACAAAAATATTTTGATCCTAATAGGCGCCATCAGCCTGCAAAGGCGGTTTTAGTAGGAAGACACCATTTCCTGTTCGTCGGCAAAGTTATCGAATTAATGTTTTGATTGAAACAAAAAAGGAGACCGCCTGTCCGGACGATCTCCCCTGTTATGTTTGAGTCTTTATTTTGTTGGGTGGGGCGCGATAAGCTGTACCTGAATATATCCGCCACCATCGAGCGAAATACCTTTTTTGAAACTGTCGGCCCCTCCTGCCGGATCGAATTCGTAGATGAATGCTTCTTTATCCACCGGGCTGATACCTGTATAGTATTTGCCGTTAAATACCAATGGAGAACGTACCATTCCGACCGGGCTCAAAGGGCTGTTCATTACGGTTACGGTTTTGGTATTTAAATTCAATTTCACAACCTGGGCAATGTCGTTATAGCGGTCCCGTACCGAGGTCATTTTGCTTTCATATTGCACTGTCCCAAATGCAATGCCATTTCCAACGTAGTTTAATCCCATCAAACAAGCTTCGTCGCCAACTGGCGTCGTCACGTCGAAAAAGTAGTCTTTGTCAAATTCGGCCGTGCCCTTTTTGATCCGCACCACACCCGATTTGCCTCCATTGCCCATCCAGTACTTACCGGCGCTCACCACGAAATAATGGTTGCCCTCTTCGTCTTTATCTACCGAATGCAGATAATCGTAACCCACGCTGCCGTTCGTCGCATTGGTGCTGATCACTTTCATGTTGCCCATTGAGGGGAAGTCGTAAACCAGCGCCTTCACACCGTCAACTACGTAAGCTCTTGTGGCAGCATTGTAATAATAGCCGCCCAGAATGAATTTGCCATTATCCACAAATCCGCGGCCCAGGTAGAAGGTTACGTCCGGCGTTGCGGCATTGTAAGGCAGTGTAAATGTTCCTTTGTCTATCACTGAAAAGTTATCGACGCGTATTCTTGCCCAGCCAGCCTGGCCTTTATTATCGTCCAGAGCACCCAAAACGAGTAAAGTGTTGTCGTCAACTACATTAAGCGATTGGAAATAATTGGGCACCACACCATCGGTCAGAATGTACGATTTTTCGGCAATTGAACCGTCGGCTTTCATTTCATACTGGATGAATTTCTTCTCTGGCAGGTTCATTTGATACACATATTGCTTGTGCCACAAATAGCGCGAGCCCTGTGCTTCAATGCCTTTTCCTAAAAACGACAAACTGCCTTCCTGGATCGAAGGAACGGATGCAATGTATTGGTCGTCGCCCTGGGCCCAGGCGGAAATGGTGAAATGCTGTTCCGCCGGCGTTACTTCCCCCGCGGGTTTATCGTCGCTGCACGAAAAAAGACTGGCAAGGGCAATCATTATCCCAAATTTGCTTAGGGTTGTTTTCATCTTTGTTTGAGTAGTTAATTTAAAATGTTTCCGTAGTTAATTATGATGTAAAAAGTACCTGATATGCATGCTGATGAACCTGCCGGGCTTTTGCAGGAGATAATTGTCGTAAACCTGCCTGTCGAAAATGTTCCGGCATTCAAGGCTTAAATTCAGACTGTTTTGAAGCGTGCTGTAAGTCAGTCCCGTGTTTTGTAGAAATTGGGTGGGGATTTTCTTTTTGGTAGCGGGATCGCCCAGGCTGGGCCAGCTCAGGAAAAAGCCTTTCACGTAATCTGTTCCGATATAAAAGCTGAGATCGCCCTTGCTTCCGAATGCCGAAGGGTATTTCAGCCTTGCTTCACCATTGGCCATCAGCGACGGCAGGTTTTTCATCCGGTCGTTATATACAATGCTTCTGGCGCCTGAGGCGGTGAAGCGCTGCTTGTTGCGCACATCCTGGTAAGTGAGTGCCCCGTTGACTTCAAGCCACTTTTTACGCGCATAACGCATGGAAAGGTCGCCGCCGGCGCTTCGCAGCTTGTCGATGTTTTCGTAGCGCGCAGTTCCATACAGATCGCCTTCGCCCAACCAGATCAGGTCGCGCGTATTTCTGTAAAAAAGGCTCAGTTCATAGCCCCATTTGTTATCCGAATTCCGAAATGATTGGGCAATGCCTGTATTCAAATTTGTGCTTTTTTCGGGTTTCAGGCCGGGGGCATTCAGGATCGTATTTCCATTGCCGAGCAGCTCGACACCGTCGGGCATACGTGCTGTGCTTTCAAAAGAGAGCTTCACCAGGCTCGCATCATTGAACTGAAATTTGGTTCCAAACCCGGTACCCCAGCTGTTGTTCTCCGAGAAGTAGGGAATCAGCTCCTTTTGCTCGCCTCCATTATAATTGTAAACATTGGTGCGCGCCGAATAGCCGAAGTTTTTGACAAACAGCATGCTGGTCAGCTTTTCGTCGAGGAAAACGGTTTGGTAGGAGAACGCAGCTACATGGCGGCTCAGGTTTTGCGGTTCGCGAAAGGGGATGGTCCATTCCGCGCTAGCGAGCGGGTCTTTGCCGGTTCGGTTTGTACGGTTAAATGAGTAGCTGGCAGCCAATGTATGGTGCGGGCCGAGCGCGTAAGAAGTGTTGGCGATCAGCATGGTATTGCGGTCGCGGAACTGGTATCGCGATTTTTGGGCACGGATCCCATTCAATTCCCCGGAAACCTGTGCGATTACGTCCTGTGCCCAGTTGTATTTCTGTGAACTCGTATCGGTGGTTTGTGCTTCCAGGCGGTTGAGCACGCCGTAAAGATCGAGACTGAGTCCTTTTGGATTTTTTTTAGAATAGCGTATCGACGGGGCAAAAAGCTTTTCATCATAGCGCACGCCGCCGTACACAAAAGCCATCGTGCGGCCGGTTTGCACGCCTTTTTCCATAGTTGAGCCGATCAGCCCCAGCATCAGCGCGTCGGCCCAGGGTTTGCCGGTAATACCAACTTCGGCTTTCACATTAAATGCCCGAAAATCATCATTAAATCGACGGTATCGGCGGCCAGCGATCGGTTTGCCGAATTCATCGGCGACTTCCACCGTCCGGCCCCAGACCTTGTAATTGTTTTCTGAATATCGGTAGGAGCTACTGAGCTGGAAGGTAAGTGCATTTTGGTGCCTCCATTTGCCGGAAAGCTCCGCTTTATGTGTTCGGAATGAACCAATACTGTATGAAACGTCGATGTAATTACTAAGGTCTTTGCGGGTAATGAGGTTAATGGAGCCACCCAACGCGTCGCCGCTCAGCTCAATCGGCGTCACGCCTTTATACACTTCAATCCGTTCCAGGGAATTGACAGGAAAATTCTGAATGCTGTAACCTGTCCCGTAAGCTTCCATCGGCACGCCGTCCACGAAAAACCGGATTGATTTTCCCGATAATCCATGAATGGCGTAATTAAATTCCGAGCCCATTCCGCCCGTTTCGCGTACTCTGATCCCTGGCATAGCGTCCAATAGCCGGTTGATTTCCAAATTTCTTCCAGCCACGGATTTCAGATCCAGTACATCCACAGCGAAAACGCGCTGTTTTACCTGGGTAACCTCCGTTTTGCCGGTTACCCTTACTTCATACAAGTCGCGGGCCGTTGTGTCTGGGGTAACTGCTTGTCCCCGTGCCCATTTCGGAAGACACACAACCGTGCATAAGACGACTATAAGCAGCTTATGTTTGAGAAAATTGTTCACGAATAGAGGCGGGTGATTTTCGAATTTTTTTTCTTGCCAAATCCTTTTCTATTCCACCAAACGATAAATCCGGTCACAGGAAGCGATGCGCCGATCAGCGAGCATAAGGCTGCCAGAATCTTTCCAGGTAGCCCGAGAATGCTGCCAATATGGATATCATAGTTCATCCGTCGGATTTTGGCACCAGCTGACGATTCTTCGAAGCTTTTGTCAAACACTTCAAAAAACTCCAGTCGCTGTAATGTATGGCGGTCGAATGTGTGCCTGGCTACATCGTAGAATCTACCTGGCTCAGGGTACGTTCGGATGCTGATGGTCGAATTAGCATCCGTGGAATCAGGAAAAGCATAGTAAAATCCACCGGCAGACGGACTCTCGGTAACCATATGTGCCCAGGTGAGGTCCAGTGCCTGGTTGTATGTATAATGTTTGCCCTGTTGTGTCGTGTCGGAGCTCACGCGCTTCCATTCCGGTTCGGATGCACCGCCGGATGTTACCCAGTACAAGCTTTTGCTGTACCACGCAATGCCGTAGACCATTCCTGACAATGCAAGCGCCATCAAAATCAGGAGGGAATAGAAGCCGAGCACATTATGCAGGTCGATGTTCATGCGTTTCCAGCCCGCATTCCATTTGATAGCAAAGCTTTTTTTACGGTTGCTTTTCGACCATTTCGCGGGGTACCACCAGATCAGCCCGGTGATTAGCAGGATTACAAAAACCAACGTGCCGTAGTTGACCAGCGGCTGCCCGATATCATGTGGCAGCCATAGGTGGCGGTGACCCAGCAGGATCCAGTCGAAAAAGCCTGTTTCTCCCTGTTTGAGGGTTTTTCTTCCCTGAACCTGGCCGGTATACGGATTTAGAAACAGGGTATAGGTTTCCTTATCACGCTTTCCGCCCACGCCGACGCGTACAGCGGTTCCCTGCTGATAATAGGCGTAGGCAGCGGGCTTCCCTGGAAATTCCCGGGCTGCAATGGAGAGTACCTCCGATGGTTTGAGGACAGGGCTATCGCGTTTTTCTGCACGGATCGCTGGTTCAAGCGCGTAAGTGATTTCTTCGCTCAATGCCCAGATTGCCCCGGTAATGCAAACTATAAATACGATAACGCCCGAAGCCAGTCCCAGCCACAAATGCAGCCAGTCGTTAACCCGCCTGAACAGCGATTTCTTCCCTCGCCTGGCAGATAGTTTTTCTATTGATTTAAGCTCAGATCCTATCATTTGAAATAAACTTCGATTTCATCTTTTGTTCTCCATCCCCCCTTTTCAAAACGCCACCACTCCGCTCACAAATTCTGCATTTTGGTAAATCAGTCCCTTTTTGGCACTTCCGGTTGCACGATCGTAGATATAGCAGGCATTCTCCCCGTTTTCTGCATTGATGGCGATAGCGACTTTGCCATTTTTCAGTCTCTCCAAAGCCCTGCGGGGATATTTGCTGAGTGGTATATGTAACTTTTTGAGTGACTGAGAAAGCAGATCGGCTTCGTAATAACTGATCACAAATCCGTGCTGGTAATCGCGGTAAGCCTTAATGAGGCCGCTTTCAAAAACCTGCACGATGACTTTGCCGTTACCTGCGTAGATCATCCCGCCCGAATGGTTGCCGTTTAGTTTGGAAGTGAGGTTTAGAAAGTAGCTGTCATCGAATTCGGTCTGACCGCTTTTAATCCTGACAATGCCTGAGGGAAGTGATTCATTGGCACCCCAGTAATTGCTATTCGAAGAGATCAGATACAGATCGCCGTTTTCTGTAAAGGCATGTGAAGACACAACGCTGTAACCCAGGCAGGCCGTTTTGTCGGTAGAAATCGTTTTTTCATAAGTCATATTTTTGGCATCGTAAACCGCCACATTCGCTATCGAATGGGCGTGGTTATCGCCATCAGCGTGGATGTACGGGACCAGTACCTTGCCTTCCTTGACGATGTACATGCTCGGCGATGCGACGCTGCCGGCATTGATCTGCAAGCGGATACTGTCGCTGCGCTCGACGGTCATTTCGGCGGCGTTGATGATCTGATAGGTAAAAAAACTGTCTGCCTCCTGCCGCGGCGCGGTGCTTACCAAAAGACGGTTTTCGTCCAAAAATGCAGATATCGGTCCGCCCAGAAGACCGGTATTAGGCACAGCGCCTTCCGGTTTGAAGTTTCCCGATGCATCTACCGAGTACTTGGTCATTTTGTCTTTTGAATTCACAAAGACAAAACCCGGCTTTGAGGTGACAAGTACGTTATTGGGGATATTGGTAATCTGTTGTGATCCCGAAATGTCGGCCGTGCCAGATTCGAGGTCGGAAATCACGTGATAAGGATAAATTCCCTGTGAAGGCAGGCTCAGTGCCACAATGTAGCGGGATTCTTTGGCTACCTGGTCGCCGGTATTCTGCGGTCCGCACGATGTAACCGCCAACCCCGACATAAACCCTATGAAAAGCGCTTTCATTTTCACGTTCATCAGATTTCCAAAGCTTCCAGCGCCTTTTTTTGCAACGGTAATGGTAAGTCGAATACCCTATCTTCTTCTACGACAACCAGCTCGTCCGATTTGAGCCGGTATTGAAATGCAACAATTTTTTTGTCTCTACGTATCGTGACCACCGCACTTTGTTCCGGGCGACGGTTCTTCGCACAAGTCAGGTTCAGCTTCATACTGACATCATTTTCAGAAGTGTTATGAATGCGTACATCCCCGCAGAATAGTAGGTCTGCACTATGTGAAGCAATATTCATATTGATCCGGGCAGAACCGTTAGGAGGAAGTTTGAACAGAAGTCCTTTTGCATAATATGCCTCGTAATGGTGTGATGTATTCTGAATTACCAGATTCTCCTGAGCAAGTTTCCAGGCAACACCGAACACAGTCATCAAACCAGCCAGTGCAGCAGCAACGTACATTGCCCATGGACTTAGGGGCCGAATTGAATCCGCCTTCGCGTGTTTCTGAATGTTGCGCCAGGATCGCCTGAGAATTAAGTCTTCGTTGGCAAGAGGCTGATCAAGCGAGCTCCTGACGCGGATTGCCTCTTCGGGTGTACATTCGCCGGCAAAAAACTTATCCAGTAAATCCTCGTCCATATTTGGGGTTGATTTACCAATAAGTAACCCGGCAGAGAATTTAGTCCCAACGCAACACGACCTTTTTTACGCAGCCATCAGAAAAAGCGCGAGGATCGCCTCGATATGACGTCTCAAAAAGCCGAGGGCCCTGGTCAGGTGGTTTTTGACCGTTTTTTCGGAAAGCGAAAGTTCTCTGGATATTTCTGCCGAATTAAGGCCCTGTCCCCGGCTCAGCCGGTATACTTTCCGGCACTGGACAGGCAGCTGTTTTACCAACTCGTTGATGTTGTGATTTAAGTCAACATATTCGATATGGAGGCGGGTGCTATCGTCACTGGGGTCACTATCGTTCAGTATCTCGCTTTGCACGCTCCGAAACCGCGAGAGGCTGCGTTGGTGATTATAGTATTGATATTTAGCACACCGGAACAAATAGTTTTCCCATGAACTGATGACCGGGAGCGTCAACCGACGGTCCCAGATTGCGCAGAAGACTTCCTGAACCATGTCGGCAGCCAGCATTTCGTCTTTGCAAAGCGAATTACAAACCCGTAATAGAAACGGAGCATGCTGAATGTAAAGCAGTTCGAAGTCCTGTTCACTTATGATTTTCGCAAAAGTGTCAGGCCGGTTCGTGACGATCTGATGAGAATGGGTCATTTTCTGAGATAAACAGCAATCAGAATGATGCCCTGCAAATTAACAGATTTTAAATAGATTAATTATAAATAGATACACTGATCCATGTATTTTTCTTTTGGGCCTGAGTTCATTCTGAAAGTTCGGCGTGATAATAACCCTTCTGTGATCAGTAAAAATGGTAGTAAAGTAAGTAATTTGTATACAGCTTGTTTCCTGTTAAATAAAGATCTTTGTTAATTACGCTGCCGACTTCAGTTCATCCTTCACCGCATTAAAAAACTCACCATGAACAATGACAAAAAAGCCTTAAACAGGCGCTCGTTTCTGAAAGCTTCACTGATATCTGGCGGAGGAATGATGCTGACCGTCAGTTGGTTGTCCAGTTTCAGGTCTGCCGATAAGTCAGAAGCGCTGAACCTGCCGGAGCAATGGGCTCAGCTTAACGGTTATATTCAGATTACGGCGGATAATAAGGTCAGGCTAATTTGTCCAAACCCCGAATTTGGGCAAAATGTAATGACTTCTCTTCCGATGATGCTGGCAGAGGAACTGGATGTGGATTGGAAAGATGTCACCGTAGAAATGGGGCCGCATGATAGTGCTAAGCTGGGCGCGCAGTTTACAGGTGGAAGCAATTCTGTCAGAATGTATTGGAAGCCGCTCAGGGAAGCCGGTGCTGCGGCGAGGCAGATGCTGCGGGAGGCTGCGGCGCAAACCTGGAAAGTGCCGGCAGGCGAAGTGACGACCAAAGCAGGTGTGTTGTCCCACCCGAGCGGGAAATCGGCCAGGTATGGTGATATGGCGGGCAAAGCGGCGACTTTATCCGTACCCAAAGATTTGCAGTTAAAATCCCCGAAAGATTTTACGATCGTCAGAAAATCCCAAAGGAATGTAGAAACGCAAAAGATCATCACAGGTAAGCCTCTTTTTGGATTGGATTACAGCGTTGACGGGATGCTGATCGCGATGATCCAGCATCCGCCGGCTTTTGGAATGAAACTCAAATCGTTCGACGCCGCGGAAGTCCTCAAAATGCCAGGGATTAAAGATGTTTTCCAGCTCAAACTATATGAAGAAGGTTTTGAGCAAGGCGGTTTCGACACCCGGACATTCAATGATTTGCTGGTCGTGGTGGGCAATAGCACCTGGCAAGTAATGAGTGCCCGAAAGAAACTGATCGCAGAATGGGAATCTGCCGGCGATGTTAAAGATACGATGACGGGCAGGGGAGGGAAAAGGGAGGTTACTATTCCCGGAGTACCTGAAAGTACAGGTACTCAAATGGAAAAAATGCAGGAGTATGCCAAAAAGCCGGCTCAGCAACTCAGAAAAGACGGTGATCCGGAAACTGCGTTTAAGAATGCGGCCCAGGTGATTGAGCGCACATACAATGCACCCTTCCTTGCGCATAACTGCATGGAGCCGATGAATTTTTTCGCCCATGTTACCGACGAGAAGGCGCTGCTGGTTGGGCCGCTGCAAGCTCCCGGCTGGATCGAGCCTACACTTGCTAAGTTGTTGAAACTTCCCGCCGACAAGATCGAAATACAAATGACCCGCATGGGCGGTGGCTTTGGCCGCAGGGCTTACGGACACTATCTTTCGGAAGCGGCCCTTATTTCTAAAAAAGTGAAGGCCCCCGTCAAACTCATGTATACCCGCGAGGATGACATGACTTATGGGATTTATCGTCCGATGTACACGGCAACTTACCGTGCCGCCCTGGACAAAGACAAAAAACTGGTTGCTTTCCATGTGAAAGGAGGCGGTATACCTGAGCATCCCGTACATGCAAACCGTTTTCCGGCAGGAGCAGTGGATAATTACCTGGCCGAAGGGTGGCAGATCGCTTCCAATATAACAATAGGTGCTTTCAGAGCGCCACGTTCCAATTTCAACGCCGCCGCAGAGCAATCGTTCCTGGACGAGGTGGCCGAAGCGATGGGCAAAGACCCAATTGAATTCAGATTGGAACTTTTGAAACGGGCCAAAGAAAACCCTGTAGGTGAAAATAATGAGTACGATGCCGAGCGTTACGCCGGCGTACTGGAACTGGTGCGTGATAAATCGGGCTGGAACAAGGCGGGTAATGAGAAATACAACCGCGGTGTGGCTGCCTATTTTTGCCACAATTCCTATGCGGCCCATGTGGTCGATATGGTGACCAGAAACGGGCAACCTTATATTGAGCGCGTGTTCAGTGCGATGGATTGTGGGGTAGTCGTAAATCCCGATGCGGCAACGAATATGGTTGAGGGAGCAGTGATTGATGGAATTGGTAATGCATTTTACGGCGCTTTGACGCACAAGGATGGCGTTGCGCAGCAAACCAACTTCAATAACTACCGCATGATCCGTCATCACGAGGCCCCTAAACAAATAGAAGTCCACTTTGTCAGGAACGACATTGACCCGACCGGCCTGGGGGAGCCGCCATTTCCCCCAGTATTTGGCGCAGTAGCCAATGCATTGTATAAAAATAAAGGCAGAAGATTTTACAACCAGCCATTCCAGTCTGAAATGGATAAGGTCATTTGAAAATAGCTTTGATGGAAATCCCGATTAAAAACAAACTGAACGAAAAGGAGCTTTTCAGGATCAAGAGAATGAAAGAGGTGATTAAAACCACCAATCCGCACGGTCACAAGGATTATCTCGAAATCATTTACTTAGAGCAGGGCGCGGGTTTCCATCAGATTGATTTTAACCGTTTTACCGTCCAGCCGCACAGTCTTTACCTGGTCATGCCCGGCCAGATCCACAGCTGGGAGCTGACCGAAATCCCGAAGGGGTTTGTGGCGATGGTCCAAAAGGATTTTCTTCTGGAACAACCGCTTTACCATTCCCTTTTTCAGACATTCCCTTTGCCATTTCCGAGCGGATTTCACCTGGCAGATGCCAGTGAAACCTTTCAGGGTATTTTCAGGAACATCGAAATGGAATATACCAAAGGCGAAACCAACTTCGAAGCGGTGATCCAGACGTATCTGCAATTGCTTTTTAATTTGCTCAAAAGGGAAGTTAAATCGGAGCAGTCGCAACCATTTCCTCCTTTACTCAAAAATTTCTTCACGTCGCTGGACAAAGAATTCAGGGCGAATCATGAGATAAAATTTTATGCTGATGCTTTGAATACTACTTCCAAAACACTGAATGCGAGCTGCAAAAAGTTTCTGGGAATGACAGCCGGAGCTGTGATCAATGAAAAACTGACGGCTGAATCGAAAAAGCTCCTTTTGTACTCGCACCAAAATCTAACGGAGCTCGCATTTGAACTTGGCTTCGCGGACGCTTCCCATTTCAATAAGTTTTTCAAACGTCAGACTGGCGTACTTCCCGGAATTTACCGTAAAGGAATTTCCTGAATGTACCAGAAATCCGCGCTGATGTACAAAGTCTACTAATCTTGTAGAGCTAAATTTGCCAATCTGCCAGGACGGCGGAAAATGCATTTTACTCGACATGAAATTTCTCCTGATTACGCACTTCATTTTACTGATTACCATATTATCCGTCCGGGCGCAAACGGACCTAACCATTAACGGAAGTGTCATAGACAGACAAACCAAACAACCTTTGGCTTACTGTTCGGTCGCACTTTTCAAAAGCCAGGATTCGACGCTGGTCACCGGCTTACTTACTTCTGAAAAAGGCAATTTCAGATTTGAAAATGTGGCAACTGCTTCCTATTATCTTCAGACACAATATATTGGTTACGCCAAAGCCACCGTTTCACTTGCTGCTTATTCTTCAAAAAAAAATGTGATCGAAGTCCCGGTTATTGAAATGGATTCCGACCCGAGAATGCTGACGGAATTGAATGTGAAGGCCGACCGGCAAACGCTTGAAAATAAAATAGACCGGCAGGTTTACCGGGCGGACAAATTTTTGAACAGCCGGGGCGGAACGGCCGTTGATGTATTGAAAAATACCCCTTCGGTCACAGTCAATAGCGAGGGCGGGATCACGTTAAGAGGCTCGTCGGGATTTTTGGTGCTTATCAATGGCAAACCCGTTCAAACCGATGCGGCAACGATCCTGAACCAGATCCCGGCAAACACCATTGAAAATGTGGAAGTAATCACTTCTCCATCGGCACGTTTCGATCCGGATGGGAAATCGGGAATTATCAACATCACAACCAGGACTGCGCTGGCGGGGACAAGGTCTTTTTCAGCCAACATTCAGGGTGGCTTACCAGCTATTTATCGTTATCATAACCTGCGTAATCCAGTTCGTTTTGGTGCGGATGCAACCTTTAATGCCCGCTCAGAGAAATGGGAGTTCAGTCTGAGCGGCAACTACCTGCGGAATGACATCTCTGGTCAACGAACGGGCAACGTGAATACGACCATTGATAACATTTATACCTCGTTCCCATCCGACGGGGAAAGGAGTTATAGCCGATACAACTACACGATACGAAGCTCGGTTTCATTCACACCGCGCGCTGGTAATGTTTTTTCGGCAGGATTTTATACCGGATACCGTTCCCAGTCGCGACGCGCCGACATTGTTTACAACAACACAAAAACAGACCTTAATACTGGTAATATTATTGGCCGCATTACTTATTTCAATTCAAATGTGGCGCGCAAATCGGGCAGGATTACATTGGGTAATCTGGACTATACACATACTTTCAAAAACAAAGCTGCACTTACTGTGTCAGGGCTGATTGAGAATGCGGGCATGAACGGACTGACGACCAATGTCAATCTTGCGGAGCCAGATAGAAACGTGATCCTTCAAAGCAGCCGAAACCCAAGCGAGAACCCACTGAATGCTTTTCGGTTGAAAGCGGATTATGCCATTAATATCGGCTCAGGGAAGCTGGAAACCGGCTATCAGTACCGAAATCAGGTTCAGAAAGGTGATTTTCAATATCTTGATCTGAACCTGGAAACGGGCGTCTTTCACATAGTCCCTGAATTTAGCAGCAATACCGAAGTCACCAATGAGATCCATTCTGTTTATGGGCAATATGCGGGCAAACACGGTAAATTGGAATACCTGGGCGGCTTGCGGTATGAATATTCCACCAGGGCGTTCAAAGCAGGTGCCGAAAGTCCCCGGAACCTCAATTTGTCAAACCTTTTTCCTTCGCTGAATCTGCAATATCAGCTCACCAAGCTGCTTCGCGCGCGTGCCGGATACAGTAAGCGTGTGCAACGCGCTACGAACAGCGAGCTCAATCCTTTTCCCGAGCGGGAGCATTCGGAGACGCTTGAATCGGGTGATCCGGACATTTTGCCCGAATTTATCGATTTGTCTGAGTTGGGGATCGTCAGGGAATTTCAGGAAGGCAGCTTTTTTGCAACTGTTTATAACCAGCGCATTAAGAATGTTGTCAACCGGGTTAATAGTGTCTATAACGACACGATTTTAAACCGTATTTATACCAATGCCGGCCTCGCCACTTCCTGGGGGCTGGAAACGGGAAGTTCATTAAATATCACGAAATGGTGGCAACTTCAGGCTGGGGGAAATTTGTATCATTATAAAATTAAAGGGTCGTTGTTCGAAAATGATGTGGCTGTGAATACGGCCAGCTGGGTTTACGGCATCAATGCCAACACTACGTTCAAGCTTTCCGGAACTTTTCAAATACAGGGATCGGTGAATTACCTGTCGAAGCGGGTTACCGCGCAGGGCGAAGATTCGCGTTTTGTGACTCCCAATCTTTCGGCCCGGAAGACGTTCCTGAAAGGAAAACTTGCGGCTACATTACAATGGCAAAATGTGGACCTGGGTCTCCTGGGAACCAACCGACAACGCATTACGACGTTCGGTAAAAACTTCTTCACCACGACCAACTACATCCAGGAAACGGACATTTTCCTGCTTAACCTGAGCTACAATCTCAATCAGACCTCAAAAAAGGCAAAACTGCCTTCAAGCGAATTTGGGGACAAAGAGTTCTAGGTTACATTACTTTTTAGCACGGAGGTCCAGGTTGTGGAAGACAAAAACCCTTAATACATTATTGCTATTGAAATGGTTGCCGGAAGGAAGCTGCTGGAACTGGTTCATGTAGCCTACCTGCAAATTAAGTCCTTTTGTGAACTGGTAACCCAGTCCCACGAAAAGGCGGTTTTGGTCAAAAATATTGTAGGTAATCTGCTTGCCCGCATTGATGTGAATCTCATCGTTAAAGGCAAAAAACAGCGTTTTAGGTTCGATAAAATCCCTGTTTAGCGGCACCATCAGATTGAGTAAATAGCGGAAGCGAAAATTGAAATTGTATCCGTCCTGCAAGACGTCATTGGTAATTTTTCGGTTAAAACGCTCTTCAACTCTGATCCACTGCTGCGTCTGCAAACGCTTTTGGCGGCTTGTCCAAAGTACCTGCTGCCAAAGTCTGTTTTCCGGCCGCACCGTATGCAGGCCAGCCGCCGGATAGCTGCGCGCGAAGGCATAACCCGCCGTAAATCTCAAATGGTCATTGGCATAATAAGTAATCCCGGGGCGGATAATCTGTGTAGACCAGCGCTCCAGAAAATCCGTGCGCCTGGCGTGCAGATCAAGCCAGAAGCCCCATTTGTCCGTAATCCTCGTTTGATTAAAATAGCCCAGCCATACGCCACTATGTTTGTTAACCTGTTTTTGAGCGAATGACGGAATTGCAAAAAGGATGAATGATAGTAAAAAGAATTTCTTCATATCGGGCTCAACTAAGTATTGCGTGTTGATTTACTATTGGTTAAAAATGATTGACCTGGATGGCACGTTTGCGTTAGTGGTATTCATTCAGTAAATTTCAAAAATACCTAATAATTTACCTGACAATCAGTAATTTATATTTTTTATTAAAATCCATGCATCCATATTTCTACATTTTCTGGTCTCTATACCTGACTAATTTGTAAAACCCCTGGGATACGCTATGGTACGCACTAAATTTATACCTATAATACTACTGGCCGTTGCGCTATTTGGGTGCAATAAGCTGATTGAAGTTAATCCGGATACGAATACCGCCCCCGAGCAGGCAGTTGCCCTCATTCGCAGCCGTTTCCCGGCAGCTTCCGATCTGGTTTTCAATACCCTGGTTAAGGGGCGGGTTTGGGATGCGTCCTTTAAAGTGAGCAACAGTCGCTATCGTTCTGCTGTGGATAGAACAAGCATTTTGACAACTTCCCGTAGCGCGAGCGAAAGTCTTCACGATTCCTTGGTGATATTGACAAATCATCTTTTCATCAGATGGGGAACAATTTCAAATATCCGGGAAATACTACCAGATAGCGAAACGGGTGCAAAGAAATCCTCATACTTTGCCGACTATGCGTGGAAAGGAAATCTGTGGACGTTAAAAGTCACTTTTGCAGAACCGGGATCACCCTTTTATCACACCGTCACGATAATCCCACGGATCGACCTTGAATACGTGACCGCTGATCTGGAGTCACTTCCAGCGAAGGCTCAAGAGGTTCTCAAGGAGAGGGGACAATGGTCGGGCGCAGTTACTGTGCGTATAGACAAGGACGGAAAGCGGACCTACCTCGCCCCATTTTACAGGTTTGATGATGACGGGATTCCCTTTTTTACCGGTTTAAATAATGTCGTTAAATATGGCAACATGGAAGAAATTGCCCCGGGTATCCACGACTATTTCAAACATTCCAGCGGTTTTTCAGAATTAAGTTTCTCCTCGGGAACCATGTTCGATGACGGGAGTTGTGCTGGTTATTCACTATATCTCGGAAATGATAATGAGAAAGTTTCCGAACAATTTCATTTCATTTTTTCAAGGCAAGGATACATCGTTACCGAATCATATACGGCCTCGGTAAAGCCATAGGAATGGCAGCGAATTAGAAACAATGAATAATTTGAACTCATCAACCTGCTAATTATAATTTGCCTGGTCATGGACAATCATGTCTTAATTGAGATTTTCGATGTTTTTTAACAAAAAAAGCAGATTCCATGACGTGACCGAACTTGTTAAGGCATGCCAACAGCTTGACCGGCGCGCGCAAAACATTTTGTATGACAGGTATATGAACAAAATGCTGGGAGTCTGTCGAAGGTATGCGCGTACAAACCTAGAAGCGGAAGATATCTTTCAGGAAGCATTTATGAAAATCTTTCAGAAAATTGATGACTTAAAGAATCCGCTTCAATTGGACAGTTGGATTAAAGTGATTGTGATCAGGACAGCTATTAACTACTATCAGCGCACCACTAAGAGCGAAAAGCTCCAAATTTGTCTGGATTCGATGGATTTTGAACGGGAGTCCGGCGAGCATGACAGGATTTTTAATCAATTGGATATGGAGATTTTAATCAATGTGATTAGTGAACTGCCCAACGGCTATCTGGCGGTAATCAACTTATTCTTCATCGACGGCCATACGCACGCAGAAATTGCCAATCTACTTGGAATAGAGGAATCGACTTCAAAATCACAATTGAGCAGGGGGAAAGACTTGCTGATTAAAAAACTGCAGAAAAAAGGAATCATGGCTTATGAAAGACTATGAGGAAAACCCTGAAAATGCTTTACGAAAGTTGTTAAGCGAAAGTTTTGCCGATTTCGAGCTTCCCGCAAATCCCGCTTTAAAGAAAAAGCTTTTCAATAAAATACCATCACGGCGGAATCCTTCCCGATTCTATATTTTGCTTGTCATTTTGGTGATGGTGGGAAGCCTGTTTCTTGTAACTCGCGAACCACGTCGTGAACCTGGCTTACAAACTTTTTCAAAAGCCAATGAGATAATTGCAAAGGGAAAGATTCAGACAGCATCAGTAGTGGTCGACAAAGGCGACGACGGGATCGTGTCAGTAGACCCGGTAGCGCAAGACCATCGCATACTCACTCCGCCAGTACCAATCGATCATATGCAGAACAAGATGCCTCGCAAAATCATCAGGGAAGAAATCAGACGTAATTTGAAAAATCATTCCCTTGCGTCTGTGGAGATTGGTGGCAAAAAAGACCAAACTTTCACACCTATGGATGATTTGGGAGGCCAAGACGGGCAAAGACGTCAGAACCGCGTTACCTCTCAGGCTCTGGACGAAACAGGGACAGCTCTTTTCGGAAATAAAAGCGAGCAAATCTACGTCCAGCAGGAAGCGCTCCCGAACACGTTAATTGACCCGTTGTCGCCGGGGGCAATCCCTCTTTTAAAGCCATCACCATTCCGTGAAATTCCTGGTCCACCATTTCCGGATGAAATGCAATTGATGCCTGAAACAGGCGAAAAACAAGGAATGCAGACTCCCAACACCAAACTGCATGCAAGGTTATCTGCCCCCAAATGGTCTTTTTCAGTCACGCCTATGCAGACTTTTCAAGTTATGAAGCTCTGGTCTACACCGCAATTGAGTCTTCAGAATATCCGGTTTGCACCCGTATTGTCATTGCAATCCAAGGCGATGAAAGTTTCCGGGGGCTTGGAGGCATTTGGAATGGACTTTCTGGTTAGTTACAGCTACATCGGCAACCGTGTTCATTTTGAAACGGCCACGGATGAGTACATCGTAGTGCCTTCTGACAACCAAAGCTATGCGGTTATCCGGAAAGGAGTACCTTTAATAAAAGAGGAAAACCTCAATCTGCTGAGCATCGGAATACGGAAAAATATCATGTTGGACCGTGGTCGCCTCAATCATTATCGCGGGGCCGTCGGTCTGGACTATTCGCGCATTCTTGGTAGCAAGCGAAACATGACAATGGCCGGCATCGGGATTTACAGGCAATGGGGCTTTGGGGCGAATGCTAGTTTCTCGGTTGGTCCCTATGCCCAGGTGGGACTCACACAGAAGACTGTGATTCCCGGGATCTGGAAATACAGGCCTTATCAGTTAGGGATTTCTATCGGGCTCAGAAAAAATCGGTGAATCCGCTTAATGTACGGATCCTTAGTCACTTAGCAAAGTTAATTCTTCATAAATCAAACTTTGAGTTTCAAGTTATGTATGTAAAGAAAAGTCTGATACTTCTCACCGTAATCATTGCTGTTTTGGGTTGCACCAAAAAGCGCGTGGAGGTTGAGCCGGTTAATTTGACTGGTAGCGAGCAACTTGTTTTAGTAACTGCGAACTACGGCCGACCGGATGCCAGCTTGACCGCTCTGGACGGAAGGACGGGCAAAGTCAAGTGGAAGATGGCCTTTGACGGTGACATCATTGTTCACTCCAAAGTGCTTTACCTTAACAGAAGAGTGTGGACTGATATCGTCAACTACGCCGATACGGTTAGTTTTTATGCCAATTCGGGCGGGCCTCAAAACCTTTTAACTATCGATGCGGCGACCGGAAAAGTAATTCGGCAAATTAAAAATACACTTCGACCGGATTTTACGATAGGCTGCTGCTCAACATATCAATTCAACAGCCTGGTGAAAATTGAGGATGAAATAGCCTATATGGTCCTAAGTGAATATGATTTTGGCATAGCTTACAGAGAAACGATCTATGCCACAGACCTGGCTGCGGGCCAGGTTAAGTGGAAATACAAAGTTCCTTCGGAAAAGCTGCCTCTCGATGTTTATAGCCGAAACGGAATAACTGTTACCGATGGGAAAGTATTCGTGGCCGGGAGAAATCAATCGTTTGTATTGGATGCTTCAACCGGACACTCTATTCAAGAGTATAAAATGGGAGGTTTAATAAATCCAGTTGAAGGATGCTACTATCTAACTAAAAGTTATGAAGCCTCGTCCATTGACGCAAAATCAGGCAACGTGAAATGGAGATTTGGTATACCTGCGGGAGATGGGGCCATTACATCCACGCCGCTCCTGGTTTATAATGATCTGGCATATGTATGTACGATGTCCGGGTCTATATCGGCACTGGATAAAGGTACGGGCGAAAAAAAATGGACGTTCAAAGTCAAAGAGATAACCCCTTATTCAAATTATAAGGTCTCCATGCGGTCCGGGATGCTCTATGCTTATAACGAATCTCTGGAGAACAACAGGTTATTTTCATTGGATCCCATAACGGGTAAGCTGAATTGGGAGGTCTTGATGGATGATAATTCGGATAACATCAGCCAGCAGGTTGGCGATGAAAACGAGCTGGTCTACGAAAGAACAATGTCGTCGGTAACGGCGGTGGATTCAAAAACAGGCAAAAAAGTATGGCGGCGGCTGAACCCGAAAGGTGAGGTGATAAACAATATTCATGCCTATAACAGAGCCCAGCTAGACTTTTAGAGAGCATCATTAATCAATGAAAACCGAACAATCCAAATTTATGAGAACAGGGAAAAATGTAATATTCTTTATGGTGGCCTTCACCATGTTTGGCTGTCTTTCAAGGAAACATCAAATCACACCGGATCCGCTCTCCAGTCAGGAAAATATTGTTCTGGTGCCTTCCGCTGTGGACGGGAAAGGATACTTAACAGCGCTGGATGGTCAAACGGGCAGCATAAAATGGGAGATGCCATTTTATGGAGATGTGAAAATCGGTCGTGAAAAACTCTTCCTCAATCAAGCAGCGTACAACCGCATAGAGAAATATTCAGATACCCTAAGCTTGTATACGAATGCACCTCTGACAAAAAACCTGTTAACCATCGATCCCTTCACCGGCAAATCCGTTGGAGAAGTATACAATCTTTTGAAACCGGGTTTTCACTTGAGTTGCTGCCACGAATTGCAGGTGAATCAACTGATCGGTGTTGAAAATGAGGTTGCATTTATGGCCCTGATGTTCAGGGGGCCGTTTTCCAACGGATCAGCCACCACGCAAAAATTCACAGTTTATGCAACGGAATTAAAAACAGGCTCTGTCAAATGGACTACGGACATCCCGACGACCAAGATCCCCGCATTCGACGATCTTGTAAACGCAATGCTGGTTAAGGACAGTAAAATTTATATTGGAGGCATGCAATACTCGCTCATACTGGATGCCCAGACAGGCAAAACAGTGCAAGGCTTTTCTATTGGTAAACTCATTGAACCTGTGGACGGAAATTTCTACAAGACCGAACGTGATAAAGTCATCGCAGTGGATTCAAAATCGGGGGCGGTTAAATGGCAGTTTACCCGTGAAAATATGCCATTGTCTAAACCTGCAATATCCGATGGTGTGTTATTCACTGCGGCCGATGACGGAAAACTGTACGCATTTGATGCACAGACTGGCTCAAAAAAATGGGAAGTTCAGATCAAAAATGCCAACAACGGTGGATTTCACGCCTTGCAGGTTAACGACGGCTTGCTTTACGGGACTTTTATGAATGGTCAAATGTATGCCATAGACCCGGGCAATGGAAGCATTAAATGGGAAGCGCAGCTGGATCTTAACTTCTATGTTTCTCCGTGGAATTTTCAAATCCGAGGTAATTTCGTCTACGCCTGGGACCTGGTCAATCGGGTGGTTGCGCTCGACAAAAAGACCGGAAGACAGATATGGGACAAGTCAATGAAGGGTGTCTTTCAGTATAATTACCCTGCTGTTTTCACAAAAGACAATTAGGTTCAACTTCTTGTTCAGCTATATTGCTCACACAAATGGCTTCGAAGCTTGGCAAATTCTGTCAGCACACGTTTACGCTTAATAGCACTGAATCCATTAGCCTCCCTTAGATAGCATCACCAATTTGCCTCCATTGACTTAAACAAACGATTCTCGCTTTCTTCTGTAAATGCCAAAAAATAGTCTCACCATTTATTGTATATTTTCCCATCGTCTCAGGTAAAAACTACAAAAAAGCGCGATTCCTATACTATAATCGAAGGGCTTTATTATCTCCGTAGTATTGCTGTTGCTCTCAACGGCAATAAGCATCGCAGTGGCCATCAGCAATTACAACGAAAGAAGCAGACTAGAAGAAAGCGCTCTCAAATTCCGTATTGCCCGGCAGCTCAGTCCGGAACTTACGGCAAGGGTTAATAGTATTTACTATAAAGATCCTGACCGAGCGGAACTCGAAACGCAGAAGCGTGAGGCGCACGAACTAACGGTCAAAGAGGTAGAAGAACTTTTGAACCAGAGGGAAGACGGGGCTGAACAAGCGAGGGAGTTGCTTAACAAGCTTAAAAGGGATTGCAAATCATTGTCGCTGCTGACTTAGCGTGTCTAGGGACGGCAACGTGAAATTCACCCTCAGCATATTTCATATTACATGTAAGGTTAGAAGTCGTATTCCCACAAGTTACATGAATAGGAATGGCAAAACAAGACAATCTATTAAGCGGCAATTGCTAGATGTAACGAAGGGAAAAGGACGTTTATATTCTGGTTAATTCCTTAAGATATTGGGCGTAGAATCATTCTCTCTTCATCGGCCCCGTATGAAAGCCGCTATTTCCTGACTATCGGTCACAATCTACCTCATATGTGTCGTTGACCTAATGACCGCCTCAGAACTGAACTTGTTCAAATCTCCCAAAGTTGCCCTACGAAATGTATGTGGCCCATTAAATTTTCTAGCGAATAGTTTCCGAGTATGCCCTAACTAAAAGAATGTCACAAAAAATGTTCGACTAAACAAAAACAGGCTTTCAAGTTGTTACACTTAAAAGCCTGTTAATCAATGTCGGGATGACAAGATTCGAACTTGCGACCCCTAGCACCCCATGCTAGTGCGCTACCGGGCTGCGCTACATCCCGAAAATTTGCTGATCAAAGGCTGGTTAATGCCTTTTTTCATGCCGGTGGCCCCGTTGTTTGGGGTTGCAAATGTATAAATGTTTTGGATTATTGTCTATTCCCGGCATTAAAAAATGTGGCCGGAAACAGACAATAATCCATGATTTTCTAAATCGTTTCGTTTTGCCAGTTTGGATTCACGACCTCAGGCTGGCCTTTTCTGAACCATTTGTCGCGCACTCTTTCGTTTACGTAATACATACAGGGGACAAGGATCAATGTAAGTATAGTCGAGAATGTGAGACCGAAAATGATTGTCCAGGCCAGAATATTCCAGAAAATCGAGCTCGGGCCGCCGATGATCAGATGCGGTTCAAGGTCACGGAACAAGCCGACGAAATCGACCGTAATACCCAGTGCAAGCGGCACCAGACCGAGTACAGCAGCCGATGCAGTAAGCAATACCGGCGTTAAACGGATCGCACCACCTTCAATGATCGCCTCACGCATAGGGTAGCCCCTGCCGCGGAGCTCTTCAATAAACTCAATCAGAAGGATACCGTTTTTAACTACAATTCCAGCTAGCGCGATAATACCTACACCTGACATGATCACCGAAAAGTCTTTATTGAAGATCACAAAACCGAGTAATACCCCGATCAGCGAGAGAACGATTGTGAAGAAGATAATGAATGGTTTCACGACCGAGTTGAACTGTGTAGCGAGGATCAGGTAAATCAGCATGATCGCTGCTCCGAATGCCGTTCCAAGAAAGGCCATGGATTCGGCCTGCTCTTCCTGTTCTCCGCCCATTTTGATCGTGTAGCCGTTAGGTACATCCATATCTTCGATAAGTGTCTGGATCTGGGCTACGATTTCATTTGCGTTGTACCCTGGCAATACGTCAGAACCAAGCGTCACGATGCGTTGCTGGTCCTGCCGGTTGATCTGGCTGAAAGTGGTTGAGTAGTGGATATTCGCGACCGAAGTGATCGGGACCTGGCGCAACGCACCCCCCATATTCATATCACGGTAAACCACATTGAGGCTCAACAACTTTTCAATTTGCTCGCGATCATCCTTTTCCAGTCTTACCATAATCGGATATTCGTCTTTATCGTCCCGGAATTTGGAAACTTCCAGACCGAATAATGCCGTCCGCACGGCCAGGGCGATTTGTTGGGAGCTGATCCCCTCGCGCTGCGCCTTTTCACGATCAATGTCGATGACGATCTCTGGCTTGTTGGTAACCAGGTCGGAGCGAAGCTGGTCAATCCCTTCTATGCCTGAGTCTTCAACACGTTTCAGGACGGTTTTTTCCAGTGCCTGCAGCTGCTCGAACTCATCTCCCGAAATTTCAATAGAAATCGGCTTACCGGTTGGCGGACCTACTGCTTCACGTTCAACCGATATTTCTGCGCCCGGAATGCCTGTAACAGCCGCCCGTATTTTCCGGAGGATCGCTTCTGATGATCTGCCGCCTCGTTCGGTTCCGTACACAAATGCGACGGTAACTTTGGATTTGTGCGGCGTTGCAGAGCGGTCGGGGTTATATGGGTCACCCGCGTTTTTACCAACGTTAGCAATGACGGAGTTCACCATGTCCATTGCTTTCTCTTTTTCCAGAACATCAAAAACCCTTTTTTCAATGATCTTGGTTACAGAATCAGTTACTCTCGCATCCGTTCCGATTGGCATTTTGTTATAAACGTAAACATAATCAGGGTCACCGCTTGGGAAAAACAAAACCTTGGGCTGGGCTATACCGGTGATAATAAACGTTGCAACCAGCAATACGAGCATGCTGACGATCGCGATAACAGGCCGCCAGCCGCGAAGCAGCCAGTCGATCAGTTTGCGGTAGTTGTTTTTCAGTGCCGGAAGCAAGCGGTCCTGGAATGGGACCAGTATTCTTGGTGTCAGAATATAGTGATTAAAAATCCATAGGATCAATATCATTACCAGGAAGTTACCAATACCGCGGTCGATCAGGTAGCCTATTACCGCTGCAACAACCAGTATAATCACAGGTCTGCGGATTGCTTTGAAACTGGTGTCGTGCGCTTCTTTCTCGTCATCGTGGCGACCCATAAAGGAAACCGCGAAAACCGGGTTCATTACATAGGCGACAAACAAAGACGCTCCGAGCGTGATAATCAGCGTCAGCGGCATGAATTTCATAAATTCCCCGACTATCCCTGTCCAGAAGAGAAGCGGGAAGAATGGTGCGATGGTGGTAAGCGTTCCTGATAGTACGGGAATAAATACCTCACCTGCCGCAGCCTTCACAGCTTGTTGGATCGTCCAGTCCTTGTGTTGGTTGAAAAGCCGGTGTGTATTCTCTATTACCACAATCGCATCATCCACAACCAGACCAATACCCAGCAGGAATGCAAAAAGTACGATGGTATTCAGTGTAAATTCGGTTCCAACAAGCGGACCAATAATTGGCATCATTACAAATGCGACCAATGCGGACAGTGGTACCGACAGCCCAACGAAAATGGCATCGCGCACACCCATGAAAAACATCAGTACCATTACCACGAATATAAATCCGAGTATAACCGTATTGATCAGATCGTGCAGATCGGCCCTAGTCTGGATAGATTGATCGGCAGTGATCTTAATATCGAGTCCCTGAGGGAACCGGTTCTCTTGGTAATCGGCGATTGTCGCTTCTATCTTGTCGGCAGCATCCACCAGGTTTTCTCCCGAACGTTTGATCACGTTCAGCGTAATAACCGATTTATTGGCCAAACGGGCAAAATCCTGCTGTTCTTCGAAATCATCCCGTACATCGGCTACATCGCCAAGCCGCACTGTCGCGCCCGTTGACGTACGGATGCGGATATCGGCCATGTCAGCTACATTGGTATACTCACCTTTCACACGCAGCGTTCTTCTCACACCGTCAACATTCAGCTCACCACCCGAAATATTGATGTTTTCACCCTGAATTGCAGTTTGGATATCATAAAAAGTCAATCCGGTGGAACGCATGCGATCGAGGTTTACATTGATCTGTATCTCGCGGTTCAATGCTCCGAGGATGTCTACACGGGTGATTTCCGGCAGTGCCTCTATTCCGTCCTGTAAATCTTCTGCATACTGCTTTAATTGTTTCAGTGAATAATTTCCTGCAATGTTCACGTTCATGATCGGGAACTCGGAAAAGTTCACGTCCTGGGCCGTAGGTCCCGAATCGAGGTTTTGTGGCAGATCGGTTTTGGCCTTATCGACCGCATCCCGGACCCGCTGCAATGCTACCTCCACTGCTACATCGGGCGTAAACTCAACCAGGATCACAGATACATCCTGCAATGCATTAGACTTGATCTTCTTGACCCCATTCAGCGATTTAAGCTGCTTTTCAATAGGCTTGTTAATTGTATTTTCGATATCAGCAGGGGCAGTTCCGAAATACACAGTGTTAATGTAGATCTGCGGTATTTTGATATCGGGGAACTGCTCTTTGGGCAGGTTATTGTAAACCATGAACCCGGCCAACGTGATGATGAACGTAAAGATGTAGATCGTCGTCCTGTTCTCTACGCACCAGTTGGTAAACCCAAGGGTTTTATATTCGTTGAATTTCATGTGATCAATTTTGAATGACTCAATGAATGATTGATTGAATGCATCAGACGGTAATTGTCAATTAATGACTATGAATGACAATAATGACTTACCGCCGCCACGCTGCCTTTTAATAACTGATAGGTTGTCCGTCAGATACTTCCTGGTAACCCAGCGTGATCAGCTGGTCGCCGGCGGATAGTCCTGAAAGAATTTCGATCTTGCCGTTGTAGCTCAAACCGGTTTTGACATCGCGGGCTTTGGCGATCTTTTTGTTTCCTTCTGCTACCGCCACATATACCACATTCCCTTTTTCAGTGCTTTGGACGTAATTCTGATCAATGGCCAGCGCATTCTTCTTCGTAGCATCATTGATCTGGACATTGGCCATCATATTAGGTTTGATATCCCTGTCAGAAGGAAGGTTGGCCTCAATCGTGAAAGTCCTGGAAAGCGGATCGACAGCTGTGCTTACAAAAGAAACCCTTGCCTTGTATTCCTTTTTCAGGTCAGGAAACTTCACGATCACTTCATCCCCTTTTTTGACGCTCGCAGCATAGGTATCAGATACTTTCGCGGATACTTTCAGGTTGCTCAGGTTGACAATCCTGACAACACCCATCCCGGGGGAAGCCATTTCGCCCACTTTCACATTCACCATATCCACCACTCCGGCCATCGGAGAAACGATATTGGTTTGCGACAACTGCGTATTCAGTGTGCTCATCCTTCTTTCCAGGGACTCCTTGTTGTTCTTTGCCTGAAGAAATTGAAGTTCAGTACCGATTTTCTGGTCCCAGAGATTTTTTTGTTTCTCATAAAGCGTATTAGCAAGGCTCAGCTGGGTCTTCAGTTCTTCCAGTGATTCGGTCAAAAGGCTGTTGTCAATTTTTCCGATGACGGTCCCTGCTTTCACATAATCACCTTCCTTAACATTCATGGCCACAACTACACCTCCCGATTTAGGAGTAACCATTACATTGTTTTTAGCATCGACAGTACCTTGCAGCTCCACATAATGGCGGAATGTTTCTGAGGTAAGCGTATCAACAGAAACAGGTTTGACTCTTGCCTCGGCGGCTTTTTTAGGGTCCAGTTTAGCGATCTCAGACTCCAGCGTCTTGATCTGCTTTTCCTTCTCGGCCTGCTCTGTTTTCAGTTTTGCGAGTTCTTCTTTTTTTCCGGCCAGGTCGTTCTTTTTCTCGCCACCGCAAGAAGCGAGTATGGTAGCCAGGGCGGCTATAAGCAAAATATGTCTTTTCATGATATTAGTAAGTAGCTGTTTCAAATTTTGTAAGTGTTAATGTCAATTTCCTGCTTCCGAGTAAAGTTCTCCTTTTGCTCTGCTGAGATCTACCTTCGCGATCATCAGATCATAAAGCGCTGTGAAGTAGTTGGTTTGCGCTTCTTTGAGAGAAGACTCTGCATTTATTACTTCGATATTAGAACCTACCCCTTCTTTGTATTTGATCTTCGAAACCCGGACGATTTCCTCCGCAAGTCGCAGGTTGCGCTGCTGTGTTTCCAGCGTAGCGAAAGCATTTTTGATATTGATCGTCGCCTGGTTAGTTTCCAGGTCGATGGATTGTTTCAGTAGCGTCTGGTTGTTCTTGATCTTGTCCAGTGCAATTTTCTTCTGGTCCAACTGATATTTTTTCGTGAAACCATCGAAAATCGGGATGTTAACATTCAATGCTATCAATGCATTATTGAACCATCTTGTAGTGAACAAATCGCCTAATGTGCTCTTACCATTGTTGTGACCATAACTTGCATTAAACGACACACTTGGAAGATATCCCGCGCGTACATTCCGGATATCCAACCCTGCCAGTTTTTCCTGTGTATCCAGCAGCGAAAATTCAATCCGGTTGCTGTAATTCAGTTCCGTGCCCGGGAAGGAGGATTTCAGGGAATCAATATTTACTGCATTGATATCATCCGTCAGCCTAATACTTTCGCCAGCGGGCATCCCCATTTGAAATTTCAGCAATGCGTAGCTCAGCTCAATCAGGTTCTGCACTTTCTGCCGCTCTGTCTGGAGATTGTTGGCTTGTACTTCCAGCCGGTTTACGTCCAGTAATTCAACAAATCCGCTCTCATTCATCACTTTCGTTTCGGCAATCAGCGAATCCACTCGACCAATGTTTAGATCCAGCAACTTGGCTCTTTCTTCGGCCACCTGCGCAGAGTAGTAAGCTTTTGAAACAGCTTCTGCCACAGACACTTTGGAAGAAGTGACACTTTTGCTGGCCAGCTCCCGGTAGGTCGCGGCTGCCTTCAAACCGATGAAATAAGACCCGTTGAAAATCAGCTGGTTCAAAGTAGCCGAAGCGGTTCCGAGGTACCTCACTCCAAACTCGATTGCAACAGGTTCTGCATTAGCCGGTACGCCTGGGCCGCCGAACTCACCTGGGGGCAGAAAAAATCTTTGAATGATCAGGTTATCTGTGAGGTTGACATTTGCATTTACCTGCGGCAGACCGGCTGCCCTGGTTTCCCCGATACGCGCCTCAGCCGAAACGGCATCCAACTGCGCATTTTTGACATTTAGATTATTCTTAATCGCGTAATCCACAGCCTGTTTCAGAGAAAAACTTTCTTCCTGCGCGTACAGCGGGACATAACTTAGTAAGATCGCCAGCAGTATCAGACTGCGGCGCATGATCGGTTCATTTTTCATGGGTATTGATTTCAATTGCTGATTTATCTTTTATGGTGTTATAATATTCAAATCCTTTTTCAGTTAAAATGCCCCTCAGAAAATGATGTACGAATTGCATTTGGATCTGCATCAAATCAAACTTCCTGGGAGTAAAAATGGTTGGGTCAAAGCCCATGACAACCTGTTCGATGCGGAGCAGTGAGAGTATCTCCACATCTATGTCGGGCCGGTACAATCCAAGTTCGATCCCAGTTGTCAGATTGTCACGGATGTTCTTGATTATGAATTCATGTTTATAGTTTTGAAACAACTCCCAGGCCGCGGGATAATACTTTTTAAGGTCGTATAAAAAAGTAGGACTCATATTGGCCATCATTTCGCGCATCTGAATGGAGGCGAAGATCATCTGTTCAATCGGGTTGGAAGCTTCTGAATCCAGCCTTTCCATATCACATTTCTGCGCCTTGATTTCTTCCTGGATTACCAGTGCCAGTATCGCTTCCTTGTCTGAATAATGCTGATAAATGGTTCTTTTAGAAATGCCCAGATCCCGTGCAATGTCATCCATTGTCACGCTTTTGATGCCATAGCGCCAAAACAGATTTAAAGCTGATTTTATAATTCGATCTTTCACGCGACAAATTTGAAATATTCGAATGATAAAAACTAAGGAAACTCCGTAAATCTTTAAAGTTTTCTAATTCTTCTGATAGGCTTTTAACATCACTAGCCGCCAATCGCTTACGAAATCCTTCAACCTGGCGCGATTTAACATTTTCAGTATTGCCGGAACACGCATTTGCTGCTATAATGATAAATGATGCGTTGCCGGTATATACATTGTTTTGATATGGTAACAAAAAGTTAATTTGTACTATTTATAGAACATTTGTTTCTTGGCAATGATCTGGCGGAACGCTGAAGTTTGTGAGGTGACGCTTTTCGTCGTGTGTTCCAGGGCAAAAATAGCTATACGAGATCGGGCGGGTCAATCAAAAAATTCTTAAACGGGATATTTGCGGTATGAACCTTTGAAAACAGCCGATAAATAGCAGGGTGGGGGAATGATTTCAAAGTAAACCGTGTTTGGAAATGACACATATTCTGGCCAAATTTCGAGCCTTTTTTGTTTCCCTTTTACTTATAAATCAATCATTACAACCGCGACGAGCAAATAATGAAAAGCAGCTACATTGACCTTATTGAGCAGACGTTCGAATTCCCAACCATGGAATTTAATGTTGATAATAATGAATTGCTGTTCAACAATGTACCTCTGATGGACATCATCAGGGAGCACGGTACGCCTCTTAAAATAAATTATTTACCCAAAATAGGGGAGCATATAGAGAATGCAAATATGTTTTTCCGGAATGCATTCAAGAGGCACAATTACAAAGGGACTTACACTTATTGCTATTGTACCAAATCTTCGCATTTCAGCTTTGTGCTTGAAGAGGCATTGAAGCATAATATCCACATTGAAACTTCTTCTGCGTTTGATATTCCCATTATCCGGGAACTGTACCGCCGGGGTAAGGTGAACAAAAGCACTTATATTCTTGCCAATGGTTACAAGCTGCCGCGTTATACGCAATATCTGAGCGAGCTGATCAACGAAGGCTTCAATGTGGTCCCCATTCTGGACAACCTCAAAGAAATCGAATCTTACGAGCAGCAGGTTACCGCGGACACGGTCAATTTCGGAATGCGCATTGCCACTGACGAAGAACCTAATTTTGCATTCTATACCTCGCGTCTTGGTATCCGTTACCACGATGTGCAGCAGCTTTACAAAGAGAAAATTGAGCCTAATCCACGGTTTAAGCTCAAAATGCTGCACTTTTTTATCAATACCGGTATCAAAGACAGCGCGTATTACTGGAGTGAGCTTACCCGGTTTATGTTCAAATACTGCGAAATGCAAAAGATTTGCCCCGAGCTCGATTCTATCGACATTGGCGGCGGTTTGCCGATCCAGACTTCATTGCAATCGGGCTATGATTACCAGCAGATGATTGACGAAATCATTGAAAATATTCAATGGATCTGCAACAAAAACAATGTGCCGGTTCCACATATTTTTACGGAATTTGGAAGCTACACGGTAGGCGAAAGTGGCGCGGTGATTTATGAAATCATTGACAAAAAGCTGCAAAACGACAAGGAGCTTTGGTATATGATCAATGGATCTTTTATCACTCAGCTGCCTGATTCGTGGGGTATGAACCAGAAGTATATCATGCTTCCGATCAATAACTGGGACAATGCGTACCAAAAAGTGAATCTGGGCGGATTAACGTGCGATTCACAGGATTTTTACAACAGTGAAATGCACAGTGCTGATCTGTATATGCCGATTTTTGAAGAAGAAACCGAAAAGCAATACATCGGATTTTTCCATACCGGTGCTTACCAGGAATCCCTGGGCGGCTACGGTGGGATTCAGCACTGCCTGATCCCGGCACCGAAACACGTGCTGGTCGATAAAGACGAAGACGGAAATATAACAACACGTGTATTCGCTCAGGAGCAAAACAGCGATTCGATGCTGCGGATACTGGGCTTTAAGGAGGAGCCTTTTACCAGTCAGATTAACAACAATAATGGCAAGGAAGATTTGCCGGTAGAGGTGGAGGAAGAGTTGGCCGAAACAAAAATTTAACCGCTTAATATAAAGTTCTTTGAATGAGTTCGTTATTAGTCGGACTGCAACACTTATTCAAAGAACTTTTTTTATATTTTTACGGTGACAAAACCTTATACGAACAGAAAAATGAAAAAGATCCTGGTCATTTTCGCGGTTTGCGGAACACTGGCAGCCTCAGCCTGCACCAAGCATGCCTGCCCTGCTTACGGCTCAGTTCAAAAGATTCAGGCCGCTCCGGTAGTAAAAGCCTAAGCTGAAATTTTTACTATGATTTCGGCTGCATCCAATAAATTGGCAGCCGCGTAATCACCCTCCGATTTTTCAGTATCAGGAACAATGTGGATTGTTCGTACTCCCGCATTCTTTCCAGCCTGCATATCCCTATCCCTGTCACCAATCATCCATGACAGTTCGGGATCAATATCATATTTGGCAATCGCTTTTTCCAGCATCAATGAACCTGGTTTTCTCGACAAGGAAGCGCCGGAAAACTGCGGATGATAGGGGGAAAAATAAAGATCATCCAATGCATTTTCCGAAGCCTGCTGCATTGCTTCATGGATTATGTACACATTTTCAGCGGTATATAGCCCTTTTGCAATACCCGCCTGATTGGTGATCACAATCAGCAGATATCCTGCCTTTTTGAGCATTTGAAGCGCCTGCGGAACACCTGCCGGAATTACCAGATCTTTAAGATCATATACGTAGTCGGGGCAATCCTCATTAAGTACTCCGTCGCGATCGAGGAATACACATTTCTTTTTTGGTACTGACATTACAGACTTGAATATTCTTTGACAGATTCAATGAAACACCGCACCTTATCCGGGTCAGTGTCGGGATAAACGCCGTGGCCAAGGTTGGCGATGTATTTCTGGGTGCCAAACTGTTCCAGCATTTTCTTCACTTCAAGCCTGATCTGATCGTAGGAAGCGTATAGTACGCACGGGTCGAGGTTACCTTGCAGCGTTTTGTTGGGAATCAGTTCGCGCGATTCGCGTATATCCATATTCCAGTCGAGCCCCACCACATCGCAACTTAATTCGCTTATCTCTTTTCTTGCAAAAAATGCACCTTTCGCAAAAACGGTCACAGGTACTTCTGTGATCGCGTCGCAGATTTGTTTGATATAGGGTAGGGAAAAAATCCGGTACTGCTCGGGCGACAGAATACCTGCCCAGGAATCGAAAATTTGTACCAGATCGGCGCCGGCTACTATCTGCGCTTTCAGGTAAGCAATTGTGCTGTCTGTGATTTTTTGCAGTAATGCGTGGGAAAATTGAGGATCTGCATACAAATGCTTTTTGGCCACTGAAAAGGTTTTAGAGCCTTTTCCTTCCGTCATGTAACAAAAAATAGTGAAAGGCGCGCCAGCGAAACCGATCAAAGGAACCCGGTTTTCCAATCCCTGCTTGGTGAGCTTGATCGCGTCGAGCACGTATTTTAGATCTGTTTCCGGCTCAGCAATATGCAGCTTTTCGAGGTCTTGCATGGAATGCACGGTCGCAGGAAAAACCGGTCCGCGCTGCTCGGCCATTTCGTAGGGCAGCCCCATTGCTTCGGGGATCACGAGAATATCTGAAAATATAATAGCTGCGTCAACGCCAAGCAAATCAACGGGTTGCAAGGTGACTTCCGCCGCCATTTCTGGCGTGGTAGCGAGTTTGATAAAGCTACCTGCTTTTTCTCTTACCGCCCGGTATTCAGCCAAAATCCGGCCCGCCTGCCGCATCATCCAAACCGGCGTCCGCTCCGTTTTCTCGCCCCGCGCCGCACGAAGCAAAAGGTCATTTTTGAGTTCCATGCGGCAAAGGTAGCCAGAAAGTCGAAATCAAAACCTAAAATTAACCCCTACCAGAAAGTTTCTGCCAGCTTGCGGGAAGTAGAAATTTTCCTGTGTTAATGCGCCCCCGGCGATGTAGCCGTAGGTATAACCGTTTGATTCGTATTGCTCAGCCAGGATATTGTTGACCAGCAGATTGAATGCAATTTCATTCGCCCATTTTGGTTTGACCGTCCATGACAGGCGCACGTCATTTGTGAAGTATGCGTCGAGTTTCCGGCTTTCAGTGGAAGTGTTATCGAGATATTGTTTGCCTACATATTTAGTCAGCAGCGCCAGTTCCAGGTTTTTTTGTATGGCATAAGTCAGCTGACTTCCTGCAACTACATTGGGCGAAAAAGAAATATCGGACTTTCCGTGGTTTACGGTCTGATATCCTCCATTGTCGTAATCGACCACATATTCAGTGAAATTATGGATCTTATTCCGGCTGAAAGTTGCGTTCACATTCCATTTCAGAAAGTGGTTGAATGCGACTGCGCCTTCCAGCTCGATTCCTGTCCGGTAGCTTTTCGGAACATTCACGCGGATCGAATTTCCAACATCATTGATCTGTCCGGTGAGTACCAGCTGATTTTTGTAATGCATTAAATAATAGTTCGCCGCAAAAGCAAATTTCCCCTGCTGTGTCCTGAAACCCGCCTCCACGTTTTGCAGACGCTCACTTTTTGGGAATAAAACAGCAGTTGTATTGGTAAGATCATCGCGGTTCGGTTCGCGGTTTCCGATGCTGTAAGACGCATAAATGCTGCTCTGATTCGCGATCTGATACGTTAATCCTGCTTTTGGATTCAAAAAGGAATAAGATTGGTCAACCGCCAGTTGAACCTGATCATTGTCCGTCCCGTGGACCGCGTGACTTACAGTTCTGAATTGCAGATCGGCAAATGCATTGAGCTTATCGGTAAACTGATAATACAGTTTTCCGTAAATATTAAAATCCTTTTTGATCCCCTGGCTGTAATAGTACTGGTGCTCGTTTTCGATGTTTCCCGCATTTCTGGCCCAGATAAGCTGTCCATAATGGTTACCGTCGTACTTGTTCCAGCCGCCGCCAATGCTGGCGGTCAGCTTTTTGAAACTGTTATAATCGAGCGAAAAGGTAGTTCCGTAGAAATAATTATCCAGCCAGCGCCTGCGGATCAGATCGGTACTTTCCAGTGTATCGGCGCCGATTATAACATTCGGCAGATTGTAGTTTGCGTAATCATCACCTTTCCGGTACTGCTCGTAATATCCCAAACCTCTAACCAAAAATGCATTGAGATTGAAGTTCCATTTATCGCTCAGACTGTGTGACGAAACAAGCTGGTAATGATCCTGGCGGTAATTATCTACCTCATTTTTGTAGGTATACGAATTGTAAGTGCGGTTGTCAGCGTTGAGCAGGTTCTGTGCATCTGCTTCGTCCAATCCGTTTCTTTCAATGTAGCTCAAAATTCCCTCCCGGTCGCCGCGCAACTTAGCTTCCGGCACGCCGTTCCACGACTGGTAAGTACGCTCTTTTCCTGAAAATACATTGACCCGTACAAAGCTTTTCCTGCCAAAATAACCACCTGACAAATAGTAGGAATGCAGCTCGGAAGCCGCACGATCGACAAAACCGTCGGATGAAACGCGGGAAAGTCGCGCATCGAATGTGAACTTGTCTTTGATCAGACCGGTACCCACTTTCAATGTGTTTTTGAAAGTATTGAAAGATCCGTAAGCATTGTTCAGCTCTGCATAGGCTTCTTTTCGCAATGCATTGGTATTGATATTCACCGTCGCGCCGAAGGAAGCCGCTCCATTGGTTGAGGTACCCACGCCGCGCTGGATCTGAATGCTGCTCACCGAAGAGGCGAAGTCGGGCATATTCACCCAAAAAACACCCTGACTTTCAGCATCGTTGTAAGGTATTCCGTTGACAGTCACATTAATGCGGGTTGCATCGGAGCCGCGGATCCTGATTCCGGTATAACCTACACCCGCACCTGCGTCACTCGTACTCACAAGTGAAGGCGTGAAGTTGAGCAGTACGGGTAAATCCTGGCCGAGGTTCTGCTTGTCGATAGCTGCCGCGGTCACATTCGTAAACGCCATTGCACTTTTTTCATTGACGCGGGTTGCATTGATTACCACTTCGTCGGCCTGGTAAGTGCTCTTTACCAGCTTGATTTCCAGTTGATTCTGTCCATTTAGAGGAATTTGAATGGTTTGATAACCAATATAGGAAACTTCAAACTCGCTCACATTATCCGAAATGTTGCGAAGGGTGAAATTCCCATTCTGATCGGAGTTGGTGCCACGAATCTCAGAGGCTTTGATGGTAGCGCCGGGGAGCGGCTTTCCGTCCTCGGAGTCGGTAACGCGACCGGAAATGGTGCGTTGTGCAAAGGTATGGGCACTGATAGTCACGCTGAAAACCAGCACGAGCAGATAGGTAGTAACGTTTCGCATTGCGAGATAAATAGTTACAACAGGCAGGGGCCACCTATCTTGATTTAAAACAATAAATAAAATTTAGAAACAGCTATGGATTTTTCCAGCTTTCTCTTCCTCCGCCGGCATTACCCGGATCAGGTTTATGGGTATGATCTCAGCCCGTCAGGTAGGGCACCCCTTTGAGATTATGTTTGCAAATTTAGTATGTGAAATTGATGTTTCAACAAATGTTTTCTATTCTTTTCGAAACGGCCATTTGTCAGGATTAAGGCTCATGTGGAAAACAGCAAAAATGACAACCGTTTTACTAATCTCGTCAATTCTAAAATGTATGGAAAATGGAAAAATTGGCAATTGCGCCAAACGGATATTTGAATAACGAACTTCATATAAGTAAGGGTTTTTACTTATCAATTCGAGTTTACCTTTAACAAAGTTTGTAAACCGTTTACCCAATCCTGGCCGTTGCTCATTATACCAAAGCGCAGCCTCCCTGGTGTCCAGTCTGGCCCCAGGGGTTATTTTAATTTTATACATCAGAGATCTTTCTCGATCTCTTTCATTGCTTCTTCAAAGTCGAGTAATTCTTCTGTTCCACTTTCGAATGCCTGGATCCTTTTAAGTACAATTTCTTTTTGCCAATCAGGAATGTGATAGGATTCGGATCCTTCAGTAAGCAAAGACTCAGATTTGAGAGAGTTCCACTCCTGAACCGGAATGAACTTGCGGGTGGTGGTACTGCGATTTTCTGGAATATAGTGCGCTTTCATATGCTTTAGCCTTCTGATCTTTTACAAATATAAGATTATAAGGCTTACTGTAAAATCACTAATTCCCTCAATGCTTTTCTCTATTTTTACATAAATAGAAATGATGGCTTATTATGGAAAAAATCTCAGACTATACAGACACAATGAGCAGCTCGCAGCATGCAATGGAGCTCGAATATCAATATGGTGCACATAATTACAAACCAATGCCCGTAGTGCTGGAAAGGGGATCGGGTGTGTATTTGTGGGATGTGGAGGGCAGGCAATACTTTGATTTTCTCTCAGCATATAGTGCTGTGAGCCAGGGACATTGTCACCCGCATATTATCAATGCCATGATTGCGCAGGCGCAAAGGCTGACGCTTACTTCCCGCGCATTTTATAATGATCGCCTGGGTGAATGCGAAAAATACTTGTGCGAATATTTCGGTTATGATAAGGTGTTGATGATGAATTCGGGTGTGGAAGGTGGTGAAACTGCATTGAAACTCACCCGTAAATGGGCGTATAAAGTAAAAGGAATTGAACCGGGGAAAGCCAAGACAGTTTATGCTGCGGGCAACTTCTGGGGGAGGACGCTGGCTGCTATTTCCTCTTCCACCGATCCTTCGAGCACCGATGATTACGGTCCTTTTTTGCCAGGGTATGAGATTATACCTTACGACGACCTGGATGCATTGGAGTCCATTTTCAAACGCGACCCGAATGTGGCCGGCTTTATGGTCGAGCCGGTCCAGGGAGAGGCTGGGGTTGTAGTACCCAAAGCAGGTTATCTGAAAGGCGTCAGGGATTTATGTACAAAATACAATGTGCTGTTCATAGCTGATGAAGTGCAAACCGGAATCGGACGAACGGGGAAGCGGCTCGCGTGTGACTGGGAAGGTGTCAAGCCGGACATATTAGTTTTGGGAAAAGCACTTTCTGGCGGTGTAATGCCCGTTTCAGCCGCATTTGCCGACAATGAAATCATGCTTACGATCGCACCCGGCGAGCACGGATCTACTTATGGCGGTAACCCGCTCGCGTGTGCGGTGACCATTGCGGCTTTACAGGTGGTGGAAAATGAAAATCTCGCTGATAATGCGGAGCAAATGGGACAGCTTTTCAGAAACAGAATGCTGGATTTGCAAAAGCAATGTTCTCTGATAGAAATCGTTAGAGGAAAGGGACTTTTGAATGCGATCGTAATCAATGATAGCGAAGAAGGTTCTGCCGCAATGGACCTTTGTTATAAAATGATGGAAAAGGGGCTGCTCTGCAAACCTACACACGGAAACAAAATCCGGTTTGCGCCGCCGCTCGTGATCAACGAAGAGCAAATGAACCAGGCTTGCGATATAATTGACGAGGTTTTCCTAGCATTTAACCGGGCATTATGAAAGCAAAATACCTCCTCCTGTTGTTACTGACAGCTTTTTTTCTGAACGCGTGTCGCGAAAAGAATGTAGATCCCGCGGATGATAAGCAGACGAATGAGTGGATCTATGCCAATATGAAATACTGGTATTACTGGAATGACCACATTCCGGCCTCACCGGATTATACTAAAAAGCCGGACGAATTCTTCGAATCGCTGCTTTACCGCTACGATGCAACCGCCCGGCCTGACGGGGACCGCTTTTCGTGGATCCAGGAAAGTGCGGATGAATTGCAGGCTTCGCTGGGCGGTGAATCCAAAACAACGGGAATGGAATACAAGCTCGTGTATTTCCCAAGCGGCTCTACCAACATAATCGGTATCGTGCTCTACGTAATTCCCGACTCGCCTGCCGACAAGGTGGGATTTGTTCGCGGAGATATCTTCAACAGTGTGAACGATCAGAAACTGACAGGCAGTAATTACAACCAACTGTTGAACAACGAGGAAAAAAAGACCTTCAAATTAGCCAGGATCAACGGTACTGTCCTGGAAGAAACAACTACCAAACGGGAAGTGGCACCGGTTGTGTTACAGGAAGACCCCGTGTTTTTTGACACCATATACACTTACGGGCCTAATAAGATCGGTTATGTGGTTTACCATCAGTTTATCCCCCAGCCTTACAAAGCGACGAACGGACAATACGACAAAAAGCTCGACAACATTTTCGCGACGTTCCAAAGAAACAATGTGAATGCTTTGATAGTGGATTTGCGATACAATCCGGGGGGATATGTAAGCTCGGCAACCAACCTGGCCAGCCTGATCGTGAAAGGTACTGCCAATGATATTTTTTATTACAAAGAATACAACGACGAGGTTACCGAGACGAATCGTAAGAAATACGGCGACAGCTATTTTTACGATAAGTTTATAACCAAAACACAAAACATCGGCGGAAACCTGACGAACGTCGTTTTTCTGGTATCCTCCCGCTCGGCTTCGGCTAGCGAGTTGCTGATCAATGGATTGAAACCATTTATGAACATTACATTGGTCGGTTCCAAAACGGTAGGCAAAAACGTAGGCTCGGTGACGTTGACCGGCGAGGAAAAGGGAATTAAATGGGGCTTGCAGCCAATCGTCTCCAAATCCCTTAACAAGGACAAAAAGTCGGATTATCACACTGGATTTGAGCCTGATATAGCAGCCAGTGAGGGAAATATACTCTTTCCTTTCGGCAACCCGAAAGATCCGCTACTAGGTGAGGCACTCTTCAAAATCACCGGGACTCGCGTAGCGCGACAGGTCCGCGGGGCCAGGATCCTGAAGGAAGAAGAAGGTCAGGAAATTATCTCTTCCATCACTAAAAAAGCGGGAGGTAGCAATATGTTTTATGATAAATGATTCCAACACGGCATGGTTTTTGTTATTGAAGTTTGAACACCTTTATTAATCTAAACTAAGAACTATGGGTATTTTAACATGGATCATCGTCGGCCTGGTCGCCGGTGCTATTGCAAAGGCACTTCATCCGGGAAAGGATCCGGGCGGTTTTATTGTTACCATATTGATTGGTATTGCAGGAGCCGTAATTGGGGGCTGGATTTCATCTATGCTGGGTTACGGAACCGTTGACGGATTTAATTTCGGGAGCCTTTTCATTGCCATACTAGGTGCTGTTTTGCTCCTGTTTATCTACCGAAAGTTTAGCTCCAGATCATAAAATTCTTCGGAACAGAATGGTGGGAAACAGGTTGAAAAACTGTTCTCCCACCATTTTTTATTGTTATTTTTACGGTCTTCCATCTGGCACTTCAAACTGAGTAAATACAATGAAGCTGGTTAACGATATGACTGTCTGGTTCTTAAAGCGCCGCTTTGAAAGGATAGAGCAGTTTATGAAATACCCGATCGAAACCCAGCAGCGCATCTTTTCCGAACTAATTGAAACGGCGCGTTACACGGAGTGGGGAAGCAGGTACAATTACAGTCAGATCAGATCAGTAAAGGAATTTCAGGAACAGGTGCCGGTCTCAACCTACGAGGACCTGTATCCCTATATCGAGCGTGTACTCAAGGGCGAACCTAATGTAATGTGGCCTTCGCCCATCGAATGGTTTTCAAAATCGTCGGGTACTACGAATGCCAGAAGCAAATACCTGCCTGTATCGCCGGAAGCACTCGAAGAATGCCACTACGAGGGAGGGAAAGATATGATGACGCTCCTGATCAACAACCGGCCGGATACGCGGGTTTTTGATGGAAAAGGATTGTCAATCGGAGGTACATTACACGCAAATCCATTTGATGATTACACGCAGATCGGTGATGTTTCAGCGGTAATCATGCAAAACCTGCCTTCCTGGGCAGAATTTATGCGTACACCGCCACTGGAAGTGGCATTAATGGACCATTGGGAGACTAAGCTGGAAAAAATGGCTTCTATTTGCTCTCAGGAAAATGTCACGAGCATACTCGGCGTGCCTACCTGGACAATTGTGCTGCTGGATCAGATACTTGAATTGACAGGCAAGAAAAATATGCTGGAAGTGTGGCCCGATTTCGAGGTGTTTGTTCACGGCGCAGTTTCGTTTGAGCCTTACCGTGACCTTTTCATGACCAAATATTTTCCGTCGGATCAGGTTTTATATCTTGAAACTTACAGTGCGTCGGAAGGCTTTTTCGCTATCCAGGATGACATTAATAGGGTAGGAGAAATGCTTCTGATGCTGGATTATGGCATCTTCTACGAATTTGTACCAGTAGAAGAAGTTGGTAAAAAGCACCCGAAAGCACTGCTGCTCGACGAAGTGGAAGTAGGTAAAAACTATGCAATGGTGATTTCGACCAATGCGGGATTATGGCGCTATCTGATCGGGGACACAGTTAAATTTACTTCGGTTTATCCGTTTAGGGTAAAAGTAAGCGGGCGTACCAAGCACTTTATCAATGCATTTGGTGAGGAAGTAATCGTTGAGAATGCAGATCACGCGATCAAGGTAGCGGCTCAAAAGACAGATTGCCTGGTAGCAAATTACACAGCCGGCCCGGTATATATGGGCGATGGCTCTCGGGGCAGCCACGAATGGATTATCGAATTTACCAAAGCACCTGCTGATCAAAATGAATTCAGCACGGCACTCGACGCTGCATTGCGGGAAGTCAATTCGGATTACGATGCTAAAAGATACAAGGATATGGCCCTGCTGCCGCCGGTGATCCATTTCGTACCTACAGGTACCTTCTACACCTGGATGGGCAAACGCCAGAAACTAGGCGGACAGAACAAGGTACCCAGACTTAGCAACGACAGGGAATATCTGGATGATTTGCTGGCGGGGCTTTGAGGGTTAAGCTGTATGCTTTAGGTTTTAAGCTCTATGCCTTTAGCTATTGGCCGTTAGCTATTAGCCCTTTGCTGGTTGTTTTCTGGCTGCTAGTGTTTGGTATTATTACATATTAATTCTAAAAGCTAATGGCTAACAGCTTAAAGCTAAAAGCATAGAGCCTAACGCATACTGCCTAATGCCAAAACAATGATCCCCAAATACCTCAAAATAAAAGGCTTATATTCTTACCAAACTGAACAGGAGATTGATTTTGATCCTTTGACGGATGCTGCGTTGTTTGGGATTTTTGGTGCGGTCGGGAGCGGGAAATCTTCTATTCTGGAAGCGATCACTTTTGCGTTATATGGAGATACCGAGCGGCTGAACAAGTCTGGTGACGACCGGACCTACAATATGATGAACCTGCGCTCCGATGATCTTTTGATAGATTTCGAATGCATTGCCGGGAAAAAAGGGGATAAGTATAAGTTCACGGTCCGCGGGAAAAGGAATACAAAGAATTTTAAGGACGTAAAGACTTTCGAGAGAAGGGCTTATATCTGGGAAGATGAAAAGTGGGTGCCCTTGCCGGAAACGGAATCGACTGAAAGTATCATCGGGCTGAGCTACGATAATTTCCGTCGCACGATCATTATCCCTCAGGGACGTTTCCAGGAGTTTATCGAACTCCGCGATGCGGAACGCACACGGATGATGAAAGAGCTATTTCAGCTCGAAAAATATGATTTGAGCCGAAACGTCGGGTCGCTGAGCAAGCAGAACGATATTGCATTGTCCAATCTGGATGGTCAGTTGACAGGATTGGGCGAGGTAACCCCGGAAATGATCGACGAAGAGCAAAAAAAGCGCGAGCTGATAAGAGCAGAGATCAGGAAGATAAATGCGGAGTTGTTACTTCAAACGGAGTTGGAAAGTCTTTTTCAACGGCTGAAAGCGACGGCGGAAAAGATCGGTTTACTTCAAAAGCAAAAAGAGGAGCTTGAACTAAGTGCTCCGGAAATGCAGCTTCGGGAGGAGGTACTCAAGATTTATGAAATCTGTTCTCTCCATTTTAAATCGCTTTTTGACCAAAAACGTAAGCTTGCATCAGATACTGAGCGAGAGGAAAAGCAATTTTTAAACAACCAGTTAAGAAGCAAAGAGCTGGCTGTTTTGATTAAAACGCAAAACGAAACCCTGAGTGAGCTGAAACCCCGGTACGGGAAGCGGGAAGAATTGCTGGATACGGCCGACGAGCTGGAAAAAGTGATCCGGATTCTGGAAAGCTCGACGGCTGTCACAAAGCGAAAGGAAGCACTGGAGCGCGGTGAAGCGCAGTTGAAAGTCACTGATAAGGCGATTGAACTGTTGAAACTACAGAAGCTTGACAAGGAAAAGGAAAACGAATCCAAAAAAGCGGAGCTGGCTGATATTCATGAATTAAGCCTGATTAAATCATGGTTTTTGAAGGCAGACAGCCTGGCAGAAAACAGGCAAATGGTTAAGGCAGAGGCGGAAGATTTGCAGACAGAATTGAAAACTCAACAAGCCGCACTCGATGAACAATTGGAAAAAAGCCGCGCCATGCTGCTCCATGACCTGCCTCTCTCCGTTAGTCCTGAAAATTTTCAAACCACAATTCAAAACTTCCTGAATGCAAGCGAGGGAGAGAGAAAGTCGCTTTCGGCAACTCTTCTAGGTATGAAGACGCAGCTTGCTTTGCAGAAATATTCGGTTGCATTGGAAGACGGACAACCGTGTCCGCTTTGCGGCTCTTCGCATCATCCCGCCAAGCTGCACGATGATGATTCGCTGGATTCTGAAATCAAAACTGCTGAAGTAAGTCTCTCGAACCTCGAACAACGCGAGCATTTGGTCAGGAAATCGCAATTGCCGGTGGAGCGACTGTTTAACCAGATTGCAGTTCTTGAAAAGCGGAAAGCTGCTATCAGAGAACGCTGGGACCAGGCAAAGGAAAAAACGAAGGAACACGAACAGCTTTTTTTGTGGGAACGGTTTGACAAAAACGACCGGGCGGCTTTTGAAAAACATTTTGAAGCAGTCACCCAAAGCCAGAATGCAATACGGGAAGGCGAGGCGGCGATCAAAAAACTGACGGCGCAGATAGAAATGGAAATTCAGCAAAAAACTGAAAAAATAGAAAAGCCACTGCAGGTGCTCAAAGACGAGATTATCCGGCTTGAAAATACGGTTTTAACCTTGTCAGAACAGCTTGAAAAGGTGAAGCTGGCAGACTTTGTGAACGAGCCGGAGCAAAAGATTTTTGAAAAAGTCAATGCACTGAAATCTACCTACAAGGAAATCACTGCGCTTTTTGAACAAACCGAACAACAGCTGAATGCACTTGAAATGGAGAAAAATGTGCTGGCTGGAAGTCAGGCCACTTTGCAGGCGGCATTGGATAGTTACCGGAAAGATCTGATGGACATTCAGGGTAAAATTGATCTGGAGCTTTCCCGATACGAATTCAATTCTGAGTCTCAGGTCGAAGCGATATTGGGAAAAAATATCCAAATCGATACTGAGCGGAAAGCAATTGAGACTTTCAAGTTTGCGCTGGAGACAACAAGCCGCGATTTGCAGCAGCTTTTGCAGGAAAATACGGAGCAGCAATATAACGCGGAACAACACGAAGCGGCAACCCTGGCCAAACAAACCCTAACAGCCAGCCTGAATGCGCATCAGAAAGAAGAAGGCGGACTTGACCGGCTGCTTAAAAAAATGGCTGACGACCTGGCTAAAAAGCAATTGCTGGTTAAAGAAAAAGAGCGGTTAACCCTCAGGAAAGCGCATTTGGACGATCTCTCAAAACTATTCCGTTCCAGCGGGTTCGTGGATTATGCTTCCAGTATTTACCTGAATAACCTTATTCAGGCAGCAAACCACCGTTTTCACCAAATGACGCACCAGCAGCTGCATCTGGAACTGGGGGAGGGGAACAGTTTCTGGATCAGGGATTTGCTGAATGGAGGACATATGCGGTTGCTGAAAACTCTTTCGGGCGGGCAGAAATTTCAGGCGGCCCTTTCCCTGGCGCTCGCGCTTGCTGATCACATTCATGTCCGCAACGAATCGAAACATAATTTCTTTTTTCTGGACGAAGGTTTCGGTTCACTCGATAAAAATGCCTTACAAACTGTTTTTGAGACACTTAAGTCGCTCAGAAAGGAGAACCGTATTGTCGGGATTATCAGTCATGTAGAGGATTTACAGCAGGAAATCCAGACTTATCTCAAGATAACGGAAAGCGAAGAAGGTAGCCGGATTGAAGCGAGTTGGAAGTGACTTTTCAATAACCGTATCTTTGGTATTATACACATATTACCCCCTAATGATATTAGAGAATTTCTACAGGTCATTTTTTTCCTGGATTGAACTCAGGTTATCTGGCGGCAACTGGCTTTGGAAGGCCACGCTGGTTTCCGTTGCCATCGCGCTGTTTCTCGCATTTCCGCCCTATACGCTTTTGATCGACCACTTTCGACCGGGAGGAGTAAAGCTGGACGCCTGGGTTTTTATTCATAACCAGGCCCAGGACCTTTTTCATCCGAAGGACATGGATTATGATGTCCGGCGCGAGAATATGATTTTTCGCTGGACACTGCCATTGTTTTCTTTTCTTACGAACGGCAACATTCTCATCATCCTGTTCGCTCAGGCCATTGCCGGAATCGTGTTTTTGAAGCGGATCGGCAACTACGTTTACTCACTTTGCGAGGATAAAGCGGTAGCTGCGCTGGTGATATTGTCGGTAGCAAATACCTTCGTGAGTGTCTGGACATTTGCGGATGTGCATGGATATGGTGACGGTTTTGCCTATTTCTTTCTGCTCGCCGCATTGTTAAGCAGTAACCCAATTCATATATTCCTTTTCTTGCAGGTTGCTTTTTTTACTGATGAAAGAGCGGTAATCGCGGGAGGGTATTTAATGCTCTGGTGGATGGTTACTAAAGCCTATGAAAAAAATGATTTCAGTTTTTCGGGTATTTTCAGGCGGTTTTTTGTGAAAGAATGCCTGGTCGTCTGGGTAGCCTGGATCATTTACTTTGGAATTCGTATTTATGTGCAGGGCAAATATTTCCCAAACCATAGTTACTCAACAATAGGAACTCCTGTACTATTCGCAAATGCGCACCGGAATGGGCTGGGTAGTAGCATTTGGGCCACTTTTGAAGGGATCTGGCTGATCATTCTGGCTGCTTTTCTGGTTCTTTGGCTTACAAAACGATACTGGCTGGTACTGGCATTACTAGTCGGTTTTATCGTATTGACAGCGACGGGAATATATGTGCACGATCTGGACCGGGCGCTGGCTTATGGATTCCCGTTTATCTTATTATCTCTCCATATACTAGTAAAAACGACCTCGCTTCCGACAATCCGGCAGATCCTGTTTTTTACCGCGGTAGTCTGCGTTATCCATTTGCAAGTTTTTTATATGGGTTACAATAGAATTCTCTGGCTGGAACCTTTACCAGTCAAAATGTTGATGTATATCGATCATTTTGCGGGCTGGCATTTTTTTAAATAGGGACAGGTTGTCCGTTAGTCCCTGGAGATGGATCGCGCAGATTATCCTTTTATAAAGTTTATTTTTCAATATGCTGATAATAAAATAATTAACAATAGCCTTTCGGTAATTGGCTTTTAAATCTGATTCTTTTATTTGTATTTTGAGAAGAACTCTGAATTCTCAGTCGGTTTGTTAATTGGGTGTTAAAGAGGTACTAACAGAAGATTTCCCTATGCCATCACTAATTACTTTGAATACGTTCAATACCGACTCAGGCAACCTGACGGTATTTGAAAAGATCATTCCCGGGACGATAAAGCGTGTTTTTTATATCTACGGTACCGGTGATGCGCCGAGAGGCGGGCATCGGCATCATAAAGCCTGGAATGCATTGATATGCCTTCATGGAAGTTGCCGGGTTTACTCCAATGATGGTGAAAGAGAGGAATATTTTACTCTCAATAGCCCCGACTCTTGCCTTATTCTTGAACCCAAAGATTGGCATACGATGGATATGTTTTCTTCCGACGCGATGTTACTGGTTTTGTCAAATGAATATTATGATAAAGCCGATTATATCGACGAACCTTATATGCTGAGCCAGCTTCTGATTCAATGATTCCTTTTCTGGATTTAAACCTTGTCAACGCTCCATACCTCGATGCAATTGAAGCTGCTTCCTTGCGGGTTATCCGTTCAGGATGGTATATTCTGGGTGAAGAGCTTGCAGCCTTTGAACGCGCTTTTGCCAATTATTGTCAGGTTGGACATTGTGTAGGAGTTGCCAATGGTTTGGACGCCATTACGCTGATTTTTAAAGCAATGGATTTTCCTCCCGGGTCCGAAGTCATTGTTCCTGCCAATACTTATATTGCGTCCGTATTGCCGCTTAGCTTTCTGCATTTGACACCCGTGCTGGTTGAACCAGATCCTTACACCATGTTGCTTGATGCGTCGCTGGTCGAAGCGCATATTACTACTAAAACCCGGGCAATATTAACGGTTGATCTTTATGGAAGAAGCTGCGAAATGGATGCGATCTCAGCGCTCGCTGAAACATATGACCTGAAAATAGTAACTGACGCAGCCCAGGCGCACGGTACCAAATATCAGGGAAAAAAGGTAGGCTCAATTGCGCATGCGACGGCTTTCAGCTTTTATCCCACCAAAAATCTGGGTGCACTCGGCGACGCTGGTGCGGTGACAACTTCCGATGAAACCCTCGCAAAGAAGATCAGATACCTCCGAAACTATGGATCCCAGCAACGATATAAAAATGAATACCAGGGTGTTAACAGCAGGCTGGACGAAATTCAGGCGGCTATCCTGAATGTCAAACTGCCTTATCTGGATAAGGAAAATGAACGTAGGCGGGAAATCGCCGGGAGGTATTTGGATGAAATAAAGCTGTCGCAACTGATTTTACCGCCAGCCGACCGGGTGCAGGAAGATTCCTGGCACCTTTTCGTAGTGCGGCACCCCGAGCGCCAACGCCTGATTTCGTATCTTGAAAGCAAAAGTATACAGACAAACGTTCATTACCCGCTGCCTGTCCATAAACAGCTGGCTTACAAGTCGATGGCTCAGCTCATCCTGCCGGTAACCGAGCAAATTCATGAAGAAGTCATCAGTTTGCCGCTGAATCCGGTGATGAGCGACGAAGAGGTTGCTTACATCATTGAAACCATCAATCAATTCGACTCGTGAGTATGAAGTTGTCAGTCATCATACCGGTTTACAACAGCGAGAAGACGATCAGTCCTTTGGTTGAAAAACTGCAGGGTACCTTATCTGAAATAACATTTGAAATTATCCTTGTTAACGATTGCAGCCGCGACAAATCCGAGGAGGTGTGCATGCAACTGTCGAAGATTTATTCGAATGTGCGCTTTATCTCGCTGCGCCGGAATTACGGAGAATTTAATGCTGTTATGTGCGGTTTGAACTGGGCTTTCGGTGATTATAGTGTCATGATCGACGACGACTTTCAGAATCCTCCCGAAGAAATCCTAAAACTGGTTGAAACCGCAGAGAACGGGCAGTACGATGTGGTATATACCTATTATTCAAAAAAACAGCATTCGGTAGGGCGTAACCTGGGCAGCAAGCTGGTGAATTGGTTGACGAGCTATTTACTCAACAAACCGAAAGATCTCTATCTATCGAGCTTCAAGCTGATACGTAAGGAAGTAGTTCAGGAAATTATTAAATACCAGGGCCCCTATCCTTACATTGACGGGCTGATCTTCAGAATTACAAAAAATATCGGGACAGTGCAGGTTGCACATTTGAAGCGTGAAGAAGGGATCTCAAATTATACCTGGCAAAAACTGGTCTCGCTTTTCCTCAATATACTTTTTTGCTATTCCTCTCTGCCGATCCGGCTATTCATGCCGATTGGGGTCGGTTTGTTTACGCTGGGCTCTCTTCTGCTGTTGTTCCTTACAATTCAATGGCTGATCGGCCCGGACCCAAAGGGCTGGCAAGTGGTTACAGCTACTTTTATATTTATAGGAGGAATACAATGCACATTGTTGAGCGTATTGGGAGAATATATCGGCAAGAGTTTTATGGCACAAAGCGGTCAGCCGCAATATGTGATTAAATACAATAGCGGGGAGCCTGTATGATCGACAACAGACTGGAATATCAGCGCATGTTTGAAGTAGAGCAGCAGCTCTGGTGGTACCAAATCCTGCATGCGCGTGTTTTGGAGCAGGTTAAGCGGCATTTTGGAGCAGATAACACTGGTCTGGCTATTCTGGACGCAGCTTGCGGAACGGGCGGTTTGTTATCTTATCTGAGACAAAATGGATACGATAATGTCACAGGCTTCGACTACTCACAGCACGCGATTGATTTTGCAAATGAGCGGAAACTGAATGTCACGTTTGGCGACCTCAAAGATATGGAATTGTATTTGCCCGGCAGGAAATTCGATGTGATCAGCTGCAACGATGCACTGTACTTTTTAAGTGATCAGAAAATCATCCATGCATTGCAGGATTTTAAAAGCCGGTTGAATAACAATGGCATTATTATCATCAATATTCACGCTTTTGAAGCGTTTTCTGGCACGCATGATCTGGCAGTAGGAAGCCAGCGAAGATTTACGATTGCCGATTTTAAGACGTACAGTGCCGCAGCCGGCCTTAAAATTCAATACAACAGCTACTGGCCATTCTTGTTATCACTGCCTATTCTGCTGGTCAGGCAGTGGCAGAAGTACCAGATCCGCCGTAGCGCGGTGAATATCAGCGAAGTGGATTCCGATGTAAAATACCCGGGTAACCTGATCAACACTATACTCCGTGCCATCACGAAAATGGAAGCTGCGCTGCTGCCCGGTGCGCCTTTTGGCAGTTCTTTGTTTATGGTCCTAAAACCACTTTAATTGCTGCTTACTTTTTGGAAAAGCCTGCCTGATTGATCTTTTCAAAAAACTCTTTCGTTTTATTCAATCCCGCCTCTCCATTGATCTCGAAATACCAGAACGTTTCCAGGTCGCCCCGGTGCATAGCCTGGTTCATATCACCGCTCTGCGACTTGTGCGCTGCCTTCACCCAATCCGCTACAATCATGTAGCTGTGCTTGTTATCCTCTCCGAAACTGGCAGAACGGTCAAATTCAAAAACCGGTGCCGAGGCAAGAATGTTGGTTTCGGGATAGCCAATCAATCCTGCGAATTTAAACGAAGACCCTTTGTTTTGCGATTGCCCGCCCAATACAACCGGTTTCTTTGCTCCTGCAAACCGCTGCACTGCCCGTATCGCGCTGATTGACGCCGTTTTATGGTGCGCGTGCTGGCCGTCGTGGGGGATCAGGCAAAATATGAAGTCATAATTTCCTTTGCGCAGAATCTGGTCGAGGCGGGTTTCAATGTATTTGATGTCCCAGTTCTTACCCGCGAGATAAGGCTTTTCGTCCCGGTTATAGTAATCATCCAGCTGGTCAAAAAAGAAGAAGTTCCCGATTCCCATGATTTCACCCGAGGCCATGATTTCTTTTTTCCGGATCAAGGGTAAATGCTTTCTGCCTGTAGCCGAGTCGACCATATTCAATCCGTAATAACTAGATGCCACCAATCCGTTGTAGCCTCCCGATGCATCTGTGATCAATGCAAGATCAGCGGAGCCTTTCAACTCGCGCGTCGCCTTGAATATTGTGACCGGGAACATGGTTTCATCGTCCGGGTGGGCAGTTACAATCAGTATGCGCGGACTTTGGGCAAAGGCTAAATTTGAAATCAACAGAAAAAGGCACAGATAAAGATTCTTCATTTGGACGTTTTCGAGGATTGACTTGTTATCAGATCACCTTCTGGTTGTAGTTAATATGCAACTGCCGGTTTGAAGGGTATTTTATTTGAATAATAATAAAAAATTATGGATTTGCAACTAAAAGGAAAGACAGCGTTCATCAGCGGATCTACGCAGGGAATTGGTCTTGCTATCGCTCAGAACCTGGCCAGAGAAGGTGCCACGGTGATCATCAACGGAAGATCTCAGGATAAGGTGGATGAAGTGGTGAGAAAATTGCAGCAGGATGTTTCCGGAGCTGATATCTCGGGCATCGCAGCGGATTTTTCAAAAGTGAATGAAGTAAATGCATTAACTGAAAAGCTGCCCGAAATCGATATTCTGATCAATAACGCAGGAATTTTTGAGCCAAAACCATTTATAGAAATAACTGATGACGAATGGTTTAAATTTTTTGAAGTGAATGTAATGAGCGGCGTAAGGCTTTCACGCTACTTTTTTCCTAAAATGATCGCGAAGAACTGGGGCCGCATTATTTTTATTTCGAGTGAATCCGCTGTCAATATCCCGGAGGAAATGATCCATTACGGTACCACCAAAACCGCCCAGCTGGGTGTAAGCCGAGGTTTGGCCGAGCTGACCAAGGGTACTAATGTGACTGTCAATACGGTAATGCCCGGGCCAACCAGGTCGGAAGGTGTGGCTGAATTTGTAAAACAGCTGGCCGCAGGTAATAATATGTCACCGGAAGAGGCCGAGAAAGATTTTTTCAAAACCGCCCGCCCGACTTCCCTGCTGCAAAGATTTTCGTCGGTAGAGGAAATTGCGAACCTCGTGACTTATGTGGCGAGCCCGCTGTCTTCCGCAACTAATGGTTCTGCATTAAAAGTGGACGGAGGCGTAGCGAAATTTATCATTTAACCCCGATATCGGAAAGTCCTGGGTAGCGTCTCGCGAGGATTATGCCCAGGATCATTCCTCCCAAGCTGGCCAGTAAACCGTAGATCAGCGGAGGGTATTCGGTATTAAAAAACGAACAGGCGATCCAGACTACCAGTCCGAAAACCATGGAAAAAATGCAGCCCAGCTGATTTGTCGCTTTCCAGTAAACGCCCGCAGCGAGCGGAACAAAAAGCGATACCAGACTGAATGCAGACGACTCGGCAACGAGATCAAAGATACTCTCGCGGGTGAGCGCCATGATAATGCAGGTGCCGGTGATCACGATAATACTGGCGCGGATAATGCGCAGTAACTGCCGGTCGTCGAGTTTTGGATTAAAAAATTTAACAATATTCTCCCCGAAAACGACTGCGGGCGCCATTACTGCGCTGCTGGTCGTGCTCAATATGGCCGAAACCAGCGCGCCGAAAAAGAGGATCTGCAAGGGTAGTCCCATGTGTTGCAGGATCATATTCGGAATGATCATTTGGCCGTCTTCTTTGGGTTGAGGATAAAGATATTGGCCGCACAGGCCGATAAATAGCGGAAGTAATGCGACTGTCAGATACATGAGCGAAGACAAAAGGCTAGCCTGCACCGAAACTTTGGCGGATTTGGCGGACATAACCCTTTGAAATACATCCTGCTGCGGAATTGATCCCAGCCCGATCGTGATCCAGGCTGCAAAATATTCAACAGAGGCTTTGAAGGTAAAATCGGGAAAAAAACGGAAAAAGCCTGGCGGGGCTTTGTCGATCAATGGCTGAAAACCGCCCACATCCTGGTAAAGACTGACTGATACGATCACCAGACCGATAATGATCATTAAAGTTTGAACGAAGTCGGTAATGGAAATGGACCACATTCCTCCCCAGATCGTGTAAAGGATCACGACGACCGAGCTGCTGAGGATACAAGCTGCCAGCGACCAGCCCAGCACTACTTTCAGCACAATGCCCATTGCAAGTAACTGCGCAGCGATCCAACTGAAATAGGAAGGAATGATCAGTATTGCAGAAAGAAGCTCTGCCTGCCGCCCGTACCTGATCCTGAAAAAGTCACAAAACGTGATGATGTTCATTTTGTAAAATTTCCTCGCAAAGAAAAGCCCTACCAAAAGCAGACATAGTGCCGCACCGAAAGGATCTTCAATCACACCCAGGAGTCCTTTTTCAACAAATTCGGTAGGTGCCCCTAGAATGGTTTCGGAGCCAAACCAGGTTGCAAAACTCGCGGAAGCGGCCAGAATAAGCGGTAGTTTCCTTCCAGCCAGCACAAAATCCTGAGTAGACGAAATCCGGGACGATGACCAGAGTCCGACCCCGAGATTGGCCAGCAAGTAAATAACGATAGAAATTGCCAGCATTTGGCGAATTGGTCAGTTGCAGTATTTTATTCTGCAAACAAACACCCGACACGCTAACTAAGCAAGGAAATGAGGAAAATCACCAAAATAAAACCGGCAGCCAGATTTACTGACCGCCGGTTCTGGCAAAAGGTATGGTGAATAATTATTTTGGTCCGCGTCTGTGCTGGCGGTTGCCATAATGGTTGCCGCGGTTATATTGTTGCCTGTAATGCCTGTTGTCCTGACGGCTCGGGCGATATCGGTTGGCGTGGATCACCCTTCTTGGTGCCGGCTTCACAACTACTACATGTGGTGGTCGCGGGGCGTAATAATAAGGCCTGTAACCGTAACCGTGCCTGTATCCGTAATCATAACCAGGATTATATGAGGCTCTGTAAGTACAGGAAGAAATACCGATTGCTGCAATAACCGTTACGATCAAAGGCAGCAGGAATCTATTTGCTTTCATGGCCTGAATTCATTTTGTTGATACTTTAAAAACGATTTTCGGGCTGTAATAGTGCCTTTTTGAGGGGAGAAAGGAGGATGAAGTAAGGGAGGAAGTTGACTTATCCACAGAGTGGATAAGTTGTAAACGTGGTTTAAATGGTTGTAAATAGCGGTTTTGTAGAGTTGTTAACAGGTTATCCACAGTTGTGATGTGGATAACTTGTTAACAAATATTAGCAAGCGAATTATGCTTCTACATCGTAGATCACGACCTTCTCCCAAAGATGTGCGCAGTCTTCGACAAACTTTTTATGAAGTGGGTGAACCTGGTAAACGTCGTGTGCTGCTTCATCTGCAAAAATCAGTATTTCGGCAAAATCATAAGTGGCGTCGATCACCGGGCGGCGCGTAGCTGCGGGGGTACCTATGTAAACGCTTTCAATCGATTCAATGGCTTCAAGGGATTTGATTCCAGCCAGCAGCTGCTCGCGGGCTTCCGCATTATCCTTTTCTTTCAACCAAAAAAAGACATTATGTACAAACATGGAAGATGGTTTTATAGATTTTAAAATGGTTACGAATTCACCTGTGTCACAAAATCTTCTTCGCCCTGTTCTGCCTGTGCGCTTCCGAAGGCTTTTTCGAGCTTAAAAGAGAATGTAGTCCCTTTATCCGGTTTTGACATGACCGCAATCTTGGTATCATGCGCATTCAGGATGTGCTTTACAATCGCCAGCCCAAGTCCGGTGCCGCCGATATCTTTGCTCCTGCTTTTGTCTACCCGGTAGAAACGCTCAAATATACGGTTCAAATGCTCATGTGGAATACCTGGACCGGTATCTCTCACCGCCACTTCTATGTATTTTTTTCCTTCGCTGAAATGTACGGTCACTTTGCCGCCCTCATTGCCGTATTTGATTGCATTTTCGATCAGGTTGAGCATTACCTGTTCCATGCGGTCGGCATCGGCCATTACCCACACTTCGGACAGATCGTCGGGTTTCACCTTGAATGTTACATTGCGGGCCTTTGCGATATTCTCCAGCCTGCTGAATATATCTAGGGACATCGAGCGAATATCAATTGGGGCAAGTGTCATTTTGATGTCCCCCGTTTCCATCTGAGACAGCACGAGCAGGTCTTTGACCAGAACATCAAGGCTATCAAGGTTATTTGCGGCCTTCCGAAGAAAACGTTCCCGGACTTTGTCGTCTTCCATAGCGCCGTCGAGCAGTGTGTGGATAAATCCCTGGGCAGCAAAAATGGGCGTTTTAAATTCGTGGGAAACGTCGGCCAGAAATTCTCGTCTGAACAATTCGAGCTTTTTCAGCTCGTCGATCTCTTTTTGCTTTTTAGTAACATACACAAAGATTTCATCATTGATCGTCTTCAACGGATTGGATTCCTGGATAAGCTTTTTTCGCGGCGTCATTTGAAAATCCCGCATTTTGAGCTTGTGGATCGTGCGGTACATTTTGTTAACCTCACGGAAAACCAGGATGTCAACCGTGTACAGGACCAAAAAAAATGAGGATATAAAAGCGGAGATTGAAACCACAAAAAGCATTCCTTTTGATACCCCGTCTACAAAAGCCAGAAAAGTGGTGGTGATGAGGGAAATAAGGAATGCGAGTATAACGGCAATAAAACGCGGACTTAGTGACATACTTCATGCATTGTTGCCATAAAGTTAACATTTCTGTCCTTTATAAAGCAGCATTTGCAGGGTGCGTTGGGATTTGTTAATGTGGGGGTAATGTTGGTTTTGGTTCGGAGTTGGTCGATGTTGTTCGACGTTGTTGGGGATGGTTTGGGGTTGATCGGTATGGTGATAAGTAAATTAGTTTGAGATGTATTTTCTTGAACAACCATTCAAAATGACCCACGCCAACAATTTCTAACTATATCCAACAATTTCGATCAACCCCAAACCACACCCAACAATTTCAAACCATCCCGAACAACATCGACCAACTTCGACGCAATTCCACCATAACCCTTAGTACCCTCCCCTAAACTTATAAGTACTCGAAACTTTGTCGATCGCTACGATGTAGGCAGCGATGCGGAGGGATACTTTATGTTTTTGTGAGACTTCATATACTTTGTCGAACGAATCTTTCATGATCCGGTCTGTGCGGCGGTTGATCCTTTCCAGTGTCCACTTGTAGCCGATCCGGTTCTGTACCCATTCAAAATAGGAAACCGTCACACCGCCTGCATTGGCGAGGATATCAGGGACTACCATGATGCCTTTTTCATTGATAATATCGTCGGCTTTGGACGAAGTGGGGCCGTTGGCGCCTTCTACGATCATCTTAGCCTGAATGCCGGATACATTTTTGCGGGTGATAACATCTTCCTTGGCTGCTGGCACAAGTACATCTACCGGTAAAGTAAGCAGGTCATCGCCAGGTATTAGTTCGGCACCTGAAAATCCTTCCAGAGACCCTCTATTGGCGTCACGGTAAGCGACAGCGGCTGCCATATCAATACCTTTGTCATTATAATATGCGCCGGAAATATCGCTTACTGCGTGAATCGCGACGCCACGGTCACGGAGGAGTAATGCAGCATGTGATCCCACATTGCCAAACCCCTGAACTGCCGCGGTAGCCCGGTAAGGATTGATACGCAGCTTTTCCATACCTGCCAGCGCCGATACCATAACACCCCGGCCGGTAGCTTCTGTCCTGCCGAGCGAGCCGCCGAGTACCAGCGGTTTTCCGGTAACTACTGCCGGCACGGTCATTCCTTTCGATTTGGAGTATTCGTCCATCAGCCAGGCCATTTCCCGGGGGCCGGTTCCCATATCGGGTGCCGGAATATCCTGGTCAGGACCAAAAACGTCCAGTAAGGCAGTTGTGTAGGCGCGCATTAAGCGTTCAATTTCGCCGGCAGACATTTCGCGCGGGTTGCAAGCCACGCCGCCTTTTGCACCCCCGTAGGGAATATCCACAACTGCACATTTCCACGTCATCCACGCTGCAAGCGCGCGTACTTCATCCAGATTTACATCCGGGTCAAACCGGATGCCTCCTTTGCTGGGACCTAAAATAGTAGAGTGTATGACACGGTAACCTTCAAAAGTCCTGATCTCGCCGGAATCCATGGTGACGGGCAGGCCAACAATTACCTGCTTGCGGGGTACTTTTAATATGTGGTACATTTCTTCCGAAATTCCCAGAATGTCCACAGCTTTATCAAATCTTTGCATCATTGACTCCAACGGATTTTCTTTATCCTTGATGGGGGCCGGTTCTATGTATGACATCGTTAACTTATTGAATTTAAGATTGTTAATGAATAATTCGCATTGAACAATACAAACTTACTGTATTTGTTTTTATAATAACAAAAAACCAAAATTTCTTGAAATACTACAATAAAACGCGAAAAGTAGATTGTTCTTTGTCTGTGTAATTGTCTGATACGAATTATCGACTTCCAATCAGAAATCCAAATATGATGACAGGTTTTTCAGCTTTTTTAAAATAACACAAATTGGCGTTGAGAGGAAATATTTTTAGCCCACTTGAATCGGCAGATCCTATGACGGTAATCCCAGGTCTTTGAGAAAAGCTTCCCTAAAATTGCTGCCGATCGGTATTTCGGTTGGGCCGATGAGCAACCTGTTTCCCTCAATATGATCGATTTTAGATTTGTTTACGATAAACGACCTGTGCACGCGGGAGAAGCCGGATTTAGGTACCAGTTCCTCAAAGCCGGAAAAAGTCATAGCGGGAAGGAGCGTCTGCCGGGATGTGACGATTTTTGTGTAGTTGCCGCTGGCTTCGGCATAAAGTATTTCAGTAAAGAATAACTTGAAGATTTTACCCTCCGTTTTTATGAAAATAAAATCCGTTTTGGGATCGTTAGGAGCAGGTTTGGAGGCTTGCGCGGGAATCAGCAGCCGCTCTACGGCTTTGTCGACGGCTGTAATGAATCGCTCGAGGGAAAAGGGTTTCAAAAGATAATCACAGGCAGAAAGGTCGAATGCATCCAGTGCGTATTCTTTATAGGCAGTGGTAAAAATTACTTGCGGCGGGTTTTTCAGTGTTTTTAGAAAAGTGACGCCGTCGATCACAGGCATATTGATATCCAAAAAGAGAATATCGGCATTTTGCTGAAATAAGAAGGTTTTCGCTTCCAATGCATTACCGATCGAAGCCACGACAGACAGATATGGTAAATGCGCGCAATATGTTTTGAGGATATCCCGGGCGATAGGCTCGTCGTCGACGATCATGCATTTGATTTTTTCCATTTCACTTTGCTTTGAGCCTTAGCGCAATCTGATAATCTGCTGCTTCCGCTTTTATAGTCAATTCGTGCTCGTTCGGGTACAGTAATTCCAGTCTCTTTGTTACATTCGGAAGCCCGAATCCACTATTTTTACCCAATATCGTATTTTCTGCTTCCGATTTTCCGTAAGAATTCCTTACTGAAAACAAGATAAGGTCGTTCCAGGTTTTGAGGGAAATATTGACGAAAATCTTTTCGTCCGGTGTGTTTTTCGAGTGCTTGAATGCATTTTCTATAAACACAATGAGCAGCATCGGGGCAATTTTAATGTTGGCGTCCGCTATATTTTCAATGTCCGTCACCAGCGCCAGCCGCTCGCCGATCCTGATCTTTTCAAATTCAATATAATTCTCAATGTAAGCCAATTCATCTTTGAGCGGGACGAATGTTTCTCCGGCATCATACACGGAATAACGGAGTAAGTCGGCGAGTTTGAGTAGTAAAGGCGGGATTTTTTCATGCTGCGTAATGGATAATCCGTACAGATTATTTAATGTATTAAACAAGAAATGGGGACTTAACTGGGATTGAAGTAAATGCAGCTCACTCTTACTATGTGCGGCCTGGCTCCTGGCTTCCTGCAATTCTCTTTTTCCAATCGTTCTCACAACCTTTATTAGCATACCCAAAGAAATACTGCCGATCAGAAATGGAAACCAGTAAAGAAGAATGTGGAGTGCTGCCGCTCCTTCGAAGGGAAATGCGAGCTGCGCAAATAAACCAATGCCGCTGGCGATCAATACAATAGCAATTGCAATGGCAAGTGTGCGAAGATCTTTGACGTGAATAATGAGGAGCTCGGCAAAGTATCTTCCAACAAAAATAGCGGCCATAAAAAAGATGGTAATGGCCGTCGCAAGTGCCTCATCGTTATTGAAATGCATGGCATTGCAGAAAAAATCCATCGCAATCCATATCGGCACGGACACGAGCCCGGCGACGACAACGACAGGTGCTTTTACCAGAAACTCGTGATTCTGAAGATCCTTAGGCTTATTCATTGATTTTGATGCTTAGTTCTTTAAGATCGTAAATCTCAACGACCCGGTCCCTATTTTAAAATCCTACTGGCATACGGTATTTAATTCCTGACAAACACCGCGAAATGCGGTTCGAATTGTTTTGTAAGCCTGTAATCGTATTCTGTCAGTGGTTTGGGAAGTTACGACACTATTATTTCCCCTGTTTGTGCCAGTTGCCAATATTTGCTTCATCATAAAAGGACAACCTTTAATAATTGAAGCCATGAAAACGATAAGCAAATTTTTGATCATTTTACTTTTTACCAACCGGCTGTTTGCCCAGTCACCGACCCATTCGATTTCCGGAAATGTGAAAAATACAGGCAATGAGGTTTTGCCCGGCGTAACTGTGCGAATACTAAGAATGCCCGATTCGGTTTTTGTAAAAGGAGAGATTACGGACATTGGTGGCCAGTTTCAGATCAATGCATTGGAGAACGGAACCTATCTTCTGGATATATCGGCAATCGGACAGAAAAGATTTGTCAGCCTGCCGATGACACTTGACAGCGTGCACCGATCCATTGTGTTACCGGCAATTATTCTGCTTCCGGCAAAGGACATCGCATTGAAGGAAGTTACTGTAAAGGCGAAAAGGCCGCTCATTGAACAGGAAATCGACCGTACAATTGTGAATGTAGAATCAATGATCAGCAGCGCTACAAGCAATACACTGGAAGTTTTGGAAAAAACACCTGGCGTTTCTGTCAATATTAACGGTGAAATAAGCCTGAATGGAAAGAACGGTGTGCTGGTACTCATTGACGGGCGGAGTACCTATATGTCGGGGGCAGATTTAGCTGCATACCTCAAATCACTGCCGGGAGGATTGCTTGACAAAATCGAGCTGATTGATAATCCTTCGGCCAAATACGACGCGGCCGGTAATGCTGTAATTGATATAAAATTGAAAAAGAATCGTGTAGGAGGACTTACCGGGAGTTTTTCGGTGGGAATGAGCCAGGGCAGGTACGCCAGAAGCAATGGTGCGTTGAACCTCAATTACAGCCATAAAAAAGTAAATCTGTTTGCGAACCTGGGTTATGGTTACGAGAAAAATTACAGTGAAGATATTTTCGACAGAAGGTTTTATAATGAATCTTCAAATCTGATTTCGAGTGTGGATCTGACAAATGATCAGGTTTATAAAAACAAAAGTATCAATGCCAATTTCGGTCTGGACTTTGCAGCTACTGCGAAAACGACCTATGGTTTGATTTTCAATTTGAATAAAGCAAAAAGAGATGGTGTGTTTGAATACGAAAGTAAAAATTATGATGCCGCGCATCAGCTGGTAGTAATGGGTTCGGGCAGTACAATTGGTGGGGATAAACGGGCTAATACCGGCATCAATTTTAATATGCTTCATAAATTCAATACCGGCGGGAGAGAACTTTCGATGGATATCAATTACCTGAATTATGGTAATAATGGAAATCAACTTTTAAGAAACCAGACATTTGAGCCAGGCGGTGAATTTTCCGATCAGGAAAATTTCAGATACCGCGTTCCTTCCGACATTCATATTTATACTGCCAAAGCAGATTACGCACATCCATTGAAAAACAATGCGCGATTCGAATCCGGTTTTAAATCCAGTCTGATCAGAACTGATAATGTATTCAACTATTACGATGTGGAAGATGGAGCGGAAACATTGAACAATACGCAATCCAATCATTTTAAATACAATGAAAATATCAATGCTGCATACCTGAACGGACAAAAATCCTGGAAGAAGTTCGGGATACAGCTTGGATTGCGGGTTGAGAATACGAATATTGAAGGAAATCAGCTGGGCAACGCAGCAGTTACCGGATCGACATTTGCCAAACATTACACCGGCCTTTTTCCAAGCGGATACCTGAGTTTCAAACCAGACGAAAAAGGAAATAATACTTTGGGCTTAATGGCTGTCAGAAGGATCAGTCGGCCTAATTATCAATTACTTAATCCATTTCTTTTCCTTCGCGATCAATACACTTACAGTACAGGCAATCCGGATCTGAATCCGCAATACCAAAGTCGTCTGGAATTAAAATACCAGCGCAAACAATGGCTGAACATGGGTTTGAGTTACAATAAATTTAAAAACACATTAATCCCGATCACACAAATCATTGATACTGTTTTCGTCAATAAGCCGGGTAACGTTGCCGGGGGATTTATGGTACTGCTAAACACAACTGTCTCGGCCTCGCTTACCAAATGGTGGTACACCAATACCACTTTGCGGCTGTCGAGGATCGGGCTGAAAGGCGAGGCATTCAATTCGGCTATTGATTTCAAAACCAATATCGCCCGGCTTGAAGTAAATAATTACTTCACACTTGGAAAAACGGTTTCAGCGGAATTGGGCGGTTATTATGCAAGCCGCGACTTCACTGCCCAGACCGTGACAGGTGGAATGTATCGCGTGAATGCATCGATCCAGAAAAAGCTTTGGGAAGGAAAAGGAAGCATCAGAATTTCTGCTGAAGACATTTTCCATTCCTGGGTTTATCACAACCGTTCGATCGCACTGATCAATTCAGAAAATTTTCAGACAAACAGAACGGATACACAGCGGATCGGGGCCGCATTCACTTATCGTTTTGGAAAGGATACATTCGTCCGGAAGCGAAGACATAACAACAATGCTTCGGATGAAGAGAAGGAGCGGTTGTAGGCTGCTACGAAATAAAAAGGGAGCACTTTCGCGCTCCCCTTTTACTATAATATTTCAGAAATGTGCTAGACCATTTCCAGTTTTGAAGCGTAACGCTTGCGATCGTTTTCTTCCAGATAGATCTTGCGCATACGCATGCTTTGCGGCGTCACTTCAAGATATTCATCTTTCTGGATGTATTCCATCGATTCTTCCAGAGAGAAATTGATCTTCGGAGCGATACGCAGACCGTCATCTGTACCTGATGCACGCATGTTGGTCAGTTTTTTCGCTTCCTGCAAGTTTACCACGATATCGTTCGGGCGGTTGTGCTCGCCGATAACCTGTCCACCGTAGATCTCGTCACCTGGCTCCACGAAGAAACGGCCGCGATCCTGCAATTTATCAATGGTATAACCAGTAGCTGGTCCTGTGTTTTTAGAAATAATAGAACCGCTGATACGTCCTGGGATTGGTCCGCGGAATGTACCGAATTCTTTGAACCGGTGTGTCATAACTGCCTCACCCTGCGTTGAAGTCAATACATTAGAACGCAATCCGATCAAACCTCTTGACGGGATCAGGAATTCAAGGTGTTGCAAATCGCCTTTTGGCTCCATAACCAGCAATTCACCTTTACGCTGCGTCGCCAATTCGATCACCTTACCAGCAGTTGCTTCCGGAACATCTACCACCAATGTTTCGATCGGTTCCAGTCGCTCACCGTTTTCATCTTCTTTGAAAAGAACTTGAGGCTGACCTAGTTGCAGCTCATATCCCTCGCGACGCATTGTTTCGATCAATACCGACAAGTGAAGGATACCACGTCCGAAAACAAGGAATTTATCTTCTGTATCAGTTGCTTCAACACGCAATGCAAGGTTTTTCTCCGTTTCTTTCATCAAACGGTCACGCAAGTGGCGTGATGTTACAAACTTGCCTTCTTTACCGAAGAAAGGAGAGTTATTGATCGTGAAGAGCATGTTCATAGTTGGCTCGTCCACGGCAATACGAGCGATTGGCTCAGGATTTTCAAGATCAGCAAGTGTATCACCGATTTCGAAATCTTCAATACCGGTTACTGCACAAATATCTCCTGCTGTAACTTCTGAAACCTTCACTCTTCCAAGACCTTCAAAAGTCTGAAGTTCTTTTACTTTCACTTTTTTGATCACACCGTCCGCTTTGCAAAGAGACAATGTCGATCCTTCTTTAATAGTACCGCGTTTCACACGACCAATTGCGATCCGGCCAACGAATGCATTGTAGTCAAGCGACGTGATCTGCATTTGCAAGGTACCTTCGTCTATAACCGGTGCAGGGATCGATTCTATGATCGTATCCAGCAGGTAAGTAATATTATCAGTTGGTTTCTGCCAGTCAGGGCCCATCCAGCCTTGTTTTGACGAACCGTAAACTGTAACAAAGTCAAGTTGGTCCTCAGTAGCGCCCAGGTTGAACATCAGGTCAAATACATTTTCCTGAACTTCTTCCGGGCGGCAGTTTTCTTTATCTACTTTGTTTACAACTACGATCGGCTTCAAACCCAGATCGATCGCTTTTCCTAATACGAAACGGGTTTGTGGCATCGGGCCTTCAAAAGCATCGACCAGCAACAATACGCCATCCGCCATTTTAAGTACGCGTTCCACCTCACCACCAAAGTCTGCGTGACCTGGTGTATCAATTACATTGATTTTCACATCCTTGTAACGCACCGATACGTTCTTAGAAACGATTGTAATTCCACGCTCGCGTTCCAGGTCGTTGTTGTCCAGAATCAGGTCGTCGAACTCCTGATTGTCCCTGAAGAGCTTTGAAGCGTGAATGATTTTGTCAACCAATGTGGTTTTACCGTGGTCAACGTGCGCAATGATTGCGATGTTACGAATGGCTTGCATTGTTTTATAGATCAATTGTTTACGAAACCTGAAATCGATAGTTGGAATGTGTTACCAGGCCCCGCTATGCTTGTTTGACTGAAGTATTGTCAAAATAAGGTGCAAATGTACTACTTTTCTACTGAATAACAGTATTTTACAATTAAATTATTGTTAATAGCTGAAAAACAGGCTTTCTACTACAAGAAGTGCAAATGGTGAAGAGAAGTGCGGCGAATTTTTCAATTCGCGCCATTGTTGGTGTTCCGCGGTTGTTGATATTGCTTTCACCTTTTTTGGTGTTCCGCGTTTGTTGGTGTTGTCACCAACAACCCTGCACGATGCAGTCGGTGACAACACCAACTGGGGCAGGAATGATGCAGTCGGTGACAACACCAACTGGGGCAGGAATAATGCAGTCGGTGACAACACCAACTGGGGGCAGGCACGATGCGTCCGTTGACAACACGCACTGAGGCGGCGTTTTGCATTCGACCCGCGGTTTAGTTACTTTGTAACAATTGACATAACAAGAGGTTTACATATGAATAAAAATTGGCTCGCAGGGATATTCCTTTCCGCTGCAACAATTGCGAATGCACAGGACGATGCGGCTAAATATGCAGAAAGCATTACCGCTGGTGATCTTAAAAAGCACCTCGTTATTATCGCTTCCGATAGTCTGGAAGGCCGCGATACAGGTTCGCCGGGACAGAAAAAAGCTGCTGAGTATGTTTCGAAATACTATAAGCAATTCGGTTTGCTGCCTGCGGCAACTGATTCTGACGGTTCTAAAAGCTTTTTACAGAAATATACCCTGCATAAAAGAGGTTGGGGCGATGTGTATGTGAAGGCTGGCAATGAAAAGTTTGAGTTCAATAAGGATTTCTACTTAAATGGGATACTGATCGCTCCGGAAGAAGTTTCTTCGGAGGTGATATTGGCTGGTTATGGTATTGATGATCAGGCCTATTCGGATTACAAGGATCTGGACGTAAAAGGTAAATCGGTCATCATTTTCGAAGGTGAGCCAAAAGCTGGCGACGGGAAATATCTGATCAGTGGAACTTCCGAGAAGAGCAAATGGGGCGCGGCTATCGGCTGGCAGAGTAAAGTAAAAGCGGCTCACGAGAAAGGAGCGAAGTATGTTTTTATTATCACGGATAAAACCGGCGATGATCTCGATAAGGAAATCCGGCAGCGGGCGGTTATGGCGCGCAGATTTAATGCGCCTACCTTGAAGCCTGTTCAGGAAAACCCGAACAATATTGCGGCGGTTGGCGTTTCGCAGGATGTGGCTGCGAAAATCCTGAATACCTCGGTAGCAAAGCTGGCAAAAAGCAAAGCCGCTATTGACAAAACAGGCAAGCCTCTGACCAAAAATCCATCAGGCCAGGTGGCTGTGAAAGCTGAGCGTACGAGCGAAACGATTGAGACTGAGAATGTGGCCGCCTTTATGGAAGGGTCAGATAAAAAGGATGAAGTGCTTGTAATCAGTGCGCATTTGGATCATATCGGTATTTCTCCAAACGGGGAAATCAATAATGGCGCTGATGATGACGGTTCGGGAACTGTGTCTCTGCTCGAAATCGCCGAAGCTTTCAGTAAGGCCAAAGCAGAAGGAAAGGGACCAAGAAGAAGCATTCTGTTTTTGAATGTCACCGGAGAAGAAAAGGGATTGTTCGGCTCTGAATATTATTCGGAAAACCCCTTATACCCCCTTAAAAATACGATTGCAGATCTGAATATAGATATGATCGGCCGCGTGGATGAGGCACATAAAGATGATCATAAATATGTGTATCTGATCGGTTCTGATAAGCTTTCATCCAAGCTGCATGAGATCAGTGAAGAGGCAAATAAAAAATATGTCAACTTTAAGCTTGACTACACTTTCAACGATCCCAAAGATCCAAACCGCTTCTATTATCGCTCGGATCACTACAATTTTGCAAAAGTCGGCGTACCTGTGATTTTCTATTTTACTGGCGTGCACGAAGATTACCACAAGCCGGGTGACGATGTGGAGAAGATCCTTTTCGACAAACAAACATCGATTGTGAAATTGGTTTTCCATACGGCCTGGGAGCTCGTGAACCGTGATGAAAGGATCTTGGTGGATAGTAATAAGGAATAAAGGTTTTTGGGAGAAAGGGAGGAAGGGGGAAGGGGAGAAAGGTTGTATTTAACTTTTTTTGTGATGAGGGTTTCGGTTTGGATTTTTGGGTTGATGTTTTGTTTTTGGACAAAAGCTGGTTTTGCGCAGGTTCCTGCTGAAAATGCATTGCTTTGGGAAATTTCGAAACCCGGCCAAGCGAAACCTTCCTACCTTTTCGGTACGATTCATTTGATCTGTCCGGGGGATTTTTCGCTGACTGATTCATTGAAATCGGCTTTATCCAGATCCGGGCAGGTTGCTCTGGAAATGGATATGGACGATCCGGGAATGATGATGACGATGATGAAGTCTATGAATATGAAAGACGGCGTCGAATTGAAAAGTCTGATTACCGAGTCCGAATACAATAAGCTCAATCAGTTTTATAAAGATTCAGTAGGAATTGGTTTGGCGATGTTTGAAAAGGCCAAACCGTTTGTTTTGATGGGGCCGCTCTTCAACGCGGTCCTGGCCTGTCAGCCGCAATCCTACGAAATGGCGTTGATGGACCTGGCAAAAAAGCAGGAGCTTGAAATAGTAGGGCTCGAAGCGCTTGACGAACAAATGGCCATTTTTGACTCAATACCTTACAAGGACCAGGCGAAAATGATTGTTTCAATGGTCAATGATCTTCCGAAAGCCAGAAAAGAGTTTAAAAACCTGGTTGCACTTTATAAAGTTCAGAATATCAGCGAACTATATAGCCTGACAATGAAAAGCGAATATGGGCTGGAAGGAAATGCCGAAATCATGCTTTTTGACCGGAATAAGAAATGGATTCCGCGTATTCAGAAAATGATAGAGGAGAAGCCGACTTTTTTTGCGGTAGGCGCGGCACATTTAGGAGGTGAGCAGGGTGTGATCGCACTGCTGCGCGGACAAGGATTTAAAGTCCGGCCAGTACTGTAATTCAGAATGCACTAATCCATTGCAACAGCCAGTCGGGGCTGAAGAACAATGCGAGTACGGCGATCAATACAAATCCTGCCAATACTTTTCCTGGAACATTATCATTGGGTTCCTGTATTCCCACTTTTTCAGATTTAAAGAAAAGTAAATAGGGGAGCCGCAGATAATATGCCAGTGAAATCGCCGCATTCAATATCCCGCCGATCAGCAGCCACAACATCCACGGAAATTCTTGTTGGTGGTAACTTTCCCAAAGCGCAGAAAATATTAAGACTTTTGAAGTAAACCCAACCGTAGGCGGCAACCCGGCCAGCGCGATCATTATTACGGTGAGAGTTGCTGAAATCCAGATATTTGTCTTACCCAAACCCTCATAATCAGCCAGATTGGTGTCGGATTTTGGTTTCAAAATATCAATGAGCAGGAATGCGCCCAGGTTAATAATCAAATAGGAAGCAGTGTAAAATACCGCCGCCTCGAAACCAAAACGACTGTAAGCAGCGATTCCCACGAGCAGGTAACCCGCCTGTGCGATAGAGGAATAGGCTAGAAGTCGCCGCGCATTGGTTTGCCACAAGGCAGCAACATTCCCGATCGTCATGCTGATCAGCGCGATGCCGCCCAGGATTGGGAAATATTGTGCAGGTAAAATTCCCGCAAGACGCATTAATACCAATACAACCGCTACCTTAGGTGCCACAGACAAAAAGGAGACCAGTGGGGTAGGAGCGGACTCGTAAACATCTGGTGTCCAGACGTGAAATGGAACGAGCGACAGTTTGAAAAGCAGCCCGGCGAGCGTCAGTACAATGGTTACCGTTACTACCAGATCATTATTGTTAGATAGTCCGGCAGTGAGTGCCTCGCTGGTAATGTCCATCGTACCGGTAATACCGTAGATGAACGAAATTCCGTAGAGCATGACAGCTGAGCTGGCTGAACCGAAAAGCAGGTATTTGATACCACCCTCCGCAGCTTTCCGGTAGGGCAACAATGCGACGAGAATATAAGAACTGATCGAAATGAGTTCGAGCGACAAATAAATGGAGAGCAAATGTGTGGACATACTCAGCAAATTCATCCCGGCCACGGCCGCGATCAGCAACGCATTGTATTCCGGCGGGAAATCGTATTTGAGGATCCGGACGTGCAATAAGGTAAACAGCCACGCAAATGCGATCAATAGCTTAAAAAAAACTGCCTGCCGGTCGAGAAACAACAGGGGGTGGAATTTGAAAGAGGGTTCAGCATTCCATTGCACTAAAATCAGCCCGAAAGTGACAATACATCCAGCTAGGGCTATATTTTGCAAATAAGCTGCTGATTTTGCGGGAGTGAATCTTTTGAAAAAAAGCAATTCGGCGAGCAGGATGAAACAAAAAAGGAGAGCCAGGAAAATTTCCGGAACGATGCCTGCTAAGCTTTGGCGTATATGTATGAGCTGTTCGCTGATATTCAATGGAACGGGTACAATTTTTTTGGCAAAAGTACTTAAAGATGACAGGGAAACCAGCCAATGCGGCTACCCGACTTCGAACTTATCAAATTAACCAACTTAAATCATGAAATATTTAAGAAGATTTTTTCTCTTAACCCCAATATTACTGGCACACCTGGCGCTGGCACAGGATTCAACAGGTCTTGCGGGGACTTCCTACAGTGAAGCCTCAGCAGATACCGACGGTTCGCATTACTTATTCAAAGAATGGTACTCAGGTAGTATCAAGGGCAGCGACGACAGGGTTCGGGATGGCGTGAAGATCCGGTATGATGTGAACAAAGACGAATTGGAATACAAAGCCGATTCGGGCATGTACAGGGTTTCGGCAGGTATCAAAGAGTTCAATCTTCCTACTGGTACCGATCTATATACCTTCAGAAGCGGCTATCCTTCGGTGGGTGATCAAACTGAAAAAAGCTTTTACAGGCTCTTGTATGATGGAAATACCAAGCTTTTGAAAAAATACGTAAAGCCGATCAAGGTGGAAAAGGCAAGCGCGACCAGGCAAATGGAACCGTCGGCCAAGCTTTATATTTTGAAAGATGGTAAAATGAACCCTATTGAGCTGAATAACCGAAACAGCTTTTTGAAATTACTCACCGACGAGAAAAATAAAATGCAGTACGTGATCCGTGAGCAGCAGCTTGACTTCGCAGCCGATGACGATTTGATCAAATTACTGGAAGAATATGATTCATACAAAGCCGGGCGTGGCGGTAACTAATAGGTTATTTCTCCACGATCCAGCGATTCACACTATTGTATTTCGCTTCTAACACCACTTTAAAAAAGCCGGAAGGGTATTTACTGATATCTATTTCGGCTTTTTCATTGCTTACCGGCACTTCACCTGCCAGGTGATAAATGTCCCGTGTCCCTTTCGCAAAATTGTTTGTAGTAGTGATCCAGACTTTAACTTTTCCCTCATTATCAATAGATTTCCACGTAAGTGAAATTTTACCCTGCTCTTTTTTTATGGTTGGGCTGATAATGGAGATTTTTCCCGTCAGCGCAATTCCGTCTACTTCAAAAGCCTGGTCTTTCGGAATGTGAATATCCATATGCCGCGCCACGGTGGGCATAATGTCGACGATCCCCGGGTTGGCTTTGAAGTTGGGGTTAAGGTCTTTTGCGTTGGTTACAATCCACGTCCCACGCTCCCGGTCAGACTGCCCGCCGTGGCCTTTTCCGGTCTTACTATCGCGGCCGTGATCGGTGGTAACCACCACCAGCCAGTCTTCATTAAAGGTCTTTTCGCGGAATTGGACCGATTTCCAAAGCCGCCCCATTTGATCGTCCATCGTTTGAATAGCTTTGTGAAATTGCTCGCTATCCCCAAAGCGGTGCCCCATATCATCGGTAAATTCCAGATATACCCACGACATATCCGGTCCGTTATCGTGAATGTACAACGCAGCTTCGTCCACCACTTTCTCATCGATCTGATGAATATACTGCGCCTGTTTATCGTGGGGAAAATGAATGGTATCTACTTCCAGACCATCGAAGGAGTAATCGAGCTGTAACTTATTTGTCTGTTCCAGACCTTCCCCGACAAGCTTGGTGCGGTTATCAAGCCAGGTTGAAAATACCGCGCTCTTTTTGTGAGGATACTGGCTTTCCAGGAAGCGGAAAAGTGTCCAATAGTGGTAGTTTGGGTCTTTGATGTCGTTGTCAAAAACATTGTGCTTATTGACCCAGGTACCGGTCAAAAGGCTGTTGTAGCCTACTGCCGAAATCGTCGGCGTTTCGGAATAGGTACCTTTGTCCCCGCCTACGTGCGCCCTGGTGTACCCTCCGAGTTTGGCAATTGCGTCGAGGTTAGGTGTAGGGATTTTCTCTTTACTATCACTGGAAATCCCGTCTACAATCACGAAAAGCGTCTTTTTGATCTTTGTTTGGGCAAAAATGCTCTCATTTTGAAAAAGGAGCAAGAGGAAACTGAGCAGGGATATCGATAGAATCTTCATTTTGAACAGAAAAAAATGCTCTCAAATGAACGGGATTTTACCGGATTTGAGAGCATTGATGCACTAAGAAATTATTAAATATCAGGGATTTGCCGGTAGGTCGGGCAACGCCTCTGTTTTTTTCTTTTTACCAAAAACATAAACCAGCCCGAAATGACTTTTCAACACTCCACTATCGAATTCATCCTTCACATAAGGATTCAGTTCCAAAGCAACCTGAATGTTCCTGTTTTGAGGTAAAGGCGATATTCTCACACCTACATTCAATGAATAGCCGTCGATCGTGATCAGGTCTGCATCCGCATCGGCAATGCGGTAAAGCGGATTCAGCCGAAGTCCGCCGCCGATATACCATTGCACTACTTCGCCCCTTTTCAGGTTGATCATCGGCAGCAGATCAACGCTCAGACTGCTGAAAAGCGAGTTAGTCTGAAAGCGGGTATCGAGCCAGACCGCTTTCCTGGGACTGGTACTCACCGAAAGCAGGCTGCTCCAAGGGTAATAGCCTACTGAAGCTTGTGCTTTGAGCGTTTCGGTACTTAATGCAAAAAGGATGATGAGCAGACAGAACAACTTTTTCATCACTAGCGGCGTATTGCTTTATTCAATTTACCGGCAGCCTGCATGGTGTTCATTTTCTTCATCATTCTTCGCATTTCGTCAAATTGCTTGATCAGGTTGTTTACCTGCAAAATAGTTGTTCCGCTACCGGCTGCGATCCTTTTCTTGCGGCTTCCGTCGATCATATCCGGATTTTCCCGCTCCTTTTTGGTCATCGACTGAATGATCGCTTCAATGGGTTTGAAAGATTCATTGCTGATATCCAGATCCTTCATCGCGCTTCCCATTCCCGGGATCATGCCGATCAGATCTTTCACATTACCCATTTTCTTGATCTGCTGTAACTGACCAAGGAAATCGTCAAAATCGAATTTGTTCTGACGCATTTTCGCGTTGATTCGCTTCGCTTCGTCTTCATCGAAAGCCTGCTGCGCACGTTCAACCAGAGAAATCACATCACCCATACCCAGGATCCTGCTTGCCATCCTGTCAGGATAGAAAGAGTCCAGGGCTTCCATTTTTTCGCCGGTACTAATGTATTTGATCGGCTTGTCAACAATCTGACGGATCGAAAGCGCCGCTCCACCGCGGGCATCTCCGTCCAGCTTCGTTAAAACAACGCCGTCGAAATCAAGTCTTTCATTAAATGTTTTGGCCGTATTAACAGCATCCTGACCCGTCATCGAATCCACGACGAACAGGATTTCAGATGGTTTTACGGTGGATTTAATATCCTCCACCTCCTTCATCATCACCTCGTCCACAGCCAAACGGCCTGCGGTATCGACGATCACGATCTTCTTGCCAGTTTTCCGCGCGTGTGCTACTGCATTGGATGCAATGCTCACCGCATTCTTGTTCTCAGGCTCTGAATATACTTCAACTCCCACCTGCTCACCGAGTACTTTCAGCTGGTCTATCGCAGCCGGGCGGTACACGTCGCAGGCAGTAAGTAATACCTGGCGGCCTTGTTTTTTGAGTAATGCTGCCAGTTTCCCTGAAAAAGTGGTTTTACCGGAACCCTGCAAACCTGCGATCAGGATCACAGCCGGATCGCCCTTGATATTGATTCCTTCGGCTGTTCCGCCCATGAGCTCCGTCAGCTCTTCCTGGACGATCTTGACAAACATTTGCCCCGGCTCAACAGAAATCAGGATTTTTCGGTCAAGTGCTTTTTCGCGGATACGGTCTGTGATGTCTTTGGCAATCTTGAAGTTCACATCGGCATCGACCAATGCTTTGCGGACTTCCTTGGTAGTTGCGGCAACATTTATATCGGATATCCTGTCCTTTCCTTTGAGTGTGCGGAAGGCATTGTTAAGTTTATCCTGTAAGTTCTCAAACATGGATTATAAGGTATTGTGCTGGATCTGACTTGAAATAAGTCACAAATGTATAAATAAAATAAGGAGTACAGGAACGTTACTTCCCGTACCCCCATTTTATTCGGTTTCCTTAAGTTCGGGTTATTGCTTCAAAGCAACGCTTACCTCTGCCGGTTTCGGTGCCTGAATACCATCTTGTGCAAATTGCCGGCTGATACCTTCGTGCAGGTTATAATAGGTATCCCAATATGTAGCGCTGGGTGTCCACACACGCACATCGAAGAAAATCGCATTCTCCGTCAGTTTAGTGACCAGAATATCATGCGGTACATCTTTCAAAGCGGTCGGGCAGGCGTCAATTACCTTTTGTATGGATGTCCTGATATTATCCACGCCATTCTGACTTCCCGCCGCAAACACCATATCCACGCGAATTTTGCCTTTTCCGGAGATATTGGTGATCGGTGATGTCGACAGCGAGCCGTTTGGGAGGATAATGGTCTTGTTGTCCGGAGTTACAAGTATGGTATTGAAAATCTGAACCCCTTCAACGGTGCCGGTAAAACCTTGCGCATTGATTAGATCCCCCACCCGGTAAGGTTTGAAGATGAGAATCAGGACCCCGCCGGCAAAGTTCGCCAGACTGCCTTGCAGTGCCAGGCCAACCGCCAGACCTGCCGCACCCAATACTGCTACAAATGAAGATGTTTGGATTCCGACAATACCGGCAATGCTGAGCAGGAGCATTACATTGAGAAGTACCACCACCAGCGAGGTGAGGAACGGCTGTACGTCCCGGTCGACCTTCCGTTTCTCCATGACATTGCTCAGCATTGAACTGATTTTGCTGACAATGAAACGTCCGATAATTAGAGAAATAATGGCAAGGAGGATTTTACCTCCGTACAGTGTCGCCAACGCCCAGATCTGCGCCTTAATAATGTTAATGTCCATGTGTAATAGCGGTTTTATTGACAAATTTGGGATGAATTGCAGAGGCGGTAATTCCTGAACCCGCCGCAAGTTGCAAAGTCATTTATTTACGGGATATTAGCAACGTATATTGATAAAAATCAAGCAGAAATTATTGATTGCAAGGGCTATAAGAAAAAAGGGTGAACAACTGGCTTGTCGCCGGTTGTTCACCCTTCCTTGTATACTTTGTATTGTTTATTTCTTAAACTTCGCAGCTACCCAGCGGAACATTTTCTTTTCTTTTTCCCAAAAAAATGAAAACTGGCCAAGCAAAAAACCATAAGCCAGCAGCAAAGTCTGGTACATCGGGAAAATGAAGATGATGTAGGTAATCGTTTTCAGCCACATCGGTGTGAGGTCATCGTATCCCAGCAGGTAAAACAACCCCTTTCTAAACCAGACCACTGAGGAGCCTGCCAAACTAAAAACGGCTAATACGACAAGAACTTGCCTGGTTGTTTCCAATCCCCATTTCTGCTGCATTTTACCCAACCAGGGTTGCACATTTTTTTCTCCGCTCTGCATATATTATCGTCTTGACTGCGTTTTAGTATCCTGCAAAGAAACAATGCGAATCGCAATTTTCCTTGATTTTAATGAATGTTTAATCATGACCTTAGTCAGTGGAATGTCAGAAGCTTTATGCTTTAGGCTGTAAGCTTTAGGCTTTAAGCTATGTGTCCGGTCAACGAGTTGGCTATGGTTGCCGGGAATGATTAATAGAGTAATTCGACAGTCAATATTGAAAAGAGCATATAGCCTAAAGCCTATTGCCTATAGCTCAAAGCACACAACTTGCCGCTTCTCCTCACAGCGAAGTTCCGATTCCCGGATCTGAAAACCTTTTGTCTCTGATAAACTGCTCGTCATTCAGGGTTTTCAAAAACGCGATGATCGATTGTTTTTCGGATGCATTCAGCTGAATTCCCGGTTTCGTGCCAGTTTTCAGGAGCGGGTCCAGCGTCGCTGATTCGTGGATGCCAGGTTTTACATTATCGTTTGCATAATGGTTCAGCACTTCTTCCAAAGTAGTAAACCGCCCGTCGTGCATGTACGGCGCAGTCAAACCAACGTTTCGCAGGCTCGGTACCTTGAATTTCAAACGGTCGCTTTCGTTCAATGTGATCGCATACCTGCCCTGGTCGTTGATCCGGTTGGGCGGCAGGCCATTATTTCTGAAACTATGATCTGTAAAAAGCTCCGTAGCGTGACAGGAACTGCATTTTTGTTTGAAAACCGACAACCCTTCCTTTTCCAATGCATTCAAAGCCGATGCGTCTCCCTGTAAATGATAGTCGTAGCGTGAAGTCGCCGAAACCATCGTCATCATAAATTGCGACAATGCTTTCATCATTTTATCAGCCGTAATTTCATCTGTTCCAAAAGCCGCTTTGAACATCTTTGGATAATCGACTTGCTTCACGGCTCCTGCAACAGGCGTCTTTTTTAGTTTTTCGATCACATTGGCTGTACGCTCGCCCATTTCAACCTCATTCTGAATCGGTACCGGCGGTACTTCGTCCATTGCGTGCACGCCGCCGTCCCAGAAAAAGGAAGTATTCCATGCCATATTTTGTACAGAAGGCGAATTTCTTGTTCCGAGTTTGTCGTCGACGCCGTGGCTGAGGTCGTGTCCGTGGTGCGTGAATGCGGCTTGTTGCTGATGGCAGGTACCGCAGCCGATATTATCAGTTCTGGACAAGATCCCGTCATAAAAAAGAAACCTGCCAAGTTCAATTCCTTCTTCGGTCAATGGATTTTTAGACAGATCGTAAACCGGCGCGGGGAAGTAGGAGGGCTTGCTGAACTGCACCGGCGTCGGACCGCTTGGTTTCGGTTCTGGTTCGGGCAAAGGCTTTTCGGTCTCCTTTCCACAGGAAATCTGCACCAGCAGGAGCCAGGTGAGCATAATCGAAAAGTTGAATATATTTTTCATTGTAGCTACTGACTCATAATCAGTTGTTTCGCACTTCTTTTACGCTGAACATATTGGCATAATTATCGGCAATATTCGCAGAAAATGGTTCGAACATTACTCCTGACTTTTCTGCAATACGCAGTTTGGTAGGCCCGTCAAAAATTTTGAGGATATCAGCTTTAATATAAATCTGCGGTGCCGAGGTGGTAGTAACTGCCGCAGTGGTAACTGCCACTGTCTGACTGCCGAAATTCAGTTTTGCCGTTTTGATGTTATTCAAGGTTTTTCCCGTTCTTCCACCGAAGCCGCCGATGTGGTATTGATAATTTCCATTAGCAGTGGTCGACGAATCCGATGCTCCTTCGATCTTAAGGAAAATGTACCCCGGATTCCAGTTCCAATACATGGCTTCTTCGTTCGTAGGGCCGGTATATATATCCAAAACCCCTTTTCTGTTCTCCGGCTCTTCAATACTTTTTAAACTGTCTATTCCGATCATATATTCAATTCCGGCATAGTTACCCACCGGCACATTGTTGATCCTTAGGGTCTGCGACGCTTGATTTCCTTCGCGAACCAAAAAGTAGCTCGAATCTTTTGGTACCGTAAAGCTGCTGCCGTCGGTTTTAGTGAATTTGATATTGGAAATATAGTAATTGAGTTTGCTGACCGTAAAATCTTCACCAGCTGCGTTAATGTAAGTTCCGCTATTCAAAGCCAGGTTCGCATCGCCGACCATATTGTCAAAATTTACTACGATACTGCCGGTCTCAACTTGCGGGTCATTGTCGGAGCAGGAGAATTGAAGTAGCGCCAGTGCAGCGAATACAAAACTGGCAGCGATTGAAGAATATCTTTTCATACACTATTTGAAACAGAATGAAGGTGTTTATCTAAAAGATACAACAGAAAAAAGGGTGCATTTATTTGCAAAACCTACCTGACCTTGTGAAAAAGGCCGACAGAAAAATTCGCCGAGTACAAAAAGCGGTTATTAGCCCACGGAAAACCATAGCCCAGGCCCGGGAAATATTGGGCATAAACCGACGGTTTCGTGCGCGCACCAATCACATTGCGGATCAGTAACCTTAGAAACAGCTTTTTGTTCAGGTTAATATCATAAGCTACATATCCTTCCGTGCCCAATGCGACCTGTCCCTTTTCATGGAAACTGCCGTTATAATCTCCAAAGGCAGGCCCCGCAAATCTATAATTTCCACTATAACCCGCGAAAGAAAGCACCGGGCCATAACCCACCCGAAGCATTTTTTGCCAGCCTTGCGTCTTTTTTATCTCGTAAGCCATTCTGAAATAAACACCCCGGAAGTGTTGGGAGGGATAATGAAATGAGTATTCGTGGGTTGAACCGTCTGCAAAGCCGGCCCCAATCAGGAAGCCGCGATTCGGTTTTTTGATTGGGAGCAAATAGTAAGGTTCTATAATAATCGTTTTTCGGATGAAATATCGATTTGGGAACAGATAGGTAGGGATACTATTTATAATATCAATTCCCAGGTAATGCGGGCTCTTTTCAGTTTCCTGTGCGTTTGCATTGGAAACAAGCATTGATAAAAATAGCAGGCAGACCAATCTGTTCATGGCAAAATATCAATTAAAATCCCTTGTGCCTGCTTCCCGGACGGAAATCCCACTCTCCCGCTTACTGCATAAGATGCGTAGTTAACAGTTACTTTCTGATAAGTGCTTCTGGATTCCGGACCCTTCTCCGGCTGGCCTGCATCGACAATAAATCCGCAATCACCTTTGTATCTGAACACGCGGTTGTAGAAACAGTGAACGAATCCCGTTTTGCGCGGGAAACGAAAACAAAGGTTGTACTATCCGCATGCATTGAAATTGGCAAAGTGACGCTTCGATACATTTCGGTCAGGTTCTCGGCTTCGTTTTGGAAAATTTGATTGTCCAATGCATTCACAGCAAAAATAGAATCGATCCCCAGCGAATCCTCCATAAATCTGATCTCGACGGAAAGCTCCCGCTGCGGGCCGCAATCGACGCAGCTTTGGATAATGAATGCGAGCAAAACAACCAGCAGAGATCCTTTCATTTTGTTTATGTATTTACTTCAACCTGACCCTTTTGCTTGCTATATAGTTGCCTGCTCGCGGCGTGGCCTCCGGCTCAATTGTTATCAGAGCAAAACTATGCATTGCTGCTCACGAACAGTAATTTTCCTATATTTGGCCTTTAAACAATATGGAGGCCCTGTCTCCGTTTATGTTCAAAGTCGTTTTTTTCAGGATTGACCTCTGTTCCATTCGCTTAAACTTTCACTATTATATTTTATATGATGCTTCTGCAAGCACTTACTGACTCTACGGTAGCGGCGCCTGTTGCTGACCAGGGACTTTCTATTATAGACCTGCTCGCAAAAGGCGGCTGGGTTATGTTGCCACTTGGCTTGCTTTTCCTGGCGACGCTTTTTTTAATCATCGAGCGGTTTTTAGGGATTGGTGCGAATGGAAAGATTGAGCCGCAGTTTGTGGATAACGTTAAAGATTTTATCCAGCAGGGTAATTTGAAATCGGCCGAGTCGCTGTGCCGGAACCAGCGCAATGCAGCTGGCCGGATCCTTGAAAGAGCCTGCGGCCGGATCGGTTATCCGATCAAGGACATTGAAACAACAATTGAGAATGCGAGCCAGATTGAGATCCAGCGTATGGAAGGTAATCTGCCTTATCTGGGGGTGATCGCGGGTATTGCGCCTATGCTCGGGTTTGTGGGTACGATCTCAGGTATTATCCGGATTTTCTACGATATATCCATCTCCAACGACTTCAATATCAGTACCATCGCAGGAGGTATGTATGAAAAAATGATCACTTCGGGATCCGGTCTGATCATCGGTCTGATCGCTTATGCGGGATATCACTTGCTCAACATGAAAATCGACCGCTTTGCCTTGCGTTTGCAAATGGCTGCTTCTGATTTTCTGGATGTATTACAAAAGCCTGTGGCTGCGAAGTAAAAGACAACATTATTTATGAAAATACGTCGCAAGAGCCGGTTTGCCCCTGAGGTGTTCACGCACTCGCTCAACGATATTATGTTTTTCCTGCTCCTGTTCTTTTTGATCATCTCAACGATGTCCAATCCGAACGTGATCAAGCTGATGCTGCCGAAAGCTTCGGCCACGCAGCAGATGTACAAAAAACAGATAACATTGTCAGTGGATGAAAACAAAGGCTATTTTATTGACAAAGAACCAATCCCGTTCGATCGCCTCGAAGCGGAACTGCAAAGCATTTTCGCCAATGTAGAAGAACGGACGGTTGTACTGAGAGTAGATAAAAACCTAGCTGTCCAGGATCTCGTCGACGTCCTCGAAGTAGGCGCCAAGAATGACATCAAAATGGTGATGGCTACGGCTAAATAATTTATTAAGGAGTAAGGAGGAAAGGGAGAATGGAGGAAGGGCGGCCCGCGTAGAGGCTTGTTCCCGTTCAGCCAGTCTCCCTTTTTTTGTATAAATATTTAAAATTCCCTCCCTCCTCCGCTCCTCCCTCCCCCTTTCCTCCCTTACCCCGCACTCTCATAAATGCGATCAACAACTGCCTGCAAAATGGCACCTTGTTCGCCTGTTGCGATGTTGCTGGGTTTTCCTTCGCATGCGTTCAGGAATGCGGTTGTATTTTTAAGCTGAATATCCTCTTCTTTCAAATGTGGAAATTGAACATCCGCCAGTTCGCCTCCTATTTCGGTAAATAGAGACAGCGGCTTGTAGACGGCGCCTCCCTTTGTTCCGAAAACTTCCAGATTGACATCTTTCTCAGCTTTCATATTCAATGCAAAGGAAGCCGACAAGCTGATACTGGAATTGTCGGGAAAAGATAAGTGCGCGAAACAGGCATCCTCTACTTCAAAGCTTTCCGCATTCCATTCACCCATTAGTCCTTTGCCGCCCGCTTTTCCGATAAAATCGTAGGTATTGGCCACAATCCTGTCGGGCATTTGGTAGTCCAGCATTTCCAGCGCCAGATCGAGGATATGCACACCCAGGTCCATCAATGCGCCGCCTCCCTGTATGGATTTGTTCGTAAAATTTCCCCAGCCCGGGATCCCGCGCCGCCGCAGGTAATTGGCTTTGATATGATAGATTTTACCTAATGCTCCCTCTTCGCGACATTTTTTGATAAATGAGAATTCGGGAGTTTGACGCAATTGGAGGTTGTAGGCAATGATCTTACCTTTTTGCCTGGCAAGTTCTGCCATTTCGCTGGCTTCTGCGGCGGTTATGGCCGGCGGCTTTTCGCAGAATACGTGACAATCATTTTCGAGTGCCTGCATTGCAAAAGGATAATGCAGGTTATTGGCTGTGCATATCACCACCATATCCGGCTTGCCTTCGCCTGCATACATCTCGGCAGCGTTATCAAAGGCGAAAGGAACCTGGTGCTTGTCTGCCAGCGCGCGGGCTTTTTCTTTAACCCGGCTGCATATTGAAATGATTTTGACCCGGTCGCTGAGCGCTTTTAATGCGGGAATATGGTTTTGGTCGGCAATGTGCCCGCCGCCGATGATAGCGGCCTTGAGGAGTGACATAGGAATGCTGTTATCTCTGATATAGTTGCCGTAAAATATGGAAACATTAGCAGAAATAACAGCAGGGATGTTCTATGAAATGTTAGTTCTTGCTGTCATGAAGCTCTTTATGGTATTTGTACTTACCTGTCGTTTGAAAAGTCATGACAGAACTTGGATGGTTTGGAATATGGTAATTCATAAATCGATAGCTACTCGAATCGGGTGTGTAGCGATATTCAGCTTTTGGAGGATTTGCGGACGGTTTGAAGGTTTTAGGCTCAAAGAAAGCGAGGGAAGAGTTGAAAAGATCCTCAACCTCTACTCTGGCGATCCGGACGGCTGTTAAAAGTGGTTTGGGTTCCGGTAAATGAAAACCCTGCCGCATCTCGGTTTTTTCGCCGGGCAAGTCAAACTTCACCTCAATATCCTGCGTAACGCTCAGTGGTTTTCCGTTCTGGATAGCAGGCTGCCATTTGGGCATATTCTTTACTAATCTCACGGACTCTGCGTCCAAACCAAATCCGACCCCTTTTACGATCGCCACATTACCGATCGAACCTTCCTTGGTTACTGTAAATCTTACCGTGACGATCCCCGACACTTTCGCTTTTCTGGCGCTTTCCGGATATTCTGTATTGTTTTTAAAATAATCTACCATCGCCTGCTGGCCGCCCGGAAATTGCGGTTTCTGTTCGACGACTACCATTTTTTCAGTTTTAGACCCGGAATCCTGTGGTTTTCCTACCGGTGCATCCTGTCTGACAACATTTGCCTGGACAGGCTCGGTGCTGGCTTCAAGTATAATGTCGTAGATGAGCTTATTCTTGTTAATCTTGATTTCCTGCGACTTGAATTGCACGTGACTAACCACAATTGAAGCGTTTTCGGGCACATTGCGCAGCTCAAATCTGCCTTCGGCGTCAGTGGGCGTACCCTGGTTAGTTCCCTTTACGACCACAATTGCGTCGGCTACCTTCTTCCCGTTGTTATCTGAGACAGTACCTTTAATATTGATACCTAAGTTTTCAATTATCGCGGTGTTCCCGTTGGCAGGAGAGGGGATATGTTCCCTTGCCGCGGTCAAAAAAACTGTTACAGCAGTCAATGGAACAATCAGTACATATTTGGCCAGTAACCATTTCGGCGTGCGGTTCTTGTATATCATCTGAATTCGGTTTTTGAGTAAAGAGGAATTGGCAAAATGATTTGCAAGCATCTGCTCCGGCACTTTTAATGCATAAGAGACGAGGAAACTAGCATAACGGTCGCGGTTAGGCGCTTCCACATCGGCCAGGTATTCGTGCACGGCCTGGATCGAACGCTTGTAAAGCCACAATACCGGATTGAACCAAAACAGCGCTTTCAATATTTCAATCAGCATAATATCGGCACTGTGCCACTGCCGGATATGCACATACTCATGCCTGATGATCGCGTCAGGGTTATTTTCGTAGTCGTCCCGGTTGACAATGAGCCATTTAAAAAATGAAAATGAGCCGTTATCTGCATGCTGGTATTCTGAATTGTCCGTGAATATGAGTATGAAACCTTCCGTGGAAACACGCTCGCTGTGGCGTATCAGCAAAAACAATTTTCTAAAAGAGCTCGACAGCTTGAAAATCAATAGGAGAACGCCAGCCAGGTAACAGCCCAGCGCTACCAATGCCCAGTTGAATGGTTCCTCTGCCGGGCCCGTCGCAGCAGTTACGATTTGTACGGATTCACGGACATTTCCGGTTTCCAAAACAGGCGCGGGAATCGAAAAGGTGATTGCGGGAAGTAGAAAAGCTGCACCGATCGAACCGAGTAAAAAGAACCTGTTCCAGTGAAAGAAGGTATGTTGTCTGAAAAATAGCCAGTAGCATCCGTAGAATAGGGCCAGGTACAGGTTCGCTTTGGCCAGATAGGTCAGCATTTCCATGATTCCTAGTTTTTCCTGGTAGTGATCAGGACCACCCCGTTCTTGCCTTCGTCCCCGTAAACCTTAGTAGCACCCTCGTTTTTCAATACGTCGAGCTTCTCAATAGTATTAGGGTCAAGTTTGCCCGGATCTAGGCCACGCGCCTGTTTAACTCCGTCGATGATATACAAAGGCGCTTTTTCAGCAGACGGGTCACCTCTGAACTGAATTTTTGCACCTGATGCAGCATCCGGGTTAAGCTCTCTTACTTTGGCCGTGCCCCGAATTTCAGTATCCTTTTTATCAGTAACATGCACAACCGCCACCTGCCCGGCTACGTCCGGATTGGCCGGCTTTGTAGTAATGTTAATCACCCCGCCCTTCGCCTTGTCGCCATACAAAGCAACCGCTTTTTCACCTTTAAGCACATTTAACGAAGCGATTTGGTAAGACTGGACATTTTTTTGAACATCCTCCTTTTTCATTTCCTTACCATCGACCACGTATAGCGGGTTGTCTTTGATGTCCTCTACATTAAGCTTGCCTGTTGTGTTTTCTTCGAGCATGAAATTGATCGGAAGGGTCATTTTTACATTCACTTTATGCCCATTCTGCGAACCCGGCGTCCAGTCGGGCATGCTCCTGATCACCCGCATGGCCTCCTCATCACAGCCAAATCCGATTCCTTTCAGGATCGATACGTGCTGTACAGCGCCCGTTTCGGTCACGATAAAGGAAACGAACACTTTTCCCTGCGCGTTTGCTTTCGACGCTGCCGTCGGATATTTGATTTTTCTTGCTAAGAACTCAAACATAGCACGTTCCCCGCCTGGATATGTCGGTGCTTTTTCAACTACGGTAAAAACCTTGTCAGGCATTGGTCCGTCTTGTTTTTCTACTGTTTCGGGCTGCTTATCCTCGCGCTGCTCGCATCCGGCAACGAACAATGCAGTGGCGCCAATCAATGATGCAGCTGCCAGATAAGTACTCAGCAACCATTTCGAACTTCGGTTTTTATAGATCATCTGAATTCTTGATTTGATTTGTGATGGTTTAAAGAAATGATTTGTCAAAGAAGCGATAGGTGCATTCAGTGCGTAGCTGACGAGGAACCGTGCATAGTTTTCCCGGTTCGATGCTTTCGAATCGGCCAGAAATTCGTGTACTTCCTGCAAGTCGCGTTTGTAGAGGAGCAGGACCGGGTTGAACCAGAACACCACTTTCATAACTTCCAGGAAAAGGATATCCGCACTGTGCCACTGTCGGGTGTGCACCATTTCGTGACTCAGAATTTCGTCAAAATGACTTTCATAGTCGTTTCGGTTGATCACGATCCATTTCAGGAAAGAAAACGAACCGATCTTGTTAGAATCGATCATTACCACAGTACAATCTTCCAGCTCGATCACCTCACCCGATTTCAGGAAGCTCCGGAGTTGTAAAATGTGCCGTACCAGATAAAATGCGGCAATGAAAAGTCCGATGAAATATGTGAGCCCTGCTGCCTCCTTCCAGGTAAAAAGCGGTTTTTCCTCCTGCACAAATGAAATGGAAACCGGGGCAGCACTCAATTCATAAATAGCGGGAATGGCGGGTGCAGTTTCAGGATAGATCACAAAAGGCAATGCAAATGCAATCGCGATCGATCCGAGCAGGTAAACCCGGTTCCACTGGAAAAAAGTGTGGTTGCGCAGCATCAGGCGGTAGCAGACGAATAATAAAATCCAGTACAGGTTCACCTTGCCGATATATAATAGCATGTCCATGGCTAACAGCGTTTATTTTTCGTCTTTATGTTGATTGATAAGCTTCATAATCTCGTCCAGATCCTTGGTTTTCAGGTCGTTGTCTTTTACAAAAAACGAAACCAGGTTGGGAAGTGAGTTGTCAAAATAATTGACCATCAACTGCTTCATTTCGTGACGCTTATATTCTTCCTCACTAATGAGCGGAAAATATTCGTGCGTTTTTCCATAGGCAGTATAGCCCACTACTTCTTTCTTTTCGAGTATACGAATGATCGTAGAGACCGTGTTGTAGGCAGGTTTGGGTTCTGGCATTTCGGCCAGTATATCTTTAACGAATCCCTTCCTTAGTTGCCAGAGAATTCTCATAACCTCTTCTTCTGCTCGCGTCAATGTGCGTATTTCCATGATGTTGACTATTGTATTAGACTTGTAGATTAATGGTTGATTCAAAGTTAAGACTATTTATTTAGTTTCAAAACTATTTTATTAGTTATTATAAAATTTCGTTTTGAATTAGCATTTAATTGGAATGGCACAGTATTAACAAACTGTTTTTAAAGGTTACTTCGGACTCTATGGCTGAACTCATGACGATCAGGGTAAACGGAAAAGTGCACAAGGTGCAAGCCGACCCGGAAATGCCTTTGCTCTATTTACTTCGGAACGATTTGAAATTGAATGGTCCCAAATATGGCTGCGGAATTGAGCGGTGCGGCAGTTGTATGGTACTCTTAAATGGGGCAGCACAACCTTCCTGTGTCATCCCGTGCAGTGCGGCTGCGGTTTATGAGGTAACTACGCTGGACGGGCTGGCTAAAAACGGGAAGCTCGATCCTGTTCAGGAGGCATTTATAGAGGAGCAGGCTGCGCAATGCGGCTATTGCATGAATGGAATGATCATGTCGGCAAAAGCTTTACTGGCGGAAAATAAAAATCCTTCCGATACGCAAATCCGGCAGGCGCTCAACCGGGTACTTTGTCGCTGCGGCACGCACACCAGGATCATCAGCGCAGTCAAGAAAGCCGCCGATAAAATGAAAAATTTATGAAAAATCAATCCAGTTTCAATGCGGATAGACGCTCATTTCTCAAAAGCGCCGGTCATTTGCTGGTCGGATTTCAGCTTTTCCCGACCTTTACAGGCATTGCCGGATCTGATGAATCATGTGGTACCGCGCCGGTTACCAATGGCCAGCTGATCGATGCCTGGATCCGTTTTGATGCGGATGGAAAGCTTACTGTGATCACGGGTAAAATGGAGCTCGGCCAGGGTATACGGACGGCATTGATGCAAATGGCAGCGGAAGAACTGGATATACCGATGAACCGGGTCCGTATTATCATCGCAGATACCGGCCAGACCCAGGATGAACGTTATACCGCAGGCAGTGGCTCCATTGAAGGCAGCGGCCGAGCGATCCGGAACGCGGCAGCAGAAGCGAGACAATATTTGTTGAAGCTGGCCGCGCAAAAGCTCGAAACGCAAATTGAATCTCTTTCAGTAGAAAACGGAGTAGTAATATCTTCCGGAAATCAAAAAAAGGTAACCTACCAGGAGCTGGTAGCGGGAAAGCGCCTGGAAATAGAAGTGACGGGAAAAGCCCCGCTGAAAGACCCGGCTACCTATAAGTTGATTGGTAAAGGCGTGCACCGCGAGGACATTGCCCAAATGGCCGTTGCGAAAGCCTATTACATTCAGGATATGCGATTACCTGAAATGGTCCACGCACGCGTTTTGCGACCGCCGGTTTACAATGCAAAGCTGATATCGGTTCCCAGAGAGCAAATTGAAAAATTACCCGATGTATTAAAATTGGTGGTAAACGGAAACTTTGTGTCCGTGATCGCGGCAAAGGAATATACGGCTGTAAAAGCTTTGGAAGTATTAAAAACCAATGCGAAATGGGACTCCCTGCCACTTAGCGTTTCGCCGGATAAGCTGTACGATCATATACAGGCGTCTGCGTCAGCTTCCAAAATAATAGAAGAGAGCGGCTCCGGCATGCCGGCGAAAGATTTTAAGCACGAAGCAACTTATAAAAGACCTTACCAAATGCACGGTTCTATTGGCCCGTCATGCGCAATAGCGCTTTGGAAAAATGATTTACTGACAGTGTGGTCGCATACCCAGGGCGTTTATCCCCTGCGCAAAACGATCTCTGATCTGCTGAAAATGCCCGAAAACAAGATCAGGGTGATCGGTGTGCCGGGGGCTGGTTGTTACGGGCACAATGGTGCCGACGATGCTGGTGGCGACGCCGCTTTGCTCGCAATGGAAATGCCGGGTAGGCCGGTCCGGGTACAATGGATGCGGGAAGATGAGCACAAATGGGAGCCTTATGGTTCTGCAATGGTATTGAATGTAAAAGGACGGATCGGCGAAGCAGGTAAGGTCGATGCCTGGAATACTGAAATCTGGTCGGATACGCACAGTACGCGGCCGGGCGGGAATGCCGGGCATTTGCTGGCGGGCAGGCACATTGCGAAACCCTTTGTCTTCAAATCGGGGGGCTTTTCGGGAGGGAGTCACCGGAATTCCGTGCCGCTTTATGACTTTGCTTCCAGGAAAATCAGCCTGAGCGATTTTGACGGACCATTGCGGACTTCCGCTTTGAGAAGTCTCGGGGCTTATGCCAATATCTTCGCTCTGGAGTCTTTTATGGATGAGCTTGCCTGGAAAGCAGGTGAGGATCCGGTAGCATTCAGGCTCTCGCACCTGAAAGACGAGCGTGCACGCAAGGTGATCACTACCCTGGTCGAAAAAGCGGGCTGGGGGAGTAGCCGCGGTGAAGGTTTTGCCTTTGCCCAATATAAAAACAGTGCCGCCTATCTGGCTGTTAAAGCAGAGGTAAGCGTCGACAAGGCCACGAAGAGTTATCAATTAACCAAGCTGACCGCAGTGATCGACTCCGGACAAGTGATCAATAGGGACGGGATCATTAACCAGACTTCCGGGGGAATGATCCAGGCGGCGAGCTGGACGATGCTGGAAGAAGTGAAGTTTGATGAAACGGGAGTGAGGAGTACTACCTGGGAAACGTATCCAATCCTCCGTTTTGACCAGGTTCCCCACACCGAAGTTTACATTATTGACAGACCGGAGGAGGAGCCGCTCGGCGCTGGGGAGGCGGCCCAGGGGCCTACTTCAGCTGCGATTGCCAATGCGATATGCAGTGCAACCGGCAGCCGCCTTCGGGAACTGCCTTTAACATCCGATAAGATTGATTGGGCGAAGGTCAGCTGACCGGGCTTGCTTTATGACTGATGTTCAACTGGTGGCTGATTACCCTGATCAATTCTTCCGCACGGAATGGTTTAGTAACAAAGCTGGCGAACCTAACTCCATCAATCACAGGGGCATTCTCAGCGAAAGTGTCTGCTGTAAAGGCGATTACCGGAACATGTGCATGCTGCGGATAGGAGGAGCGAATGGCTTTCATAGCCGTAATTCCGTCCATCACAGGCATTTGAAGATCCATCAGGATGAGGTCAAATTCACCCTCTTCCAGGCGATCCAGCACTTCTTTTCCATTATTGCATATGATAAAGTAAGCGCCCCACCTCGTGAGCAGATGTTTGAGCAAAATCTGGTTTGCCAGGATATCTTCCGCTACCAGAATGCGATAACCTTTGAGCGATACCTGCTCGGGTGCAATTATCTGCTGTTGTAGTGCAGTTACGGCTTTTCTAAAATTGAGGATCACACTGAACGTTGATCCTTCCCCCAATTTACTTTTAGCAGAAATGGTACCGTTCATCAGTTCAGTTATTTTTCTGGTAATGCTGAGGCCAAGGCCGGTTCCACCGAAATAGCGGGTTGCATTGTTTTGATGCGCCTGGGAGAAACTATCAAAAATAACGCCAAGCTTATCTTCGGAAATGCCTATTCCCGAATCTGTTACATCAATTTTAATGTCGGCACTATTGCCTTTGTCTTCGTGTAGTTCTACGGAAACTTTAACAAACCCACCTTCTTCGGTAAACTTGATCGCATTTCCGACCAAATTGATCAGGACCTGATTGAGCCGGTATGCGTCTCCCATCAGCATCTTGGGCACATTTGGTCCTGAGCGAAAAGTAAGGTCAATTGATTTTTCCTTCGCTCTTACGTCGAAAGTCCTGACGAGGTATTCCAGCTTTTCCTTCAGGTCGAATTCAAAGTTTTCCAATCCAAACTTTCCGGCTTCAATTTTAGAGAAATCGAGAATATCATTCAAAATAACCATCAGATTGTCAGCGGAATATTTGATCATCTTAAGGTATTGTCTGTCTGCTTCCGGGAAATTGCTGCCCAGCAACAGCTCAGTGAACCCGATGATACCATTCATGGGAGTACGGATCTCGTGGCTCATTGTTGACAATAGATCTGACTTTATCCGAGCTGCTTCTTCGGCATCGTTTTTCGCTTGCAATAGCTCTTCTTCTGCTTTTTTTCTGCTGGTAATGTCGATTGCCGTTCCCAAAACTTCCTGTACACTGCCTTTCTCATTGCGTTTGAAAGGCACCTCCCGCGTAATAATCCAAACCTCAGAACCGTCTTTGTGTTTCAACCGGAACTCCTTTTCTGTCACATCTGAATCTTTCACCCAATGCCTCATAAAGTGATAGTGCCTGCGGAATGCAAGCTGATCCTGCTCATTGATGATCTTCGCTAGCCCGCTGGTACCATCTGGCAGATTGTCACCTTCAGAGTATCCTAGTATTTTGGAAATCTGTTTGTTGTGAAAGATATTGGTCCATTTTTCAATGTCAATCACATAAATAATATTGGGGGATAACAGTGCTATTTTGTTGATGAATTCCTCTTTCTCGGCAAGCTCGCGGTGTGCCTTTTCGCGGCCTTCCTCGGCTTCCCGCATCTGGCTCACGGTATGAAAGGTCTTGGTCAGCTTTTCGGCATTCATTTCTGACCTGGTGAAATAGTCCATCGCCCCGGCCTTGATGATTTCGACGGCAATACGTTCGTCGCTCCGGGAGGTGATCACGATCACGGGAATGCCCGGCACGGCTTCCCTGATCTTTTTCAATACTTCCAGGCCGTTGGTTTCCGGGAGCTGATAATCAAGAAAAATGCAGGTTGGCAGCCACTCTTTTAACACTTGCAAAGCATCTTCCGCATATTTCGAGATCCTCATTTCCCCGATCTCTACCTGTGACTTTTGGACGACTTGTGCGAACTGCATCACATCAATATCGTCATCTTCTACGAGCAGGATATCAAGAGTAGTCATAACAGGATCTAATCACGTCAAGTAATATTATTCCAGGGATTCGTAAAGGGTGCAATGACTTTTTCAGCGTCGACACGGCTGCTCTTTTGACATTCACTTCGTCTTTAGGCCACTGATCTCACGCCGGTGATTTAGTGTTCAGGTAATAGAAGGAAAAGAAATTCCCTTAATCTTTCGGAAGAGCTCCACAGCGTACAGATCGGTCATGCCAGACACAAAATCGAGTACAGTCTGAATTTTAGAGTAGGGATCTTCCTTCGAAGTTATGAATTGCTTTGGAATTAACTCTACAAGTTTCCTGGTATAGTGGTTATTATTATTAAGATAGGCAGGCACGAATTCTTCCAATAGACCGCCAATTACTTTGTAGCCAGCCACTTCAATCTGTACAACAGAAGAATAATTGTAAATCTTGCTGACAGAGATGCATTCAATCTCTTTCATAGCCGACCTGTAAGGCTCGGGCATGCTGTCAATAAGGCTTTTGTTCAGATTTCCGGCAAGAATGGTTTTCTGTTCATTATAAAATAATTCAGAACACTGGCCGATAAGCGTACTGATCGATTTGGCCCTGAGAAGGCTGATTTTAGCATCGGCATCATCTATCTCCTGTAATCGCGCCGGCATTTTCGGATCATTGCAAAGCTGTAAAAGCAGCGTCTCAACTTCCTGGTAGGAAAGTATTTTCAGGCGGTGAGCATCTTCCAGGTCAATGATATTATAGCAAATGTCGTCCGCCGCTTCGACGAGGTAAACAAGCGGGTGGCGCCGGAATATCAGCGGAGAGTCCGATTCTTTATGTAAATCCAATTCAGTGGCAATCTTTTGGAAACCAGCTTGCTCAGACTGAAAGAACCCATATTTTTTAGTGTAAATATTTGCCTTGTTATGGCCCGCGATCGCCTCACAGGGATATTTTGCGATTGCGGCCAGCGTTGAATAAGTAAGTGCGAAGCTTCCGTAACCTTTCCCGGCGTAAGGATGCGTCAATATCCTGAAGGCATTTGCATTCCCTTCAAAGTGAATAAGATCGGCCCATTGCTCCTGAGTTACCTCCGACTTGTATTTCAATCCCTCATCATCTGTGAAGTAATGAGAGATGGCAGCCTCTCCCGAATGCCCGAAAGCAGGATTGCCAAGGTCGTGTGCCAGGCAGGCCGCCGATACGATATTTCCTATTTCACTGATTAAAGGCAACTTCTGATCAATATCCTTGTCCTCAGCGCAAAGTTTATTGTAAAATATCCTTCCCAGAGATTTACCTACACTGGCTACTTCGAGACTGTGAGTGAGTCGGTTATGAACAAAAACGCTTCCGGGGAGGGGGAATACCTGCGTTTTATTCTGAAGTCGTCTGAACGGAGAGGAAAAAATGAGCCGGTCGTAGTCGCGCTGGAATTCGGACCTGGCCTCGGCAGGATCCGCATTGTACTTGTCTTCGCTTCCCCAGCGTTTGGCGGAAAGCAACTTTTCCCAATTCATCATATTCTTATCTTAAAGTGGCAAATCTAATCGGTTTCACCTAATTCCTTCACTGAAAATTCGGATCAAATGCAGAGTGTGAACAGACACTATATTGGTAGTTTCCTTACGCCAGCTACTTTAAAATTCAAAAACACATATTGCAAATTCTCAAACTGACTGTTCATGAGAAAGATAGGGTTTCTTGCCGGGCTATGGGTACTGCTTTTTAACACAGGAAATGTGACCGTCGCAGCTGACGAGAAGTTAGCGAAGGAAATGGCGGCAGCCGTCAATTCTTTCCTCAAAACACTCGACGCTGAGCAGCAAAAAACCGCTTTGGCAGCCTATTCAGATCCCGTTCGTTCTGACTGGAATTTTACGCCCAGAGAGAGAAAAGGTTTGACTTTGAAACAGATGAACCAGGAACAGCGAAAAGCAGCTATGGCATTGGTCGAGTTGGTTTTGAGTCAGGAAGGATATAGCAAGGTTGAGCAGATCATTGATCTGGAAAATGTACTTAGGGTAACTGAAACGCGCCCGGCCAACGATACTTACCGAGATCCGGAAAACTATGCATTTCTGATATTCGGAAAACCGGGCAGCGCCCCCTGGGGGTGGCGGGTGGAAGGTCACCACCTTTCGCTGCACTTTTCTTCCATTAAAAACCACGTTACCTATACGCCGAGTTTTATGGGCAGTAATCCCGGCAAAGTACTGGCAGATGTACCCCAAAAAGGCAAGATCATTCTTAGAGCCGAACAGGAGACAGCATTCAGGTTGCTGAACAGTTTCGACGGATCTCAGGCCGAAAAGGTAAGCCTGGGCGCGAAGGCACCAAACGAGATATTCACTTCCAACACCCGCAAAGCGTCTCTCGAAAAAATGGAAGGGCTTGCGATGAGAGATATGAATGCAGCACAAAATGCGGTTTTCAAAGATCTGATCATGTCTTATCTGCAGCGGTACCACGTGACGCTAAAAAATCAGCAATGGTCTGAGCTGGAAAAGGCAGGCCTGGAAAAAATTCATTTCGCTTGGATGGGAGACCGGGAGCCGCTCATCGGACCTGGTCATGGGCACTACTACCGCATTCACGGTCCCACGTTCCTGATTGAATTTGACAACACCCAAAATGGCGGTAATCACATTCATTCAGTAGTACGGGACCTGACGAATGATTTCGGGGAAGATATGCTGCGGGCACATTATGAAAAGGGGCACCCCTAAATCCCCTAAGGGGGACTTTTTGTGCTGAGCTAGCCTGATTTCAAAATCATACGTCTCCCCTTCAGGGGCCGGGGGCACTTGGCGCGACTGAAAGAACTTAGGCTCGCGGGTTACCCTAAATCCCCTAGAGGAGCTTTTTTGTACTGATTTCAAAATCATACGTCTCCCCCTCAGGGTCCGGGGGGACTTGGCGCTAGTGCATTAGAATCTCCCAATAGCCTTTTCTTTACAAATCAAGTATTAGCAAAAGAAACACCCACTTTTGTTTTAGAGAAAGTGGGAAATTAAACACACTATGATGCATTATGGCGCTGCGCCGATCTTATTCGCTCGCGCAAAAGAACTTCGTAAAAATGAAACCCGGGCCGAAAAACTGCTTTGGGAAAGATTGTCAGGCAAGCAACTTGGAGTGAAATTCAGGCGGCAGCATCCCTTCCACCGTTTTATCGTAGATTTTTATTGCCACGAGCTTAAGCTCGTGATTGAAGTAGACGGAAACATTCATCTGTTGCGAGAGAATGCAGCGTATGATCGATTGCGGTCAGACTTAATTAAGGAATTTGATGTTTGGGTAATCAGGTTTACGAATGAAGATATATACTTCCGGATTGATAAAGTCATTTCTGTAATTCAAGAAATTGTTAACAAGAGTCGGTAAATTCGCAAATGACCCAATCGCGTTACCGCTACTTTATAATAAACAAGCCCGCCAATATGGTATCGCAGTTTGTCAGCTCGGATGAGGTGAGGCTGCTGGGTGACCTGGATTTTGACTTCCCCGAAGGCACCCATGCAATTGGCAGGCTCGATAACCACTCCGAAGGTTTACTGATTCTTACCACAAACAAACGGGTTACCAATCTACTGTTTATGGGCCAGGTTCCGCATAAACGTACCTATTGGGTCAATGTGGGGCACCACGTCAGCGAGCACACTTTGCAGTTGCTCCGCAGCGGAATCGGGATCAAAATTAAAGGCGGAGTTGAATATGTGACCACACCCTGCGAAGTCAAAATTATTTCCAGGCCCGCTGTTTTAACTAAACACCAAAACGAAACTTATGAAAATGTCCCGAATACCTGGCTGGAAATAAGCCTGACGGAGGGGAAGTATCATCAGATACGCAAAATGGTACGTACCGCCGGCCACCGGTGCAAGCGGCTTGTGCGCGTCAGTATCGAAGATCTCGAACTCGCCGACCTGCCGCCCGGCCGGGTAAGGGAAATAGAGGAGACGGAATTTTTCAGATTGCTGAAGATAGAAAACTGGCAATCAAACGATGTTCCCAATAAATCACAGACTGAACCGCTTGTCAAAAAACTGGAACGTTAAGCGGCAGGGCTACTAGTTTTATCACAGTAATTATCACTAAATAAAATCTGTCCGGTTATGAATCTCATTGGCAATATTATCTGGCTGATATTCGGCGGTTTCTTGGTTTTTCTGGAATATATGGTGGCTGGCCTGGTACTCTGCCTAACCATTATCGGGATTCCTTTTGGTATTCAATGTTTTAAAATAGGAATGCTTTCCCTTTTTCCATTCGGGCAGCAGGTACGCGATGTCCCCGGTAATACGGGCTGTTTATCCACTGTTTTTAACGTAATCTGGATTGTTATAGGTGGAATCTGGATTGCGCTTACCCACCTGGTTTTTGGTATAATTCTTGCCATCACGATCATCGGACTACCTTTTGCAAAGCAGCATTTCAAACTGATGAGCCTGTCTTTGACCCCATTCGGAAAGGAAGTTTATTAATCCGCATTAAAAGATCAGGAATGAAAGCAGCCGTTATTACGCAACCCGGTGAGCCGGAAGTATTGCAGATCCGGGAACTCGAAATGCCCCGGCCCAATGCGACCGAAGTGTTGATCAAAGTGCATGCAGCCGGTGTGAACCGGCCCGATGTCATGCAGCGGCAGGGGAAATACCCGCCTCCTGCCGGCGCTTCTAAGGATATTCCGGGCCTTGAGGTAGCCGGAGAAATAGTGGAAACAGGCAGCGGGGTTTCTAACTGGAAACCGGGTGATCAGGTTTGCGCCTTGCTCACCGGCGGCGGTTATGCGGAATATGCGATCGCGCAAACCGGACATTGTCTTGCGATACCTGCCGGTTTCAGCTACGTCCAGGCAGCTTCTTTACCCGAAACCATATTCACAGTCTGGCACAATGTATTCCAGCGCGGGCAGCTCAAACCAGGAGAGAATTTTCTGGTGCACGGCGGAAGCAGCGGAATTGGTATCACCGCAATTCAGCTGGCCAGGGCAATGGGCGCCGGCAAGGTTTTTACGACAGCCGGTACTGCCGGAAAATGCGATGCATGCGTTGCACTTGGAGCTGATATTTGTATTAATTATAAGGAAAATGACTTCGAAAGTGTCCTGAAAGAGCAGAGAGTGGATGTGATCCTCGATATGGTTGGAGGAGATTATATTCCAAAAAACATCCGTCTGTTGAATATCGATGGGCGCCTCGTGTTTATCAACATCATGAAAGGCAGCCGGGTAAAATCCGGCGACGATTATGTGGATTACGGGCTGATCATGCGCAAGCGGCTGACTGTCACGGGTAGTACTTTAAGGAACCGAGATATTAAATTTAAAACGTTGCTTGCACTCGAAATCCGTGATCAGGTTTGGCCGATACTGGAGAAAGGCTTGTTTAAACCCGTTATTTTTAAGGAATTTCCACTCGAAGAAGCTGCGGCAGCGCACCGGCTAATGGAGAGCAGCGAACATACTGGTAAGATTATGCTGGTAAATAAGTAATAGCAGCTGCCTTACTCTCCTTTCAATTTTTTGTTCAAAATAGCTGAAATTTCCGCGGCCTGCGAGAAAACCATCAAATGCCCGCCACCCGCGATCACGGTGTCCGGCTTGACCAGTTTGACCGGAATAAGCCGGTCCTGGTCTCCATGAATGTGATAGAGATTTTCGGCACGCTGCTTTTTCTCCCAGCTGCCTGTACGCGCCAGCGCCCATTTCAAAAATTTAGTGTCGGTATCGTGTAAAATATCTCTCAAAAGCGATTTCGCTTCGGGTGTGGTCGCTCCGAAATATTTGTAAGTGATCTTATTAGCCGATTTCAAAACCGGCCCGGCAAAAGGCGATAGCAGCAAAAATTTGGTTAATCCTCTGTAAAAACCTGAAACTGGAATGCCTGTCGAAGTGCTCGAAATAATAATGATCCTTTCAGGCTTAACGATTTCGGCTATTTCTGAGGCGATCATTCCGCCGAACGAAACGCCTACCAGCTGAAATGGTTTCGTCGTGTCAATTTGCGGGAGCAGCCTTTGCGCGTATTGTGCGATCGTTTCTTTTTTAGCAGGTTTAATCCATTCAATATGGTGTATTAAAATGTCATCGTCCAGCTTTAGTCTGCTGAAAACGCGCTTATCTGCACCGAGGCCGCTGAGGAAGTACACATTCATTTTAGGCGAATCTTTGGAAGCAGGCGTGCTTTCCTTGGCAAAAATGTATTGAGCCGAAAAACAAGCGAAAGCGAGCAAAACAAAAAACGCAGTCCGTTTTAGAGGAGGCATAATTTCAAAATAGCTTCTCAATATACGAACTGCGCCTCAATAACGATTTTCTACTTCGCGAGATTAAACCTGATTCCTCCCATTACCCAACGGCCGGGCATTTTGGAGCCGAGCAAGTCGCTGTATTGCACGTCGAATGCATTGTCAGCCTGCACATAAACCGCCAGCATTTTATTCAGAAAAGCATATTCAGCTTTCGCATTGATCATAAAATAGCTGCTGCTGATCCGCGCCTCGATCGCCGCCGTTTCGCGGGCTGCTCTTTGTTTGTACAAACCATTCAGGCTGAATGAGAAATTGTTGACCTGGTAAATAGCTGAAAAATTGGTCAGGAATTTTGCGTGCGAAGAGACGTAAAATGAAGGTATCTGATTACTGTTCTTACTGTCGAGCCAGGTGAAACCGGCATTGAAAAGTAGTTTCTGATTGGCGCCGAGACTATTTGCAGATTGAATATCCACTTCGATTCCGGTCGTATTCACCTCTGCAATATTGAGCGCCAGACCGAAATTGCCAGTCGGAGAAAGGTTGTCCTTTCTTGGCATTTGGGCATAAGGCGTCGTTACATAGTCGATCAGGTCATTTTGCAGCCTTTGGAAAAAAGTGGCCGAGAGTTTGAGCTGGGATTTATTATTTGTTGTCAAAAACCAGTCGGCGCCGGCTTCGTAGCTGAAAGAACGCTCGGCTTTCAGGTCCGGATTGCCTACATTTCCACCCGTCACGAGCGCTTTGTTATAGTTGTTGAAACGTTCGGTAAAATCAGCATCGCGGATCGTTTTGCCCGCACTGCCGCGCAGCTGCCAGCTATCTTTCTTATAAGATAATGTGATTTGCGGAACCGCTTCTGTGCCAATGCTTTGCCGCCAATCCACGCGAACAGAAGGCGTAACTGTGAAATTTTCTCCAAAACGCTGGACAATCGAGACGAAGGGGGCCAGCTGGTGGAGCGAATGGTCACCGCGGTCGTTGGAAGCGATATTCCGGTTCTGATAATTCAAGCCGGCGATCAGGCTGGTGGCCGGCGTAAATTCCTGCTGCAAAGTAGCCAGCCCCTGCCACAGCCGCGATTTACTATTGTTAGCGATTGAATGTGGATTGAATAGATAAGTATCCTCCACGAACTTGTAGCCCGCATCAACGGTAAATGCAGTTTTATTCTTTTTGTACCCGAGTTTCAGCTGGTTCCACGACGATTTTACTTTTTCGCTGGCAGTATCTGATTTTAATACAGTATAAAAATTCTGCGCCGCAAAATCCCGGTGATCGTAGGAACTGCGCGCCGCCAAATTCCACGCTTCGGAGAGTTGGTAATTCAGGGAAAGAGAAGCGGTATTGTTGTGAAAATACCCTTTGATGCCCCGCTGCCGGACCCCGGAAGCATTATTTGTCAGCAAGCCTCCTGAAACGGCCAACCTGCCTTTCTGATAAAAACCACCTGCATTCGCATTGATAAGCCCATACTGTCCGGCTGAGATACCTGCACTGATATTTGTTTTTGCGGGGCTATTTTCGTCTCCTCCGTTATTTAATTTGGCCGCAAACGTTTTGGAAATAACATGAATAACACCGCCCACCGCGTCAGAGCCATAGATCGCTGAAGAAGCGCCTTTTAAAACTTCGATCCGCTCGATTTCGGCAGGTGAAATGGGGATATAGCTATTAAAGTGACCTGTATTTGGATCATTCAAACGAATTCCGTCGAGAATAACCAGCACCTGCTGAAAAGTACCGCCGCGCAACACAATATCACTTTGGGAACCCATCGGTCCGCGCGCCTGAATTTCTACACCTGGCACATATCTGAGCAGATCGTCGATGCTATGCACCGGCAGATTTTGAAAATTCTCCCCCCTTATCACCGCAATATTCCGCCCCGTTTCCGAAGCCCGCTTCTCCACGATCGAGGAAGTTACAGTCACGGGATCCAGTGAAATATCCTGGGCAAGTAATGAGGTAGAAAGTAAAGTGAGGACGCAGATTTTAGTAGCGATTTTCATTTTGGGTGTTGCTTTGGTAATGAGCTGTTGGCCTTTGCTGTTAGCTATTGGCTTTTAGCGTCTTTGCTTTTGAATTAGTAAATATTCATGAGAACGATTGCGATTAACAGCTAAGATCTAACAGCCAAGAGCTAACAGCTAATGGCTAACAGCTAATATTTAACGCCAACCGCTAATCCCAACAAAACTACTATCTTACCGGCCCGTTAAACTACTCCGGTTTTGATCTAATGCATAGTCCGGTTGAAATTCCTTTCAAAAATATAATACTGGTAGACCGGCTTTCCGGTACACCGGTATATCTGCAAGTCGCTCACAGACTGATTAATGCAATCCAGCGCGGGTTATTGTTGAATGGTGCAAAGTTGCCCGGAAGCCGCTCGCTTGCGGAGTCGCTGCAAATTCACAGGAAGACAGCAGTTGCCGCTTACCAGGAACTGGACGCGCAGGGCTGGGTCGAAATGCGGCCGAACAAGGGCACATATGTGACTTATCGATCGGATATTATGCATTCAGGATTGCAAAATTTTCGGGCTGAGGATTTGGTGAGTTACCCGCGAGAGACCGGTTTTACATTTGAAAAAAGTATGCTGTTAGACCGTCCGGTTTCGGTTTCCAATGTCGAACTGGAATTTACCGATGGGCTTCCTGATGTGAGATTGGCGCCGATGGATAAGCTTGCAAAGACTTATTCCGGGATTTTGAGAAGGAAAAATAACCGCAAATATCTGGGTTACTCGCACGTGGAAGGCAATACCTATTTCCGCGAAAAGCTGGCGAATTACCTGAACAATACCCGTGGACTGCATATCAGCTCTGAAAATATCCTGACCACCAGAGGCGTTCAAATGGGAATTTATCTTGCTTCCCAGCTATTGATCAAAAAGGGTGACCAGGTAGTAGTGGCTGATCTGAGTTACTATACGGCCAATATGATTTTCCAGAAAGCAGGCGCCCATATTCTTTCCATTCCTGTCGACGATCAGGGAATATCAGTCGAAGCATTGCGGAAACTATGCGAAACTACCCCGATCCGCATGCTTTATATTACGCCGCATCATCATTATCCCACTACGGTAACGCTCAGTGCCGAGCGTCGGATGGAATTGCTGGGGCTTTCGGTTAAATACGGGTTTATCATTCTGGAAGACGATCATGATTACGATTTTCATTACAACAGTAGTCCGGTGCTGCCGCTTGCCAGTGCCGACCGGGCCGGTATGGTTGTGTATGTGGGTTCATTTTGCAAAGCTCTGGCACCGGGGCTGCGGTCGGGCTACCTGATTGCTCCGGCTGAGCTGATTACTGAGCTGGCGAAATTCAGACGGATCATTGACCGGCAGGGAGATCTGATGATGGAGCAGGCATTGGGTGAATTATTGGACGAAGGAGAAGTGCAGAGGCACATTAAGAAGGCACAAAAAGTATATCACCAGCGTCGGGACGCGCTCGAAAATTTGCTCACAATGCATTTAAGCGACTATCTCAAATTCAAATCGCCTCCGGGCGGACTCGCTTTCTGGACGGAGTGGCGCAAGGATATCAACCTGATGCGCGTCAGCAAGGCTTGTTTGAAACGAAACCTGCATCTTCCACAGACTTTACTTTTTCAAACCGGGAAATTAAGCGCAGTGCGGCTGGGTTTCGGCAGTATGAACGAAGAAGAAATGGAAGAGGCGATTCTGATTTTGAGAGATGTACTGGTTAGCGAGTACTAGGTTGTATTCATGATTTATTCAACTAATTTGTAATAAATTCCTATAACCTTTCCCGCAACTCCCGGTATGAAAAAGCGAACATTTATTAAACTATCATCTGCGCTCATGACAGCTCCATTATTCTCACCGCTTACGGGCTGGGCCGCGAACAGTCCGGCCGACCGAGAAAAGTTGAAAAATTGGGCAGGTAACCTTGAATATAGCACTGATAAGCTGGATTCAGCGAAATCGTTGCAGCAGGTGAAGGAGCTTGTTGCCAAATATCCGAAGCTTAAAGTGCTCGGTACGCGGCATTGTTTCAATAATATTGCAGATACGAAAGACCAATTTATATCTGTCGTGAATGCGGACGAGCAGATTGTTTTAGACGAAAAAAATAAAACAGTCACCGTGAATGCGGGACTGAAATACGGCCAGCTGAGCCCGGTTTTGCATAAAAAAGGATTCGCGTTGCATAATCTTGCTTCGCTACCACACATATCCGTCGCTGGTGCCTGCGCTACGGCCACGCACGGGTCGGGCGAGAAGAATGGTAACCTTTCTACGGCTGTCGCGGCGATGGAGCTGGTGACTGCGAGTGGCGATGTTTTACAATTGAGTAGGAAAAAAGATGCGGATCAATTCAATGGTGCGGTAGTGAACCTGGGCGCATTGGGCGTGGTGACGAAAGTTACGCTGGACATTCAGCCTACGTTTTTGATGGGACAATATGTTTACGAAAACCTGCCCCTAGATCAGTTGAGGGATAATTTTGACAAAATTCAGTCCAGCGGATATAGCGTTAGCTTATTTACAAATTGGCAAAGCAATGATATTACGGAAGTTTGGGTGAAGTACATTCACGGCATGAACAGTGCCAAACCACTGAAAGTTTTGCCTGAGGAAGAATTTTTTGGCGCAAAACTCGCTACTAAAAACCTACACCCGATACCTGAACTTTCTGCGGAAAACTGTACGCCACAAATGGGTGTGCCGGGACCGTGGTATGAGCGAATGCCGCATTTCAAAATGGGTTTCACGCCGAGTAGCGGTAAGGAGCTGCAATCGGAATATTTTGTACCAAGAAAGAATGCTGTCGATGCTATTCTGGCGATATCTAAATTAGGCAACCAGGTCGGGCCACACCTTTTTACTTCCGAGATCCGGACTATTGCAGCGGATAATTTGTGGCTCAGCCCGTGTTACAAGCAGGATTCAGTTGCCATTCATTTTACCTGGAAGCAGGATTGGGCGGCTGTAAGTAAATTGTTGCCTGTAATCGAACGCGAACTAGCTCCTTTTAATGTAAGGCCACATTGGGGCAAGCTATTTACCATTTCTCCAGCAATCCTGGAAAAACGATGTGAAAAAATGGAAGATTTCAGAAAGTTGGCCAAAGCGTATGATCCGAAGGGCAAATTTGTAAATGACTTCCTGAAGCTGAACGTATTCGGGTGAAACTTTACACGATTCGGGCGTAGCAACTGGCACGATTACGGCGATGATTGCGTTTATCGGATAGACATTTTGCGCTAATCAACATATACAATGGCAACGAAATTAAAAGAACTTCCGGCCGCTGCACAGGAGATTACCTCCGAAAAAATCACTGAGTTATTCATGCATTATTGTTTGGAGAACAACAAAAAGCCCGAGTCGGTGTATTTGTTCTGCAAGCAAAACGGAATGGCAGAAAAGGATTTTTACAAACACTTTTCGTCGATCGACGCGATTGAAAAAAGTGTATTTGTAAGTTTCCACAAGCTGGCTGTGCAGCTGATGGATCAAAGCGAAGATATTGCATTGCTGGGATTCCGGGATAAACTACTAACCTATTATTATACCTATTTCGAAATCCTGACAGCCAACAGGAGCTATGTCATACTGACTTTGAAAGAAGGTAAAAACAGGCTGAACAGTCTTCTCAAGCTGAAAGACTTCCGGACTCATTTTAAGGCATTCATCTCCCAGGTCAGCGAGGGTTACCTCAAAGCAAAAAGCGAGCGGATCCGCAAGGCGCAGCAGGATGCATTGGAAGAAGGCGCCTGGATTCAGTTTCTGGTTACATTGAAATTCTGGCTCGACGACGAGTCGATCGGATTTGAAAAAACCGACCTGTTTATTGAAAAATCAATCCGGGCCACATTCGACCTGATTGATACCACTCCATTAGAAAGTGTTATTGATTTTGGAAAATTTCTCATTAAAGAAACGCTGCGGTAGGAATGGAGACAATTGATAGCATACCTACCTCGAAAATTCAGCGTGCCACCAAGCTTATTTCAACCGGAGTAAAGATCGGGGGGAACTACCTGAAATATTATGGTGAGAAAATAACAAATCCGGAGTCTGCAAGGGATAACCTGAACACAAACAATGCAGAGGACATCTATGATGGACTTAAAAACCTGAAAGGAAGCGCATTGAAACTGGCGCAAATGCTGAGTATGGAGAAGAATTTTCTCCCTCAGGCTTACGTGGAGAAGTTTTCGCTGTCGCAATTCTCAGTTCCGCCACTATCGGCGCCGCTGGTTGTGAAGACTTTCCGTAAGTATTTCGGTAAATCGCCGCTTGACCTGTTCGATACCTTTGACGCCAATGCGATCAATGCTGCCAGCATAGGACAGGTACACAAGGCTAGTGCGGATGGAAAACAGCTGGCGGTTAAGATCCAGTATCCCGGAGTTGCCGAAAGCATTTCGACCGACCTTGCGCTGGTAAAGCCGATTGCGATGAAAATGTTTAATATTCAGGCTAAGGATTCGGATAAGTATTTTAAAGAGGTCGAAACCAAGCTGACGGAGGAAACCAATTACATCCTGGAAATAGCGCAGAGTTCGGAAATCGCCGAAGCTTGCTCACACATTCCGAATCTTCGCTTCCCGGTTTATTATCCTGAATATTCCTGCGAGCGGGTTATTACGATGGACTGGATGTCGGGGCGGCATTTGTCGGAGTTTGCCAGGTCAAATCCTGATCAGCATCTGGCCAACAAGATCGGTCAGGCACTGTGGGACTTTTATATGTTCCAGGTTCATCATTTGCGAAAAGTACATGCAGACCCGCACCCTGGGAATTTCCTGGTCGATGATCAGGACAATCTGATCGCAATCGATTTCGGCTGTATCAAAGAAATCCCTGAGTCTTTTTATACGCCTTATTTCGATCTCGCAGAGCCGGAAAATCTGAACGATCCCGTTATTTATCACAAAAGATTAGTGGAGCTTGAAATTCTCAAGCCGAAGGATACAGAGAAAGAGATCGTTTATTTTTCAAACCTTTTCAAAGATGTGCTGGGCCTTTTGACGCAGCCATTTAACTCGGATACCTTTGATTTTTCGGATGAAACTTTCTTCCAGAGACTGGCTGCGCTGGGCGAAAAATACGCCAATGACAAAGAGCTCCGCAAAATGAATATGAACCGCGGCTCCAAGCATTTTATCTATATGAACCGGACTTTCTTCGGCTTGTTCAGCCTGCTGCATGATTTGAAGGCAGTAGTCGAGACGAAGCAATTTGCGGTTTGATAATTGATATTACCCGATAAAAAAATGACAGGCCAGGTGGTCTGTCATTTTTTTGTAACTTAAAATAAATTTAGAATTTCTAAAAGTTATTTAACTTTACTAATATTCCATTTCGGAAACACACACTTTAATTATGGTCGTAATCAGCTACAAAATGATCAGAGAGTTTGCGTTGCGTTATCCAGATTCTGCAAACACGCTGAGCGTTTGGTTTAAGAAAGCCCAGAAGGCCAACTGGGCAAATTTTCATGAAGTACAAAAGGATTTCAATTCTGTTGATGCTGTGGGAAATGATAGATATGTCTTTAACATTAAAGGAAATAACTATCGGCTCGTTACGCTGATCATTTTTAGCACAAGGACTATATACTTATTATTTATAGGGACGCACATTCAGTACGACAAAATCGAAGCTTCAACTATTAGGATTGGTAAAAAATGAACAATAGCTACACAAAAATAAAAAGTGAGTCTGAGTACGACCGGATCATGGAGGAGATATTGGTCTTAATGAACAAAGGTGAAGCCAATCTTTCTCAGGAGGAAATGCAGACCATCCGTGCAAAGGCGCTGGCGGCGGAAGCTTACGAACAAGAGCACTATTATATAGAACCTCCCAGAACATTGGAAGGAATGATTGAACTTCGTATGTATGAATTAAAATTGAAACAAAAGGACCTTGCGAAGACCCTGGGAGTAAGTGGAACCAAACTTTCCCTGATTTTAAACGGAAAGCAAAAGCCTGACATCTCCTTTATCAAGGCAGTTCATACAAAGCTGAATGTACCTGCCGACTTTATTTTAAAACATATCTGAGCGGGTTACTCCAGCGTAAACTCGGGATTATAAATCACGCCAATCACATTGCCCCAGGGATCAATCACGGAGGCTACTACGATGTCGCCTCCTACATTGGCGGGTTCTTCGTGTGACGTGGCACCGAGGGATATTAGTCTTTCAAATTCCAGTCCGGCGTTTGCTACACCCCAGTAAGTCACGACATTCGCCGTTTTTGCGGAGGCAGCGCCGTCTTCCTGCTGCAAGCCCAGCTCATAGCCTGCAATATTGAATCCCACATAAAAAGGTTCGTCGAAGTAAGGGGCCGTTTCGAATGCTTCGGTATACCATTGCTTTGCTTTGTCGAGCTCTGCGACTTTGTAGATAGTTGTCCGGAGCCCTAGAAATTTTCCTGCCATTTTGCTACGCTGTTTTGATTTTCAATTCCTTTTGCAAACAAACACTATAATCCGATACTGCATATTGCATGAGATCAGTAACCTGGCTGTAACCTAGTTTACGATACAAAGCGATTGCCTGTGGCTGCCCGTTGCCGGTTTCCAGAAATGCAGAATGATATCCCTTTTCCATCGCCCACTTTTCTATTTCTGCCACAAGAGCAGAAGCAATGCCCCGTCCCCGAAACTCAGGTTCGACATACATACGTTTGAGCTCTATTGTGGCATCATTCAGTGTTTTAAAACAACCACAACCTGTAACCTTCTTGTCCTCGTAAGCTAAAACAACTGTATCCAGATCAACAATCCTGTTGTACTCCTCAAAATCCTCCTTTTTAGTATTATATATCAGGCAAAGCTCATCGTCCAGCTTGTCTGTCAATTTTTTAAAGTCAGGATTGTCACTATTGGTCCTGATTATTCCTATCATAGGCAAAAATATTCAAAGCAGCTTGATCTGTCCTGTATTGGTGGGATGGGCGGGTACTTTCAGGTTCATTCCCAGCTCATCATTGAACTTTTGGATCAGATATGCCGACAAGAGCGGCGAAGCTTCTTCATGATTTTGATGCACAAAAAAGTAAATTCTCTCGATACCCTCCGCGACCCAGATTTTGATTCTTTCGAACCAATCGTCCAGTCTGGTATAATCCGAATCGACGTTAGCACCATTATAACGGATAAATGCAGTGGGCGTCGTCAGGTGCATGTGCAGCAAATCCCTGCGCCCGGCGGAGTCGGTTATGATGTGCGTGATATTGTTCCTTTCCAGTACTTCATAAAACTCGGTGTTGTCAAAACTTCCGTCGTACCAGGCCGTGTGCCTCAGTTCCAATGCAAGCGGAAAGCCTGAGGGCCATTGTTCCAGATATGCTTTGAGTGCTTCCCAGTTTTTTGGGCCGAAATTATCAGGCAACTGAAGAAAGAGCATGCCCAGCTTTTCCTGTAAATGGGAAATACCATCAAGATAAACGTCAGTCGGTTCTTTTGCATCTTTCAGCCTTTTCCAGTGACTGATTCCCTGGTGTAGTTTTGGGAAGAATTTAAAGCCTTCGCTGGTTTTATTATACCATCCTTCGATCGTTTCGACCGGGAAATTATTGTAAAAAGTAGCATTTAGCTCAATGCTGTTGAACTGGGTTGCATAGTAACCCAGTTCGTCTTTGACACCTTTGGGGTAAAAACTTTTCAAGTCTGTTTTATTCCATTTGGCACAGCCGATACAAATCTCAGGCTTGCCTCCGCCTTTCGCATTCGTGAGGATACGCTTATTTGCAGGCGCATCGGGCGGCAGCGTAAAATCGATTTCTGCGGGATTGTCAACTTTTCCGAATTTCATATTTTATCAAGCCTAAGATTTATCAAACTGTGAAAAAAGCTTTGTGGGTTTACCTGCCAAAATCGTCCTGAACACGCACAATATCGTCCTCATCGGAAGGGTTTGAAGGGTCGGTATGTTGCCATATTTCTGCCACAATCCCCCATTCATCGACGCCTACCAAACGGTGACGTTCCCCTTTTTTCAAATCGATAACAGTTCCGATAGGCAGTTGTTGCAATTCAGTTTCTTCATCCGTGTCGCTGATCACAATACCTGCATTACCACCAATTACTTTCCATATTTCAGCCCTGCGGTGGTGATATTGCCACGAAAGGCGCTTGTTGGGTGCCACTACCAGAATTTTTGGGCTCAGCTTTTCATAACCGGCAAAATCTGCAAGTGAAAGATGTGGGAAAAAAGTAGAAATGAATTGGGGAGCCTGGCTTTCTTCTAACACAAAAAAGCCGCCCCAGGGTCTCGAATGATCTTTGCTGACAACCGTGAAGCCTTGCTCGGTGATAAACTGCTGAACTTTTGCAAAAACAAGATCTTTGTCGGCGTCAGCCATGAATGATTGTATCATAAAGGGAAATAACGTAGCTAAGGTGAATTTCAAAATTAGGATAAAAAACAAAAAGATACCCTAAAATATTACCGTACGACACGTTTTGAGAGCCTGCGGTCAACTCGGTGGTTTTTTGTACCGCAGCCACGGCAGCCATACACTTTTTATGCCATAGCATAATCGTAACGATCCATCCATATCGAGCATTTCCAGCACATTTAATTGCTGAACATCCAGTATGGATGTTTTGATAAACCGCTTACTTATTATAATGCATTCTATAAAATATGCAATGTTTTGTTGCGCTGTTGTAGTAGAATGCCTTTCAAATGTGTTTATTTGGCGTATTTGAACAAATAATCTAAAATGAGTAATTTCGGGTTGCCTGATACAATTTAAACTTCAGATAGTTAATTTATGTAACAACTAACCGTCACTCTATGAATAAAATTTACCGCGAAATTACCCCTTTGACACAATACGACTGTTTTACGGTATTTACACGCAGTAAGACAGTTTTCGACTTTCCGCTTCATACACACGAGGAATACGAATTGAACCTGATCCTTTCCGGGCGAGGGGTGAAGCGGATTATCGGCGACCACACGGAGGTGATTGATGATGCCGAGCTGGTTTTAGTAGGCAATAACCTGCCGCATGGCTGGCTTACGCACAGCTATACCTGGCAGGAAGGAATGCCCGAGGTAAAAGAGATAACAGTCCAGTTTCATAAAGACCTTTTTGATGAAAAATTTTTAAAAAGGAATCAACTTTTCTTTGTGCGGTCGCTGCTGGAAAAATCGGCAAAGGGGATATCTTTTTCCAAAGAGACCATTGAAAGGATCTTGCCGCGGTTTCAGGCGCTGGCTCAAAAAAGCGGGTTCGACTCGATTTTAGAATTAATGTATATCCTGCACGATCTGTCGGTTTCGCGCAATATGCGGACACTCTCTAACAGCACTTTTAGCAATGATAATATCAATTTCAATAGCCGGCGGATCGAAAAGGTGTTTGCTTATATGCGGGATAATTACGACAAAGAAATCAATCTCGAAGGTATATCCAAACTCGCGGGTATGTCCGAAGTTTCTTTCAGCAGATTCATCAGGAAGAGTACAGGGAAGACTTTCATTGAAAGCCTGAATGAGATCAGACTGGGGCATGCGTCGAGGTATTTGATCAATACCAGTGATACAATTTCCGAAATCGCTTACAAATGCGGCTTTAATAATTTGTCGTATTTCAACAGGATATTTAAGACCAAAAACGGCTGCACCCCCAAGGAGTTTCGGGAGAATTATTCAGGCACGCGGACGTTTGTTTGAGGGAGTTTGGGAGTTTAGAGTTTATGAGTTTAGAGTTTATGAGTTTAGAGTTAATAAGTTTAGAGTGGGAAGAGATTTTTGTTTCTTCGGCAAAAGAAAAAGAGCTCAAAGCATCGGTTGAACCTTACTTTGAGCTCTTTGCTCATAAACTTTAAACTTACGAACTCATAAACTTATTGAACTCCTAAACTCTAAACTTTCAGCATCCAGCCAAACACGTCTTCTTCCTTACCGGTACGCAGGTCGGTTAGATAGTTTTTGACTTTGGTAACAAACGAATCCTCTTTGATTTCAGGAAGCGTATAGTCAACTCCTTCGTAGGCAATGGTTGCGAAGGGAGAAATTACCACAGCAGTACCAGCCCCGAAAGCAGATTCCAGCGAGCCGTCTTTTGCGGCGTCGATAATTTCTTTTACACTTACCCTGCGCTCTTCCACAGGTATGCCCCACTTCTGAGCGATCGCCACAATGCTTTTCCTGGTAATACCGTCAAGCGTGGTTTCGGAAACGTATGGCGTAACCAGTTTTCCGTCGATCAGGAACATGATATTCATCGTTCCCGATTCTTCAATGTAAGCATGCTCGCGGGCGTCTGTCCAGATCAGCTGGTCGTAACCTTCCTGCTGGGCCAGCTTGGCTGGGTATAGTGAACCGGCATAATTACCAGCGCATTTGGTTCCGCCAACCCCACCTTCTGCGGCGCGGATAAAATGCGTTTCCACTTTCACGCGCGGCGGCTTCGCATAGTACGTGCCAACAGGACTGGTGAAAATGATAAAATAGTATGAATCAGAGGCCTTTACGCCAATATAAGGATCAGTAGCAAACATGTACGGACGAATGTACAGCGAGCAGCCGGGCTGTGACGGAACCCATCCAGCATCCAGGCGCAGCAATTCCACCAGGCCGTTCATGAAAATTTCCTCCGGGATGGAAGGCATGCAGAGACGTTCCGCCGATTTGTTGAGTCTTTTCCAGTTATCTATTGCACGAAACAAAAGCACTTCGCCTTCTTCATTTTTGTAGGCTTTCATTCCTTCAAAAATGGCTTGTCCGTAATGAAGGGCAGCAGTAGCAGGGCTGAGCGAGAGGTCGCCGTAAGGGACGATCCGAAGGTCCTGCCATTGGCCTTCGCGATATTCGGCGATAAACATGTGGTCGGAAATATTCCGCCCGAAAACCAGGTTGTCGAAATCAACATCCTGTAAGCGAGACTGGCTTGTCGGCTGAATCTCAATCTGTAATGTGTCGGCTGTCATGATGCCAAAATTTAATTTTTTGTACGCTGAAAACGACTTTTGTCAGGGATTGCAATTTAAATATTTAATCTATAAATACCTGATATTTAGTATAACAATTATTTTTTAGAAGAGACCCTCGGATTCCACGTAACTTCCTCGATTCCGAGCTCATAAGTCATTGCCCTGCAAAGCATAAAAAGGTAGTCGGAAAGCCTGTTGAGATACCTGATCACAATTTCCTCCACCTCTTCACCCTGCTGCAAATGGATCACCGCGCGCTCCGCCCGGCGGCATACGGTCCGGGCCACGTGGCCGAATGAAACCGACTGGTGCCCGCCGGGTAAAACGAATGCCCGCAGCGGCGGAACTTTGGATTCTATCATATCCATTTCAGTTTCCAGCAGTACAATATCTTCGTCCAGCAGATCAGGCAATATTCTCTTCTTCCTGTCTGATTCTGAGGCTAAATGTGAGCCGATCGTGAAAAGTCTGTCCTGGATTTCTTTCAGCAGTTCTTTCCGGCCTTCATTCACGGGTTGATCGCGGAGCATACCTATATAACTGTTCAATTCGTCCACAGTCCCGTACGCATCTATCCGTACGTGGGCCTTGCTGAGCCGCGTGCCTCCGATCAGCGACGTGGTACCTTTGTCGCCTGTCTTTGTGTATATTTTCATTTTTGGCTTCGTTGTCAATTAGGTTTTAGAAACTCCCCGCCCTAATTTTGCACCCTGATTTTAATTTGGCGAAAACCTCCGGAAGGTTAAAGAATTCATGAAAATTACAACTTTTGCAATAAAAATCTGGCGCTGGCTATCCATATTGTTCGTGGTGGGAGCGTTGGTCTGGACTTACTCTCTCTTCCCTGAAATGGTCGCTGTCGACTTTGCCAAAACTGGCCTGGCAGAGCGCTATGTAGATAAAGAGCACATTTTTTACATCATTATGGGCTTGTTTTTGCTGAACAATGTGGTGATCTCGGCATTCGCCAGGCATATCCCGAACGTAGACCCGATGCATCTGCCCATCCTGAACCGGAAAGCCTGGGCTAAAAGCCGCCCGGAACTGAACGAGCACCTGGTCAACTGGATCTACTGCCTCGTCGCGGTAATCAATACCATCATGGGGTTCAGTCTTTTTGCGCTCGCGACAATCAACAGCACCCAATACAAACTGGACGTTTTCGACTTCTCCTGGGTCTATTATGCAGGAATCGGTCTTATCGTAGTGGTATTTTTACTGCCGTTGCGCCTGCTCTGGCCTCCTGTTCCCGAAGACAGGCTGTAATCCGCGCAGCATGGAAAAAGAAAAACACAGTGAAAAGGCCGACTGGCTGGAAGCAGCAGGTTCGATCAGACTGGAAGACTACGTTTATGATCTTCCAAACGAGCGGATCGCGCACTATCCGCTCGAAGTCCGGGATCAGTCTAAGTTGCTCGTTTATCAAAATGGTAGCATACAGCACAGACAATTTTCTGACCTACCTGCCCAGCTTCCGGCCAATACCTTGCTCGTCTTCAATAATACCAGGGTTATCCCGGCCCGGGCGCATTTTCAAAAACCTACCGGCGCTGTAATTGAAATCCTGCTCCTGCACCCTGAGCTTCCTACGCGAATTATCCAGGATGCAATGCTGGTAAGCCGGCAATGCGTTTGGGAATGTATGATCGGCAACAAAAAGCGGTGGAAGACCGGCGAGACTTTAAGCACTGATATTGAAATCGGTTCGCAGGAAGTCAAACTGGAAGTTGCTTATGTGGATTACGCGAAAAACCACGTTCAGCTGAGCTGGAGTGCGGATTTTACGTTTCTTGAAATTATAAAGGCATTAGGCGAAATTCCCTTGCCGCCTTACCTCAACCGGGACACTGAGGAGGCGGATAAGCAAACTTACCAGACCGTATACGCGCACCACGACGGAGCAGTAGCCGCACCAACAGCCGGGCTGCATTTCACAGACCGTGTTTTTGAGCAGCTGGAATCAAAAGGTATCCGAAGCTCTTTTCTTACATTGCACGTAGGAGCGGGCACATTTCTGCCTATTAAAGTGGAGTCGGTGACAGCGCATCAGATGCATTCGGAGCAGGTTGTTTTTTCCCGAAAACTGATCGGCGATCTGCTTGCTTCGGTAGAAATGATCGTGCCGGTTGGAACTACCTCGCTGCGGTCGCTGGAAAGCCTGTATTGGTTTGGTGTTAAGTTATTTAGGAAGGAGACAGAGGAGTTCGGGATTGAAAAACTTTATCCTTATCATGCGGCTGAAAAGGTTTTGCCTTCGCCGGTCGAGGCATTGAGGGAGGTAGCGAATTTTATGGATAAAAATAATCTGGAACAATTGACAGGCGAGACGGAGATATTCATTTTTCCCGGTTATCATTTTCAGCTTTGCAAGGGTCTCGTTACCAATTTTCATCAGCCAGGATCGACGCTTATTTTGCTGGTTGCAGCTTTTGTCGGAAAAGACTGGAAGCAGATTTACACAGAAGCATTTGAAAAAAATTACCGCTTTCTGAGTTACGGCGACTCTTCGCTATTGTGGGGTCAAAATGCTTTGCAGTAACTACTTATAAATTATCAAAATGAAAAACCTTTTTCTTTTGCCGCTGATTTTTGTGTTGTTGCAGGGATGTAACACGGACAAAACTTCACAGGAACAACAGCAGGGGAGGCAAGGAAAAACGAGCTACTCCGACACGACTGGTGTTCGTTATGCGAAAGGTTTTTCTATCCGGTATTTTGACCAATATAAAATTGTAAGCATTAAAAGTGCTGACCCCAACTCACCCGAAGATCAGTATATCCTGCTCGAAAAAGGAATAAGTCGCCCGGAAGGATTTCCCGATGCACAGGTAATCCAAATCCCGCTGAAAAGTATGGTCGCAATGTCTTCCATGCACATTGGGTTGCTGGAATTTCTCGGCGCTGAAAGCATATTAACCGGCCTGGGAAGCCTGCAATATGTATATTCACCTTCCGTAAATGGGATGATCAAGGGCGGGAAAGTTGCAGAGGTCGGCCGCGATAATGGATTAAATCAGGAAAAGCTGGTTGAAATGCATCCTGATCTCGTCATGACTGTCGGCGCGCCGGGTGCAAAAAAGGACAGTTACACAATTCTCAAACAAGCCGGAATACCCGTTCTTGCCAATTCCGAATGGATAGAAACCACGCCACTTGCCAGAATGGAGTGGGTCAAGCTGGCGGCCGCGCTGCTGAACAAGGAAAAGGTGGTGAATGAGAAATTTGATGTAATTGAAAAAGAATATCACCGGCTAACCAGGCTTGCCGGCTCGGTGAGCACAAAACCTTCCGTGATTTCTGGTCTCAATATCAAAGACATATGGTTTTTACCAAATGGTGAAAATTATATGTCACAGTTCCTGAAAGACGCTGGTGCCGACTATTACTGGGGCAATACCAGGGGCGGCGGGAGTCTTTCGCTTAGTTTTGAAACGGTATATCCAAAAGCATTGGAGGCTCAATATTGGGTCAATGTTGGTTTTGATAAAAACGACACGCGAAAGAGCATTTTGGCGCAGGATTCCCGTTATACCGATTTCAAAGCGGCGAAGAGCGGCAAGATGTACAGCTATAATAGTCGCGTGAATGCGCAGGGGGCAAATGATTTTTTTGAATCGGGCACGATCAATCCGCACACGGTTTTGGCCGATCTGATCCATATATTTCACCCCGAACTGCTGCCTGGGCATCAATTGGTTTACTACAAACAACTTCCTTAACGAATGATTGCACGCGCAAACAGACAAGGGCTGATCCTGACCATATTGGGAATATTGACGCTCGCTTTTTTTGCGCTCGATATCATGTCAGGCTCTGTTGCGATCCCGTTGAAGGAGGTATTTAAAATCGTAGCTTTTCAGGAATCAGAAAATACGGCCTGGCTGTTTATAGTCGAAAAGATCCGGATCCCGAAGGCAATTACTGCGGTGCTGGCAGGATGCGGCCTGTCTGTCAGTGGTTTACAAATGCAGACATTATTTCGGAATCCGCTTGCCGGACCTTCTGAGCTCGGGATTACAGCCGGTGCCGGTCTGGGCGTCGCTTCCGTCATGCTGGCCGGTGGCGGCAGTGCGGGAATGTACGCGATACGCGAACTGGGGATTTCGGGCAGCTGGCTGGTCATTTTAATGGCTTCTCTCGGCTCGGGGCTCGTCATGTCGCTGATCATCCTGATCGCTGGAAGGGTGAAAGACAATGTGGTGCTGCTGATCGTCGGTGTCATGATCGGGACTATTACCCTTTCGGTAGTCAGTGTCTGGCAGTATATCAGTCAGCCGGAGCAGCTGCAGGAATACATTATGTGGACTTTCGGCTCGCTCGGCGGGGTTACCCAGTATCATTTGTTTGCGTTGGCAGTGGTGGTAGTGTTTGGGCTGGTACTAGCCTACATTTGCTCCAAATCCTTGAACGCGTTGTTGTTGGGAGAGAATTACGCGAAGAGTATGGGACTCAGTATTGTCCGGACGCGCCTGCTGATCATGATCAGTACCAGCTTGCTGACAGGCAGTATCACCGCTTTTTGCGGACCAATCGGTTTTATCGGCATTGCAATCCCGCATTTGACCCGATCGCTGCTACAAACTTCCAATCACCGGATTCTTATACCCGCAACCTGCCTGACAGGGACAGTGTTGATGCTGTTTTGTGATATTGTGGCGCAATTACCGGGGACGGAATCGGTTATCCCTATTAATGTCGTGACGTCGCTTTTAGGTGCTCCTGTGGTAATCTGGGTTATTTTGCGCAGTAATAACCTCCGGTCTTCGTTCTCATGAAAGAACTGCAACCTTTACTCACGACCACCGGGCTTTCGATAGGTTATCGTTCCAAAAAAACCGAAACGGTTATTGCGCGCGACCTCGACCTGAATTTACAAGCGGGGCAAATGGTATGCCTGCTTGGCGCAAATGGTTCGGGTAAGTCTACCCTGATGCGTACGCTGGCCGGTTTGCAACCCGCACTCGCAGGACAGGTTTTGCTCGGTACGGAACCATTAACCGATCTGCAACCCCAGGAACTGGCTACCAAACTCAGTCTGGTACTCACGGAAAGACTGGAAACAGGTAACCTGACCGCCAGAGAGGTGATCGAGTTGGGCCGCACGCCCTACACAGGCTGGCTTGGGAAATTAAGTGAAAAAGATAAGGAAAAAGTGGGCGATGCGGTCGCATTTACGGGAAGCGCCCATCTACTCGACCGGCACATGAACCAGCTCAGCGACGGGGAACGTCAAAAAGTGATGCTGGCGCGAGCCCTGGCGCAGGATACCGGCGTAATCATGCTCGACGAGCCCACCGCACACCTGGACCTCCCGAGCCGTATCGAACTGATGAAGTTGCTGCATTACCTGGCCAGTGAAACACAGAAAGCCATTCTGCTGAGTACGCACGAGCTCGATCTTGCTTTGCAAACTGCGGATCAGCTTTGGCTGATGGAGCCGGAAAAGCAGCTGGTTACCGGCGTGCCCGAGGATCTGATATTGAATGGGTGTTTTGAATCCGCTTTCAATAAAAACGGGATATTGTTTGACGCGCTTTCGGGTAATTTTGTCATTGAGCGGCAGTCAAGATCGTTTGCGATCGAGTTGTCGGGAAGTGAGAAGGAGGTATTCTGGACTAAAAAAGCATTACATAGAGCAGGAATAAAAGTTGATCAGGACAGTACCGCGCGCTTTAAAATCAGTGTTTTGTCAGATCCGGAGAGCGGAAATGCCTGGGATATCAGTTTTGAGAACCGGCAGACGAAACTACATTCGCTGGCTGCGCTTTTGCATTTTATTGAATATAATGGTTAAATGAGGCATTCAGCGGTGATTTGGTATCATTGTTTTCGTCTTATTAGTTAGTTTTGGTACATATTAGCCAAACAGTACCTGACCTTCCGCATGATCTTTTTGATTCCGCTTGCGTTGTGGCTTTGCACCGCGAGCAGCTATCTGGCATTTTTTAAAGGTTCTCCTCAATCGTTCCGGCGCTCTTTGCTGGCTTCCGCAGTATTGCTGTTCTTTTTTATCGCAGCCAGTACCGAGATGCTGAGCGCCTTCAACCTCGTCAACGCGCTCGCAATCAATTCTTTGTGGGTGGTGCTGAATGTCGCATTAATTGCGGTTTCGGCCAGGCTTCAAAAGTCACACCGGACCAATTTGCGCACGATTTTTGGTGACTGGAAAACATCGTTCAAAGCGTTTTATAAAAAGCTCGGCGTACTTACGGTTTTTACACTGGTGTCCCTGGCAGGCTGTACATTGCTCGTGGCCCTCGTCGCTACGCCGAACAACCTCGATTCCCTCAGTTACCATTTGAGCAGGCTTGTTTACTGGGTTCAAAACGGCAATGTAGAGCACTACGCTTCTCATATTGAGCGCGCTATCTCTTTTAGTCCTTTCTCGGAATATGTGCATTTACATACTTATCTGGTCTCTGGCGGCAACCGCTACTTTCAGTTGCTGCAATGGCTTTGTCTGGGGGGGACGCTGGTTTGTGTTTCCTTGCTGGTTGAATTGTTTTCGGGCACAAACCGTGCTTTACGGATTGCACTATGCTTTACAGCGACGCTGCCGATTGTGGTACTGGAATCAATGACCACGCAGAATGACCTGGTTGTCGCATTTCTGATCACGGCGACAGCTTTTTATGTTTTTGATTTTACAATCAACCGGAAATATGTAGTACTGTTTCTGATTGCCCTGACCGTTTCACTGGGACTAATGACCAAAGGGACGTTCGTGTTTTACGCATTGCCTTTTGGATTCTATCTCCTGATTTTCCTTTTAGTCAGACCCGTTTTCTGGAAAGCGCTGGCATTGGCGATGGCCGGTATAGTGATGATCGTGCTGCTCCTGAATGCGCCTTTCTGGCTGCGCACGTACGAAATATTTGAGTCGCCGGTTGGTACGATGAGCAACGGAAACCGGGCGGATATTCGCAGTGCGGGCGATTTGATTTCATCGGTATCCAAACATACTTTTCTGCATTTGGGCTTTGTTTCGCCGGGTAATGCGTATAATCATTTTATGGAATCAAAGCTTCTGGGTTTGCACGAGCTCATCGGCGTGCCGCTGAACAAGCCCGGGGTGGGAATGGTGTTTAAAATGAATAAGCTCAATTTCAATGAAGATTTCGCACATAATTTCTTCGCGATGTGGGTTGTGCTGTTCAGTATACCGATGCTGTTCTTTGCACGACTTTCGAAGGAAGCCAAATGGTACGCTCTGCTTGCTTTTCTCAGTTTTTTGGTGTTTTGCTCATTTATAGGTTACCAGATCTACGGCTCGCGTTTACATATTGCCTTTTTTATTTTGATATCCCCGGTAATAGGACTGGTTTACGGCTCGATATTATCCTCCGTTTTTTCGAAGATACTTATCTCATTTTTCTGGCTTTCTGCGCTACCGTTCGCATTACTCAGCTCTACACACCCGTTACTGTCGACGCGCTGGTTTTTCGAGACGGTTTTTCCCAAAATCAATGACGCATTTAGCCTGAATATACAGGTAGGCTCGCAAAACCTGAACCTGATGCAGGAAAGCGTACTTTTTGCGGAGCCCGGGCAGATTCTTTGGGGAGATTTTCTTCCAGAAATTGAAGAGATAGTCAGCTACATCAACGCAAGAAATCCTCAGAAAATAGGTTTTGACTTTACGGAGGCCAGCTATGATTACGGGTTTCAACACGCTTTGCAAAAAGAAGGCCGTATTTTTGAACATGTATTAGTCCGGAATCCCTCTAAAGTTTTAGAGGAAACCGGATTTCAGCCGGATTTGATACTCGCTGAACGCTATGAAGGTGAGCGGCTTAACTATCATGGGCAGAGCTATAAAGTCGGGTTCCGCACCCGGGATAAATGGATTTATATACCTCAAAATGAATTGAAATGACCGCACTCGAAACCGTTGAACTGTATTACGACTGTTTTAATAAAAAAGACTGGAAAGGAATGCTCGCCCTCCTCGACCCGCAAGTCCGCCACGAGGCGAATCAGGGGGATGTCCGGATAGGTATCGAAAAGTTTACGGAATTTCTGGGCAATATGGACGTGGCTTACGAAGAAACGCTGACCGATATGGTCTTTTTTACTGAAAAGACCGGCTCCCGGGTGGCTGTTGAATTTGTGGTAAACGGAATTTATAAAAAAGGCGAAGAAGGCCTGCCGGAAGCTTATGGGCAAACCTATGTGCTTCCTGCCGGGGCGTTTCTGGAAGTGAAGGAGGGGAAAATCAATCGGATAACCACCTACTATAACCTGCTGCTCTGGATCGAACTGGTATCGAAAAAATAATGGGAGAGCTGACTTTTATCTGGAAAAAAGGAGCTGAGATATCCTCCGTTTTTGAAGATCTGGGCGAGTTGCGCATTACCGTTTTTCGCGATTTCCCCTACTTGTACGAAGGCTCGCCCAACTATGAAACGGAGTATCTGAAAATTTACGCTCAATCTGACAAGGCGCTGCTTTTCGCTGTTTACGATGATCAGACAATGATTGGCGCTACAACCTGCATTCCACTTACCGACGAAACGGATGAAGTTCGCAAGCCATTTGAGGATCCTGGTTATGATTTGGGTTCGGTATTCTATTTCGGTGAAAGCATTTTACTGAAAGAATACCGGGGCGCAGGGCTGGGGCATCGTTTTTTTGACGAAAGAGAATCACATGCCCGTAGTTTTGGGAATTTTGAAACGGCCTGTTTCTGCGCGGTGGAACGAGCGGTGGATCACCCGTTGAAGCCATCTGATTATCGTCCGAATGACGCTTTTTGGCTTAAAAGAGGTTATCATAAAGAATCGCGGCTCCAAACGCAGATGAAATGGCTGGACATTGGCGACACAGTCCAGAGCGAAAAGAAAATGACGTTCTGGGTCAAAAACCTGAAAGATCATTGATGAAGGTAACGATTGCATCCGCACAGTATCCGGTCACGGAACACGCGGATTTTTCTGCCTGGGAGGCGCATGTTGAAAAGTGGGTTGGAGAAGCGGCAAGTAAGGGTGCGGAATTGCTGCTCTTTCCTGAATATGGCTCTATGGAGCTTGTAAGCATCTTTTCAGAAGATGTCAAACGCGATATCCGCAAACAAATACACGCGTTGGACGCGATCAGGAATGAGTATTGCGCGGCATTTGAAAGCCTGGCGAAAAAATATCATGTTGTCATCGTAGCCCCGACGATCCCCGTAGTAGAGAATGGAAAAAACCTGAACCGGGCTTACGTTTTTTCTCAGACCGGGCCGGCGGGTTATCAGGATAAATTTTTCATGACCCGATTTGAAAATGAAGAATGGGGTATCGAAAGTGCACCGAAAACGCTGACTGTTTTTGAAGCAGAATGGGGCAAATTTGGTGTTCAGATCTGTTATGACGTTGAATTTTCGGTAGGCTCCCAACTACTCAGCCATGCAGGAGCGACACTTGTTCTGGCACCCAGTTGTACAGAAACTATCCGCGGAGCTACCCGCGTACATATAGGTGCCCGCGCGCGCGCGCTTGAAAATCAGGCTTATACGGTTGTTTCTCAAACTGTGGGAAATGCGGCATGGTCACCAGCAGTTGACATTAACTACGGTTTTGCTGCTTTCTATGCAACCCCCGACAAGGATTTGCCGGAGGAAGGAATAATAGCAACCATGCCTCCGAATCAGGAAGGCTGGCTGATACAGGCGCTGGATTTCTCGAAAATTGAAAACGTCAGGAATAGTGGACAGGTATTTAATTTTAAAGATCATGCCCGCCTCTCTTCTGCATTATTTGATGAGGAAATACGGATTGAGAATCGGATACTCTGATACAGATATCAGTAGTCATTTCGTCCGCATTGCTGTCTTTGGGAATTCCGATTCATTCAGGCGCGCCTCCATTGCTTCCAGTTTGCGTATCATAACCACATTTTGTTCCTGAATCAATTGGTTTTGTGAAGTCAGAAGCTCATTCTTTTTGTTAAGTTCTTTAACCGAATCTATCAAATGGGGGATCAGACCGATGTAATTGACAGATTTGTAACCCTGCGCGTCAGCTTTCACCAATTCCGGAAATAGCTTTTCGACCTCCTGAGCAATTAATCCGGTCTGAATATTTTGCTCTCTTTCCGGATCTTTCCAATAGTAGTGGTAGGGAGCCAACCCTGTAACTTTTGCCAGACTTTCGGTGATTGGGCTTAGCTTATGCTTCAAACGCGCATCGGAGGTTTGAGTGAGATTTCCCAATAAAACTGCATTCCCTGCTGTGTTTACCCAGAATTTCCAGGTATCCAGATAAAAACCGATTTGGTCGTCGGTGCGCATTCCTACAAAGCCGCGTTCTTTATTTTCAGAATCATCCAGGTAAATCCCCGCCGTTGCCGTACCAATGTGGCGCACGCGTGGTCTCCCGCCAATATCGAGTATGTATTTTGGTTCAAGTACATCTTTACCCAGCCCCAAATTTCCGTTTCTGAGTAAGGTCAATGCATTTAGTCGTTTCTCAGAATCACCATTACCGATTTGAAAAATCCGATCGTCATCTTTTTCATTATCCGGATCTGGGAAATCGGAAGCATTATTATACAACCCTGCAACAAACGAACCTCTCGTTTTGGCGACAGTATATTGACCAAATGCAGCAGAAGCTGCACCCTGCGCCTTAGTAAATGCACCAAAGGTAGCAGAACCGGATGCGGTTGATTCTGTGAAAAGTCCTGTAGCCAGCGAGTATTCTACGGATGCTTTTGTAGAAATACCAAATGCGGCACTTGCTAACCCGCTGGCCTCCGTACTGGTTCCGGCCGCGAACGAGAACTTCCCCATAAGCCCATCATTCCATTTTCCCCCATCAGCATTTCCTGCTCGAAATGAACCTTTAACCGGATACCAGATCAGGGTTGCCCCGTCGCCTATATCAGGCAAATAATATTTTTTTACCTTGGGATCATTGGGATCAGGGTTTGGATCGTTTACATCAACTTCGCTTCCTATTTTCATTGTCTGAACGACAGGCGTCCCGTCCCTCCACTGACCAGCTTCCTTGGCATGTGCAGCATAGGGTACACTCAGTAATTGGGTCGATCCCAAGTCAACATATTCGGTACCTCCCGCGGGGTCAAGTTCGAGATGAATGAAGTGAGATACCGTACCCCATGAAATCTTGTTGAATTCCCCGCTCTCTACAAGGCCTTTCCCTACTGCAATTGTGAATATGCCATGCTCATTGGTTGACGGTCTGTGTGTCTCCGAATAGGCGACGGGCCCGGAAAGGTTTTCAGAATGGATAGTAATACGCAGCCTGGTAATTATATTTTTAACCAACTTTCCATCCGCGCCTCGCGCGACGCCCTGGAAATTGAAACTTTCGGGTGCCTGAGCAGCTACGAATCGGAATGAGAGCAGGAAAAGCAGAGATAGAAACGACGTTTTCATAAAGTTGATTTGAGAATTGAAAATTACCAGTCCAGCAGGGACCCATATTCCCAGTTAATCAAATCAAACCTCGGCTCATTTCAGAAAGCAATTATCCAGCTGTTCATTTGAAATTTTTAAAGGGATAATTCTTTCAAATTCATCTCTAAATATGCAATGCCATTGCCGGGTCGCTGATCGCGGGTTTCCCGGTTTCCACCCGGCCAGCGAAGCGGCGCACATATTCGGTATTGCCTTTGATGTTGACGGAGAAGTCGTACCAGTTGCCGCTGTCTTTCAATGTCCAGGCTTTCCTGAAACTTGCCTTTACATTCAACTTTGTATCCCAGGGGCCACCATACTGATACGCATTTGCATGGATACTTATTTCAAAAGTGCCATTTTGAGAGGCTTGTGTGCCTTTGTTGGCGTTTTCTATGCCGTTTCCCCCGCCGTTTTCGGTGTTTCCCCCGCCATTGTTGGTGTTTTCCCCGCCATTGTTGGTGTTTTCCACCAACAACTCAAGCACACCGCCTTTCCTGGCATAGCTAACTTTCACTTCCGGCTCCGGCTGGTTCGCATTTCCTTTAAAATGTCTGAAAAAACCATTCGGGCCGTATACTTCGAGGTCGTATAATCCGCTGTCCGCAGAAAGATCCCAGTCGTCTGAAAGCGATTTGTCAGATTCAACAGTATAGCGTTTCGGAATGCGGTCGAGGTGTTTTAAATCGTAAACATGAAAAACGGCACCTGCCTTTCCGGTATTTTCAAATTTCAGGCTAGCCTTATTCCCAGCATTATTGATGCTGCAGTGCGTGTGCAACTCATAAGGTAGCGCACGTGAAAACTTTGTCCCTTTTTCCTGAAAGAGCGGCATCATTGTGGCAGGTGCCACTGCCGGGGGGAGCTTTTTGGATTCGGCTTCAATGTTGGCATATTCGGCTGTGGCGGGTAGTTTTGGGAAAACCGGATCATTGGGGTTAACAAAATCGAAGGCCGAAGTGAGGTCGCTGCTCACCGCCCGGTGCCATGGGCTGATCGCCGGCACCTGAACGCCGAATCGTTTTTCCAGAAACTGTCCGACCGATGAGTGATCAGCTACCTGCGAATCGACCCAGCCACCTTTGCTCCACGGCGAAATAATATAAAGCGGCACGCGCGGACCCATTCCCCATGGACGAATATTGCCCGAAATAGTGTCACGCTTATCCTGGTAAATCCGCTTTTTGATTGGCTGCCCCGGCTTTATACTGTCCGCGTGAAATGGGTTAGGGAACTCTGAGGTACCCTTGTCATTATTGAAATACATCCCCGCCAGATCAATTGTAGACTTCCCTGCCAGCGTCCCATCCAGGTTATACGAAGGAACAGCAGGTGCGGGCAAATGATCAAACAAACCATCATTTTCATCGAAAGTGAGGAAGAAAACCGTTTTGCTCCATACTTCCGGATTGGAAGTCAGTGCGGTCAGTACCTGATGTGTAAAATCGCCGCCGCGGTTCGGGCTGGATGGCGCGCCCGGGTGTTCAGAATCGTCCTGGGAAGGCAATATCCAGGTTACCTGGGGCAATGTGTTTTCCTTTACATGCTTCGTCAGATCTTCCAGCGACCAGTGTTTCATGCCATTTTCATGGATCGCCGAGCCGGGTTTTGCATTACGGAAACTTTCGAATGCCAGACAACCGTGCATTGCGCCGTCCCAATTGTTTTTCGGGTCCTGGTAAATCCGCCAGCTGATGCCCGCTTTTTGCAGCACATCCGGAATGGTATCCCACCTGAATGCATTTCCCCTGTATTTGTAATGCGGCTCTGGCAGAGCTTCATCGATCGTTACCCAGCACCGCAGATTGACAGGCTCGGAATCCTGATCAGTGCAGTTAATTCCTGCCGCGCGTTTTTCAGGATCAAAGTTGGAGCCTGACCAGAAAATAATGCGGTTAGGATCAGTCCCTGTCGCGATGGAGCAGTGGTATGCATCTGAAATTGTGAAAGATTCGGCCAGGGCATACTGAAACGGGATTTCCTCACGGGTGTAGTAAGCCATCGAAAACGGCGTTTTGAATTTTGGCCAAAAACCGTATTTTCCCTGGTTCCAGGCAGCTTGCGTGTCGGGGAAATCATGGGGTGTGCCGTGGATCAGTGCGGCATTCATCGTTTTTTTATCTGCGCGGTAGGGTGGCACAATGCGTTTTCCATCCGATTGATGAAACGCCCGTTCGCCACTTTCAAGCGGTACCGGAAACCGGTCACCAAATCCCCGTACCCCTTTCATTGAACCAAAATAATGATCAAAAGAACGGTTCTCCTGCATCAGGATCACGACATGCTGCACATCCTGAATGGACTTTGTCGGGTTGTGCGCATCCACTGCAAGAGCTTGCCGGATCAAAGGAGGTAGTACATTCAATGCAGCTGCGGCACCTGCCGAGAGCTTAATGAAATTGCGGCGGTTGATATTTGACATTTTTTGCAGATTGAAGAAATTTAAAATGATATGGGCAGCATTACAAAAAAAGTGGTTCCTTTTCCATCTTCGCTTTCAAACCAGATCCTGCCGTGGTGCGCTTCTATGATCTGTTTTGTTATGTATAATCCCAAACCGAAAGGCTGCTCTCCGGCAGTACCGGGGCGTTTGGAGGATGTGAATGGGTCGAAGATCCGGGACGCCTGGTTTTCCGGGATGCCCAGGCCATAGTCTTTTACCGAAATCAAAAACCCCTCGGAGGACTGGCTACCAGCAATTTCTATCTTGCCGCCTATCGGGCTGAACTTGATTGCATTCACGATCAGGTTATTTAATGCCCGCAATAACTTATCCCGGTCGGCCATAACTACTGCGTTGCCTGGCTCTTTTAATATCAGCTCCTGACTTTTTTCATTCGCCCTGAAAGACAATAACTTGACGGTTTGTTGTAAAAATGCAGCCAGGTTTATCTCTTCTTTCACAAGCTTTGATTCTTTCAGGTTAAAATCGGTTTCAAGCAAATCGCTGATCAGCTTGATGCAACTTTCACTCGCTTGCCTGATCAGCGTGGTGAACTCATTATTCTCTTCGGCTGTCAATTTTTCCTCCAAAAGCATCGAGCTCAGGCCTTTTATCGCGCCTATCGGATTTCGCAGGTCATGGGCAATGACTTTAATCAGCCGTGCGTAATTCTGGTTGCTTTCTTCCAGTGCTTCGCTCGTCGATTCCAGCTGTCGGAATTGCAGTTGCAGCACTTCGTTGGTCTTTCTGGTCAGGACCCAGTTTCTAAATAAAAAAACAATACTGAGAATTGTCAGGACGCAAACAGCCACTGCAAGCCACAGTAAGCGCGAGTTATAAACTGATTTCAACTGCGCAGACTTGAGCTGCTGGTCTTTCACCGCATATTCAATGTAATCAATCCCCGAAACGCGGTCTATTTCGGCCTGTTCTTCAAATAGTTTGACCAGTTTTTGCGTGTACGTGTAGGCTTTGGCCATGTCACCTTTGCTCCTGAAATATTCGTAAAGCTTGGTACAGATTTCTCTTGCATAAACCCGGTAAAGTTTCTGCTCAGCGATCATCAGCGCTTCTCCATAGTATTTCATTGCGGTGTCAGGTGCTGCGGCCAGGTGCAGGTCGCCCAGCCTGATCATCAGGTCCATACTGAAAAAGTATAGCTGCATTTGCAGACTTTTAGCCAATGTTTTCTGCAATAAACCAATACCTTTTGCGTGCTCCTGATTAGAAATAAAATCTTCGGCAAGCAGCTGCTCGATTGCCAGCTGCATGCGCATATCCTTATATTTCAATGCAATGGCGCGGGCTTTTTCAATATACCTTTCTCTTTCCTTTTCTTTAAAATGGTCAGGGTAGATCAGCATGTAATTATAGATCGCCAGCGCTGTAATGGAATCGTGTGCGATGCGGTTTCCCAACGAAAGTGCCTGTTTGAAGTTATTGACCGCCTTTTCATCCTTGCCACTAAGCTCATAAACCATCGCGATATTCATCAAAGTCTGGACGATATTGGATGAGTCGCCGATCGCTCTGTACTTGTTATAAGCATCATTGTAGTAGCGCATGGCAAGCTGGCTGTTTCCTTTGATATCATACACAATACCCAGGTTGTTGGTCGCGTCGGCTATACCCTTTTCATATTCCAGCCGACTGGCTATTTCCAGTGCCCGAACCGAATAAATAAGTGTGCTATCTGCATTTTGCTCGTAAAATAGCAGCGATATTTTATTAAGCACATCTACATATTGCGTGCTGTCTTTGACCTGATGAAGCCTATCTTTCAGTTTCCGAATTACCTCGATCTGTCCGCAAGCGCTTTGAGTCGCAGAAATGAGCAATAAGGCGCAGATAATATAAATTCTCATGATGTTGCGTTGAAAGCAAACACATATCTATCGAATAAATATTACAAACTATCCGGTTAAATGCAAGGGGTTGAACGGTGAGAGATATAGGTAACTAACTGCAAGGACCGCGAGACCATGGAAACGTGTTCTTTTTTTGCCTGAATCCGATAAGGCATTTGCGATAATTGGGCTGGAAATAGGATCACAACCGGACCATTTTTCCTTTATTTTCAAACCAGGTACCTTTCACCGCGCCGGTACCATTAAACCGGATCTGGACGCCCACGATACCGGTAGGCTGGTTGGAGAATTCCAGTGAATAGGCTTTTTCGCCGTTTACGTAAATGCTTGCTTTTTTATTGATTGTTTCAACCCGGAGCTTTGTCCACTGCGTCAGATCGGCTCCAAACCCGGATAAATCGGCGGTTTTGCTGGTCAGATAAGTGCCGCAAAATGCGAGTGACAGGTCGCCTACACAAGCTTTCGCAGTGAGCGGAATAATGATCACGTCGTCTTTACACTGAATAAGGATTTGCATAGGCTGGCACGCATTGGTGCCCTGGGCAAAGTTATTTTTTACATTCGTTTCAAATACAAAATTATCATTACTTAAATCACCCATATCCCGCTGGTTAAACAGCCGCACCCGCGGTGCTTTTGGGTGGAGCGACAGGTTGTAGTTTTTTAAAATAGGCTCATTTATCTCTACAATGTCGTTTTTAACACATTCCTCTTTCTTAAAATAAAGCGGCGCGGGTTCGTTTTCGGCCAGGCATAACCAGCCGTCGGAGGTGATCCACAAATCGTGTGTTTTTACGATCTGGTTGTCGGCAATGAGTTTGGTATTGAAAAAGCCTGGATAATAATAAATCGCCGAGTGGTAATTTTTGTCCTTCGAAACAAGCGCCCGCCGTCTCATGTCCCAGGTTTGCACGATAAAAACGGAGTCACTTTTGGCAGCTTTTGCATCATAATGAAACACCACAGAATTGGGTACACCTTCTGTTTTCATTTTATTGGCTTTAAATGAAAACAGCTGTGGATCAAGCTCGGTATCAGCAGGTTTGATTGAAAATAATGCGTATCCACCCAGTAAAAGCGGCAACAATGCAAGGAGCCAGTAAAAGTTAAATTTACTTCTGGATAAAACTGGTGCAGGAGCTAATACCTCCTCACTGCTTTCGGTTCGGGTAATATCCGTTCCCTGCTGTTGCCTGAACATCCGCCAATCCGTGTAGCCAGCAAATCTCGCCAGTGCATTCAATGTGGTCAGGGTAGGGGCGCTGTCGTATTTCAGCCTGCCCCAGATGCGCTTCAATGTAGTTACGCTGAGCCTTACACCCGTTTTTTCGTGAAAAGTGTCGCTCAGTTTTTCAAAATCATAATTGGTCCAATGCGTACTGTTGCCCCAGCCGAGCTGCGCCTCGATGAGCGCGAGGCACTTTTGGAAGTCTTGCTCTTCTCCGTTTTTGGTCATGGCTGGCTATATGAATGCATTTGCACGGATTTGGCGCGCGTTTGAACAACCAAAAATACCTTATTCAGCTGATTTTTGAGCTCGTCAATTATCCAAATCAAAACAATCAGCTATGAAAATCTTACTCGCATCCTGTCTTATTTTCCTTCTGCATTTGCATGTTTCAGCACAAACAATCCGCCCGGACCTGCACAAAGCGGATCTCTGGGAAACTTCGAATCGGGAAGTTCAAACTGTAACCGATGGCGGGAAAAAGGCTGTTAAGTTCAATGTCAATGAAAAGGAGGGTTTTATGATCCTCAAAGATTACAACTTTACAAACGGCACGATCGAGTTTGATGTGAAAGGTAAAAATGTCCTGCAGCAAAGTTTTGTGGGCGTTACTTTTCATTTTCAGGATACGAAGACGCAAGATGTCGTCTATTTTCGACCCTTCAACTTTATGAACGCCGATACGGTTCGTCGGCCCAGGTCTGTCCAGTATGCTTCGATGCCGGATTATCCATGGCCAAAATTGCGTGAGAGTTTTCCGGGCAAATATGAAAACAAGGTCAACCCCGTCCCAAATCCGGATGGCTGGTTTCATGTCAAAATAATCGTAGCCGGCAAAGCCATTAAAGTTTATGTGGATCATTCGCCTAAGCCGAGCCTGGAAGTGGAAAGTCTGAGCAAGTTTACGACCGGTAAAATCGGTTTGTGGGCCGGGCCGATGTCGGATCCTTCCTTCGCCAATTTTGAGATCACACCCTAATCCTGCATTCCCTCAATTTCGCAAGTAGAGTCACGACCCGAAGCTGGTTCACAATATGCGTTCGCATGTTATGCGTCACATTGTCAAGGTCGTTGGAGAATAAAAGATCTTCTGTCAATGTGTTCAGCGATTCGATCATTTCGCTGGCTTTGTCCATTTTGAAGAATTCGTCGATGATCCTGACTTGCTTGATCAAAGCCTGTTCGTTTCCGTTGATCAGTTGATGAAGACTATTAGCTTGTTTTTCCATTGGATTGTGACGTGTGGTTATAGTTTCGTACGGTTTGATTCTCAAAAGATCAAGCTACCCGGGTGCTCATCGTGTTTGTAGAACTTGCATCCGGGTTTTTTAGAGGCACTTGTGGTTTTCTCTACAAAATTTCCTCAAATAAAAAGCCTGTTAAGGCTCATAAGTAATTGTCATTTCAATTTTGAAATGACCAAATTCAATTAGAATCTCACGCATTCTTTTCTCCGAAATACCTCCTCCATGCGTGTAATCGCGCCAGGCAGAAACCGGTTTCCCTTTTTTAACCTCTGCTGGAAGTGTGGGATAAATATTTTTAAGCCACCACTCAAAAGCCTCGGGAATTGAGGAAAATTGTTTCATGCAAATATAGGATTATGTAGATTACTCTACAAGCGTTTTTTACTTTTCTTTGTTAAAATTAATCACTTTTTATAAATCACCGCCGCAGCATTCAATTTTCATAATTGTCTCCGGTTTTCTCTCTATCGATGTTGGCTACGCAAAATCACTGAATGTGACTTCTTAAAGAAATTTGTAAATAAAATTATGTTTGTAGTTCTCTTACGACATTAGTTATCCACCGGTTTTGTTGACAGCGGTTACTTAGCGATATTCGGGGACTCAATTAAGCACCCGCATGGAGGCAAAAGATCTGGTTGCTTCGCACCAATCGATATTTAATTTAAAAGTCTCCGGTTGGCTGTTAACGGTTTGCTTCATCAGTCTGACCTTCATCCCGCGGTCTTTTGATCACGTTCTGTTTGTCGACGGGCTGGCTTATGCGGCCATTTCGCGTAATATGGCGCTGGGCCTGGGTTCATTCTGGGAGCCCTATTTTGCCGATTCCTTCTGGCTGCCTTACAATCGCTGCGCCTTTTTTTGTGAACATCCGCCGCTGATGTTCGGAATGGAGTCACTGCTTTTCCGCCTTTTAGGCGATAGTCTGGCAGTTGAAAATATCTACAACCTGCTTGTTTTACTGGCAAGTACTTTGCTGATCTGCTTGATTTGGAGGGAGTTGTTTAGGGATAACGTCGCTGCAAAAAAGCAAGCCTGGCTGCCCGTTCTGATGTGGTACGGGATACGTGTCGTCTGGTGGAGCGTACCCAATAACCTGCTGGACACGACGATGGCTGTGTTCTGTTTGTGGTCGTGCTATCTCCAATTAAAAGCATTGCATGCGCCGGAACAAAAAATCCGTTTATGGGTAGCCGCCGGGCTCATGATATTGCTGGCTTGTATGACAAAAGGCCCGGTTGGTCTGTTTCCGCTGGCTTTCCCGGTGATCTATGTAATTGTTTACGGAAAGGCATTTTTCAAAAAAGCAGCATCGGGTTTGATTGTAACCGGTATCACATTTTTAATTCTGCTAGCTGCGCTTTTGATTTATCAACCGGCAAATTTTTTTTTGAAAAACTACTTCGAAGGCCAGGTTATTGCGGCCTTGGCGCAGAAGCGTGAACGCGTTACCAGCGGATGGACAGCGCATCTCTATCTTGTAATGGTTTTATTAAGCAATATCATCCCGCATTTGCTTATCCTGGGCGGGCTTTACCTGTTCAAGCTTTTCGCGAAAATCAATATCCCGGCCCCGATAAACACCCGGAAAGCACGGGTTTTAAACATTCTTCTGGGTATCGCCATTATTCTCCCAATGCTCGTGAGCGTGAAGCAAGGCGACTATTATCTAATGCCCGCGCTTCCGTTTGTAGGGTTATTTTTCGCCGCCTGCTGCATCGAGCCATTGCTGCTGCTCGTCGGCAGATTTGGCGTGGTACCTAGGGTATTGTTTCCCGCGACAGCCGTTTTACTGGTTGGCTTGGTGGCCTACAAGCTTGCGCACCCGGATTTTGACAGGAACTATGAAGTCGCAAGGGCGCTCAGAGCGGCAGTCCCGGAACGTTCCAAAGTGTACCTGACCAAAGATGTGAGCATGGAAGCTGGTATCCACACCGCCTATCAGCGTTACGCCCGACTTTCAATTGCGTTGGATACCACCGAGACAAAATATCTGCTCTTCGAGAAAAAGGGACACGCTCTCCTCGATTCATTGTCCAAAACACAATCCTATGAAATTCTGGACCTCGGGCACGACGCTACACTTGCAATCCGGAAGGAGCGACGTTGATTTCACAGTATAGAAACCAGTCCTTAATATTGAGCCGGGCAATTTAAGCGAATGCGCTTACAATAATTTCGATAGATCATTCAGCCCAACGGTACCGTCTCCGTCTTTGTCCAGACCAAACTTTCCCAGCATTGACATCAGATCATTGCTTGAAATGCCAGCATTGCCGGTCGCGGGATTACCGGACGCAAAGTTGGCCAATATACTGCCCAGGTCGAGGCCGTTACTTCCTTCCGATTGGGTTTTTGACAGCATTTGATTGATCACCACCGGAATAACTGCCGAAGCAATCGAGGATGCCGAAGCGCCATTTATCCCGAATCTTTCCATGATATTACCCATGAAGTTGTCGGAAATCTGCTGAACTGCGGGATTGCTTTCGGCAGGCGCACCTTTCACAACGTCCGACAAAGCACTGATCTGTCCTTGTTTAAATAGGTTGCTCAAACCGTCAACGATCGCACTTTGCGCTACCTGCATTACCGCGTCATTATGTTCATTAGGCACCGCCTGGTTTTCGATGATTGCTTCTTTTCCGTTTTTTTGTATTAATTCAAACAACTGGTCAAGCATGATTTTCAAGTTTAATTATTAACAAATTGTATTTCAGCACTCACTGACAAAATCAATTCTCCCGGCTGTCGCGCCGGGAGACTGAAAACTCTATCTAGCCGAAGTTCTTTGAATTGCTGACCTGTTATTTTCCAGATCCAGGCAACCTTATCAATTGACTGGCCTGTCAAACTCCTGCGCTCCAACCTTCAAAGTGGTGTTATTGCGTTAGATCGTCGATAGTAGCCTCGGGTGCATTCGCTTTTACGGATTCGATTCCTTTGTCCCTGGAAGCGGTTGTCTCATACATTTCACTGCTACCGATCACCTGCCCATTCGAGGCTTTCAGGTTGAAGAAGTGTTTCTCGTTTTTCGATTTTTTGCTCTCGTAGCGGTTGTCAAAAGCTGCATTAATTCTGACAGATGCGATGCCGTTGTCACAACTCGCCCTGGATTTGTAGCCTTCACTCACTAAAATGGTTTGACCATTACCTGCTTTAAGGTTAAACTGGAATTCTCCGTTAGACCTTTTTGTAATAATGAATTTTCCCATCAGAATTGATTTTTATTAAATAAACTGGAGAAGTGGATACTTGTTTATTTTGAGAACGCTTGCCTTTATACGCCAGCTAGTAAAGCGGCCTTTCAGTTCAAATGTTGTCTTACAGTGCTGGTATCCGAAGAACTTGCCCAGGGTATATTTTATCCGGGTGAGTAAGCATAGGCTTATTAGCTTCGAAGATGACAGGGTATTTTTGTAAGTCCCCATAAACTTCCAAAGCAATTTTGGAAAGGCTGTCGCCACTTTTGACTGTATGATACCTTGCCGGCGATGCAGGTGTTGCAACTTTGAGCCTGCTGTCTACGAGCTCTACACCTTCCACATTACCCACTGCAAGCGCAATCTTTTCGGCGTCTGCCTGCGTTGTTACTTCGCCTTCGAGGATAACAGAATCCGCAGAAGTCTTCACTGAAAGGGAATTGTACGAAAGTCCAAGTGCTTTTACATGTGCAAGCAATGCACTTGCACGTAGCGGTTCTGCCTCAGCAACCGGTAAGGCAGCATCCTCTTTCTTAAAAATTTTTTCGCCTACACCTTTAAAAAATGATAGTAATCCCATGTTTCGGTTCTGTTTAGTTTGTGCCTTTCAGCATTATGTTTACTGTGCAAACATCCGTTTTTAGAAAGTGTCGATTTGTAGCAGATTGTTTGAAAGCTGATAGTATTTAGATGACAGTGTAAGTGACAATCCTACAACGTGTCCTAAGAAATCCTATCAAAACCTTCGTCGCCAGCTTTTAGTTTTGTGTAACACTTTTCGAAGTGGTGAGGAGGGTTAAATTTTCAGGCATACATAATTCCTTTGAAATGGATCCACAATACCATATCATCACCTGGTTCAGTCAGGAAGATTTTGCATTTATCGCGCAAATAAGACAAGTCCCGCAATGTATAGCCCAAGGTCAAACCGAAGAGGAGGCGTTGCTAAATCTTAAAACCTTAATTACCAACTATTCGCCGGATACGAATGGCCCTTTCAACTTCATTGTTACCTGATTTACTTTTTAATTCGTATTACCCTTTTTACCTCCGTTTTTCTAAATGAGCCTATCGTGTAAACCTAAACGTGTGTAGCAAAATAACTATAACACTAGTACAGAAACGCAGCGATTTCATCTTTTTTTTTACAATCCCTTTCTGCCGGACGTCCTAGTTTTGTCACCGTAAAAAATGAATGAAATACATCGCCATTTATCCTTGTGACATTCCAAAAAATACTGTTTAAAAATATAGTATACCTGATTGAAAGTTGTCGATAAAATCATTTATGAAACCGGCGACGGTGTGTAGAGCAAAGCTGTACTATATCAACGTTAAAAATACCAAAAGCACAATAACTCCCCGGTGGTTGCAAGGCAATCGTAGCCAAAATCGGAAGCGCCCTGCATCATACTTTACATACATTATCATCTTCATATAAAAGTAAAAGGTAGTTTCATGAACGTTGAGTGTAGTGTGGTCAACCTCCTGGCATTACCAGGAGGCTTGATTTTAAAACGGCTGCCTTAATGGGCAGATCACTGGTCTCTAATTCTGAAAAGCAACTTTAAGTATCGATTTACATTCTACAAAACGATTTTATGATCCAGGAAAACTTCAATTGGGAGCTAATCAAAACCCAGGGCATGGCGGCCATCACACAATATGGCGGAAAGCTTTTACTTGCTGTTGTTGTCTTCATAATTGGCCGTATTGTCATTGGCAAACTGACGTCTGTTATCCATAGGGCGATGGACAACAGAAAGGTTGACCCGCAGGTACAGCCTTTCCTGAATTCGCTGATAGGCGTTCTGCTGAACGTAATGCTGCTATTAAGTATCGCTGGGATCATTGGCATCGAAACTTCGTCATTTGTGGCAGTGCTTGGCGCAGCCGGTCTGGCCGTCGGCCTGGCTTTGCAGGGTAGCCTGGCAAATTTCGCAGGCGGCGTACTGCTCCTGATCTTTAAGCCTTTCCGCACCGGTGACCTGATCGCCGCCCAGGGCTTTACGGGCGTTGTAGAAGGCGTCCAGATATTTAATACAGTGCTTCTGACACCTGATAATAAAACCATCATTATACCCAACGGTCCGCTTTCAACATCTCCTATCGTCAACATTTCAGGGAAAGGCAAAATCCGCGTGGATATGGTCTTTGCCGCAGGGTCACAAAATGGGGCGGATAATATAAGATACTCGGTTCAGAAGGTCGTTGATGCCTGTCCTACCGCGCTCAGGGGTACGGAGCACGATGTGCTGGTAACGAAACTGACCGAAAACGCAATTTTCTTCGATGTCCGAGTATGGACGCTCAGCGAAAACTATTGGGCAACTTATTACAATGTCCACGAAGGAATCAGCCGTCAATTCGCAGCAGATGGCATTCAGGCCCCGAAACCAGCTGAAATAAGCGTAGCACTTAAGCAGTAAAGGCCTGAAAATTTGAGTATGAACCGGGATATAATCCTGGCTGAATAAGATCAACAACTGGAAATTAATCGTTCGCTCTTCTGTATTTCGGGAGAGCGAATTTTAATGCCCGTACCTCAGGTAGTGACCGTTTCAGCAAGTCGCGATATTTGTTTGTATATATCGGCAGGATACTCAGATACGTACCCGGGATAGCCCATGCCGGAATGCCGCGAAATTATTGTTAATGAAGACTTTCATCAGTAGTCGAATCCCAAACCTGGCAAAACATTTAATTGACAGGTGTCGAAAATATACTAATGACGTATATCAACCTTTCAGGCTAATAAAGAAGCAGGTCCCCAGTCTGACGGGTGTATTTGGCCGTAAGAATGGAAAGAAAAAGATTTTCATATTAAAAGAGGAGGATAAAATCAGTGCACGTATATAGTATGTAGTAAAGGAACTACAAGTGTCTTATTATATCTTCTCGGCTTCGCATTCAGACTGACATTGTACCTATAAACACATAACTACTTTTGCATGGTTTAAGCTCACCTCAAGCAAATCGGGGCCCTTAACTCGTACCAATTTAAAAAAGGTAGTACCTACCGATAGTTATGTTAACAATTGGAATAATTGATCCCTTCCCAATTATGAGGACCGGCTTATCGGTCTTGCTAAATACACATTATGAAGATGCCAGGCTTTTTCAATCCCGTAGTCTTGAAGAATTTCCGCAAATGCAGCAAGCGGATCTGCCGTTTGTTGTTATTTTGGGTATCAGCGAAAATGCCAAAGAAAACCGTCTTATATCAGTAAGGAAGTGTAAAAAGGCATTTCCAACAGCAAAGATTGTTGTATATGACTATGATTTAGTCCAGGAAATGATTTTTAGTTATTTTATGGTCGGTATAGACGGGTATCTTTTGAAGCAGCATAGTGAGCATCAGTTGATTACGTGTATAGAATCCATCATTGGCGGCAAACCTTTCCTGAGCCCCGAATTGCTTGACGACTTTGTGCAGCCGTTACTACTCAGGACGGATAGTCCGATAAGAAAAATTAGAAAATTGACAAGCTATGAATTTGAGCTTGCAGTTTATCTGAGTCAAGGCCAGAAGAATACAGTAATTGCCGGCATTCTTGATTGTAAACCGTCGTCAGTAAGTTCTATCAAGCGTGTGATTTTTAAAAAACTAATGATCCAATCACTGTCTGAACTCAGGGGAATATTGAACCTGAAGTAATTGTAAGACTGATGATGATCAATTTGGTATAGACAGCCGACAATACTGATATCTGCGATAAAACTATTCAATGCATGTCGGGCCCCTTCGCGCATTAGGGGATGGTCATCGGCAACAAGAATTCTATCATAAATGCTAAGCTCAGTATACGAATCGGATCTCGATTTTTAAATCTATTCCTGTGTAGATTTTGCACTATACCTATCATTGAATTATCTGAAAAATGCTTGGATTTTTTATAACCTGTTATTTTTATCAAAGTTAATTTTACAACTGTGTCAACAAGCAGTTAGACCAAATTTATTCACCAAATGCCTGCCAAATGTTAACGGTTTGCGTCATAGAGAGTTCCCCAATAACAATAAAAGGAGTTAGTATTTTGTTGAACAGGCATTTTTCGCCCATTCAACTATTTTCTGCCAGTAACCTCGAAGAATTGCTGCTGCAGCTCAACGGCATTGTACCAGACTTGATCATATTAGGTACTAACGATTCAGGTAGAAATCATTTTCGAACCGGGCAATCTGCACAAACAGTCCTTGCATGTCGGGAGCATTTTAAGCTCGTACCAGTTATTGTTTTTGAAGAAACCTATTCTATCGGTAGTACCGTTTCCTATTTTCAATTCGGCGCCAGGGGATATTTATTGAAAAAAAGTACCGAAAACGAATTTGTGAAATGTATCGAACGGGTGCTGAACAATAAGTATTACCTATCACCGGATTTACATATCCGGACGCTGGCGGAAGGCCCTGTTTTAACTGCCTGAACGGTGAGGAGAAATTGTTCACGATATCGTTTCTATTATGAAAAGGAACCCGCTGCTCTATTCTTCAAAAGCCCGAAAGTTTCCATTTCTCTGGACAGCGGTATTAACAATCATATTCGGTTTGCTATTTTGGCTTCTGGTCGTAATTATTTTTAATCGAATATGCAGCGTATTCGCTTAAATTTTCGATGCTGATCTTTGCTGACGAACACATAAAATCTGCATATTAAATAAGAAATGGAGCTCACGTTTAACGGGGCTCCATTTCTTATTCATTCTTCATATTATTTTTTAACAACCCTGATTGCAATCCTGCGGTTTTGGGCCCTTCCCTCCTCCGTATCATTGGTAGCTACGGGATGTTCTTTTCCATAACCTTCTGCCTCCACCCGTTCCGCCTTCACACCCTGGGAAACAATTGCATCCTTTACCTGCTCGGCCCGGCTTTGTGATAATTTCTGGTTAATTAGGTCATCGCCTGTATTGTCTGTGTAGCCGCCAATTTTCACTGACACATTTGGAAACGCTTTGAGGATTTCCGCAATATTTGCAGTCTGCTCCATTGACTCACTACTCAGCTTCGCGCTGCCGGTTTCAAAATTGATCCTGTCAAAATTAAACCAGGTGGTCACATCGACAGGTGTTGAAGGATCTTCAATGAATTTAATAAGCTTATTTTCCACACCCAGTTCCGGGATATCCAGTTCAATACCATTAGGTAATTTTCTTTTAAAGAAATCACCTAATGCATCTATGCCGGTTCCTACTTTACTAGCCACCGAATCGGCTATTTCCGAAATGCCGCCTGCAAGTGAATCCATCTCGACGTGGGTAGTTGCCAGGGTCGATTTTTTCTTATCCTCACAAGTTTTAAACATCCAGATACCAGCAATCAATAACAAAGCTCCTGCCAGCCATGGAAGCCAGCCAGGCATTCCACTTTGATCGCTCTTCTCGTTATAATCGACCTGCTGGACGTGCTTGCCAGACGAAGTGCCGGCTCCCCGATAATCACCCAAACCGGAAAAATTGGAGAACGTCAATAACCCGGCAGGCAAGGAAGCTTTCACAGCATCTTTCTGGCTCATCAAAAGATTGACCAGGCCGGAATTACCCATTCCTGAAGTTTTAAATTGCTTCCCAATCAAGCTCATCAAAACGGGTGCGGCAATGTTCAGAAGAACGGAAGCTCCCATCTTACTGATCCCACTCTCTTCGGAAACAACATCCTCTACTTTTTCTATCTTTTTTCCAAATATAGATTGCAGCATTGTGAATCCGGAGTAGATCAAATTATCCAATTGTTTCGTCTCACCCGCACCTTTAGAAAATGTTTTGAGCATGGATTCCTCATCATTCTTATTAAATATTGAAATGAGCTGCTCGATACCGTTGGCGGTAGATCCTTTTTCCATAATTCCCCCCAAAACAGAAGGCAGGATTGCATTCATCGCCGTTTGCACGACCGGCACATCTTCTCCGATTTTATCGGCGATTTTTTCGATAACAGACTTGGTAAAGAACTCTTTGGCAATTTCAAGAATTTCCATGTGTTAAATTGTTTTGCATGAGTATTTGATAAGGAATTGCAGTCCGACCATTTAAGTATAGATCGATAACTATGGCAGGGCAATGTAGGTTAATAATCGCGTTTGCGATTTCCATTATTTTTCGGTCTTCGTGTAGTTTTTAACCTATTTGTGTAGTTAATATTTGGTCTCCCCATGGCCGGAAATTCGTGCGTAGTTCAAGTATATGGTATATCATATAGATACTACAATTCAGCAGGTGAGATCCTGATAGGTCTTTGGCTATATGGCCTCAATTTTGAGTGCTGAATTACTGAGAATCAACCTGGTCAATCTACTTCATATTTATTAGGATGGGTAGTTCAATTGAGGTGTATTGACTTTGATACTGTTCGATGAAATATTTTGTCCCACTATTTAAAGTGCATGCATAAAAATGGACATGCAGTATCGTCTCAGTACTATTAAAACAATGAAAAACCCCTCTTGCGAAGCAGTCAATTAAAAACAGTTTCACTTAGTGATAGCACATTTACATCTACATATTCTCAGAGCGCAGATGGTATTAATTCTGCGGGTGGTTTTTTGTAATCCATGCTACATCTCTATTCACAACGATAACATTGACGCATACGCAGGGATATGTAAGCTCAACTCAAAATCAGGGTGGAGCGTCAGTCTCCGATGGGCAAACCGTGTATGCCGCCAGCAAAATGCCCCCTTAACCAGGCTCGTCGTCGGTCATGTTCCAAAAGATCTCTCCTATAATTTAGAAACATGTAGTATTAAATCTATAATTGCAGAATCTTCCTGGCTTTTATTTCGAAAATAACCGATGATTAGAAACGGATGATCTCTTCGCGCTACTTAAAAATGCATTGGATTATTAACCTGGTATTTGCGGCCTGGCTGGCTTCGTGGCCCAAACCAGCTGCCGCCCAGGATTATGCTATTGCAAAACTGAAGTTATTTCCTGACCGCGAGGAAGTTTTGATTAAAGACGTGACAAGAGACAGCCTGGGCTTCATCTGGTTTCTGACCAACGGCGAGATATATAGGTATGACGGTTATCGATCACTTGATATTTTAAAAACCATTGCAGACCAGCGGCCCATGGATGATATACCGCAACGTATCATCGTCGATCATCGAAACCGGCTTTGGATGGTGGGGAACACCAGTCTGAGTTACCTCGATCTTAAAACCTGGAAAGTACATCCGGTGGATTCGACGCTACTACCGCCTGTCAGGGATCGTACGGTATACTGGGTCAAAAAAGTATCGGATTCGGCTGTCATGGTCGCCTACGAAAATGGCCATCTCCTGCTTCTGGAAGGGGATCGGTGCACCCGGATTGATGGATTGTATGGACTCGGTGTCGGTGCCAACAACAATAAAGTCCTCCCCAGGAGCGCAACGTGGTGGAAAGGCAAATATTGGGTGGGCACAACCGTAGGCACTTTATTTTCAATCGACCCTCAACGGGGATACCGGATCGAGTATCACGCATTATACGGTGTCAGCAATGTGATTATGAGTCTGATCGCGCAGCAAAATGGCCTGATTCTGGATGTTTATGAACAGGGAGCCTTCCGGTTTCAAGGTGCAGATCGTTTGGATAAAGTAGTTATGGATGGTTTTATGATATCCCCTGACAAATTCAATGTACTGCAACAGGGAGGACGCATCCATGTGTATGCGGATGAAGAGTCGGCGTGCATACTCGATACAAACCTTCGTGTATTGCAGCGGCTGGCGATCCCGTCGGTACACCGTTTTCGAACGGCATCGGTTAACATTGTGGGTAATGAAGTATTGTTGGGGAATGAGGAAGGTATTTTCGTAGTTTATCCCAAAACCAAAGGGTTGTCACATTTGAACCCGGTCAACCCAGGTGCGAACAAAAGCACGAGGGGTATCTACGCTTATCCGGACGGAGCTATTTTTTATGGTACCTATAACGGGGCTGGCTACATTGAATCCGACGGGCGAACCTATACTTTTCAGGGGCTTCGGCATGCCTACGTAATGCTCCCGATGAACGATAACGATTTGCTGATCGGTACAGAGGGAGGTTTTCTTAAAATATTCGACCGGCGGAAGCGCAAAATAACCGACCTGAAATATACACTCTCTGCGGATGCTAAAAACTTGCATGCGTTCAACCTGCCTGGTTATGTGTTTAGTTTGGCCCAAACAGATACTGATTTCCTCATAGGTGGTACCAATGGTCTCTGGTTGCTGGACAAGAAAACTTTTGTCCTGAGCAGGTTTGAAGCATCCGTCAACGGTACGCAGGTTTCTGATCTTCAGGTGCGGCATATCCGGTTGGCCGACGGAGGCAGGGTCCTGTTAAGTACCAATCTTGGGCTTTTCGAGATTGACCACCAAACTTTAACCAAAAGATACCCTCAATCGGGCAATCTGGGAGTTTATAAATCGCTGGTCGTAGGCGATACGCTGTGGCTGGCTACTCAGGGAAAAGGCCTGGTGGCTATTGACGGACAGGGGCGCACTTTGCAGGCATTCACAACAGCAACAGAAAGACTCAGCAATAACCTCGTTTACAGCCTGGAGTATGCCGAAGGAACGCTGGTTGCTGGTACCGCGGACGGATTGAACCTGATCAAAGGGCACCAGATCCGGCGTATCGGTACGGCAGAAGGGTTGAATCAAACCGAATTCAACTCCGGGGCTTCGTTTTGGGACGCTTCCAAAAAACGCCTGTACATCGGCGGCCTGATGGGTTACACGGTGCTGGATATGACCCAACGTTGGTTCGAAACCGGGAATCAACTGGAGAGTTACGTAACTGAAATATATACCTCGACAAGGAATTCCGGCGAGAAGAAAGCGGACTATACCTGGCCCTATTGCGGTGAGCGGACTTTGGTGCTCAATCCCGGGCAAAGCCTCACTGGATTGTATGTCGGCACACCACAAAATTACCGCGCCGATGGAAGGGTAAAATATGCACTTAATGCAGGGGAGTGGGAAGAACTGAGGCGGGGGCAGTTTATTTCTCTCATCGGGCCATCACCGGGAGACTACCACATCCGGTTAGACACCCGGAGCACAGGCACGGAAGGCCGGCAAAAGGAGTTTACCATCGTCAAACGCCCTTATTATTACGAAACCTGGTGGTTTAAGAGCCTGATCGTTCTGTCGGCAATGAGCCTGGTACTGCTATGGTACCGGAGCCGTTTGGAGAAAATCCGTCGCGAGCAGGACATCCGCAACCGCATTGCAGCAGATCTCCATGATGAGGTGGGCAGCTCGTTGACCCGTATCTTTTTGCAGGCCGCTACCCTGTCGGCTACGCAGGGATTGGGGGATAAGGAGGATAAACAACTGCAACTGATAGCCGACACAAGCAAACACGCGCTGCTGACCATGAGCGATATGGTCTGGTCTATCGATTCGAGGTTCGATACGATGAAAGACCTGGTTATTCGCATGAAAGACTACGCGTATCGGCTCCGTGAGGAAATTGACTTTAGTTACCGGTTTGAAGAGTTTGGTAATATAGAATCGGCCAAAGTTTCTCAGGCTGTACGCCAGAATTTGTTTCTCATTTTTAAGGAATCTCTCACCAATGCCATCAAATATGGAGACGGCTCAAAAATATTTATTTCCCTTCATATAGATTCGGTCATCAGACTGATTATTGCCAACCGTTATACCGGTAATCAAACTGAGGTAGATTACCGTCAGGGTGGGCGCGGCCGGGAGAACATGGAGCAACGGGCAGCGAAGGTCGGCGGCAAACTTCTCCTTACAGAGGATGATGGTATGTTCCAGGTTATGTTTGAGCTACCACCCAAGAGAGGGATATAAACCGACCTAAGCATACTATAACTTTGTATCATGATACGCCTTGGCATTATTGAAGACGACGATCAAATCAGGAGCATGCTGGATCAGTATTTCAGCAGCCAGCCTGGTATTTCAGTGTTATTGTCCGCATCTTCGGTGGAAGCATTTTTTGAGCGGTGGATCGATACCGTGCACCTTGATATCGTTCTTTCCGACATCGGCCTGCCCGGTGAGTCGGGCATTAAAGGGATATCCCGCATTAAACGACGGGCACCCAAATGCCAGGTCCTGATGCTAACCGTTTATGATGACGCCAACCGGGTTTTCCAGGCGTTGTGCAACGGAGCTTCGGGCTATTTGTTAAAACAAACCCCGCTGTCGAAGATCAAAGAGTCGGTCTTGTCTTCGTATGAAGGTGGCGCCCCCATGTCACCAGGCATTGCCAGAATGGTTGTGGAGTATTTCAATCCAAAAAATACAGGGCAGTTGGCTGAAAACCTGACGCCCCGGGAAGCGCAGATTGTTGCCGCCATAGAAGAGGGACTTACCAACAAGGAAGTGGCTATCCGGCTGGCTATCTCGCTGGAAACCGTCAAATACCACATTAAGAACATCTATGAAAAGCTACAGGTAAATAGCCGACACGCGCTTATCAGCCGGAAATACAGGTAGCTGGGAGATTGCTACTCCTAAAAAAGGGGATAACGCCCTTCATTCTCAGTCCTTGACCTTGCGCTCTCAGCTGCAAGCTTCGTAGACTTTCCTGTCTTCACTATCATGAGTCTTCCATGTTGCATGCTTTTCTAACGATAGAGCAGTCGAGACAGAGGGCGGCCTTTCCGCAATTTCAAAACACTGGGAAAGTTCGCCGGTACTCTTTTCCGACATCAGCATTGTAACCACTCGTGCTTAAAATCAGCATCATTACTCCTCCTTCGGGCTTTACCCTGTTCGCTTCTCCGTTGTGTTGCAGCTTGTGAGGAAAAATGTGTGCCGTTTTGGCAACCCGCTCAATTTACCAAGGTGATTGTAGTGATAGAACTATGTAAGTAGTGCAAAAACGTAACTAGTCCTCCTTTTTCTTTACAATCCTTTCTTGCTTAGTGCACTAGCTTTACCACCGATAAGATAGAATGAAACAGATGCCATTCGATAACCTATGAAAACAAATTAAAAAGAGAAAACATGCATTCAAAATTTCATTTCAGACAGACGCATATTCGGAAGCGATGGTGGGTCGCGAAATGCCGGAGAAGAGATGGCCGCACATCCGCCAAAGAAATCAGCTCTGCCACAACCTACTTTTAATCGCATACTAAATTATTCATTTTTATGGCCTACTTTTCAACATTTAAGCTCCTTTCTTATTTTAAAGTCTGTATTCTCACAGTGGGTTTACTGGGCTACATCAACAACGCTTATGCGCAGTGCCCAACGGATATTTCCATTACAGCGCCACCAGATGTTGTTGGCGCGACCTGTCCGTCTTCGGGGCAGGTTACTATTCACTCGGATGTAGAAACAATATCAACAGCTACATATCAGATCATTTCTGCAACAGAAATTGGTTCGACCACCCCATTGGAAGGATATCAGACCACTGCACAAAGTTCTAACAACTTCTCTAGTCTAGCCGCAGGTGATTATACCGTGAGGATCTCCTGTGGAACTGTTTTTGAAGACGTAACTTTTACCATTGATGACTTATACACGCCCTTGACTTTAACGCCTACTGTAAGCAATGTCTGCGCAGGCGGTGGTTTGGGTGGAACAATTACAGCCGCAGCTACGGGAGGCAAACCGAGTCTAACCTATGGTTTCCTTCAATCAACCAACGCGGCAGAACCCGATGCTAATTTTACCTATGTAACTTCAAATGTCTTTACTACACCTGGTTTTGGTATTTATCAGGTAAGGGTGAAGGATGCCTGTAACAATTTTACAACGGCATCTGTGGATGTGCAGCCCAGCTCTCCAAAGGCAAAGTTTAGGCTACAGTATGAGAGTTTTACATGTGCCTCAACGACCTATACTGGGAACAGGTTGTTGAGATTAGGCGACGATAGTCAAATCGATCCGGATGGATCTGGTTATGTGGTCGATATGTGGAATATCTTATCAACGGACCCTTGCACTGTACCTGCCGGTGCTCCTGATGTGCACATCACGGTTAACTCAAATGCTGACATTAGCAGTATTACATTTCCAAGCACGGCACAAAAGGTTCTTATTCGTACCACTTCACCATGTGGAGAAGTAAATATTGAATGTGTAGACATAAAACATCCTGATATCTTATCCTATGGAACAGTGCATGTCGGTTGTCCTGAGGGCAGTGAGGTTAACCTTGCACTCAACACATTTAATGGTGTACCATTTCCCGCTGCATCAGGAGACTATTACGAATTGGACGTACAGGGATACGATGCCAGTAATAATCCGGTAGCAGGCACCACCCTAACCGACTATCACTGGGTATGGGGTGCTGCGGTTACCATTCCATACGCAGATCATTATGTTTATACGGTAACTGATGCGTGCGGAGATACCGAAACCAGAACGATTGTGACGCCCAAGCCGTCCACTGCTGGATTTGTTAATTATGCAGGCTACTCCTTAGCTTGTGTAACTACGGTAGGGGCACTTGATTTGGATATTCAAGTGGCTGGATACGTGCCTGATCAGGATTTTTCAACTATTAAACTGTTAAGGGCTTCTGACCATAGCTTTGTAGCCAATGCTACCGGATATGACCAGGCCAATGGTGGGGTGTCGTTCAAAGCAATACCTCCAGGCTCCTATATTATTCAGTTTACACCCACCGACGCCACTTGCGGCGTGATAACGGAAGTCCCTTTTACCACAGACCCTGCTCAGACAGGATTAACACTGGGATTAACAGGCACCACTTCACAGCTTTGCGGAGGTAATGGGACCATTAACTCAACGCTTACATACAATGGTAATAGGCCCGTAAGTTTCGAGTTACTTCAGGGATCGACAGTACTTGCCACAAATTCGTCGGGGAGCTTCCCTAACCTTGTTGAGGGTACCTATACATTACGGGCTACCATGGACATGAGTAATTGTGGTATTCCTAATTTGGTAGTTGATTCTCAGGAATTAACAATTACACCATCTGGTTCAAACCCGGTAGTTGTAAGAAAATTAGGGATCAACTGCGAGGGTACGGTAGCGACGGGCAAAGCGATATTCCAATTTGCGGGTTCGGGGCCGTTTATTCTGGAAATGAAAAAAACGACTGAAACAAATTACACAGTCATTGATCCCGCCGTCCCCAATAACTATACCGCCGAAGGCTTAGACCCGAATACAGACTATGATGTGCGCATAACCGACCAATGTGGAAAAACTCAAGTAACCCAGGTATCTGTGAAGCCTCTGGTTGCCGTTATGGTTACAAATACTGCCCAGCCTTGCCTTAATCAGCCCTATACACTGAGTGTTGATGAAATTACAGGCGCCACCTATGAATGGACATTCAACGGAGCACCGTTAACGGGGGTTACAGGTAAAGATATCGTTTTCGGAAGCTACACAGCGGCTAATAATGGTACTTATGAATGCACTATAAAGCTTGGCGATTGTATTACGCGGATTACAACGGTTAATTTGAACAGCATTAACTGCAGTCAACCACTGGCTAAATCCGGATTAGGGGATTATGTATGGAATGATAAAGATCAGGATGGGATCCAGGAAGCGGGAGAAGCGGGGCGGAGCGGAATTACAGTAACATTATTTGAGGCAGACGGAACGACTGTGATCGCGACTACCACCACGGATGTAAATGGTTATTACAATTTCTCTAATTTAACGGCAGGCTCTTACGTTGTAGGATTTAGTATACCAAGCGGCTATGAATTTTCTCCTAATACCGGCGCATTAAACGATGCCAACAACAGTGATGCGAGTTTATCGGGGAAAACGGGAGTAATTACACTGGCTGATAATGAGTTTAATCTTAACATCGACGCGGGTATTTACTACGCCCTTCCTGTCACGCTCATCAGTTTCAATGCGAAAATGATTGAGAAGAATGTACGTCTAAACTGGTCGACATCCTCGGAGATGAACAGTGATCATTTCGAAATAGAACATAGCTTAGATACCAGATCATGGACTACAATAGGAACAGTTGAGTCTAACGGAGAAAGTGCAACGGTGAAAAATTACACTTTCGTAGATCCGCATACTGTATCAGGGCAACATTTTTACAGACTACGCATGGTGGATACCGACCTGACCTTTGCTTACAGCCAGATCGTAAGCGTTAAAGTGGAGGGGAAAGAAAAATTATCTGTCTATCCCAATCCTGCGTCGGATATCTTGTTCATTAACAACTTAACTTCCAGTCCGGTAAGCGAGGTTACATTGATCAGCACTTCTGGCCAGGTTGTCTATCAAACTCAATCGGTAACACCAGAGGGTATCAGTTTAAAGAAACTACCCATAGGTATTTATACGGTACGAATGAAACAATCGAACGGGTCTGTGGTGAGTATGAAAGTGCTTGTAGTAAGATAATCAGACCAGATTTTCAATCGATACCTCACCGGTATAAGTTTTACAAAAAATTAAAAAACCGCTTTACGCTGTAGAGCGGTTTTTTAATGTGCGTTGGATTTTTGAAAGTAAAGGTATAGCAATTTGTGAAGCCAGGGTTATTCAGTCTCAGATGGATGTCAGCCCACTATTTTAAATGCTTTCATGAATGACAGCATCTGGCGCATGTCCTAAATTGTGTAGCAAAACAAAAAAGCACTTAACAATTTCTTGCTAAGTGCTTCATTTTCAGGCTCCCGAAGTTGGGCTCGAACCAACGACCCTCTGATTAACAGTCAGATAAAATACGCCTTTTTTTGTTTTCACCAATTTTTTGATATTTATACAACTATCTATTTTACAGATAGTTAGAAAATTATTTTGCACTTTTATTTGGTGATGTCTTTCGATGTTTTTTAATTTACTATTGCAAGTTTATTGCAACTAGAACGAAATGACCAAGAATCATGAGCGCTACAACGGTAAATTTATTCCTCGACAAAAGAGCTTCAAAAGGTGATGAAGGTGTGATAAAATGGTTGGTTTCTCATGAGGGAAAACAGCGACTTTTTACCACGGGTTTGAAAATCTCAGAGCAGGATTGGGACTTTCTAAAAAAGCACAAATCCGGTATGCCCGGACAAGTGAAAAACGACTACAGAAGAAAGTTATGGAACAAGCTTTTCGGAAGTACTTATGAGGAAGAGTATACCGGCAAGGAGGTCGAAAGTTATCTGGGTAGAGCCAGGACAATTGTGGGTAAACTAGAGGACGACTTCAGTTTTGAGCGATTCGCTTATGAGATAAGTATGTTTGGTCAGGAATCGAAGCCTAGCAAAGAGACCAGGGATAAAAACAATGTCATTCAGGCTCTCACTTTGAAAGCAAACGACATGAACAAGGAAGGTCGGATTGGAAATGCATTAAGCTACACTTCAACGTCCACCTCATTACTACGTTTTCTCGAGTCTCTCACCGAAAAGCAACGTCAGGAATTGCTGAACCTTCCGCCCCTACCAATCAAAGAGGCGAAGGAAAAGGAGATTGTACTCCGCTTTGAATATCTGACTCCAGCGTTTTTGACAAGTTATGAGAAATGGATGCTCAAGCATGGTCGAAAACGTAGGGGACCAAAAGGAAGCCCATCCCCCGCTACCCTGACAACCGTTGGCATATATTGCCGGCACATCAGATCTGTTTGTAATGACGCTATTGACGCGGGCGTTATGAATAGAGAGTTATACCCTTTTGGCAAGAGAAGGTATATGATACCGGCTGGCAGCAATACCAAAAAAGCACTCAGCAAGGATGACGTACTAAAAATCATAACGCATAAATGCAGTCCAGGATTCGAACAGCGAAGCCGTGATTTATGGGTGTTTTCCTATTTATGTAATGGGATGAACATGAATGACATTTGTCGTGTCCGCTGGCAGGATATAGAGGGCGACCGATTAACATTTATCCGCCAAAAGACTGCTCGCTCAACCAGGGGTAACCAAAACACGATCAAAGTCACCTTATTCAAAGAAACTATTGATATAATTGAACGCTGGGCGGTAAAGAGCAAAAACCCGAAGGATTATGTCTTCCCATTTTTGGAGCACGATATGACACCAGAAAGACAAAAGACCGTAATCAATCAGGTGGTGAAAATCACAAATCAATACATGAAGGACATTGCGGCCGCTAATGAAATCACAGGAGACGTTAATACATACAGCGCCAGACATTCCTTCGCAACGATCCTTCTCCAATCAGAAGCACCGCTTGCATTCATTAGCCAGGCGCTCGGGCATACTTCAATTTCGACCACAGAAAGTTATTTAGGTAGTTTTGATGATGAAAAAACAAAGAAATATCTCAGCGCATTGTTGTAGTTTTTGACAGCAAGCATCGTCTGATAGTCTTTACTAGATTTTATTAAGCATGGAGCATTTCAAGGAATATTTTACATTCTTACAAAAATTTGACCTTCGACTATCTGAAATCAGGGACAAGCGCGAATCTGGCGAACTCGGCCCAGTCTTCAAATCAGGATATGATATTACCCATCAGACCCCACATTTCTCATTGCAGTTTGCGAAGCATCTGCAGATCTTGAAGGATCTCGCAGTCATTGACATTATAGGCGCAGACCCTGGGAGGCGAAAAGCATATTTGGATCAGACGAAGAAGCTTTTATTCCTATTCAACAGGTACTGGGAAAATTACTTCCGTCATTATCCTGCGAATGGAGAAAACTTGCAGGACAACTTCCTGCTTGTTATCGAATTTCCAGAAATCTTCTACACTGATCTTTTAAAGCCTAATAAAACTGAGGTGATCATCACGCCGGAATTTGTGGAAGACCTTTGCGATTCAATCCGGGAAAGGGAGGAGAGCTTGGCGGGTTTTATAGCAGAAGTCACCGCGCTCGAAAAAACAGGAGATCAAAATTCCGAGATTGAAATGGCAACTGCTCACGAACCAACGCCAATACGAATCCGCCGCTATCCTGTATTTATTGAAGGTATAGCCGATCAGTTTTTCAAGATCTTCAAGGAGTATTTTGAGGAGAAAGAACAGCAGCCGCTGTTCTCGCTGCTAACCAACAACGTATCTCCGAAAAAGAAGCTGCTTTTTAATAGCAATGGTAATCAGCTTGCTGATGCATTCAAGCAGTTGATAGAAGCCAATCTGATCGTTTCTTGTAGTAAGGCCGAGCTAGAAAGTTGGATCATAGCACATTTTCAATACGTTTCAAATGCTCAGGCCAAGCCGTTCACAACTGGCTACCTGAATGGTATCATTTCATCAGATGTTAAAATTTGTAAGTCACCAATTTTGACTGTGAACAGAAAAGGATCCGGAGAGCCCGCTTTGGCCGTTATTGGCAGAAATAGGAAAGGAAGTGATAGCTCAGTGTAAAGTCCTCTTTAATATTTGTTACATAATATGTAACAATTTATTGCAAATTTGGTTACCAATTATGTAACTTTACTGTGAATTAGCGTCATGAGAATTATTACAACAACCCGTTTAAGAGAGTTCTATCATACGCATGCAGATTCGAAGATCGCGTTAGAAGTGTGGATTGCTAAAATCAAGGATATAAATATCCGAAACCTGAACGATCTTAAGCAAGTGGCCAATTCAGTGGATATTATTGGAAATAACAGAGTAATATTTGATATCAAAGGGAATAAGTATCAAATCATCACCGTCGTCCTGGTGCACCGGCAAATAGTTTACATCAGGTGGATTGGTACGCATGCCGAATATGATAAGATTGATGCCCATTCCGTATAAATCATATTATTGTTCAAACGACTCAAATCTAAGCAATCAATGAGTACAGTAACTGTAACCCCCATAAAAACAGCATTAGACTATCAAAATGCCCTGAAGCGCATCGACGAATTACTTATTTTAGATCCGACCCCTTATTCTGAATTGGACGATGAGCTCGATGTCATAAGCACTTTGGTTCATGCTTATGAACAAACGCACAACGATATTCCTAATCCGGATCCGATTGACGCAATCAAATATTTGATGGAAGAAAATGGCTGGAAAAATAAAGATTTGGAGCAATTCATAGGTCCCAAATCAAGAGTGTCTGAAATACTTAACCGGAAGCGATACTTTACCTTGCAGCAAATTCATAACCTTCATAAGCACTTAGGATTACCCCTGGAGATCTTTATAAATGAGAAAATGCCGCAGGCAGCATAGCAAAGCGCGATGAAGATGCTAATTCAGTTCAATTTCCTCAACCTGCTCTTTTTTAGCCAAGCGGCGAACCATGCAGTCCAGAACATAGAGATAAAGAACAGGCCATAAATGGCACTCCTTTTCAGCTCTTTGTGTTGCATACCAGCACGGATCAAAACACCGAAATAAACGACGGTGACTAACATAAGGATCGGAAGAGCCCATTTACTTTCGTAAAGCGACGGTTTTCTCTTTGGAGCCAAATCGTTGGCTCGTCCGTAAAGAATTAAGGTTTTTTCCAATTCATCGCAGAAGGTATTAAATGGTGCTACGTTACAGAAGTTTTCATTAGCAAAAATGCTCAGTTTGGGCTCGCTAAGTAGCCAGATGTCCAACGCTGTACCATTACCGTATTCCACTTGGAACGACTTGATGCTTTCAAATGGAATGATCCTGGCTTTGCCATTCAATGTTATTTCCACTGAATTTTCAAGGATAGTAGCTTCACCAATCCCTTTCCATCTTTTTCGGTTCGATAGAAAGAAAATAAACCCAATTATGAAAGATGCGATTGGAGTGATACTTATCCCTAAAAACTCTCCAAAGTCTGGAAGCAATAGACCAATTGAAATAGCTATACCAAAGCCAAGCAACATAAGACCAACCGCAACCCAAATGCGGCTATACTCAAAATTAAAATGATTCATAATTTAATAAGATTTTGATTATTAGCGAATTGCATAATACCAAAGGGGATTATGCAATTCGCAAAGGGTAATTAATCTTTTAGAGCAAATTCATTTATTCAGTCAGCTTGATATATTGAAACTCCTACACCTACTGCACCGATAGCGACACCCCACCACCCTTTTATAAAGACTGAGCCCACTGCAACCGCATAGGCTCCAAACTCTACTCATTCTTCGCATTAAAGGGGTTGTCAAAGGGATTTAGCATATAGTCTGAGAACAAATGGTAGATAATTACAAGAGCAATTCCGCATGAAAATACTCCATAATCTTGCTTTACCTTATAGTAACAGCGGATCCGGAACGCAAAGGGGAAGAGTGCGCTCTCCTTGGACAAAACCAAGAAATTTCACAGATCGGCTTTTGCCCTCTTGTTCTGTTTTCTTATTTAAAAAGGGTTATCCGAACATATAGGAGCCTGTTCTGCGGTTCATTCAATTTGTTTCCGCCGATTCGACCACTTGGAGGTTAGAGTATTAAAGGACCCCCATAATTATTACTAAGCTCGTACTCTTCATTCCAAAGTATTCTGGCATTTCCCCAACCTGTCAAGTTGTTAAAATGAACGTAGTTTGGATAAGATGGTCACATGCTACACTGCAAATAGTAGTTTGGCCTCATCAGACAACTTTATCAGCTCAATATTGAGGTCATTTTCCCAGTCGTTCATTAGGTATTATTGGGACAAATAGTCCGGAAGGTGGAATTCGCTGATTTAATGCATGAAGGTTCACATTATTAATACCAATGCCCATTTCCCAGGCAAGGCTCTGCAAAGTCAATGATACCTTCACTTTGTAGCTCTAAGAGCTTTTCTCTAATTGGCAAATACGACTCCGTTGCCGGGACATTCATTACAAAGTAACCGTCATTAAACTTTTCAGATTCGCAATTAAATGCGTTAAAAAAATCCCTAATTTCATTTGTTGGCACATTCTCAATTAGTATCACAACCTGGATAGTAGAATTTCCTGAATACTCAACTGTATCCCGGTATGTCAACCTTTCCTGGCTTTCATCATATTCTGCGTAGACGATGTTGTCCGCGCTGGTAGGTGCATAAAATGGGATATTGTCTATTTTGTAAAGTCCCTCGTCTTCATTAATGATTTCTGCCCAAACCGTTTCCACTGTCCAAGCATCTAGCACGTCACTATGAAACTCGAAAAGAATTTTCACGTGGTCAGTTGTTGGCATATAATACAGTAATGTTTATTTGAAAATGTCATATTCACGATGTACTGTCAGGTTGTTTTATTTCTATCTGGAAATTGATCTACCCGGGTCAACGTAGGAGCGCCACCACCATGATGACTAGAATTAGGATAACTTTTGACCCACTTAACTCCCTCAGGGCCCAAGTAGTAGGTATTCCAGTCTTCATCGCGTCCCACCTCAACAAGCGATTTTAACTTTTCATAGAGCTCTGCTCCCATCAAAGGGGTAGCATCCCTATGTTCTTTCAAAATAATATCTAACATTTCTTTAACCACGTTTGCGATAGACTTGGATGGAAATGTATTCTTAAAATTTGATAAGATAATTTTTCTATTGTTCTTATCATGAACGCTGATTTCTAGCCACTTAATATTAACTCCTACGCCCTCCTGCGAGAGAGTTGTTTTTGCAATTCGCGAAAAATTCAAAATTCGTTTGTGAAATAGCCACTTGAAAACCGGATTGATATTTTCAACTTCAAAGCGACTTTGAACGAGGTCAACTATCAATATATTCTCCCCCCGAATCATGTGGTAAGCCTCGTATGTGCTATAAATTAGCCATAACAAAACCACCAATGCTTCACCCAAATCGTAGCTTATTAGGGAATAGAGACCCAAGACAAACGGGATAACCAACATAAATGAAAGATAAAAGATTGATCCGGTAAGAGAACGATCATTCACGTCTATTACAATTCTGTCCTTACCGATTTTTATGAGATGATCGTGCTTATGCTTTCTAATAAAATGACTCAGCCTCAAGACTGACTTCTCAGTTTTACGATTCATTGCATTTTCAATAAAGCACTAGTATATACAAAAAAATCAAAAAATATCGGTAGGTAAAACTAAGGTGACACTAATTCCTACTTGTAACCCACTAAAACAAGCACATAACATTGCGGTATCAAACAAAAACATCCAATTGTTATGGAGCAATACTCATTTGACCAGCTGCCCCGCGCAGTTTCCGAGCTTCACCAGAAGCTGGACAGCATTCAAGACCTTCTTTTAGAATCTAGGCAGCCAGTTCCGCAGGCCATCGAGCTAATGACGATTTCCCAGGCGGCTGAGTTTCTTAATCTGTCGGTGCAGACGCTGTATGGAAAGGTCTGCCACCGGGAGATCCCGGTTAGCAAGAAGGGCAAAAGGCTTTACTTCTACAAATCTGAATTAGAGGAATGGATTAAATCCGGAAAGAAGAAAACGATGTCCGAACTCCAGGAGCAGCTTCCATCCCTTGTAAGTCCGCACAAAAGAAGACTTCGCTGAGCCAAATTCCTGAATGATGTCAGCTAATAATTATCCGTTGAACCTGCCAGGCAGCTACATACGGGTGCAGACCGGCTACTACAAAAAGTGTATGCAGCCGACTGTCAGCAAGGAATTTATGGAGATGTGGATCCCGTGGTCAGCCGAGATGCTCAGACAGGATCTAGAACCAAGTCAGATCAAGAAGATCAGAAAGTTTGATGGTTTTTGCTGCGTGCCGGATCATCTGGACTACAAAGAAATTGTCGGAAACTTTTATAACCTCTATCACCGGTTGGAAGCCCAGCCACAGCCAGGTGATCCGGCTAATACGCTCGGGTTTATACGGCACATCTTTGGAGAACAGTTTGAGCTCGGCCTGGATTATTTAAGCCTTCTTTACCAAAGACCCACGCAGAAGCTCCTGGTGCTGTGCCTGGTTTCAAAAGAGCGGAAAACTGGCAAGACCACTTTCCTGAATTTTCTGAAAATGATCTTCGGAAAGAACATGACCTTCAACGGCAACAGTGATTTCCGCTCGCAGTTTAATTCCGACTGGATGAATACTTTGATCATTGCCGTTGATGAAGTGCTGCTCGACCGAAGGGAGGATTCAGAGAAAATCAAGAACCTGAGCACCGCCCGGAATTCGAAGGTCGAAGCCAAAGGCAAGGACCGAAAAGAAACCGAGTTCTTTGGCAAGTTTGTCCTGTGCTCCAACAATGAAGAAAACTTCATTGTCATTGACCCGGCCGAAACCCGGTATTGGGTACGCAAGGTGCCGGTGCTGCCCTCGGAAAACATCCATCTGCTGGATTTAATGGCTAGCGAGCTTCCAGCTTTCCTGCATTATCTTATCTCGCGGAATCTGTCAGTTCCCATAGCACAGACCAGGATGTGGTTTTCGGAAAGGCAAATTCGAACAGAAGCATTGATGCGCGTCATCCGAAACAACCGCAACCGGCTGGAAACGGAAATGCTCTTTATCCTTCGTGAGATTTTTGAGAATACGGGCATCAGTAAGCTCGAATTCACCAATAAGGACATGCTTGAACTGTTGAAGCGGAATATGCCAAGGCTTACCCGCCAGCAGGTTTCCAATGTGCTGCAAAATGATTGGGGGTTGAAGCCCGTAGCAAACAGTTTGAACTACCAGACCTATTTGTACAACAGCTGCAATGACCTTGCCGCAGTGCATTCAACAGGCAGGTATTACAGCGTTTCAATGGACTGGATTACCCAAAAGTTTGATGAGGGGTTGTAAAACAAACCGCAACTTGTTAATTATTACAGCATAACACGCTCATCAAAGTATCTTATTTTATGATGAGGTATGATGAGCACGATGAGAAATCTCATCATGGTAAATATGCTTGATGAGGCTTTGATGAGCCCTTAACTTATATCATTATCAATTATTTATATCTATTTCTCATCGTCTCATCATAAAAACGGCTTCTACCAGCCTGCTTAAAACAGGTGTTTGCTTATCAAAAAATAAAACCATGAATATCAAGCAATTAAATCAGCTACCGATCACTGATTTTCTGAGTAGAATCGGTATTGAGCCCAGCTACAAAAGAGGCGAAAGTCAATGGTACGTCTCACCTATCCGCGAGCCAGAGCATTCCCCGTCGTTTAAGGTGAACACGGCCATTAACAGATGGTATGACTACGCGCTCATGCAAGGCGGGAAATTATTTGACCTGGCCGAAAGGCTCTATCCAAATCAGGATGCAAGTAATCTGGTGGAAAAGTTAAACAGCCTTTTTCTCTTTGAACAGCAAAACCAAGATTTTTCCTTGGCAGCTAAACCTATATGGCAAAGCGTTACTGAGAAACGGGTTAATGCTCCTGCTATTACTATCAACGAGATTAAACCCTTGGGAAACAATCCGGCAATAACCAGCTATTTGGAAAACCGGGGCATTCCGCTCGACATTGCTAGACCTTATTGTAAAGAAGTGTATTACCAGTTGGAAGATAAACAGTACTTCGCGGTTGGATTTGAAAACCGGTCTGGCGGGTATGAGCTGAGAAATGCTTACTTCAAAGGCGCATCCTCACCCAAGGATATTACGCATATTGAAAACGGAGGCAAGTCCATTTGCGTCGTTGAAGGGTTCATTGATTTTCTTTCACTGCTCACTTTGCAGAAAAGCCTGCACTCAATCCGCAGTGATTTTCTGGTCCTGAACTCGGTAAGTCTGGCAGATAGAAGCTTGGCTATTTTAGAAGGTTACCAGAATGTTTTCCTGTATCTGGATCATGACAATGCTGGTAGAAAAACGCAAGAAAAATACCAGGCAGCCGGACTCAATACTGTGGATGCCTCTTTAATCTACAAGCAGCACAAGGATGTCAATGACTATTTAATGGCTCAGAAATCTAGCCAAAAAGAAGTAAAAAAGCAGCAGACTTTCAAGAAGTCTGGCGGGCTGCATTTGTAAAGTCTTCAGAGAGCAAGTTTGTGTTTTCGCTTCGCAAAAACCTGTCCCGCTCCCGCGTGACTGAAACTTGCCATTTTCTCCCGGTGGTCGCAAAAGGTTTAAAACGAAAAATGGAATGTGAGATGGAAAAGACAGAAATCAAAGACAGAAAGCCCTATAACCCCAAAGGCGGCAGGCCACCAAAAAAAGTAAAACGGCAGAGCCAACTCATGGTCAGGCTGACAGAAACCGAGCGCTTTTTGATCGAAGAAAAAGCCAAGGTTGCCGGGATGAAACCAAGCGCATGGTTCAGGTTGGCTGCCAAGAAAGCAAAAGTTTTGGCCAGGTTAAAACCCGATGACCTCAAACATTTGAGAACGCTGACAGGCATGGCCAACAACTTGAATCAGCTGACGCACCTTGCCCATAAGGAAGGATTAACATTCATCCGGCAATCCTGCAAGGACCTGCTTCTGCAAATCGATTCGATACTGAAAAAGTTCGGAAGCGATGATCGGTAAGGTAACGGTTGGAAGCAGCTTCGGTGGTGTCGTCAGGTATGCATTGGAAAAGCAGCAGGCCAGTCTGCTGATAGCCGAAGGCGTAAGAACGGATCAGGCCCGATCCATGATCGATGATTTCAACATGCAAAGGAAATTAAACCCTGACCTGACGAAAGCCGTAGGGCATATCTCGCTGAGCTGGAGCAAGGAAGATGCCGCTAGACTGTCGCCTGAGATCATGAAGCAGCGTGCACTGGAGTACATGGGAAAGATGAAGATCAAAGGCACACAGTTTATCCTGGTCGAGCACCGGGACAAAAACCATCCACATCTGCACATTATCTATAACCGAGTAAATGATGAAGGCAAGACCATTTCAGACCGGTTTCAAAAAGAGAGGAACTATAAAGTCTGTAGAGAGATCACGCTTAAATATGGATATCCTTTGGGAAAAGGAAAAGAACAGGTCAACCGGCAGCAGCTTAAAGGTGCAGACAAAGTCAGATATGAATTATATGATGGAATCAAAGCAGCAAGTGCAGGCGCACAAAGCTGGGATGAGTTGAGCGCGAAGCTGGAAAGGCAAGGCATCGGAATCATCTTCAAATACAAATCAGGCACTAGTGAGATTCAAGGTGTCAGCTTTACCAAAGGCGGTCTGCAATTCAAAGGATCGAAAATCGATCGGAGTTTGAGCTTTGGGAAGCTGGATGCATTGATACGGCAGAATCAGAAACTGGCGATGGTGCAGCAGTTTCGAATGCAGCCAGAATATCTGCCTGACCGGCCACAAGAAAGATTCCGGCCCACTCCTCTCTCCCAGCATACTACGGACGATAAAATACTGGATGGCTTGCTCCGACCTGTCCAGCAATTTGACCAACAGATTACAGATCCATCAAAAAAGAAGAAACGTAAAAAATACTTAGGACAAAGCTTATGAAAAAGATAGAAGAACACCTCGAATCGATTGAAGAAGTGCTTTCACTTGTGATCAGGAAAAATGCATCGATTGAGAATCTGATCCAAATGGCGACTGAGTCGCAAAATAAAACGCTTGCAGATACGGTGATTCAGCTAAAAAGGGATTTAGCGCAGGATGCGTCAGCTCAACAGTTGGAAACCTACCTTTCCCAGATAGAACAAGCAGTTGTAAATGTCCCGAAGGCATCAGAAGTCAGGCACCACCATCATTTCGATCTTCAAGCGAAAGGCTTTATTATTTCGGCAGCATTACTGTTGATCTCAACTGCCATAAGCATCGCAGTAGCCATTAGCAATTACAACGAAAGCACACGACTGCAAGAAAGCGATCTCAAATTCCGGATTTCTAGACAACTAAGTCCAGCTGTCGCCGCGAGAGCAGATAGTATCTATTATACAGACCCGGAACGTGCAGAACTTGAAACGCAGAAGCTTGAGGCGCAGGAACTATCAGTCAAAGATGCGGAAGAGCTTTTGAAACGGCGGCAAATGGAGGCTCAGGAAGCGAAAGAGTTGCTTAAACAACTTAAAAAGGAATGAATATCATTGTAGGGGGGCAGGGCACCAACCGTTCTCTTACAAAATAGTCAGATTGGTAACACAATTGGCATATGCTAGTAGCATACGGTTGGATCATAAATGAGTATACAGAAAATTTAATGTTCTGTTACGTGTACGGTCAAAATTCAGGATGTTGCCTATTCATTTGTTAATTAGCAGTGTGGACCACTCGCTAGGAGCAGGTATAAAAGTGAACTGGTAGGTTATCTTAGGAATATCATCTTCCTACAATACATCGAAATACGCGACTTTAAAGCGGGTCGGACTGGGATGAGTAGAAAATATTTGATTGTGATTTATACCCCAATAGCATTTTAATTTCTTTTCAGCCAAATTCAGAGAATAGCATGCGAATTGCCTTGTTGATAGCCTTTATTTTTTTTATTTCATGCAAAGCAAAAAAAGAAGTGCTGGTGCCAGATCCTAAGCCTATTCCCGAGACTGATGGAGACACCTGTAGGATTAGTCGAATAACATTTCCGGGTAACGAAGTACTAGAATATGTCTACGCTGATCAGAAGATAAGTCAAATCATATTAAAGGCACAGGGTCGAGAATATGTCACGACGGCCAGATACGATGCTAATCGTCGGCTGGAAAAGCTTAGTGGGCCTCTTGTTGAATGTACCTACGAATATGATGAACAAAACAGGGTAATTAAGGAAAATAGGTTGCTAGACTTCAACGCACCACGCGGCCAGGGACATTATCAAGCTCGTATTTTCGAATATGACATTTTAGGGTTGATGGTTAAGTGCTCATATGTGGAAGGAGCTGATCACGGATTAAACACATCATTCATTCCAAAAGGTCAAATTTTCGCATATGAGATATATGAATACAATTCATTCGGTAATATAAAGGCGATGACTGAATATTATACCAATTATCCGTCTGCTGGATTTGTACTACTCAGGGAATGGGAGTATGAGTATGATGATAAAATTAATCCATTCTTTGGGCATCCTGGCCTGATGGACTATGGAATCTTTTTCGGAGCGGAATATGGCAACGCGGCGTTAGTTTTCTCCAGAAATAATCGCACTAAAGGTAGGGTGAAGGGTCTGGGTGAAGTACTTACCTCTTATCAATACAATTCGGCCAATCACCCAACTGTTGGAACTGACGTATTTTGGCAAAACGAATATTTGCGACCCGTAACTTTTGAGTATGAGAATTGCAAAAATTAACTACAGTCTGAACTTGAAAGAAAATAATCCAATTTCTTGTTTAAAATTTGTGTCCAGATGACTTTTCGAGTCGGAAGTTAAATCACGATCATTCAGCTTCACTGCTGGACGCCCCAAAACAAAATTCTGTCAAATTACCCAGGATATAGTTTACCCTCCTCTGTTCTGCATATTCCAAATGGGCACTGATCCATTCCTCGGAATGATCGTTTTCGAGTATTTTCTGGAATTCTTGTTGCAAGTAAAGCTTGACATCTTCTTTCGCCAAACGCATCTCCTCCCACAACGACGTGCGGTGGTTCAAAATGTAAACCAAATCTTCAAAGTCGGTACTTGTCCTTCCATCGTTGCCGCCTCGATTCTTGAATGCCTCCAACTTACTTGCGACCAAATACTCCGGTCGGAATATGTTAATCTTGTAACCTTCTCCCAAATCATATTTTACCGCCGTTTTGAAGCCTTCCGGATACCAGATATTACTGAATCCGAGAACCTGTTTGTCGGTAGGCATTACGTCGACAATAATTCCTTGTACTTTATATCTGCAGATTACACCGGATTCCATGTCATTGGTAAATCCTTTAGACCGTAACTTTTCCTCCAAATCCGCATAAGCTTTGTAACCAGTTACTTCAATTAATACATCTACGTCGTCAGTAGGCCTTACTTCTTCTGCAACACGCTGTACATACAAGGCTACTGTTGCCCCACCGATAAAAATTGCAGAATCTTGCAGCTCTTCCAGCGCGTCGTATACGGCTTTGATACGTAGAATATTCTCTCTTTGACTCATTTTCTAAGGATTAACATCTTCATTTGCTCCAAGGCCATTTTCTTCTCTCTCGCTCGTCCAACCCGCAAAATATCGATACCGGAGAGTAATTTGTAAAGTACCTCATCCTCCAAGACTGCTTTTGTTACTCCTTTGTGAAGCGGTTCGATGGATAGACCCCGCATAGTTCCCTGCTCGTCCTTCCAAACGTAATCAACCGACCCAAGAAAATGTGCTTTGTAAAAGGGGTTGGAATACGCGGTTGGAACACCGGTTACAATTTGCCCCGGCACTGCTGGAAAGACGTAAGGCAACCCGAATTCAATAAATTCGACAAGGTTATTAACCCGTACCTTTTTTTTGCTTTCATCTATCAACCCCGCAATATGGCTCCGGCTTAAAGATTCCGAAACTTCGGACACGCTTATATAAAGCTGTGAAGACAAATCTCGGTATTGCCAGGGCTTACCTTCTAAACAGATGATTTTTAACAATATCACCACGTCCAAGGGACGCATTCCGTTATGAGCTTTCATGACGTAAATATACAATTCTGTTCGCTGTTTGCAAATCGCGAACAGCGAACAGAAAAAAGTCATCTTCCACCTGCGGCAGTCTAGTAAGGTTTGAGCTTATATCTCGAAATTGAATATATTGCTAAAACCTTACTCTATAATGATATCATGGGACTATTTGACGGTAAACAACTTGAATATTTAGAGGACGAAAGAAAAAAACTCTGGGATCGGCTAATTCGCAATGAAAAGTATGCAAAGGAGTTAGAAAAGCAAATTCAAAAAAAGGCTACAGACTCGGAAAAAGACGCTGCACAAGCTTCAAGAAAAGCGGCGGAATTTCGAAATAAAGCTGAGGAACGCTACCAAGAAGCCTCTAATTTTGTTAATCAAATTGAAGTTGAGATAGAAACTGCACGAGCAGCTGTTAGCCAGATCAACAAAACAAAGATAGATATTGACGAAGACGAACAATCGATTCAAGAAACTATTGGGAGGCTGGAAGAACTTGAAATCAACTATCAACAAAGATTAAGAGACGTTGATACAAGTATAACAAGAATAAACGCATTTACAACCAAGTATCCCGACTTGGAAACTAAGATAGAAGAGATCAACGGGTTCATTTTAAAAGTTGAAGAGAATCTTGACAAATCTGGGGTAAGTCTTAGTGCTTTAAATAAAAGAAAAAGGGAGGTTGACGACTTGTACCGCGAGATATTCGGATACACCGAAACTAGCGATGAAGATGGCGATGCAACCAAAATTGAAGGCTTAAAGGATGAATTAGAATCCAGTTATAACAAACTCTCTGAAAATCTCGTAGCAGCACTTGAGGAAGTCGAAAGATTACATAGCGATTATTCAACTAAGTATTCTGAATTTGAGAGTGGGCATAAGGAGGGCTATAAGGCAGTAAAGGACGAAATAGCAAGTTTATTGCCTAACGCTTTAACAGCAGGATTGAGCGCAGCATTTTCAAGTAAAAAAGACAATGAAGTTGAAGCGTCTGAGAAATTACAGAAAAATTTCTCTCTCGGAATTTATCTCATGATAGGTGTTAGTGTAATTCCCTTGATCATTAGTGTCATATTTTTGTACCAAGGAGTGACTCTGGAACAAGTCATTATGAAAATTCCAAGACTGGTTCTCGCAATTATCCCAATGTATATTCCTGTTCTATGGTTTACTTACTCGGCAAACAAAAAACTAAATCTTTCAAAACGGTTGATAGAGGAATATGCTCATAAAGAAGTATTAAGTAAAACATATGAGGGTCTCTCTACTCAGATTTCAAATATTAACGACAAAGCACAATCTGAGGAATTGAAATTTAAACTGCTTTCAAACTTTCTCCAAGTCTCGGCTGAGAATCCAGGTAAGCTTATTTCCAATTATGAAGTATCAGATCACCCGATTATGGAGGCCCTGGAACAGAGTTATAAGTTCCAAATTGCTATTGATCGGTTGGAAGGCGTTCCTGGCCTAGGGAAAATTGGCGCAATGTTAGAAAGCAAAGCGAAGAAGAGGATGACCAAACGTGAAGAAAAAATCGTTAAGGCCCTGGGTGTGGATGAGCCTGAGGATGTTGAAGACTAAAAAGTGCTGTACCAACACACACACCGGCCCGGGCATTACAAAAATACCCGGGCCGGTGTGTTCTATCTACACGGACTCGCCATTAGCCACACGTGCTTCTCTGCGCTGATTTTGAAGGCCATTGGGATATCGAGTTTAGCGGCTGGATGTGTGTTAGTCGGAGAGGTGTAAATTAGTTTGAGAGCTTTGAACGGTCTCGACAAAAAGGTAATTTGCCAAAAGAAGGTTGCGAATGCCCACAATCTAAGTCATCGCATGGGAAGAAAAATAAATGTATTGCAAGAATGGTTAGATAATGGCAAAAAGATTTCGTCCGAATTTTTACTAAGGCCGGCTATTAGCCGCGGAGTGTTTTATCGGGTGTACACAACGCTAAAATTGTATTTCGGTGAAGAGTACTTTGTAATTTCTGAGCGAGAGGATAAGTCCATTGATAAACACTTTTGGATCGTAGATCTGTTGGCAAATAAAAATAGCTTTGAATGCATTGCTGCTTTGGACAAAATTGCTAAGCTAACGGACTACCTGCACACACTTCCCCGCCACGTAGTTAAAGAATTTGAGCATTTAAGAGGAGGCTACAACGATCCTAAGAGAGTACATGCAGAGAACCTTCGAAATTTTTTTTATGAAATTTACATAATAAGGCTTCTCGAGCAAAAACGAATTCCAGTTGAAAAAAAGCCTGAAGGTAATGGGAAGCCACTCGATGGTGTTTGCTATCTGGCTGGCAAAAAATTCATAATTGAATGTACCAAACCTGCGATTCCAAAACGAATAGAATTTGATGTCCTTAAAAGAGTTGCGACCGACTTCATATTGTTAATTGAGAAAGCCGTTAAACTTCCCCCCATTATAGTTGTCATTGACTTTAAGGGAAGAATTACACCTGCGTACAGATCACATTTTTCGACTTATCTCATTCACTTGCGCAAGCACCTCAACACCGCTCAAACAAGTGAATCAATGAATTTCGAAGTTGACAGTGAGTACGGCTTGGTGAGAACCGAGCACTTTAGTGATGAACTATTAGACCAGCTAAAAAATGAAGGTCACGATATTATTTTTTATTCAAATGGCTTGGTGGGTCAATCAGTTCCTAATAGCGGAATCAATTTCAAGTTTCCAATAGAGGAACATGAAATCCTTAAACATCTCGAGGCCGTTCTAAAACAAAAAAAGATACAACATATTGATTCAGAAGACAGTGAGAAAATAATTTTTATCGACAGCGAGTCACTTCCAGAGTTTAATTTTGGTTTGTTTCACCAGCCGAGCATGTTGAATCTCGATGAAGTGATGCGACTTTATGAAAAACTTCGAATGGACTGCTTGGTTTGCATAACTATTAGAACCTATTGGTCAGGAGAATTGGTTGTCGCTACCCATCTCATTGCTACCGAACGGCTTAAAAGAGAGACCAAATGGCTGGTAGATAAGCTCAGTGGGACCGCTCATTTTGCTGATATAACCTATTTATCTCTCTAATGAACCTTTTGTCCTTTTTACAGCCTCTATGATCAGTAAAATCTACTCTTGTCTGAGGCCTTCAACGATTTTGGAAAGTTCGAAGTGATCGAGGATACCCTCAGGTAACAGGAAGCGGACTAGGGGGGCTCAAGACCAAAACTTGTGGAGCAACTTGGATTAAGCATATAATTGAGTAAGGCGATACAGGAAGAACTCAACGTTTCTTACCCCTCTGAACTGTGCTCTGAACGCTTTGATTTTCGCGTTGAAGGATTCGGCAGATGCGTTAGTGCTGCGGTTATCAAAGTAATTAACGATTGTCTTATAGTGGTTTTCAATCGAGCGGGCTACGGTATTGAATGACTTGAAGCCAGATTGCCGGACCTTTTCATGCCATTTGGCTAATCTGGTCAACCCATATATTTTTTCCGTTGTAGTCGTGAAGATGTTACTGAGCCCTATCGTTAGCTCGTACGCTTTTTTCAAATCGGGGAAGCGTTCAAAAAGAAGCAGGGCGCGTTCTTTTTGGCTGTCTGTCCAGGTATTGGGCTTTTTGTATAGCGCGTACCTGCTTCGAGCCAGTAGCTGTTTAATGGTGTCGCCATTAGATAATATCTCTGGATGATATTCATTCTGAGACATTTTAGCCTGCTCAATAGCATCGCTTTCCTGATCCAGGACTTCCCAGCGATGTTTGATCCGGATATCTTGGAGGGCATCAACTGCGAGTCTTTGAACATGGAAACGGTCAGTCACTCGCACCGCCCGTGGAAAGCATCGCTTGGCAATCAAGGACATACTGCCCGCCATGTCCAGGGTGATTTCTGACACTTTCTTCCGCAGTGGTTCCGGGATTTTGCGAAGTACTTCAATCACTGCTTCTGCCTTAGTTCCAGCCACTATTGCTACAATGCTGCCACGGCCACCTTTGGCAGATTTATTGGTAAGGATTGTATACAATTCGCCGTGCGAAAGACTGGTTTCGTCGATCGATAGATGAGATCCTAGGTTTTCGGGATACAAGAGCCATTTTTTTGCATGACCTCTTTGCTTCCAATCTTTAAATCCACTCTGAAAATCACGATACTGCCGTAGCAAAGCCCTACCATCAACGCCATAGAAACGACCAATGCTCCAAATATCATTAGCCCTCGTATCCACCAATTTCTTTTAAAAAATCCGCGAATTCAATAGTCATTCGCGTGCCTTCTGCTACTTCTGTCCAGTCTCTATGGACAACTTTGCCAGTCTTGGTATTGAGCCACCTACGACGTTTAATATGAAGGAATACCTTGTGGCCCCGAATTGGGAAATCCTGCAGGGTAATGGTGGGGAAATAACCTTTGGAGAGCAAGTCTGCCTTTATTGGATCAGCTTCTGGATAATTTTTCTCTTCCAAATAGACGTGATAACGTTCCTCTGACTTCTCTACATGGGTCAGTAAGTAATTCTCAATTATAAAATCCGGTAAGATTAACTCGATAAGCGGCAGGAAACTCTCCAAAACAAACTGGTTTGATTAAAAACACAAACCTAGATAAATCCTATCCGCTCCACAAGTTTTTGATTTGATCCACTAGGGGCTAAATGCGACTCTTGCAATGCATTCAATATTGATTCGTTGCAAAACAACTACTTTTTTATCGCCCCCAAGTTTTCGGACTGAATTTTTGGGGCTGATCCCTGATCTGCAACTATTGCAACTTTTATTGCAACTAAAGGAAAAAGCACCTAGCAAATTAATGCTAAGTGCTTCATTTTCAGGCTCCCGAAGTTGGGCTCGAACCAACGACCCTCTGATTAACAGTCAGATGCTCTAACCGGCTGAGCTATTCAGGAGTGTAAATCCGGTTGTTTATTCGAATTATGGTGCAAATGTAAGCGTTGAGGATATATAGCGCAAGTATTAACTTTAAAAAAATGTCAGGCCTGCACCTTTTGCAAGATTAACTCCTTGACTTTCTTGGCATCTCCCTTCGTAAAATTAGTAATAATAATTTCAGGACGCATTCTCGGAATCACCCGGATCGTCGAGAAAAACATCCCGCTATCTACTTCAACTCCCGAAATGTCGGAATAAAACACAAAATTATCGGTACTTCTGAAAAGCTTGCTGACTTTGAAGGTTACGCCTTTCTCTCCAAAAGTAACTCTATCGGGGAAAAGTGGATTCATGAGGCCACTGGCGCTGAATTGTTCGTTCATATGAGTAGGTTAAATTGATTTATAAAGGTACGTAGACGACTTTTTTGGTGTAAAAGAATTCTTCGCTAAAATAATCTGAAAGCTCGTAAATGCGGTTCTTTTGTTTTAGCTCCGCGAGTTCCTCGGTAAGGTCGCCTCCTTTTAAGTATAAAATTCCGTTCCTGAGCTCATGAAAGGAATTGCGGCTGATGTTCTTTTTGACCCAACCCACAAATGGCGTAATACGGGTTACAGCCCGGCTCACCACAAATTCGTAAGAATCATCCAGCTTTTCGGCCCGGATCTGCTCGGCTTTTATATTCGTCAGCTTCAACGCATCGGCGATTTCCTGTACGACCCTGATCTTTTTACCGATACTGTCTACGAGGTGAAACTGCGCCTCAGGAAACATAATTGCGAGCGGAATACCCGGAAAACCGCCGCCGGTACCAACGTCCAGTATGCTAGTGCCGGGCTTAAACCCCTGTACTTTTGCGATACCCAGCGAATGCAGAATGTGTCTTTCATATAAGGTATCGATATCCTGCCGTGAAATCACGTTGACGCGTGCATTCCAGTACTGATACAATTCTTCCATTTCTCCGAACCTGGCTTTCTGATCATCCGTAAGTTCGGGGAAGTATTTATTGATTAATTCCATGTCCGGCGTGGCCTTCTTTTAATTAAAGTTACAAATCCGAAAACGGTATAGTAAGCAAATAATGCGAAATCCATCAGCAAAAAGCTAAACCACTCGACCGTTTTGTCCAGCTTCAGATTGATTATGGTCAGCAGAAACCATTGGATTACCCACCTTGCCCCAACAATAATGCCAAGGTATTGCAAATAAAGAAAGTCCTGCCTGATCAGCCCGTAAGCGAGCGCCGTCAGTCCCAAAAACCAGATCGCGATGTGGCTGCCTGAAAGCAGGCCAAGCAATACCTTATTCCGCGTCTTGTAATAGGTACTCACCGAAATATGCCGCTGTTTTTGCCGATACCAGTCTTTCCAGGTCGTTTTTGGGATAGAGTAAACAAACGAATCTTCTTCGATCGAGACAGTGGTATTGGAGCTGGTGGAAACTTCATTCAGGAAAATATCGTCGTCTCCGCCAAATACATTCTTGTGTTTGTAAAAACCTTTATTGGCAAAGAAAACCGAACGCTTATATAATATGTTGCGGCCGACTCCCATGTACGTCATGCCGGCCATCGCAAAAGAAAGATATTGTACTGCTGTGTAAAAGGTTTCGCAGCGGATAAACCAGTTGAGTAGCCCGGCGCTTCTGGTGTAAGGGGAGAATCCGAGCACAATATCTTTATCCTCCGTAACCCGCGAAGTCATTGCGGTGATCCAGTGGGGGGAAGACGGGCGGCAATCGGCATCGGTCATCAATGCGATCGGGTATTTCGCCTGTTTCATTCCGACGGTCAAAGCGTACTTTTTCGGTGTAACATGATCAAACTGATCGTTGATCCGTATATATCTGATATGCCGCCATTGAAAAATATTGCTGCGGATGTAATCTTCACTTCCGTCGTCGGACCTGTCATCGAGCAGGATTACTTCAAATTCAGGGTAATCCTGTGCATCAAGCAGGGGGAGTAAGTCTTTCAGGTTTTCTATCTCATTCCACGCACATACCAGTACAGTTACTCCGGGTCTCGAGTTACCATAATTCGCGCCTTTTCCGTAAAATGCAAGCCTGGTAAAAAAGAAGAGGTAATAGAATAATTGTACAGAAACGAACGCCGCTAGCGCAAAGAGTAAAGAATCGGCCACAATAGAAGAGAGATGTAAAATTTTATCATATTGTTACAAATATACAGTCATTGTCAGGATTCTTCGAGACCTTCAATCTATTTTTGCAGGTCAGAAATTCAAAATTAAATGAAGTTTACATTAGAGGCGAAAGACCCGGGGTCGAAAGCGAGAGCAGGTTATATTGAAACGGATCACGGGATGATCGAAACCCCGATATTCATGCCCGTCGGCACAGCTGGAACTGTAAAGGCTGTGCATCAGCGGGAGCTGCATGACGATGTTAAGGCGCAGATCATTTTAGGAAACACATATCATTTGTATTTGCGCCCGGGACTGGATATCATCAGCAGGGCAGGGGGGCTGCATGCATTTAATGGCTGGGACAAACCAATCCTCACTGACAGCGGCGGATATCAGGTTTATTCGCTCGCAGGTACCGGCAGAAAAATCAATGAAGCAGGTGTGGTATTTAAGTCACACATTGACGGTGGCGTACACACATTCACGCCGGAAAATGTGATGGATATTCAGCGTACGATCGGTGCCGATATCGTAATGGCGTTCGATGAATGCACGCCGTATCCATGTGAATTCTCCTACGCGCGCCAATCCATGGAAATGACCCATCGCTGGCTGAAACGTTGTTGCGAGAGATTTGATAGTACTGTCCCGCTTTATGGACATAATCAGACCCTGTTCCCGATTGTGCAAGGCAGTGTTTATAAGGATCTCAGAAAACAATCTGCCGAGTTTATCGCTTCGTGCCAAAGGGAAGGAAATGCGATCGGAGGTCTGTCTGTGGGTGAGCCAGCCGAGATTATGTACGAGTTGACAGAGGTGGTTTGCGATATTTTGCCAGCAGATAAACCCCGGTACCTGATGGGTGTCGGCACGCCGGCCAACATCCTGGAATGTATCGCGCTCGGTGTAGATATGTTCGACTGTGTTATGCCCACTCGTAATGCCCGCAATGGCATGATTTTTACTACGGAAGGTGTGGTCAACATTCGCAATGAAAAGTGGAAGGACGATTTTTCGCCTATTGACGCCGGATTAGGTGGGTATGTAAGCACGTTTCACTCAAAAGCCTATTTGCGCCACTTGGTAAAGTCGGACGAAATGCTTGGCGCGCAGATCGCAAGTGTTCATAATCTTACATTTTATCTGTGGCTGGTGCGGAGTGCAAGGGAGAGGATCAAGGAAGGGAATTTTGTTTCCTGGAAGAAGGAAATAGAAAAAAAAATAAATCAACGTCTTTGAAAGTTCGGGAAACGGCGTTTCTTTCGGGAAAAATTTAGATCGAAATTCCTGAAACTTTTTCCAATTCTGGTGAACTTCGGTTGATTAAGTGATATTGTTAACCTATTTTTGTGCGCACTAGGCATTTGGTTAACGTACAATTGGCCATGAATTGAATAAATAATTTACCTATAATTGACTAAAGATCAATCCTAGTTAATCTTAATAACGCTAACTTGAATAGTATGAAAAAAGTATCCCAGTTGATTTGTTCGTTTGCCTTGGGGGCAATGATGGCGCTGCCTTCATTGGCGCAACCGCTAGAGCAACCGAATTCTCCGGATTACAATCCCAAAGCAACCTATGATGGTCCCTACAAGCTGAACACCTGGTCAATTTCAGCGCATTTCGGCCCATCCATGTTCTTCGGTGATTTGAGAGAGTACGATTTCTGGCCTGTTACCAAAACATCAGCTGACAGCCACAAAGAATCCGGAACAATTCAAGGAGGCCTCACTTTAAACAAACAGCTTTCATACTGGTTCGGCTCACGTCTGGATGTATCGCTCGGTAACCTGAGAGGTATGAAACGCCGTAATTATAACCGTTATTTTGAGGGCAATTATTTTGATGTTTCTGTTGCCGGAACGGTGAATTTGAAAGGTCTTTTGATGGGACCTAATAAAATGAAGCGCTGGAAAGTAGATGCATATGTTGGAGTGGGACAAGTATTTTACAATTCCGACGCATATGACCTTACTGGCGGTGTTAAGTTGCGCGAAACCGGCAGCATGAATGACTGGATCGTTCCGACCGGATTGAACGTAAACTACGAAGTAACAAAAAGAATCGATATCGGACTTGACTTCCGTTTGACTCATACGAATTCTGATTTCCTGGATGCTACTTATGGTGGTGACTATGACAGGACTGAGAATCTGAATCTTATTAAAGATCATAGAACTTCCCGCAAAGGAAATTCTGAATTGGATAGCTACGGATACGGTGCTGTACAGGTAACTTACAAATTGGGTAAAAATCCATTGAAAGTTGCGAAAGTGGATGGCAAATGGGATTACAAACCTGAGGAAGGCGGATACTACCACCTGCGTTACACAGATCCTAAGGCGCTTATTAAGCCTCCAAAAATCCTTACGCTTGAAGAGATGGACTCTGTTGCAAAAGCAAATCGTCCAAAAGATATCGACCCAAGATTGTTGCTTGATACAGATGGTGACGGTGTTTCTGACTTCTTCGATAAAGAGCCAAATTCACCAGCAGGAAGTATTGTTGACGGTGGTGGCCGCGTTCTTGACTTCGACGCTTATGTTAAAAATGCACTTAAAAACGGTGCAGCTTGCGCAGAGATCTTTGCTAACGTGATGTTTGATACTGATAAAAACACGATCAAGCCTGAGGCTCAGGAAATGCTTAAAAATGTGGCGAAACTAATGAACCTGAACGGTTGCCGCCTGCAATTGGCTGGTCACACAGACCGTCGTGCATCTGACCGTTACAACATTGCACTTTCACGCCGCCGCGTTGATGCAGTTAAAAACTACCTGATCAACGAAGCAGGATTAACTGACCCGAGCAAAGTGATCGTTGATTACTTCGGATCATTCAAACCAATCGCTGACAGTGCTAGACGTGAAGGTCTTCAGAAAAACCGTCGTGTAGAACTTAAACTTCTTCCATAATATTTAGTGGAAAAAAGATAAAAACAGAACAAGGTCTCCGTTTGGGGACCTTTTCTGTTTTATAAAAGAGTTAGAAAAATTCAATACTCACATTATCATTCTAAACACTTAATGAAACAATACGATTATCTGATAGTTGGTGCGGGTTTATGGGGTTCAGTTTTTGCTCATGAAGCGACTAAGCGCGGAAAGAAATGTCTGGTAATAGATCGCAGATCACATACCGGCGGAAACGTTTATTGCGAAAATGTAGAAGGAATCAATGTCCACAAATATGGTGCACACATTTTTCATACAAACGATAAGGACGTCTGGGATTATGTAAATTCTTTTGTCGAATTCAACAGGTACACCAATTCCCCAATTGCTAATTTCAACGGAGAGCTCTATAATCTTCCGTTCAATATGAACACCTTCTATCAGCTTTGGAAGGTACGCACGCCCGCAGAGGCCAAAGAGAAGATCAGGCAACAAGTTGAAGCCGCTGGTATTAAAGACCCTCAAAATCTGGAAGAACAGGCAATATCACTGGTCGGTACGGACATCTATGAAAAGTTGATCAAGGCGTATACAGAAAAACAGTGGGGACGTAAAGCAACAGAGCTGCCTGCGTTTATTATCAAGCGATTACCAGTTCGGTTTACATTTGATAATAACTATTTCAACGACCGCTACCAGGGAATTCCGATCGGAGGTTACAACAAGCTGACGGAGGGACTTCTGCAAGGCGTGGAAGTGAGACTTGGGGTTGACTTTTTTAAGGAGCGCGAGGCGCTGACTGCACTTGCAGGAACGGTCGTTTATACCGGTCCAATAGATGAATACTTCGATTTCCGTTTTGGCCAGCTTGAGTACAGGAGTCTTCGTTTTGAGAACCAACTGCTGGATCAGGAGAATTATCAAGGTAATGCAGTAGTAAATTATACCGACGGTGAGACGCCATTTACGCGAATTATTGAACATAAACACTTTGAATTCGGTACACAGCCCAAAACTGTGATCACTCATGAGTATCCTCAGGAATGGGTAAAAGGAGCTGAACCCTACTATCCAGTCAACGATGATAAGAATACTTCGGTCTTTAATCAATATAAGACGCTGGCTTCGCAGGAGGAGAAAGTAATCTTTGGAGGCCGCTTGGCAGAATATCGTTACTATGATATGCATCAGGTTGTGGCTTCGGCATTGAAAAAAGTCAAAGTCCATTTCGCTGAATAAAAGCTGTTAAAACGATGTAATCCCCGGTTCTACAAGGTCCGGGGATTTTTTTTTGAAAAATTTTCAAAAAAATTTCGGCTACCGCGTTACGTAATTTACAAACCGCCGTCTAAATCATACTAATCTAACCAAGTATGTATGGCGGATGAAAATTTGGCGCTCGTCACCAGTTTAAGGCCTGACGGCAATAGTGTCTTTGATAGTGAATTTTTGAAAGAAATCTTTCAACGCTGGCCCCTTTTTCTGTTTTGTTTACTGGCCAGCCTTCTTGTTGCTGCTGTTTTTCTGAGGTATGCGACACCTCAATATCTGGTGGAGTCTTCATTGCTGATCAGGGACGATTCAAGAGGGGCGAATTTTGAGGATGCAGCCGCATTGGAAAATTTGGGTCTGTCGTCTGTAAGTAGCAGTATTGATAATGAAATCGAAATTCTGCGAAGCCGAAGTCTGGTGGAAAGTATTGTAGATGCACTTGCGCTCAATATCAGCTATTTCGCCGCAGGTAGTGTGAAAACTACGGAGCTTTATGGCAAGTCGCCCTTTACAATCGACTTTCTCGCCAAAGAACAACTGAGAAGCAAACCTGGTGTATATCAAGTATCGCTGTTGCAGGGAAATTCATTCCGGATTGATAACGGGAAGAAGACAATTGTCGGGGAATTCAATGACACCATGACACTGGATCATGGAAGGGCGATTATATCCAGGACCGGTCATATTTTTTCCCCTGACGACAATTATTCCGTGATTATTTCGGATAGGGAACAGGTTATAAAGGCGTTAAGCGCAAATTTGTCCATATCGGTCGCTAATAAATTCGCCAGTCTGATTGAACTCTCGATCAGGGAAACCATCCCGGAGAAGGGTGAGGCAATTCTGGCAGCGTTGATAGGTCAGTATATCAGCAACAATATCAGCGATAAAAACCGCGTCGCGGATAATACGCTGGCTTTCATCAATGAAAACCTCTCTCATATATCTGCGGAGCTGGGTGCGGTTGAAAGCAACATAGCAGAATTTCGTAAAGCAAACCAACTCCTCAATATAGAGGAGGAAAGTCGGCAATTGATACATCAAGCTGGCGTTGCTGGAAATCAATTCAAGGAATATTCGATCCGGTTAAAGATCGTTGATGCTATCGTCAGATATATAATCGAAAACCCGGCGCGCAGCATTCCCAGCTCTTTGATACAGCAGGAAGCAAATTTTGCTGAGCTGGGCAGGAAGTACAATGATTTGCTCCTGACACGGACCAGGAACTTAATTTCGGTCAACAAGGCACATCCGGCTATCTTGGCTATTGATGATCAAATTGCTGCGTTACGATCAGATCTTTTGTCGGCGTTAAAAAACCAGCAGACTGAATTAAAAATAAGTCTGGATGCATTTCGTCAAAACGGGGAGGAATATGAGCGTGACATTTCCAGAATACCTTCCAGGCAAAGAGTTTATCTTGATTATACCAGGCAACAGCAAATTAAGCAGGAACTGTATCTCTTTTTGCTGAAAAAACAAATGGAGACATCTATTTCCAGGTCGGCAACGGTCGGAAATACAAAGATTATCGATCCTCCGAAAGCAGATTCGAATCCTGTTACTCCCAACAGACGGCTCGTATTCCTCATATCGGCCTGTATTGGTCTCGGTATTCCAGCAGCAAGCCTGCATTTTTCCAGAATTTTAGGAGACAGGATTGCCAATAAAAAAATCCTCATTCAGTATTGCAAAGCACCTTTGATCGCCGACATAAGTTATCAGAGGAAGACCCGTTCGCAATTTTTACAACCAGATAGTAAAAGTCTACTTTCTGAGCAATTCAGGACACTCAGGGTCAATATGCTTTTTGCATCGGGCCCGGGAAGTTGCCAAACGATCATGATTACCTCAGGGGTTGCCGGCGAAGGGAAGTCCTTCGTTGCCGCCAACCTTGCGCAATCCTTTTCGATAAACAATAAAAAGGTGCTGCTTATTGAGTTGGATCTTCGTAAACCTTCACTAGCAGGGTACCTGGAATTAGATCCGGCCGGTTTTACGGAATATATGTTCGGAAAGGCAGATGCAATGTCTGTAATTCAAAACGCAGGATCCAAAGAAGGCTTTGATGTAATTACCTCCGGTTTTCCTCCCCCTAACCCCGCTGAGCTGCTATCAACCACCAGATTTGAAAGGTTAATGGCGATGATGAAAGAGAAGTATGACCATATCATCATCGACACGCCGCCGGTCGGACTTGTATCAGATGCGCACATGCTCAGGCCATTCGTCAATTTCACATTGTATGTTTTCAGGCAAGGCCTTAGCGGCAGGCAGCAAATAGAGGACCTGAACAAGCTGTTCACAGAAAATCGTTTAGCAAGTCCTCACTTGATTTACAATGGTTACAGGCAGGCTACTCGCCACTATCAATATTATGAAGGCGATGACAAGAGCCGTTTATCAAAATGGATACAAAATTTTAAACTAACGAAATGCTAATGGAGAACATTTACATGATTTGTGAGGTCGGTCAGGCGCATGAAGGAAGCATCACACTAGCCCATGCATACATCGATGCAGTTGCCAAATCGGGTATCAATGCAATCAAATTTCAAGTGCATCTGGCTGATGCAGAAAGTGGTCCCTACGATAGTTTCAGGCAAGTATTCCCGTTTGCCGACACCACAAGAATGGCATATTGGAAAAGAATGGAGTTTACCAAGGCGCAATGGGCTGAGCTGAGGCAGCATTGTGAATACTACGGTCTCGACTTTATCGCGAGTCCGTTTTCAGTAGCTGCCGTAAATCTTCTGCATGAAATAGGAGTGACCACATTCAAAATAGGCTCGGGAGAAACAGAAAATTTTCTAATGCTCGACAGGATAGGGGCGATTGCGAAGGAAATTATCCTTTCCACCGGAATGAGTACATTCTGTGAGCTCGACGCAACTATTTCATACTTAAAAAAATACCAGTGCGCGCTTTGCATTATGCAATGTACAACTGCCTACCCAACCGATCCGGAACAATGGGGATTGAATGTTATTCAGGAACTGAGACAGAGGTACGGTTTGCCGACTGGTTTCTCTGATCATTCGGGCGCGATTTTCGCCTGTCTGGCGGCCGCGACGCTGGGAGCCAGACTGCTGGAATTTCATGTGACTTTCGACAAAAGAATGCTTGGTCCCGACGCTTCCTCCTCCCTCACGGTGGATGAAATATTCAGGTTGGTAGAAGGAGTGCGCGCAATTGAATATGCATTGAAAAACCCGGTGGATAAAGCAGACAATTCATCGTTTCGAATCCTAAAAGCCCAGTTCGGAAAGTCTCTGGCTATCAACAAAAGCATGAAAAAAGGACAGTTTATAAGCCTTGCAGACCTCGAATCAAAAAAGCCCGCCGGATTGGGAATTCCGCCGGGGAGTTACCAACAGATCCTTGGGAAAGTATTGACCCGGGACACGCAGCAATGGGATTTTATAACCGAAAACCATTTTTGAAATGCGAAAAGTCTGCGTTGTAATTACCGCCAGGGCTACTTATGGCCGGGCTAAAACTTTATTGAGTGCGATCCAGCAACATCCTGACCTTACTTTGCAGCTGGTAGCAGCCGGCAGCGCTTTGTTGGAAAGATACGGTCACGTAGTAACTCAGATTGAAAATGACGGTTTTTTTATAGATGCGCGGATCTCCAACTCATCTATAACGGACGACGCAACCTCTGCTGCTGTTACGACTGCCTCAGGAATCAGCGAACTTGCGCGCATATTCGAAAGGATCAGGCCGGATGTGGTCGTCACTGTTGCTGATAGATTTGAAACGATGTCGACCGCCGTGGCAGCAGCTTATATGAACATACCGTTGGCCCACGTCCAGGGAGGAGAAGTGACTGGCAATATTGATGAGAAAGTTCGGCATGCAATCAGTAAAATGGCTGATGTTCATTTCGTTGCGACATCAGAGGCCCGTAAACGGTTGATCCGAATGGGCGAAGTGCCGGAGACAGTATTTTACACGGGTTGTCCGTCGCTGGATATTGTCATGGAAGTCCTCAAAAATCCTGAACTGGATTTTGATCCATATAAACTGTATGGCGGAATTGGTAGCCAACCGAATTTGACCGATCCCTTTCTTACTGTTCTACAGCATCCCGTCACAACGGAGCCTGATCTTTCAGAAGAGCAGCTTAACAGTACATTAAGTGCCATTATTTCCCTTCAACTTCCTGCGCTGTGGTTTTTACCCAATGCCGATCGCGGTACCGCCGGAACATTCAATAGGATTAGCACTTTTTATGCACAGAACACACTTTTGCCATTTCACTTTTTCAATAACATGCGTCCCGAACATTTTCTTAAAATCCTCAAAAACTGCGCTTGTTTCATAGGAAATTCTAGCTGTGGGATTCGTGAGGGGGCAACGCTGGGTGTGCCTGCGGTCAATATCGGTACCAGACAAAAAGGGAGGGAGCGAGGACAGAATGTACTGGATGCCGAGCACAGAAGCGACTCCATATTTGAAGCTGCGCAAAGGCAGATATCACGTGCGCATTTTCCACCCGACTTCATTTATGGAAAGGGGAATGCAGGGCAGCAAATCGCAAATCTGCTTGCTATTATACCATTAAGTATCGAGAAAAAGATCACTTATTAATGAAAGCGCAACCTAGGATTTTAGGCATTATTCCTGCACGGGAAGGCTCAAAGGGGATTTACAATAAAAATATGAAATTGCTGGGCGGCAAACCCCTCATTTATTATACGATTGAATCCGCTCTCAGATCAAAACTGCTCACTACGTGCATTGTTTCAAGTGATTGTCTGCGGATTCTTGAATATTCGCGGCAGTTCCCGACTATAGAGGTACCATTTGTCAGGCCGAAGAACCTTGCGTCAGATTTTGCGACGTCAATCGAAGTTGTCAGTCACGCGGTCAATCATTATTTGGAAAGGAGTATCAAGTTTGATTATGTCGTGTTACTACAACCGACGTCTCCATTTCGCAGTCGGGATCTGATTGATAAATCTATTCATTTGATGCTCGAATCGGGCGCGGATAGCCTCGTTACGGTTCAGAAAATACCTGACAAATTTCATCCCAACTGGGCTTTTTTCCTAGGGCAGGAGGGGTTGCAGAAAGCTATCTATAACACCGAAAGGATTATCCCACGTCGCCAGGATTTGGCTGACAGCTACTACCGGGATGGTAAAATATACATTGCTAAAACGACCCTGATCATGGAAGGCAAACTGCTAGGCGGAAAAATTGCCAGCCTTGTGGCCGAAGGTGAGCCGGACATCAATATTGATTCCTATGCCGATTGGGAAATGGCGCAAAAACAGATTTATAAATGGAAGCAATGCCAAAACGAAAGCTATTGGTTTTGATCACTAATCATTTTGCGGTGATCAATTTGATACACACAGGGTTTTTGGCAAAGATTGCTAAACAATTTTCGGTGTCAATAATTTCTGACGTCATAGGAGCAGCGGAAGTGAAACTGATCAATGAACACTTCAATTGCTCGCTGAAGTTGCTGACTGTACCTGTTCCGGCAGAGACCAGATTACTTCGCGTCCTGCGACTTATTCAAAAAGCGCTGTTTTTCCTGTTATTCGACACATGCACGCGCAGGGTCAAGTTGTTGCAATTGCATCCAGCAGCAAGATTTTTGATATATTTTTTAGAAAGAATACCCTTAACGTTGCGCCTGTTCAAAATAATGCTGGCAAAGATCTGGACTTGTATCATTTCAATCTCCTCCCGCAAGTTTAGGATTGATGCGCGCGATTTGTCTTGTTTTGATGCGATTCTATCTTCATCTCCTCTGGATATCCGGGAAAATACCATTATAAATTCAATTGTGCGGCACAACGCGATACCGACAATGGGGATTGTAATAAGTTGGGATAATCTGACATCAAAAGGTTTGATCAACTCGAATTTTGATCGCCTTATGGTTTGGAATCAGCAAATGGCCGGGGAGTTTGAAAAGCTCTACTCCTGTTGCGGGGCAAAGCCCAAAATTCATATTACCGGTGTCCCAAGATTTGATACATATTTCGAAAAGCGGCCCGCAACTCCTTCGATAAGGCAAAAGATAGTTCTGTTCGCTAGCAGTGCACCGAAACATTTCCCCGGGCAGTGCCAGATCGTGGACGATTTAGTGGAATACATTGGTTCAAACGATGATGTTTTATTGCTTGTAAGGTGTCATCCGGCAGATAATCCATCGATTTACGATCAGTATAAGGCCGCGAAGAATATTGTAATCTGGCCGCCAGCTACTCCTGGCTTTTGGAAGGGCACTTCGGATTTTCCGCCGCTCGATTTTCTGAAAGTGCTCTCGGAAATGATGTATAGTTGTGATGTCTGCGTGCAAGTAGCTTCTACCATGCGCCTTGATGCAGCTGCGTGCAACAAGCCCGTTATCAGTATTGCTTATGACGGAAAGTATAAAGTGCCTTACAAACGATCCGTGAGACGTTTGTATTGCTATTCGCATCAGATACCGCTTAATTTCCTTCGCCTGGATTACCCTGTTTTCAGTAAAGAAGAATTGTTTTGCTTTCTGGATAAAGTACTTGCGGAAAACTATTCAGCTCCTGATCAAAGACCTGCATTGCGAAAATTGGTTCATTACACTGAACCAAGGTCGGTCGATTCGATGGTTCAATATATGCAGGAATGGCTGGGTTAGTTGTCGAGATTCTACTGAAAGGGCTGCTTTCCATTGGCCTTACGATGGCTTTACTGATCGCGTTTCCTTCGTTTTTGACGTTAGGTGAGTCGGATTTTCAGACAATCGGGGTACTTTCCTTTTACGTTTACTGCTGTATCGCATTGTTTACATTCTCCACTGATAAGCTATTCCATATCATCTCAATACCTATTCTCACCCAGTTTCTGCATTTATTTCAAAAGTATTCATTTTCGGCAGGCGCGAACTCTTTATGGCGGTTAATGCCGTTCGTTATTCTTTGTATATACTTTTTCGACTTTTTCATCCGGAAAAAGATAGCACTCGCAGACAATGAAAAGTTGTTTTTACTTGTGTGGACAATATTTAGCTTTTTTTACCTCATCATTTCACCTAACGTGGGACAAATCGTGCTTGGGGCCACCCTCCTCGGCCTGATCGTTCTTCCCTGTTACTTTGTATATCTGAGGTATGCAACCACGGCAAGCAACTTTTGTAGTGCGCTTGAAAAATACCTGTGCCTGAGTTATCTGATACTGGGATTTGGGACTTTCGGGTTAGTAATTACAGGTGCTGCGTACAAAGGATCTGACAATTTGCTGGCTACAAGAAATATCTCTGATACCAATATAACAATGGCCTATTTCGTGCTTTTGTGGCCGTTTGCACTCCTGTACATTACCCGCCTGCGATGGATGACTTTTGTAATGTTGACAGGAGTACTGGCGATTTTCATTGCTGTCGTCGGCTTATCCTTTTCCCGGGGCGCAGTGTTCATCATAGCTCCTTATCTGCTGATTTCGCTCTGGCTGATTTCGACGCGAAGTCTTTGCTTTCTTATCGCCTTACTGACCGTGGTTTTACTGCTTTTTATGGCCCGTATAGAAAATTTTCTCGACACACAGGATCTGACTTATTTCTGGAAACTGAGATTTGGCGGGATGTCAGCCAGGCCTGCATTTGGAAAACTTCTCGAAACAAGCGGGCGAAACGAAATACAGGCAATAGCATATCAATTGTTTCTGGAAAGTCCGTTGATTGGACACGGTACCGGAAGCTTTGAAAAATTGGGTCCCGGCTATCGCGAGGCACATTCACTCTGGTACACGCTTTTGACCGAGAACGGTTTACTAGGTGCCATTTTAGTCTACTTACTTCTTTTCAAATGCGGCTGGACTACCTGGAAAGCGCAGGTCTGCGGGAAAAAATACGGGGTACTATACGCTGCAGTACTAGTCTATCTGATTTTTAATCACACAGTCGGAAGCGTATTCATCATCATCCCTTCGAAAAGTGTAACCATCAATTGTATAGCACCGATCCTGTTGATGTGCCAGTACTTCTACGCAAAACGAATAGCCTTATTTGATGAAACCAGCTAAAATACTGATCATTGGCCGAATGCCTCCCCCAATAGGAGGAATCACCACACACGTAAGCCGCCTTGTTGAAAACCTTAAGCAGAAAGGTTTCGAAGGTTTCTATTTTGCAGATTTAAATAGAGGCTTTCTGAGTATTCTGCCAAAGTTGGTAAGACATCATGCTATTCATTTGCACTTGTCTAGTCCATACTGGCAATTGTGTATTGCGCTTATGTGTAAGATTTTCTCTAAAAGGCTGGTTATCACCTACCATGGAAACTGGGGCCGGTACAACCGGGCAGGGAACGTCGCGGTAATCCTTTCGTGCAGACTGGCTTACATCCCTATCGTTCAAAACGAAGATAGCTTTAAAAAGGCATTTCGCTGGAATAAAAATGCTAAACTGATCTCCGCTTATCTCAGTTCCAGATACATCATGCCGCTGGATACGGAGCATATGCTGCGGCTTCTGAATTTCCGGAAAAGGTACCATATCGTCGTTTGTACGAATGCCTGGAATGTGACATTTGATAAACATCATCAGGAGATTTACGGAATTTCCGCACTGATAGCATGGATAGCTTCTCAAAAAAATTACGGGCTGGCTATCTCAGATCCCTCCGGAAATTACGCCCGATATATCGAACAGGCACATTTTCCGCTTCCGGCTAACGTACTATTCCTGTCAACACCCCACGATTTCAGGAATGTGCTCAAAGTTTCAGATGCATTCATCAGGAACACAACTACTGACGCGATATCCATATCAATTTGCGAGGCGCTGGAATTAAATGTGCCGGTCCTGGCATCAGACTCGGTCAGTCGACCAGACAATTGTCTCGTTTTCAGCGAGTTGAGTAAAGTTGATCTGGAGACTGAGATAGCCGCGGGAAAGGAGTTGCTGCGAGAAAACCCAAAGGGACAATGTACGCAAGCGACTATTGAAGAGCTTTTAACCGTATATAGTGTGGTTTTGCCCCAAAATAGAAGGAAGTGCTCTAAAAAAACAAAGGCATAGAAAAATTTCCATGCCCTGTTTCACACTATACACACACTATATTTTTAATATCTGAATGCTCTATTTAATGGTAAGGTATTTGATTCCAATACCGCAAAATAACAAATTAAAGTAATTAGAAAAAAACTTTCGTTTGTGAATTTCTAAATTCTAATAAAGAAAATAATGGACAAATCTGTAAAACAATTCGACGAAATCCACCAGGGCTTCAAATTTACGGAAATATTCTGTAATAATTGCTCAAAGGTTTGCCTCTCATTACATTCGTACAAGGATAAAATCAACAAGTTCTCCTGAAAGCGATGATTTTCTGAAAATCAGCACGTCTGTCAAATTTTTGCATTGTCTTTTTTGTTGATGTAGGCATGGTGTGCTGCCGTCGCATAATGTGTGCAAACCACTTCATTCAATCAAAATACACAAATGAGGATTAATCCTGAAACCATTGATCGCATCAAGCAGGCTACCGATATAGTCGAGGTGGTGGGGGACTTTGTGTCTCTGAAGAAAAAAGGGGCCAACTATTCGGCATGCTGCCCTTTTCACAATGAAAAGACACCGTCGTTCAATGTAAACCCGGTTAGGCAGATCTATAAATGCTTTGGCTGCGGTGCGGCGGGTGATTCAATCAAGTTCGTGATGGACGTTGATAATGTTGGTTATGGTGAGGCTCTGCGCTACCTGGCCGGCAAATACAATATCGAGATTGAAGAGGAGGAAATAACCGATGAGGAGGCGCTCCGGCAAAACGAACGGGAAAGCCTTTATATCGTCCTCAACTTTGCCAAAAATTTCTACCAGAACCAGCTTCAAAATTCAGATGAAGGCCAATCCATCGGACTGAGCTACTTCCGCGAAAGAGGATTTACCAATGAGATCAGGCAAAAGTTTGAACTCGGGTACAGTCTGGATACCTGGGATGCGTTCTCGAAAGAAGCGCTGGAAAAAGGTTACTCAGCCGAATTACTGGAAAAAGCAGGTTTGCTTATTCCGAGGGAGGGCAGCAGCAGCGGTGGATACGACAGGTTCAGAGGGCGGGTTATTTTTCCAATTCACCATGTAGGAGGAAAGGTAATTGCTTTCGGGGCCCGTATTTTGAAATCTGACGGAGGTTCAAAAGCCAATCAGCCCAAATATCTGAACTCGCCCGAAACGGCAGTATATCATAAAAGTGACGTACTGTATGGTATTTTTCAGGCAAAAAATGCAATTCGTCAACTGGATCATTGCTATCTGGTAGAAGGGTATACAGATGTGATTTCTCTTCATCAGGCCGGTATTGAGAACGTCGTGGCATCTTCGGGAACTTCCCTGACGATTGAGCAAATACGCCTTATAGGTCGTTTCACACCAAATGTGACGATTCTTTACGATGGAGATATTGCCGGGATCAAGGCTGCTTTGCGGGGGTTGGATTTAGTATTAGAAGAAGGTCTGAATGTCAATATCGTACTATTTCCTGACGGGGACGATCCCGATAGTTATGTTCGGAAAGTTGGTGCTGAAGCTTTTAAGCAGTATTTGAAAAAAGCTTCCAAAGACTTCATCACCTTCAAAACCGAAGTATTGTTACAGGATGCGGGGAACGATCCGTTCCGGCTGGCGGCAGTAATCAGCGAGGTGGTGAGCAGCATTGTCAAGATTCCTGATGCGATAAAAAGACAGGTGTTCTTCCGACGTACATCCGAGATGATGAACGTGGATGAACAAATGCTGATCACGGAAGGTAATAAGCTGGCCAGGAAGCTGTCAACTCAGAAAAAGCCCGACAGGACTTCGTTTCAACCGGATCATGTGCCCGAAGGTCCCGGTGATATCGGTTCTCTGCCTGGGAACTTTACCTTTTCTGAGGAGGATGTTAACCCTTTCGAGCCCGAGCCGGTTACCTACGAACCTCCGCAGAAAAGTAAGCTGTATTATCAGGAAGAAGCATTTACACGCTTGCTGGTACTGTTCGGTACCAAAGAATTGGAACCAACCATCACAGTGTGCCAGTATGTACTTGGAGAGATCGATGGTATTGATTTCAAAGACCCCGTTTTTCAGCACTTGCTGACGCTTTTTCGCGAAAATCTAAGTCGTAACCATGTTTTACCGACCGAATATTTCCTGAATCATCACGAATCTGAGATCAGGACATTGACAATTGGCTGGCTGACGAGCAAATATGAGCTGAGCGAGTTATGGTCGGAAAAGTACGAGATTTATGTACCCTTCGAAGCCGATGTGCTTGACAAAACGGCCTTTGTTAATATTCTCAGGCTGAAAAAAGCATTTATAGAAGAAAAAATGAAGGTATGCCTTAACCAGGCTGTGCACGCAACTTCTGAGCAGGAACAGAATAGTATTATGGGGGAATTTATGTTTTACAAAGGAATCAGTATGGCGGCTGCCAAAGAGTTGGGGAGCGTTATCGGATAATTTTAATATAGCTGATCATGAAAAGTTGCATTTATGCGATTCTGGGACTTGCATTTATCTATCTATCGGGTTGCGGTACTTCCTATAAATTATTAAAAACGAAGCAGGAGGACGGTTTCAGGCTTTCTGATTATCCGACATTCGGATTTTATGAGATTGAGGCTTCCGGTGATACGATCTCGAAGAATTTTGAAACAAATGTCAGCATAATCAAAGATGCAGTGGCGCGGAACCTGCAGGCAAAGGGGCTTGATGAGGCGAGGGACGCGAATCTGAAAGTTAATATCGCCCTTTCTGTCGAAGAAAAAGAGCAGACGCGTCAAACCGACTTTCGTACCGAGGGCTTGCCGAGGTATATGGGCCAGCGCCGCTATTCCTGGAAGAGCGAAGAGGTAGTTGTCGGGAAATATCGTGAAGGGACTTTAATGATCGACCTGGTCGATGCTGCGAATAACAAAATGGTTTGGCAGGGCGGGGCTTCTGGTATTATCCCTGCCAAAAGCGGAAATTTCGAAGACGTTGTTAACCAGGCGGTCTCAGAAATCATTGGTAAGATCCCGAAATGAAAAAAGGCCGCTTCGCGAAGAAACGACCCTGTAAATATTTCGAGTAAGGAGTTTTAAAGATTCGTGTTGACAGCGCCACGAACTTTATCGTTCACATTGTCAGCAACAGCTCCTGCTTTGTCTTTTACAGTGTTCACGTTTTTCAGAAAGCCTTCTTTTAGCCTATCAGCCAGAACAGATAATTCTTCCAGGCTTTTTTCATATTTGTCTTTCGCATTCCCGCCAAGATCATTCGCTCTGCTCTTGATCAGTTTACGGGTATCTTTTCCATTTTTAGGAGCAACCAGAAGGCCGATTGCAATGCCGGTAAGGAGTGCACCGAGAGAGCCTATCAAAAATTTTTGATTCTTGTTCATATGAATTTCCTATTTTGTGATAATAATATAATAGAATGGTAAGCAACACAAATACTGTGCCAATTTCTCCAAATATTTTTCAAACAAGCCCCTTCGGCTATTTAATGGGGCTTCTGACTTTTTTGCAACTTATCCTGTCACTACCTGTCACTGCGCAATGGAAGATCACAAATATTAAAAAAGATGTCAATATGCGGGCAGTGCATACGGTAACTCCCACGATCTGCTGGATAGGTGGCTCCAAGGGGACAATGCTGAAAACAAGCAACGGCGGGAAGATGTGGACTACTTATAAAGTCCCCGGTGCCGACTCACTGGATTTTCGTGATGTACACGCTATTAACAAGAACACTTTGGTAGCAATGAGTGCAGGAGAAGCCGAAAAAGGGCAGGCTAAAATTTACCGGACAGAAGATGGCGGAGAAAGCTGGAATCTTGTGTACCAAACTACACAAAATGGGGTTTTTCTGGATGGAATCGACTTTTGGGATAAAAACAGAGGGATTTGCCTGGGCGATCCGATTGACGGAAAACTATTCATACTGACTACCGACGATGGTGGCAAAAGCTGGATTGAGCTGCCCCTTGAAAAGCGGCCGGTAGCGGAGCCGGGCGAAGCCTGTTTCGCGGCGAGTGGCACTTCGATTATGGCATTTGGGAAAAGTAATGTGTATATCGGAACCGGAGGTTCAAAAATGGCGAGGGTGTTCAGGTCGGACGATTTTGGGCGAACCTGGAAAGTGTCTGCAACGCCGCTACCTGCCGGGCCCACGAGCGGCATTTTTGGATTAAGGTTTTGGTCAAATAGAAATGGGATTGCGGTAGGAGGGGACTATAAGAAAACAACCGACTCAACCCGCAATGTACTGCTTACCAAAGACGGAGGAGTAACCTGGACACTTTCTAAGATGACGGTTCCGGCTGGCTTGAAAGAATGCGTCGCATTATACCAAAAAACCGATGCAATATGGACGGGGGAAACACAGCTTCGTGCCGATGACTACGCGCTTGTGGCTACCGGCCCTTCTGGCAGCAGTTATTCAATAGACCGTGGTAAATCGTGGCGCTCGCTCGGCAAAGAAGGGTTTCACGCCGTGAGTTTTGCAGGGAATGTAGGTTACGGCGTAGGAGCCAGCGGCCTGATCGGTAAAATTGAAAAAATTTCAATGAAAAAGAGGAAGCGTAAGTTGGCAATAGTGGAGGAGTAAGGGCGTAACTACACTAAATCCGGTCAATAAGCTCCTTCACAATTCTGATCTCCCGGCCGGCAAGGTGGTCTGCAATTGCGGCTGCATGATCGCGGCCATTTTCAATAAAAATTTTCTCAGTAAATACCCCCGCCATCACGGTGCCGCACAGGTAAAGTCCGGGCACATTGGTTTCGAAATTTTCAGAGTTGAATGTAGGAACCTTGGTTACCGGATTTAAGATCACGCCGCATCTGGCAAGCAAATGTTCGTCAGGCAGATAGCCCACTAGCAGGAACACGAAATCGGCAGAAAGCCACTCCGTCTCGCCGGTTTCGAGGTTCCTGATCAGCATTCTGCCCGGCTCAATAGCTTCGGTTACGCTATTGAAGCGCGTGTGGATCCTGCCTTCCTTTACCCGGTTTTTTACGTCTGGTACCAGCCAGTATTTCACTTTCGTCCTGAAATCGGCCTCTTTGTGCACGATTGTTACGCGTGCGTCGTGGCGATATAGTTCCAGTGCCGCTTCCACCGAGGAATTGGAGCCGCCGACTAAAACTACATTGGTGTATGAATATTTGAATGGCTCATCATAGTAATGCGAAACGTGCGGCAGGTTTTCGCCCGGCACATTCAGTAGCCTCGGCACATCAAAATAGCCGGTAGCGAGCACTACATTTTTAGATTGGAAGATCTGTCCGTCATTTGTGTAAGTAAGAAAAGTGCCGTCAGGCTGCTTCTCGGCGCGGTCCACATCTACAAACAGTCTGAAATTCAGATTGTAGTATCCTGCAACTTTACGATAATATTGAAGCGCTTCATTACGGTTGGCCTTCACTTCCGAAATAGCAAAGGGTATCCCGCCGATCTCAATGTTCTCAGCGGTCGAAAAAAAGCGCATCCGTCTCGGATAATTCCTGATCGATTCTGTCAGGTTTCCCTTTTCCAGAATCAGATAGTCCATGCCGTTTTTGGCCAGTTCCACTCCCATCGCCAGCCCGCAAGGTCCGCCGCCGATCACTATGACATCGTAGATGTGCATTACCTGATTACGTTTTAAACTTTTTCTAACCTCTCGCAGCCAGCACGGCGGCGCTATTCATTTTAACCAGCCAAATCACATATTGGTTTCTGAACTTTGTAAATTCGCTCACGGTTAAAAATAAGCGATATTCCGCAGCAAATTGGAAAACGACCTCGGTACTTTTACGAACAATCTGAACAAATGGGGCAGGGAGGGAACCCCGTTTGTGTTTCTTGTGGATTACAAGATGCAGAAGCCCGTTGCGTGGAAGCTGCCGGATATTGATTCATCTGAAATTCTTTTCGATCTCAATGGATTTACCAACGCTAAGCGCCGGGTAGCCGGATTTTCAGGAGATATTTATTTTAATAAATCACCCATTTCTTTTGCAGAGTACGAGCCCAGGTTTGACCATGTGATCAGCAATATCCGGGCGGGCAATTCTTTTCTGCTCAACCTGTCGGTCCCCACGCCGGTAAAAACCAATCTTACTTTGCGGGAAATTTTCGAAAACAGCGACGCGCCTTATCGGTTTTGGCTGAAAGACCAGTTTGTCTGTTTTTCTCCAGAAATATTCGTCAGGATCAGCGGGAACCGCATTGCGTCTTTTCCGATGAAAGGTACCATTGACGCGTCGGTACCTGATGCTGAGCATGTGATTTTGTCCGATTTCAAGGAGGCGGCGGAACACGCTACGATCGTGGACCTGATCCGGAACGATTTGAGTATGGTGGCGAAAAAAGTCTGGGTGGATCGGTACAGGTATATTGATAGAGTGCAGGCTTACGATAAGACCTTGTTGCAGGTGAGCTCAGAGGTTGCTGGTATTTTGCCTGACGATTTCCATGGTAATTATGGAGATTTATTGCTCCGGTTGCTGCCAGCCGGATCCATCACCGGTGCCCCGAAACCAAGTACTTTGAAAATCATTGAAGAGGCCGAAGGTTATGAAAGAGGCTATTACACTGGGATCATGGGTTATTTTGACGGAACAAATTTTGAAAGTGCGGTGATGATCCGTTTTATAGAGAATCAGAATGGCAGCCTCGTTTTCAAAAGCGGTGGCGGGATTACTGCACTCAGCAATGCACAAAGTGAGTATCAGGAGTTAATAAATAAGGTATATCTTCCATTTAATCCTATTGCGCATGTTGTGTATTGAGACAATCTGCGTCGAAAACCGTGAGCTGAAAAATCTGACCTACCACGAAGCCAGGCTCAACAGGACGCGCAGTGAACTTTTTGGTTATCAGGATCAATGGAAATTGGCTGAGATGATCGGGATTCCGGATTCTATTGATAATGCTATTCATAAATGCAGGCTTGCGTATGACCAGGATATCGATAATATCAGATGGGAACCTTACGTGCAGCGGCACATTGGAAAGCTTCGGAGAGTATATGATAATGGCGTAGATTACAGCTACAAATACGATCAGCGTGACGAGCTGAACACACTTTTTGCACAGCGCGAGGATGCCGATGATATATTGATCATTAAAAACGGCTGGGTAACCGACTCTTTTTATTGCAACGTGGCATTCGGTGACGGAACCGGTTGGTACACACCCAGTACCTATCTGTTACCTGGCACGCAAAGAGCGTTTTTGATCGATCAGGGAATTATTCAGGTGCGTGAAATTTCCGAGACCGATATCTTTACATTCGATTCTGTGAAGCTATTCAATGCAATGATCAGCTGGGAAAAAGCGCCTGTAATTGACGTGCGGATGATAGACTGATTAAAGAGCGAAAGCAAGACAATTATTTTTTTAACTTTTTCTGCGCAAAATGACCTCTTTTTTTGAGGAAGAAACCACACTCTTTGCTGATTTGATTTTGCCGGTTCCGGTGCCTTCGCTTTTTACGTACAGGGTACCGCGGGAAATAAGCGGGCTTGTGAAAGTGGGCGCACGCGTGATCGTTCAGTTTGGTAAAAAAAGAGTGATCACGGCGGTTATTGCAAAAATACATACAATGCCCCCACAGCAATATCAGGCTAAGTATATACTGGAACTGCTTGATGAACAGCCCATTGTTACCGGCAAGCAACTTGAACTGTTTAAGTGGGTTTCGGAATATTACCTCTGCAATATCGGCGAGGTATTGAATGTAGCATTGCCAGCCGGATTGAAAATCACGAGCCAGTCGAGGATCCAGCTTAACCCCGAGTTCGAATACGAGGATCTGCTTACTGACCAGGAGGCGATCGTGGTGGAGGAGATAAAAAAGCACCAGACACTTTCGTACGAAGAGGTAGAGCGGCTGCTGCAAAAATCAAACATTACTTCGATCATCAAATCCCTGGTTGGCAAACGGGCTGTGATCCTTTACGAAGAAGTGAAGGAGCGGTACAAGCCGAAAGTTGTCAAAAAGATCAGGCTTACAAGCGCGTACCTGAGTAATGAGGCACTTTCCGCATTGGCCGGATCGCTGGAAAAAAATCAGAAACAGCAGGATATTTTACTTAAATACCTGAGTTACATACCCGTTTACAACAATCCCGATCTGAACCAAAAGGGTTTGGACAAATCTGTTTTCGGCGGAGACGATTCCATTTCCGCTTCCTCTTTAAATACCTTGATCAAAAAAGGGATCTTCGAGCAGTTTGAGATATTTATTTCCAGGTTCGAAGAAATCCCGGCCGGTAATATGGCCACTATTTCTTTAACCGAAACCCAAACAGAAGCTGCACGACAGATACAGGAGTATTTTAAACAGAAAGAAGTGGTACTGCTGCACGGAATCACGGGCAGCGGAAAAACCGAAGTGTACATTGACCTGATCAGACAAGTGCTGGAAAGCGGCTCGCAGGTACTTTTTCTGTTGCCCGAGATCGCATTGACAACGCAGATTGTGGTACGGTTAAAAAAGGTGTTCGGCGATGTCATGGGAATATATCATTCTAAATTCTCTGACAATGAACGTGTTGAGGTTTGGAAAGGTATTCTCGATGGCAAGTTTCAGTTTGTAGTCGGCGTGCGCTCTGCCATATTTCTGCCGTTTGATAATCTGGGGTTGATAATCGTAGACGAAGAGCACGAATCCTCTTATAAACAACACGATCCCGCGCCGCGCTATAATGCACGCGACGTGGCGGTGATTATGTCTTATATGCACAGCGGTAAAACGCTCCTGGGCTCTGCAACTCCTTCATTGGAAAGTTATTACCATGCTTTGAGCGGCAGGTACGGGCTGGTGGAAATGAAGCAGCGTTTCGGAAATGCAGCATTGCCGACATTTGAACTCATTGATATAAAAAAGGAGAAAAAGCAGAAGAAGATGAAAAATGAATTTTCTTCTGTGTTGATTGAACATTTGCAGCATAACCTCAAACACAAGGAGCAAACCATTCTTTTTCAGAACCGCCGAGGGTATTCGCCCTATATGCAATGCGAGGAATGCAACTGGATTTCTGAATGCGCGAATTGTGATGTAAGCCTGACTTACCACATGAAAGCCAGGGAGTTGCGTTGTCACTATTGCGGACATAAAGAGGAAGTACCGCGAACCTGCCCCAACTGCGGTTCTCCGAAAGTGAGGACGATCGGGTTCGGTACGGAAAAGATCGAGGATGAAATTAACCTGATGTTTCCCGAAGCGCGGGTGCAGCGGATGGATATGGATACTACGCGCGCGAAGAATGCATACCAGCAGATCATTCAGGATTTTGAGGTAGGTGGGATAGATATTTTAGTTGGTACCCAGATGGTCAGCAAGGGTTTGGATTTTGATAATGTAAGTATCGTAGGCATATTCGACGCTGACAGAATGATCCATTTCCCCGAATTCCGTGCGACCGAAAGGGCTTTTCAGATGCTCACGCAAGTGAGCGGGAGAGCGGGCAGGCGGGCCGATAAACCTGGAAAAGTACTGATCCAGACAGCAAATCCGGGGCAGAAGTTGCTGGAAAGGGTCATCCAAAATGATTATGAGGGAATGTACGAATCAGAAATTGCAGAACGTGAAAAATACAATTATCCACCGTTTTCCAGATTGATTAAGGTAACTGTAAAGCATATCGATGAGTCAACTGCAAACCGCGCCGCAAAGGTACTGGCCGAAAAACTGGCTGGAAATCTGGGTTTGAGCCGGGTTTTGGGACCTCAACCGCCACTCGTGGAAAGAGTAAGAAATCTGTTTTTGTTCGACATTCTCATCAAACTTGAGCGAGAAAAGATTAATTTTAAGGCGGCAAAGTCATTTATACAGGAAAAAGTAATTGACACATTGACCGATAAAACTTTGAAAAGCATCCAGGTCGTGATCGACGTGGACTGTTTATAAAAATCATTTCTTACTGCAAAATCCCCTATGTCTTCCAAAAAAACCAGAATTGTTGCAACAGTAGGTCCGGCCTCAGAAACAAAAGAAACTTTATATGCACTAGCAAAAGCCGGAGTAAACGTATTTCGCCTTAATTTTTCTCACGGAACCCACGCCGACCATCTTGCAAGACTAAATACGATCAGGGAGATCAATGAAGAATATGGACTGAATCTCGCGATCCTGCAAGATTTACAGGGACCTAAAATCCGCATTGGTCTCGTGGCTGAAAAGGACGGAGTTTTGATCGAGCCGGGGAAGAAGCTGATACTGTCTAATACAGAAGTATTGGGAACCGCCGAAAAGGTAAGTACTCCTTACGATGGAATGTACAATGATGTCAAAATTGGCGATCGTATCCTGATGGATGATGGAAAGCTGGAAGTGCTGGTAACGGGACTTGATGGGAGCGACGTGGTAACAGAAGTTATTTACGGAGGCTATCTTAAGTCTAAAAAAGGGGTTAACCTGCCAAATACCAGAGTTTCGATGCCTTCTGTAACTACTAAAGACTACGAAGATCTTGATTTTGGACTTGAAAATGATGTGGAGTGGGTTGCCTTATCGTTTGTACGTACTGCGGCGGAGATCATCAAGGTAAAAGAATACATTGCTAATAAAGGCAAAACAGCGCGACTGGTTGCGAAAATTGAAAAGCCGGAAGCGATCGTCAACATCGACGAAATCATTGAAGCGACTGACGCGATCATGGTAGCCCGTGGCGACCTGGGCGTTGAGCTTCCTGCTGAGGAAGTTCCGATGATCCAGAAAATGATCGTGGACAAATGTAATAAAGCCGGTAAACCGGTAATTGTTGCTACTCAAATGCTGGAAAGCATGATCGACAGCCCACGTGCAACCCGCGCCGAGCTGAATGACGTTGCTAACTCGGTATTGGATGGGGCTGACGCAGTGATGTTGAGCGCTGAAACTGCATCAGGTAAATATCCGATCCTTGCGGTTGAAAGCATGACGCGCACGATTGAAAAAGTGGAATCTTCTACCAACAGCATTTATTTCAGACATCACGCATTTGTGAACGAAAGCCCGGGTACTTTCAAGCTGAATGATAATGTGGTGATGAGCGCCTGCCGTTTGGCACGTGATACACAGGCTTCGGCGATTATCGGGATTACCCGGTCGGGCTACACTTCCTTCCGCCTGTCTCACCACCGACCGAAGGCGAGTTTGATCATTTTTACATCCAACAAAGTGTTAATGAACCAACTGGCACTTTATTGGGGTACGAAAGTTTATTTCTACGACCGCGATCAGGACGTTTCAACAGACGATCTGATCGAGGATATCAAGACATTCCTTGTTGAAAAAGGTGAATTACAGAAGGGGGATGTATTTATCAATACCCTCAGTATGCCGGTTTCGAGACAACGCAAAACGAATACTGTGAAACTAAGTGTGGTGGAGTAATCGTTCGAAATTTAATGTGAAGAGACTGCCCTGGACCGGGCAGTCTCTTTTTGTTAGTGTACTTTTGAAAAAGCATCGATCGCGATATAATTATCTGCCCCGTCCCCACTCATTTTATAAATTGTCGTCTCAGGCTCTAAAAGACTAAGAACCAATTTGAGGTAATTGATTGAAATATAGGAACCGGGCAGCAGGAATTTTTTGATTACATTCTCTGTAAATTCTTTATTTAACAAATCCTGTGGGGAAGAAATGACGAAACAAGTTCTGCTGTCGACCAGATAGTGAATCTCCTCTCGGAAATTATTGTGATTTAATATACAGACAGTCCCTTCCTTTGACTTCTTATCCAGCAGGAAGAGATAATAGTTCATTGGCTTTTCAAAAAAGAATAACCGGCAGAGATATTCAGAACATTCCTCGAAAAGCGCATTGTAATCCGCATCAATTCCAGGTCCATGGAAAGCATATTGTGTGCATCCTATATTCAATGCCACTTTCCTTTCATGTTCTGTAATGGGAGTAGCAGGGTAGAACGAGTTGCCGGATGTGTAGAGGTATAGATTTTCAGCGAGGATATTTTGATAGTGGTGTATTTGCATTTGGTGAACGGTTTTGAATTGCTCAATTATGTCGGTGTATGGATATTTGAGAGGGCTCAATTTCATTAAATACGACCTTGCTATTATACAAATTACGATTCACCGCATTCCGGGTATTCTGAGGTAAAGCACGATCCGGGGATAGCTCTATAGCAAACGGATTATTATCCGTTTGCTGCAAAGTACTTCCAAGTTCATTAAAAACAACGCGCACATTGCCGAGATGGTCTTTCAGGAAATAATCAAACCTCAGCGTATCGCCGCTCCGAACTACCTGGCCTTCGGTGGTATGAACGCGTTTGACGACATTATTCTTATCATATTCAAACCGCCCCGCATATTTGATATGCACCGTATCCGCCGCATTTACCGCATAGTATTTGTGCTTCGTTCCGCTGGCGTCGTAATCGTAGAGTTTGCCGGCAACTCGTGTAGTAAAGTGTGATTTTTGACAAGCGCCCCCTGAACCGCATGCAGGAAGTTTCCAAAATCTCCCATGCTGACCGCAGACAGATTTTTTATGGTTATTGATACACTCATTAGGGATTTTAATGCCAAAAGGCAGTATGCCGTATAACAAACCAGGCTCCGGATAGGAGCCTGGTTTGTTAGTTTAGGGGATACAAATTACTTGTCGGTCTCATTTGATAATAACTTCATTTTCATATTTTCCGCTACTTGTTTCCCTTTAAGTGCTAACATTATTCTTGAAGACGGCAAGCCAAAAGGATAGGATTTGTTGTCATTAAAAACTATCGAATACAAATTAAGGTATGGCCTTAGTGGCTTTACTGTCAACAGTTCATCCTTTGGATAGTGTATTTCTCCCATGATATTTTGAATTACTATTTCGCTGGAGTTATATTTTACCGTTGAAAAACGTGACAAAAAATAAGTATTTAACAATCCTATTAATCCAAGGAAAATTTTTACTATGTACTTCTCGTCCTCCCAAAAATATGAAATTATCAATAGTAGGGAACAAATAACTGGAAGGCAAATAGTCAATCTTATTTGCAAAACAGAGCCTTTGGTGCTTATATATTTGTATTTCATGGTTCTTTACTTTGTGGTATTTTAAATTTAATTCCAAAATCGAAAAAGTTTGCATCTACTACTATACCTGCACCCGCTTTATATGACGAATTGATGCCAACTTGAACGGACGATTGTCCAGTAAGTTTATCTGTTTCATACTTACCATAGATTGCGAAAGTGGGAATTGGCAATGCGGCCGCAACTTGAACTTCTGAACTTACTTCGCCTGAAGCTTTGCCACTGGAATTTAGTTGATATTCCATTTTAGCACCACCGCCCACACCTGCCGCATAATCAACGCCATGAGAAACTGTCATTGCCTTTCTGCCTTTTTCATCTGGCTTGGTAACATAATCTAGGCTGACTTTTCCTTTTTCCTTAGTATCATATGAAGCCTCTCCCTTTACCAATCGTATAGAAGCAGCATTCATGTCTCCGCCAACTCCTTCACCTATCTTCAGGGCTACTCTTGACCCTGCCGTAACTTCAACACTACTTTTTCCATATACGCTTGCATTCTTTGTCAAGTAGTTTTTTGTCGCATTAAATAACTTTTTAAAATCATCACAAATAGGGCAATCCCCGTTTGGATCAGAATATCTAATCGGGCTATTCCAGCCATACTGATAAACGCTTAATTGCTCCTGACTTTTTGTGACCGGATCCACTTGCATGAACCTGCCAATAGTCGGATCGTAAAAGCGTCTCGACAGATCAATATACCCAGTTGCAACCTGTGTTTCCTTGCCCAGGAAGTTATAACGATTAACACCATTCCGCGCATTCTGTGGCATGGCCCCATCCCGGGATATCTCCAATCCAAACGGATAATAATCCGTTTTTTGCAAAGTGCTCCCCAGCTCATTAAAAACAACCCTAACATTGCCCAGATGGTCTTTCAGGAAATAATCAAACCGAAATGTATCGTGCGGTGCGGACGACTCTTATTGAAAATTGTTTCTTGTTGTTTTGGCTCGTTGATAAAATGCTCAGCAACAAGAAGTTTAAGGAATTATTTAATCAAAATGTGGTGGCGTTATAAGTACAAGAAGCCCCGGATTGGCTTAACCCGGGGCATGAGACTCAATGCTTCAAAAATTTTAAATCATTTTTCAGGCGAATATGCTTCTGTTAGATAAAATTAGAATGGATTGAAATCTCCATTGGAATAGATATAGACTGCTAGTGTAAGAATAGCAATACAAAGTGACAGCCATTTTAATTGCTTCACTCTTAATGCAATAAATAGAACATGACACAGAATAAAAATAAATACAACGCCTACAATATCGATAATTGTTAACCTCTCCGAAACGGTAAAGTAACCTTGATGAGTCAAAACCAACAAAATCAAATATGAAATTAGCCAAAATGCATTTATTATGACATGAATATATTTTTTCATTTGTTCCAGTTAGCAAAGTTGAAGGCTTTGTAAATTAGGCGTTCTTGTTTTGAAAAATTAAAGGTTGTGGATCCTCTGCTAATATTCCTCCAAGTATCTGTTTGCCTGTTATAGGTCCCTGTTTGTATTGAAGTTCCTAAATAACGCATAGAGCTTGGATCGCCAGATCCCCAAACTCTTTGTGCAGGCAAAATGTCTGTGAAATTCCCCTGCTTAATTAACAAACTGTTCCCGTCATTACTTCTTCCCATTATCATTTGAACATGGTGGGCCCTGCCGGTGCTTTGTTTCACATTCAAAAGCATTGAACCCGTATTTGCATCCTTGGGGTTGACGGAAACGGTATTTTTACCGTTTTGAAAATCTGGGGCTCCGGAAGTTGCTTTTACGTCATGCGAAAAAGTGCTAAAGTCGGAGTATTCGGCTGATGCAGCGTCAAAACTTTTGGATTCAGTCTCCCACTGGAATGGCAGTTGATTATCTTTTGCAAAATCCATTGCCACTGAAAGACCTAAATCATCACAAGTGCACTTATCTTTTCTGGCTTCATATTTTTGAATATAAGATGCCAGCTCTTTAGTAAACTGCTTCATGAATGCCGCATTCCATTGGTTCGTTATTTTCCAGGCACTATCCCCATTCACATCAATGTTGATGACAGGGTTATTTAGTGCATATTGGTAACCAGAAACATTAGCATACTTTTCAGTAAACCTATCGACCGTTGTCATTCTTCCTATTGAAGGGTCATACGTTCTCGCTCCAAAGTCTAAATACCCAGTTTCGGATTGAAGTTCTTTTCCGTTGAATAAGTATCTATTGATGCCGTTTCTTACCGCCTGTGTCTGAATCGGACTATTCCTGTCAATCTCCAACCCAAACGGATAATAATCCGTTTTTTGCAAAGTACTGCCTAGCTCATTAAATACAACCCGCACATTGCCGAGATGGTCTTTCAAAAAATAATCGAAACGCAGCGTGTCGCCGCTCGGGACTAGCTGGCCTTGATACGTGATTTAAATGCCAAAAGGTCATATGCTGTATAACAGAACAGGCTTTGGTTCCGGAGCCTGTTCTGTTATACAATAAGTTTGTAAGTATCAATAGTAAATTACATTATAATGCGTAACTACAATGATCCTATCCATTACTGGGAAGAATATACCAATAGCTTCATCAGACACACTAAACCAAATATCCTCCCAATATTTTAGCAAATAGCTTAGATCAAACTTGTCCATGTCACCAGGATAATTCCAGATAACAAATACCTCTGAGTCATTTTGTAGTGCTAAATCTTGAAAAACAGCCTCTATTTCAAGAGAAGTGTCAACGCCATCATATTCTTTTTTATAGGACAACTTCTTTAGTAAAACTTTAAAGAAATTGCCATTGATGGAGTTATTTATACCATATCGCTGCTCCAAAAAACCATTTAAAAATAGCATTTCGCTATTAGATATTGGTTGACAGGAGATATGAGCGTTATGTTCTTGGAAAAACAGTTCTTTTTTAAAATGTTCCATGACTTTAACCAAATTTATTTAGGATCTACCAAAGGTATAGCACCATATTTGCCACCTCTATCTTTTTTTCCAGCAGTCCAATCCCAATAATTTATATGAGGTACAGATTCATCATGTCCCTTTCGCCTGTCGGGATGACCAGGATCAAGCCTATATCCTTTTTTTGAATTACCAGCAGTTGGACTACCAAATTTCCCTTTTTCCCCTTTTGGTAATGCCCCGGGAATTCCAAGTTCGGCGTAAGCCTTTCGTAAAGCGTCCTTTATATTAGATATTTTGATTTCGCCAGCAACTTGAATTGCATCTTTTCCTGCTTTCGCAACGGTGCTTGTTACAACGGCGTTAGGTGCGGTTTTAGCCACTAGGCTACTGGTAGTTCCACCAGCTGGCGAAACGGCAGACATTGCATTCACCCCATCCAATAAATGTCCTCCGGCATCCTTCAAAAATCCTTGCCGGGGTACTTGCTCCATTGTGGTCTCGTAGCTGTCGCCGACTCTTTTTTCGACTGCCTCCCACTTCATACCCTTTCTGGCAGGAGTAATACCTAATGCGTCACCAGCATTATATGCAAGGGTCCTAATTGAGTTCCCAACGCTCATCACTACTGGTCCAATCATCATGCCGATTTGACCGGCTTCGTCATCACATTCAGGACAATCCCCGTTTGGGTCACTCCGCAAGATAGGATTATTCCAGCCGTATTGGTATGTAGAGTAGTTTTCCTGACCAGCAATAACAGGGTCAACACTGGTGAACCTGCCAATGGCCGGATCATAGAACCGCTTCATCAAATCCATATACCCCGTTTCCGGCTGGCTCTCACGGCCCAAGAAGTTGTAGCGGTTGACAGAATTTCTTGCGTTCTGAGGCTGTACCGGATTATTCCTATCAATCTCCAACCCAAACGGATAATAATCCGTTTTTTGCAAAGTACTTCCAAGTTCATTAAATACAATCCGCACATTGCCAAGATGATCTTTCAGGAAATAATCAAACCTCAGCGTATCGCCGCTCCGAACTACCTGGCCTTCGGTGGTATGAACGCGTTTTACTGTGTTGTTCTTGTCATATTCAAACCGCCCGGCATACTTGATGAGAACGGTGTCTGCTGCATTGACCGCATAATATTTATGCTTCGTGCCGCTGGCATCGTAATCGTAGCGATATGCCTTGCCGGCTACGGTGACGGTTCTGGGCAGGTTCAGATAACTGTAGGTGAGGGTGGCGGCGTGGGTTTCGTCCGTAGTCGTGTTCCCGTTTGCATCATAAATGTAATTGCTTGTCCCTGTCTTCACGCCTGCGGCTGTTCCCGCATCTGCTACCGAGCTCAGCCTGTTACCTGTGTAATTGTAAGTCAGGTTATCGATGGTTGCGCCGGCTGCATCCTTGCGGGTCAGCTTTTTGATATTGCCGTTCAGGTCGTACTGGATGCCCGATTCGGTTTCTTTATACGTGCCGATCCCTGTCGAGCCGAGCAGCCGGTTGGCGCCGTCGTAGGAAAACGTGAGGCCTTTGGTAAACGCAGCCTCATCCCTGCCTTTCCAGGACATGGAAGTGATATTACCATTGGTATAAATAGTCCCGCTCAGGTAATCGACCGTGAAAGCAAAAAATGGCAAATCGGGCCCTTCCAGTTTCTTTCGATACACATTGGCGCCGTCGGTAAGCCATCCCCTGATGTTGCTGGTGTAATCTGTGCGGGTTCGGTAGGCAAGCCCGTTGCTGGCGGGGTAAGCGTGGAACCACTTGCTTTTCAGCGCTCCCAAAGGCGTGTAGCGCTGCGCCAGGGTGTAGGCTTCTTTGGTTTTCGCACCAATGGTAACTTTTTCTTTGACCAACAGCAGCCGGTCGGCATGGTCGTACGTATAAATGGCCGTATGTGCATTGGCGACTACGCCTGCGGGCGCCTGCTCCGTCTTTTGTTCGGCGATCACCGGCGCCAGGTCATATTTGTATTGGGTGGATAACCGCTCAAATGCATTGGCCCCCAGGTCGTGCAGCTGCCTTGTTACCTGTATCTGCCGGTATTCGGGGTCGTAATAGGTCACGCTGGTGAGCCAGCCTCCCGCGCTGCCGTCACCGGGCAATACGCGCACCCGCCCGCCGGTGGTCTGGCCTTTCACATTCGCATTGTTGGAAGTATAGTAGGCCGCTACGTAATTCAGCTGCGCTGGCTTAGAAAATGTATAATTGTCGTAAAAAGTGATCGTCAGCAAATGCGCCTCCGTGGTCGAAGCGGGCGCCGTCAGGTTAAGCGAGTATCCGGCGGTCACGGCATTGTTCCGGTTTTCGTGGTGCTGCGCGCCGATATCCACTTTCGCGGCCCAGTCGGAACGCAGTTCGCTGCCGGGGATTTCCCCGGTTGCGACCGGCCGGTTGAGCGCATCGTATTTGGTAAAACCCCATACATTCCGCGACAGCTGGTTGGCATCGCGCGTGAGCGCCGGCCGGTCATACTGATCGTATACGATTTCGATTTTGCCCCCGCCAGGGATATTTTTTACGATCACCCGCCCACGCGCATCGTAGTCATAGGTAAAAGCCTGGTTGGCCAGCGAATTTTCAGATTGAAACCCGGGCTGTAAAACTGCGCGAAGCAAGCCGATGTTGTCGTAAACATAATAAGTGAACAAGGTAACATTCCCTGGACCAGGCGCCGGATCGACCAGCTGCTGGCGGCAGATCAGCCTGCCCGACAAATCGTAGTATTCTTTGGTTTGTTTATAATTCTCATCAGTTTTGAAAATATAGGTGACTGTTCCGGGAGCATACCCGCCATTTTCTACAATGGTATTACCCGCCTTGTTGTAATCGTACCTTTTCAGCTCACCGCAGCAGTTAGTCTTGTACTTGATGACTGCGGTATTGCTTCTGGCTCCCGGAGCCTGGTCGCCGATCACCCGGCTGAGAGGCGATGTTTCGAATGTAAAGTCGTTCTGCGGAGCGCTGACGTCCAAAAGTCCGTAGTTAGTCAATCCTGCGGGATTTGAAGGGTCAGCATACCAGGCGGCAGCGTCCGCGACCGCGTTGCTTTTGAATGCTCCGTTGCCACCTGCGACATAAGACAAAAATTGGGCAGGCTGCCTGCCCGCCGCGTCAAATGCGATGGGCTGTATCAGGTCCGTACCAGCCGGGCTTTGCCCGACGGCTACATTCTGAAGCGGCCTGCCCAGCCCGTCCAGATACCGGACCTGCGTGGTCACTTTACTCACATCATTCGCATTGGCACCAGCTTGTTTATAGGTTCTTGAAATAATGTAGTTTCTGGCATTTGTCTGCTGCCCGTGTGCTCCGCTCGGGATAGTGAGCATTGTTAGGAAAAATAGGACGATCTGTTTCATTTCAGAAAAGATAATTTTAGACTAATGTGTGATAATTACTGTTTTACAACCCGATGCGTGCTGACGCTTCCATCCAGAAAAGTGATTTGCATGATGTAGAGGCCGGGGATAAGCCGGTCTGTATCGATTGTGCGGGCCACGGGGGATTGCAAAACCATCTTGCCGGCACTATCAAAAAATTGAATACTGCGCACCGTGCCCAGGTCGCCGATCGTCAGGTTCAGTTTCTTTCCTACACTCACTGGGTTGGGGTAAATCTCTGCTTCACTGTCGCTGAACACCAGGCTGCGTATCTGGCTATACGCAAAGGTGTCGTCACGGTCCACCATTTTAAGCCTGTAAAGGTTTTCTCCTTTTAGGGGCTTGCTGTCATCAAATGAATAGGTATGATCGTCTGTACTTTCTCCGGCAGCCATGACGATCCCGAGTTGTTTCCAGGTTTTGCCATTTTCACTATGCTCGATTTCAAACCTGTCCGCATTGGTTTCGAAAGAGGTGGTCCAGGTCAGCACAGCTATGGCTTCCTTTTTTACTGCCTCGAAACGGATCAATGTAACAGGCAGCGGCAACTCGCTCGCGATGAGCACCAGGCTGGACGCCGCAATGCTTCCCGTCGGTGCAAGGGCTGTGCAAGGAGTAGGCTGACCGGCGTAATTGTAGCAGTAAGAGGCCCGCACCACGCCGCCGGCATTATTGTCCCGGATATTGGCAAGCCTGCCCAACTCGTCATATTCATAGAACGTTGCCTTGGAATTCGGGTCGGTGATGCTTTGGATGCCCGCCAGGGTTTTGTGATCGTAGCTCACCGCCTGAGCCTCTGCCGCTCCGTCAGAAACGGTCCTTTTCTTCAAAAGGTCGGTTTTCCCTACATCAGCCGGGCCAAAATATTCCAGCTTGGTGTTCATCCCGTTTCTTTCCTTGTAAGTAAGCAGGTTGCCCCGTATGTCATAAGTTAAAAAGTCGATATCGCTGCTCAATGTGACCGGCAGCACCGTGCCGACGCCGGAAGAGACCTTTTTGGGTAAATAAAAACCATTAAATAATCCAAAGTCCACCTGTTGCTGCCTGAGCGTGACAGGCGCGTTGTCTGGTCCGGTATAAGTCAATGTTGAACTGGCTGTGCCAATCTGATTCCGGGACGTCATCGCCACATGGACCGCATCCGGGAAATTCGGCGGGTACTGGTAGCGCGTTTTGATCTCTTCCCCGCGACTGTCTGTTTCACTTTGTATATGCAGTTGCCCATTCGGCCAGTATTTATAGTTTTTGGTAGTCGCCGCACTATATTGAGCAGGATTATCCTGATCATATATCGTATAAACTTCCTGGGAAGGCAGGAATGGACGTACATCGATCAGATAGGCAGTACCTTCATAAACCCGGTGATCACCGTCGCATAAATAGGTGAGCAATGTCCTTTCGGCACGGGCAGAATAGTCCGCAAGCGCTCCGGTTAATGCATATTGGTAAACGTTTTTACTTACCCTGCTTCCATTTGCATGATATTTTTCTTCTGAAAGCTTTTTCCCGCGCTGGTTAGCCGTGCTATTGTAAGGCTGATAAGCTGTAAAACCTGTTTGCAAAGTCCCTGAAGCCTGCGTATCCAGGTATCCGTTGTCGAAATTTGAAAATTTATGGACTGTCCAGCCCCCGGTCGAGGTAGCTTCTACCACTTCCGAATAGCCGATGTGCGATCCGTAACTATTTTCCGAGCCGGGAAGTACCGACTGCGTCGAGAAAATATTTTGGGTATACGTAAAATTGTCATTGGGCTTTGGCGTGTAGCCCGTAAAATAATATTGGGCTTTTCCACCTAAAACCCCGCTGGAAAGCAAAGCAGCATTAGGTATCAACGGATTAAAGCCAGCAACGTAGCTGTATGTTTTTACTACTTCCGATCCGGCGATGTTTGGGTCATAACTTTTGATTTCCCGGACCCGCAAGCCACCCGCCAGCTTGTTGGAAGGATAGGAATCAAGGCCGGTCCACCTCGCCAGTTTTACCTCTTTGGAATACGTATGAGGCTCAAAAACAAAGTCCGTCATGCCTCCGGTCGGGTACTTGATCCTGGTTAGCGAACCTGCTTTTACATATTTGCTGTCGGCATCTGGCGAGCGAAAGGTATCTCCATAGGCGGTATAAAAGTTCGGTATCGAAAAATCAGGGGCGGTGATCGGTTTACCATTATTGAATCCCCAATGATCGGTATGCGAGCGGGCATAAAATGGAAGGGAGACCCCGGGCGAACTGAAATAACTGAATACATAAGGCGGAACCACTTTCGCTCCCGACTTCTCCTGAACGCTTTGCAGCATCAACCGTTCGTTGGGTAAATTATTGTAAGTAAAACCGAATTCTTTAACGGTGACCCCACCTGGTGTCTGGATTTCGATTTTGTCCAGCTTGCGCCATTGCAGCGTGGCCAGCAGATCGGCCAGCGGCGGGTCAGTCTCGACACAGGATGGCGACCTGACCGGATAGTAACAGGAATATAAATACAATAAAATATTGTGTGTCTGATTGTTATTTCCAAGAGGGCTTTTATTCCAATTCACATAGGGAGCAAAAATTGCTTCGTCGTAGCGCAGATCCATACTTTGAGTAGATGTGAATTTAACCTTATAATTTGTCCCGGAAATTTCTTTTAAATAGATAGGAGAGATTAGTTTTCCATTGACAGGGCCATTCACCGGAAAGAGCGAGGGGTTGTTTTCGCATTCGGCATCCAGAAACCCGCCGCCACCGACTTTGTACTGGCCCTGGTAAAGAGAAAAATACATTTGCGCCACCATTGCGCCTCTTTCGTAAGTAAAATTCGTGACCTGGCCGGTGACCTGGGTAATAGATTTGAGATACCAGGCATTGCAATTCCACGTTTCGGCACCTTGAGCGAAAAAGTCTATACCGTACTCGGCAAAAGCATTGCTGCCGCCAAACTCGTATTTATTGCCGGATTCATCCGTTATAATAAACCCTTTCGCATGCAGCCGGTAATTCGGCTCGTTTCGCCAGACGCTAAAATAGTTGGCAGTGATATGTGTGTTGGAAGGGGGAATAAATGGGGGCGCGGTGTCGATAACATTGGAACTCAGTTTGACTTTGACGGGCCTGTCACAGAGTACTTTGAATTTTCCGTCGTGGCCCCAATAAAATTTCCCCGAAATGCCGGGCAGGTTAAATGCAAATTCATCCGGTTCCAGGTCACGGCCGAGAAAGCTGTTGTCTACGATGGATTTGATGCCGGCAGATGTATTCCAGTTATTATCATTAACAAGGCCGGCTGCAAGAAAATACCCCAATTTCCCCCGGCTATCCTGGTATGGGCAATCATCCGGCCCATCCCTGATGGTGCGGGTTACCGCGTAATGTGTTGACAAGTTGAAATTCAGTCCGACCCAACCTGGATGTGCATCCGGTCGCACGCCGGAAGCATCGTAGTTTAATGCGATCGGAATTTCCAGCTTGTGGTCGGTAATCGTATGCAGGTTGACATTGATATCGGGCTTTCCCGTGAAAAGGGAAACCGGAATGTCTCCATGAGTGCTAAATGCAGCGGCTGCCGGACTTTGGAGGGTTTTGGGCGCGGCCGGAATTTGTGCCAGAATGGATGGTGAAATGCTAATAACCGCCAGGAAAACAAGCAACTTGCGAGACCTTCGAGAAAGGGTAAATGTGTCCATTTGAAAAGTTTTGCCATTTAGACGTAGGCTTTTCGGATTGGTCACATATTTTTTGAAATTTTTTATGACTGGTAAATCGAATCTCGCATCCAGAAAACAAAAAGAGCAGCAAGCCCCGGAAGAAACAAAATGTGCCCATTTGGAAAGTTCTTGTCGCTTGGACATAAACTTTCAAATGGACACATTTTTTTAACCTATGATAACTTACTTACAGCCTCTAAAGGCGACAGGCTGTGGCTAAGTATAGAAATGTCAATCTTTCATGTTGCCGGATTGCGCTTAGCTTCCGCAAGCCTCACAGCCCTCCGGATCATCCAGTGAACATTGCATGTCAGAACGATTGTCACGCGGCATCACAGGTTTCGCATGCTCTTCCGCATACTGAATATAGTTCAGTTCTTTTTCTGTAACAACCTCAGTCGCAGGTTCCAGGAGTACTTCTGCCTGCTTGCTTACGGTGAACTGAACCGGATCAGAAGCAGCACGTGTACGTAAATAATACATTCCTGTTTTAAGTCCTTTTTTCCAGGCATAGAAATGCATGGAGGTAAGCTTACCAAAGTTTGCCTCCTCCATAAAGATGTTCAGCGACTGTGACTGGCAAATGTATGCACCACGATCCGCTGACATGTCCAGCAGGCTTCGCTGCTTGATCTCCCAGGCCGTTTTATAAAGTTCTTTGATGTTCTGGGGGATGTTTGGAATTGCCTGCACTGATCCGCTTGCACGTACCAGGTTGTTTTTCATTTCTTCATTCCAAAGATTCAGCCGCACCAGATCTTTTAACAAATATTTATTCACTACTACAAATTCACCCGAAAGAACCCTTCTTACATAAATGTTAGAGGTGAACGGCTCGAAGCATTCATTATTACCCAGGATCTGGCTGGTGGAAGCAGTCGGCATAGGTGCCAATAACAATGAGTTGCGAACACCATACTTGATGACATCCTTTCTCATTTTACCCCAATCCCAGCGGTTGCTGTCCGGAGTAACATTCCACATATCAAATTGGAAAATACCTTTCGAAATCGGGCTGCCTGCCCAGGTTTCGTACGGACCATGCTGGATCGCGAGCTCCATGGATGCTTCCATTGATCCGAAATAAATGGTCTCGAAAATATCCTTGTTCAACTGACGTGCTTCATCCGAATCAAATGGCATACGCATCAAACAGAATGCATCTGCCAGACCTTGCACGCCGATACCGATCGGTCTGTGTCTTTTATTGCTTTTTTCAGCTTCCGGAATAGGATAGTAGTTCAGATCAATGATTTTGTTCAGGTTGCGTGTGATCACTTTCGTGATTTCATACAATTTCTGGTGATCGAACCGCATATAACCATCTGCACCTTGCTCAACGAATTTGGGCAACGCAATGGAAGCAAGGTTACAAACCGCTACCTCGTCCGGTGCGGTATATTCAATAATTTCAGTACAAAGGTTGGAAGACTTGATCGTACCCAGGTTTTGCTGGTTGGATTTGCTGTTTGCGTGATCTTTGTACAACATATAAGGAGTACCTGTCTCGATCTGCGATTCCATGATTGCAAACCAAAGGTCTTGCGCTTTAATCGTTTTACGCGCCTTTCCTTCCAGTTCGTATTGCTCATACAGCTTTTCAAACTCTTCACTGTGCGTATCGGAAAGCCCGGGGCATTCGTGCGGGTCAAACAGGGACCAGGTATCATTGGCCTCGACGCGTTTCATAAACAAATCGGGAATCCAGAGCGCATAGAAAAGGTCGCGTGCACGCTGTTCTTCCTTGCCATGATTTTTCTTAAGATCAAGGAAATCGAAAATATCGGCATGCCAGGGTTCCATATATATTGCAAAGGAGCCTTTGCGCTTCCCGCCGCCCTGATCTACATATCTCGCAGTATCATTGAAAACCCGGAGCATAGGGACAATACCATTTGATTGTCCATTTGTTCCTTTAATATAAGAACCGGTTGCACGCACATCATGTATGCTCAATCCAATGCCACCGGCAGACTGAGAGATCAACGCACAATTTTTGAGGGTATCATATATTCCGCTGATACTGTCTTCCTTCATGGTCAGAAGAAAGCACGAAGACATTTGGGGCTTCGGAGTTCCAGCATTGAATAGGGTAGGTGTTGCGTGCGTAAACCATTTTTCAGAAAGCAAATGGTACGTTTCGATCGCAGCCTGCACATCTTCCTGATGAATACCGACAGCCACACGCATCAGCATATGCTGCGGACGCTCTACAATTTTTCCGTCAACTTTCAGTAAATATGATTTCTCCAGGGTTTTATAGCCAAAATAGTCATAGGCATAATCCCGGTCATATATGATAGTAGAATCAAAAAGGGAAGCATTCTGACGGATTACCTCATAAACATCCTTGGAAATAAGTGATGCGTTTTCGCCAGTCTTCGAATCAATGTATGTAAACAAGCGCTTCATTGTCGCCGAAAACGACTTCAATGTGTTCTTATGAAGATTTGAGATAGCGACGCGGGCAGCAAGGATAGCGTAATCCGGGTGCTTGGTTGTCATGGAAGCAGCTGTTTCAGCAGCCAGGTTGTCCAGCTCCGCAGTGGTTACGCCATCGTAAATGCCGGACACAACCTTCTTAGCAACCTCTACCGGCTGAATGTACTTGGTGTCCAGGCCGTAGCTCAGTTTTTCAATGCGGGCTGTCACTTTGTCGAATTTTACGGATTCGCGGCGACCGTCTCGCTTAATTACATACATTGACATAGTAATGTGGTGTTTTAAAGGACGTTAGTGATGAAAAATCGGGGGACTGTCTTGGAAGATTATTCTTAAAAATCTCTTGAAATAACATTAAATTAATCACAATCACAACCTGCTTTTTACTCAAAAATCGCGCCTTACCGGCATAGTACAAATTATAAAATTGTTAAGAATCTTATAACTAGTTATTTAACTCCCGATCGGACTTGGGAGAGTCAATGAAAAAAAATCATATAAATAATGATCGCAAAATTTGTAAACTTTTTTCCGGTCATCAGTTCAAGATTAATTCGAATATATCAATACCCAATCTGAAAATCAATGATTTATGACAAGAAGATTCTTTATACATAATCTAAATTTGTAAACTTTTATTTTTCTAAGTCAATTTAGCATTCAATTTTTTAAAACATATAAACAAAAAAACCTGTCAATATGAGCGAAAAAGTAGATCAAGCTACCAGAAGAACTTTCCTGAAACGGACTTCCGGGGTATTTGCAGGAATGGCGGCGGGATCGGTGTTTCCGGAAGCATTTGCGATGCACGGAACAAAGCCAGAATATATGATCCCGCTGGGCGTTTATGCCGCATACAACAAAGCCAACTTTCTGAAAGAATCGGGGTGCTCTTATATAGAGGAGTCTGTTACAGGCTTTCTGATTCCTGAAAAAGGCGACGAGCAATACGAAAAGAATTTGGAGCAGCTCAAACATGAGAACTTTCCGATCAAATCCTATGTGATCCTTTTGCCGGCAGCATTGAAGACACTTGGCCCTGATGCCAATCACGAGGCTATTCTTCAAAGGACCGAACTTGTTTTGAAAAGAGCGAAGGAGTGTAAATCTCAGTATGTGGTGTTTGGAAGCGGCGCCTCCCGGATCATCCCGGAAGGTTTCGACCGGGCCACTGCCAAAGCACAGCACATCGACCTGACCAAAAAAATGGCCCCGCTGGCTGAAAAATATGGCGTCACCATCGCCGTAGAGCCACTTAATAAAGGTGAAACCAATTTTATTAACAGCCTCGCGGAAGGCGTGGAGATCATCGATGCAGTCAAAAGTCCGTCGATCAAGCTGCTTTGTGACATATATCATATGTTAAAGGAAGACGAACCCGCGACTGAGATCGTGAAATATGGTAAGCATATTGTGCATTGCCACATCGCGGAAAAAGAGAGCCGCACACCTCCCGGGGTCAAAGGCGACGATTTCAGGCCTTACCTGGGCGCATTAAAAAAGATCAATTACAAAGGCGGGCTTTCGATTGAGTGCTTTGTGTATAACGATTTTCATAAAGAGGCCAAGAAAGGGATCGAGGTTCTGAAAAAGCAACTGAGCGAGGTTTAGTGCTGAAAACGTTCGTATGGTATTAATATTTAAAAAGATACAGTTTTAAAACTTGGTTTGAAAAATTAGAATACTTACTTTTGCAATCCTTTTTGAGAATTGTACAGAAACAAATAATACCATATACCAATGAAAAAAGATATTCATCCCAAATACAGAGAGGTAGTTTTCTGGGATCTGTCGAGCGATTATAAATTCATTACACGTTCTACGATCGAAACCACTGAAAACATCACTTGGGAAGACGGTAAATCTTATCCTGTTTATAAAGTAGAGGTTTCTTCTCAGTCACACCCTTTCTATACCGGTAAAAATGTGCTGGTTGATACTGCGGGACGTGTTGACAAGTTCAGAAAACGTTACGGACAGAAAGAAGCATAACAAGCACTTCGCTTTTTGCTTTAAAATAATTATTGAAGCAGTCTCCTGACAAATGCACAGGAGACTGCTTCTTTTTTTGTCCTAACCAATAAAATGACCGAACTTTGATCATACATACTGAACAAATATGCCCGCTGTAATTCTATTTGATGATCCGGTACTTCGTACGCAGCTATTACCACTTACATACACCAGGCCGACCAGCCAAATCCGTTGCGGTATTTTAACGATTGCAGAAAAGTGGTCAGGCTGCCTGGATTCGCAGGTTTCTTTCCAAACTGTCCCGTATTTAAGTACGAGGTTCCCTTCCGTTACTTCGCAGGATAATCTGTTTATCAATGGCAGCCTCTGTCCCGACGATCAGCTTATAACGTCAATAAAAAATCTGGAAATCAATTCTGTTTTAATATCGGATAGTAGTGAAATATTGGCGTTACGAACAGACAAACCGTGGGCAACTACCCAGGGATTCGAGCGGTTGAATGCCATAACCTATTCCAGATCATTTACGTTAATCCGGAATGTATGGGACATATTTACTTTCAATGGAGCGCAGATTAGTGCTGATTTTGAGAGTATTACCAGGAACAGAACTTCTGAGCCTGTTTCCGACCCTTTTACGCATTGCTATAACCAGGGTCAGATTTTCATAGAGAAAGGCGCAGTTATTAAAGCTGCCATTTTGAATGCGGAAAACGGCCCTATTTATATCGGCAAAAATGCGCTTATCCAGGAAGGTTCAATGGTGCAGGGACCATTTGCGATCGGTGAGAATTCCACGTTGGCACAGGGTACTAAAATCAGGCCCAATACTACTATCGGGCCATTCTGTAAAGCTGGCGGCGAAATCAGTAACAGTATATTAACAGGATACAGCAACAAAGGCCATGACGGTTATCTTGGCAATTCCGTTTTAGGGGAATGGTGCAACCTTGGCGCAAATACCAATAATTCGAATTTGAAAAATGACCATAGTATTGTAAAGCTACATAGCTACGCGACAAATCAGCTGGAGAATACCGGACTCACAAACTGTGGCCTGATCATGGGCGACTATTCCAAAGCAGGTATTTCGACCATGTTCAACACCGGAACGGTTGTTGGCGTAAGTGTGAATGTATTCGGTAGCGGCTTTCAGCAAAAACATATTCCGTCATTTTCCTGGGGGGGGGCTCTCGAAGGGTTTTGCGAATATCGTTTGCAAAAGGCAGCGGCCGTCGCAGCTGATACCGTAGGCAGGCGTAATGTAGTTTTTGACGATGTGGATCATTCCATTTTGCAAACCTTATTCGAACTTACACGGAACCAGCGTAACTACTAACTACACACTCCGATTGTAAAAAGATTAACTCCGATTTACCGTGCTTTTCAAAGATATTCCGGGTCTCGAACCGATCAAATCCACGCTGAGGCGCTCGGTGAAAAATAGTCACCTGGCCCATGCCCAGTTGTTCGACTTTCCCGCAGGCGGAGGCGGGCTGGCGATGGCACTCGCTTTTTCGACCTATATCAATTGTGAAAATAAGCAGGAAGAGGATGCGTGCGGGACTTGCGCCTCCTGCTTCAAAATGAGCAAACTGATCCACCCGGATTTTCATTTCATCTTTCCAATCGCAACCTCGAAGAAAACGGATGGTAAAAACAGCGAAGCCTTTCTCCCGCTCTGGCGCTCGTTTTTGCTTGAAAATCCTTACAGAATACTGCCCGACTGGCTCGATTTTATCAGTGCGGAAAATAAACAGGGCAATATATCGGTCGAAGAAGCAAGAGGCATTCTTCGTAAGCTCTCTGTGAAGGCTTATGAAGGTGAATACAAAATCCTGCTGATCTGGAAGCCGGATATTATGAATGCCGCTTCTTCCAATGCAATACTAAAAATTTTGGAAGAGCCGCCGGAAAAAACACTTTTCCTGCTGGTAAGTGACCAGACGGACAAGTTGCTGACGACCATCATATCCCGAACACAGCGCATTACAATTCCGGCCTTTTCCGACGATGAAATTCGCAGCTATCTAAAAAAGCAGGAAGTCAGTGAAAATATCGTCAACCAGGTTACCTATTTGAGCGACGGCAATTTGTCGGAAGCATTAAAATTGGTTCAGGAAGACGAAGACGATCGCTCGGGCTGGTTTGCCGGCTGGATGCGTTCCTGCTACAAATACGACGTTTCGCACCTTGTTAAGCTGGCTGACGGATACGACGTAATGTCCAAAGAGCGGCAAAAAGGTTTACTGGAATATGCATTAAGGCTTTTCAGAGATATGCTGATATGGAGTAACGGGGCCGGGGAGTTACTGAGGGTACCGCAGGAAGAGCTCACATTTGTCCAGAATTTCTCCAAAACCGTCAATTTTGATTCTCTCGAAAAGATGATCGGCGAGGTTAATACCGCTCATTATCATATTGAGCGCAACGTGCGGGCCAAAATGGTTTTCCTGGATCTTTCATTAACCATCGCCCATTTCTTCCAGCGTAAATGAAACATGCAATACAAGTAATCGGGGCCACTGATTTGGTTGATCTCCCAGAACTGGGCTGGCTGAATGTACCTGTAAGGATCGATTCCGGTGCCGCTACCTCTGCTATTCACTGTTCCAGGGTTCGGTTGATCAAAGACGGAGAGCAAACTTTTTTGCAGTTTTATCTCGACAAAAAGAAAGGTGCCCCGCAACAGTCTTTTATCGTCGAAGATTTCAAGGAAACCGTAATAAGAAATTCATCGGGTAAAGAAGAGAAACGGTACGTAATCAAGACAAAAGTCCGGATTTTTGGCAAAAAGATCCGGACAGAATTTTCTCTCGCCAACCGCCGGAAAATGCAGTATCCCATCTTAATAGGTCGGAAATTGCTGAAAAACCGGTTTATCATCGATGTTTCTCAAAAAAACCTGTCTGCCGCCAGGCATTCATTGGCACCAAACCGTTTAAAGTCTGACGACTAATTCCCTCACAAGCTGTGCTAATTTTTCCTGTTATATGAAAATCGCCGTTTTATCCACCAATGCAGACCTTTATTCGACGCGACGTTTGGTGGAGGCAATCAAGCAAAAAGGCCATCAACCTATTGTTATTGACCATACTAAATGCTTTGTGATGATCGAGGGCGGCAAGCCTTCCATTGTATATAAAGGAAAACCGGTTCCGGAAATTGACGCAGCCATTCCAAGGATCGGCACGTCGGTAAGTGCATTTGGCTGCGCGGTAGTGCGCCAGCTTGAACTGATGAAAATTTTTACTACCGTCAAATCGCAGGCGATATTGCGTTCCCGGGATAAGCTCCGAAGTATGCAGGTCCTGGCGAAGGCCGGTATCGATATTCCAAAGACTGTTTTTGCAAAAAATCCCTCACAGGTCAATGAACTGATTCATATGGTAGGCGGGCCGCCGGTGGTGATCAAACTGCTGGAAGGAACCCAGGGCGTGGGAGTGGTTCTGGCCGAGACGATCAAAGCAGCCAAATCTACGATTGAGGCCTTTTACGGGCTAAGGGCTAATTTTTTGATACAGGAATATGTCGCCGAATCCAAAGGTGCGGATATTCGTGCATTTGTAATCGGGAACAAAGTAATCGCCGCAATGCGCCGCCAGGGTGCGGACGGAGATTTCAGAAGTAACCTGCACCGGGGAGGCCAGGGGAGCCTGGTCGAACTTACTCCGGAGGAAGAGGAAACTGCTGTAGCCGCCGCAAAAGCGCTGGGCGTCAAGATTGCCGGAGTTGACATGCTGCAATCCGATCGCGGCCCGCTCGTGATGGAAGTTAACTCATCACCTGGTCTTAGGGGCATTGAAGAAATCAGCGGAATTGACATTGCGGCATTGATTGTTAGTTATATTGAAGACAAGATTGTTACCGACGAAGGAGATACTGTTGGAGTTTAAAATAGATTACATATTATCATGCATATAAAAATAGGAACGCGCGGAAGCAAGCTGGCTCTTTGGCAGGCATATTATGTCAGAGATCTTTTGCAGGCCGGTGGAATAGCCTCGGAAATAGTAATTATTGAAACAAAAGGAGATAAGATCCTCGACCGGTCTTTATCAAAAATAGGCAGCAAAGGCGTCTTCACAGAGGAACTGGAAGATCAATTAAGGACAGGTGAAATAGATATTGCTGTCCACAGCGCGAAAGACCTGCAATCTCAGCTCGACGATGCATTCGAAATCATCGCATTCACCGAACGCGAAAAAGCGAACGATGTGCTGGTAAGCCACAATACGGCATTGTCACTGAAGACCGGCGAACCATTTGTCGTCGGAACCTCTTCTACAAGACGCATTGCTATTTTAAAACACTTTTATCCGCAGATTAAGACCGTCGATATGCGCGGAAACCTGCAGACGCGGCTAAGAAAGCTGGAAGAAGGACAATGCGATGCATTATTGCTGGCTTATGCAGGTGTGCACAGAATGGAATATGACGACAAGATCGCAGAGCATTTATTACTAGACGAATTTACGCCGGCAGTGGGGCAGGGGAGTGTGGCGATTGAATGCGCTGTTGCGCTGGACGAAACGAAAAAGAGCATTTTGAAAGATCTGCTGAATCACAAAGAAACCGAGATCTGCCTGCTGGCTGAACGCGCCTTCCTGAAAAGATTACAAGGCGGGTGCAGCATTCCGGTTTTTGCAATGGCAACTTTGAATGGTGAACAAATCCATATTACCGGCGGTATCGTCAGCCTCGATGGATCGGAACTTATCCGAAAAACCCAAACCGGTGCCCAGGTGTTCCCTGAAGAGCTCGGCCTGGCCCTCGCCGACGAACTTCTTGAAGCCGGTGCCGACAGGATATTGCAATCGATCCGGTCCCAAAGTGGAAATTCTTAAAAGCAAAAGCCCGGCACTGAGTCCGGGCTTTACTTCGGTTAACGGGTTTTATATTACTCTTTCTTCGGCAGTGAATCTGCCGGAACTGCGGGTTTCGCAGGAATTGAATCTGATCTCACAGGAAGTTCAGTACTGTCAGGTTTCATCGTCGAATCTGCGGGAACTACCGCAGGACGTTGTGTGGAATCCGGCCGCATCGTCGAGTCGCGCTTTATGGTAGAATCTGGCGTGGTACCTTGCTGCACTGGCATTCCCTGACGAGCCGGTCTTGCGGTACTATCGCTGGCTGGACGTGCGCCTTGTGGCCTGCCAGCTGCGCCTCCTCTTGCCGGAGAAACTGCCGGAGCCGATATTGCCGGTGCAGCTTGTCCGCCGCCGCCGCCATCCATTCCGCCTCCATCGCTTTTCTGGTCATCGTTATTAACCGATTTTCTTCTACGCGTCCTCTGTTCAACAAACGTCATTTTACCCAAACGGTAAGAGAAATTCAGCCTGAACCCTCTGTTGAAAAGATAGTTGGTGTTGGTTTGCGTAAATGTATTCGATTCAAGACTTGTGCGCATTTTGAAGGACGGCGCCAGGAAGTTTTCCATTCCGAAACCGATGCTTCCGCGTTTATTCTTGAAATCCTTCCTGATACCCAGGTCATACATTCTGAAACCTGCCTGCGTACCCTGCAGCTGAACTTCTCGGCCACGTGCAAAACCGCCTGCCTGCAATCCCCAGCCATTTTTAATGTTCAAACTTGTCCGGAAACGACCGCTTACAACAATGCCACTGTTATTGGATTGAAGCGAAGGATCGATGCTGTTGTTTTTCAGATTGGCATAATAGGCATCAAATCCACCGCCGATCTGCCATCTTTTAAAGAGTGTAATGTTTCCGAAAACATTCACACCATAGTTTTTCTTCTCACCGATATTGCCGAAAGTAGTTGAGATCACGCCAGAAGTATCCGTTGTCCGAATACTTTCAATTGAATTATTGGTAAAACGTGCAAATCCCGAAACGTTCACGTAAAGTGAATTTTTGAAAAAGCTCGTTCCCACTTCCACCTGATCAGTAAGTTCCGGATCAAGGTTAGGATTGCCAAAGGTTACATTCTTAGGATTGGAAGAGTTAACATTCGGGTTTAGGAATTGAATGCCGGGACGCTGCAAACGACGGTTGTAGCCCAGTTTGATAGTCTGCCCTTTGCCGAATGTTTGTGACAGGTTGAGGCTTGGTACCAGGTTACTGTAAGCCGGCAGGATCAATTTACCCTGCTCTCCCAGGGTGGCATCGATACTGGTATACTCATATCGCGTGCCCGCTTTGATCGTAAATCTGCTTTTGGTTGTGTAGGTATAAGACAAATAGCCTGCTCCTACATTCTGATCATAGTTCAATGCACTCACCGGGCGTGTTGCGATGAGACCGCCATATTCGATATTGCTAACTACCTGACGGAAAATGCCTTTTCCTCCGAATTCCAGCATTTGGTTGTCTTTGATCGGAGTTTGATAATCTACCTGAACCGTGCTTTCCTGATTGTGGCTGTTGTTGTCGTTCAGTTCCTGGCCCAGAAATTCGCGGGTACTTGTGCCGCTCCATGAAAATACATCGGCTGTGTAATCATTCGTCCGGTTGTTCCGGCTGAATTGTGTGGAAATACTTAGTTCCTGCTGTGGTTTCGTCAGCGTTTTGATATAATCTACATTGACATCCCAGGTACCGGACAAATCCTTCGAGGTAACATCCCTAAAACCGTTCCGGAGAGGGCCGGAGCTGGGTGTGTCAAATGTGGAAAGCTGTTGCGAGTTTCTCATATTCCGCATTCCGTACCGGACATTCGCCGATAAGGAGGTCTTTGAATCGATCTCGTAGTCCCAGCCAAAATTGTATGAACCGAAAGACATTTTATTGTCTGATTCGCTGGTCTGACGGATCGAGAAATTTTCGGTTTTACCGATCTGCAGGTTCTCGGATTTGCCGGGCATATTATAGTTAAACCTACCAAAGCCACCCAGACTGAATCCCATTTTGCCCACCCGGTAATTTCCTCTCAATCCCAGATTAGATCCCCGGTTTCCAATACCTGTATCCAGGTTCAGTGTTCCACCCTGGATCGTACTTTTCTTGGTAACAATATTTATTATACCTGCCGAACCCTCCGCATCATATTTCGCAGAAGGGGAGGTAATAACCTCGACGGACTTGATCATATCCGCAGGAATCTGGCGTAATGCGTCAGCGACGCTGGTAGCGATAATGGTTGAAGGCTTATTATTAATTAAAACCCGCACATTAGAACTTCCTCTCAGAGAAACGTTCCCGTCCAGATCGACCGTTAGCATCGGGACTTTCTTCATCACATCCGAAGCGTCGCCGCCTTTGCTGGTAATGTCTTTTTCGGCATTGTAAACAAGCCTGTCAACTTTTTCTTCCACCAGCTGCGCCATTCCTACCACCTCCACTTCATTCAGCTGCACTACGTCCGGGGCGAGGTCGATCGAGCCCAGGTTAATGTCCGATTTTCGATCAATCTTGATGTCGCTGATCGTTTTCGTTTTATAACCGATAAAAGAAATAAGGATCTTGAAATTCCCGGAAGCAACTTTCGACATGTTGAATTCCCCTTTTTCGTCGGTAGTAGTACCGTCTATCGGATTATTCGTTTTAATATCAACAAGCGACAATGCGGCAAATTCAACAGGTTTCTTGCTGACAGAATCGACAAGAATACCTTTTATTTTTCCACTTCCGCTGCGGGTGTCCTCCGCAGTACCGGGGATAACCGTCTGACGCTGCCTGTCACCACCTCCGCGGAAATCTCCGCCTCCACCGCCGGGCCTGCCGCCGCCCCCGCCAAATTGGGCATTGGCTCCAAATGTGATTCCGGACAAAAGCGCCAGAAATGTTAATCGTATACTAAGATTCATGGTTGGGTTTGAATATTATAAGTGATGTTCTACTTCGAATTTCAAAATAAGTACCTAATGCCGGCTGAAAAAAGAGGAATAGATAGAAACAGGTAATGTACCGATCAAAGGGGCGTTTCAAACGATCAAGTCGCGCGGTATTGCCGATGAAAAAAGTCGACTGGCGGTCACAAAATGCACTGGTTCAGCTCAATCCGACAACAAATAACCCATCATCCTGCGTTTTCGGTTAATAGATTCTGCATGCGGATCAGTCGGCATTCATCGCGCGTTGATCGATTGAAATAGGGTATTTGATAATTTCCCTGTAAGATTGTGTTGTATGTCGGGATGATTGACATAAACCTAACCGATTGAAAATGGATACGCGCGCAGCCAGAAAATTCCCTCCACTCCTCCTGCACCTGCTGGGATGGGGCTTTCTGGCCATGTTCCTGATGTGGCAGCCACTTAGCTGGCAAATTCAGTTTCCGGTAGCATTTTGGGTGAAGCAGGCCGTGCTGTTTACATTGCTGGTGACTATCTTTTATATTAATTATTACTTCTGGTTTCCCCGGTATCTTGCCAAAAACAAATATGTAAAATTCATCCTACTGAATGTCGCGTCGGTCTTTGTCATGGCTTTCGCCATGGAGCAGGTGAAGAATTATATTGGTTTCGGAGGCCAGATGGAAAGTGCGTTTCGATTGGCACGGGAAGCAAACGGACCTAAAAAGCGGGCTGAGAAACTGGACAATTTTGCCATGATCACTGCATTGATGGTCATCGGATTAAGTACCAGTATTGCGGCTGTGCGGGGGGCGCAAATGGACAAGCAGTATCGCCAGAACCTGGAAAAGGAGAAGATCAACTCCGAGCTCTCATTTCTGAAAGCACAGATTAACCCGCACTTTTTCTTTAATACCTTAAACAACATTTACGCATTAACGGTAATAGACGTGGAAGCTGCGCGGGAAGCGCTGCACAAGCTTTCCAGGATGATGCGCTATGTATTGTATGAAACACAGCACGGTACGGTATTGCTGAGCCAGGAAATTGCATTCGCGCAGGATTACATTCAACTGATGCAGTTGCGACTGACAGACAAGGTAACCGTCCACCTGGACCCGCCGAATCCATTGCACGATGTGTCGATCGCGCCTATGTTGTTTTTGCCTTTTATTGAGAATGCATTCAAGCATGGAGTAAGCGCAGTTCAGCCGAGCCAGATCGATATCCGGATCAGCCAGGGCGATAATAAGATATTTGTAGAAGTAAAAAATACGCTTTTCCCAGACAAAAGGGCAATCCTTGACGAAAGTAACGGCATCGGACTAGCCAATACGCAGCGACGCCTTGACTTGCTATACCCTGGGAAATACCAGTTGGAAGTGAACGAGAATAAGGCCGGAAAAGAATTTGAAGTACATCTGGAATTGCAAACGGCATGAACGTATTAAAATGTATTGCCGTAGACGATGAGCCGCTGGCACTCGGTTTAGTTTGCGCATTTATCGAAAAAACACCGTTCCTGTCTCTTACAGGTAGATATTCCAGTGCCGTGGAGGCGCTGCAGATCATCCACAATCAGCAGATTGACCTGATATTCCTGGATATTCAAATGCCAGATCTTACCGGAATCGAACTGGCCCGGGTCATTGAAAAGGCGGGTGGAAGAGCTCCCAGGATCATATTTACAACCGCTTTTAACCAATATGCCCTCGATGGCTTTCGGGTCGACGCTATTGACTATCTCCTAAAACCCTTTAATTATGAAGAGTTCCTCCGTGCTGCATCAAAAGCGCAGGCTTATGCCGAACTTTTGCAAAAAGCATCGTCGGCAGGCTCCGTGGAAAACAAGGATGAGTACTTGTTTTTGAAAGTTGAATACCAGCTTGTACGGATTGCTTACGATGAAATTTTGTACATGGAGGGACTCAAAGATTATGTGAAGGTCCACCTCAAATCGGATCCGAAACCCACTTTGTCACTCACGAGCCTGAAAGCTTTGGAAGAAAAACTTCCGGCTTCCAGGTTCATGCGCGTACACCGGTCTTTCATTGTCAATCTCGATAAGATCAGCGCAGTGACCAAGAATACGATCCAGATCGGAGCGATTACCATCCCTGTCAGCGACCAGTACAAAGAGAATTTCAACCAGTTTTTAAGTAAATGGATGTAGCTATTTGAGCTCTTCTTTCAGGAAATGCCCTGTAAAACTCCCTTTCACTTTCGCCACTTTTTCGGGAGTGCCTTCTGCAATAATGCGTCCGCCTTTTGCACCACCTTCCGGACCGACATCTATAATATGATCAGCGACCTTAATTACATCCAGGTTATGTTCAATGATCAAAACAGTGTTTCCCTTTTCGACCAGTTTATTCAAAACATTCAGCAAATGCCGGATATCCTGAAAATGCAGACCGGTGGTGGGTTCATCGAGGATATAAAGCGTTTTTCCTGTGTCGCGTTTCGACAATTCCTCAGATAGTTTCACACGCTGCGCCTCGCCTCCCGAAAGTGTAGTCGCATGCTGCCCGAGGGTAATATAGCCGAGCCCTACATCATTCAGGGTCTGCACTTTGCGGAGTAATCTTGGCATATTCTCGAAAAACTCCAATGCAGTTTCTACAGTCATATCCAGAATATCTGCAATCGATTTTCCCTTGAACCTCACTTCCAAAGTTTCCCGGTTGAAGCGTTTTCCTTTGCAGGTTTCACAGTTGATATGCACATCGGGCAGAAAATCCATTTCAATCTTCTTCATTCCGGCACCTTCACAGTCTTCACAGCGCCCGCCTTTTACATTGAATGAAAACCGGCCCGGCTTATACCCCCGGATTTTGGACTCCGGAAGTTCCGCGAAAAGTGTGCGGATATCTGTAAAAAGATTGGTATAGGTAGCAGGATTTGAACGCGGAGTCCGCCCGATCGGCGATTGGTCTACTTCAATTACCTTGTCAATATGCTCCAATCCTTCCACCGATTTGTAAGGCAGAGGTTCTCTTCTTGACTTATAAAAATGGGCGTTTAAAAGCGGGAAGAGCGTTTCATGAACCAGCGAGGATTTTCCGCTTCCGCTTACACCTGTCACACATATCATCGTACCCAGCGGAAACGACATATTCACGTTTTTAAGATTATGTCCTGTGCAGCCTTTCAACGAAATCGACTGTCCAGAACCTTTCCTGCGCTTTCGTGGAACTTCAATAGCCTCCCGGCCGCTCAGGTATTCAGCTGTAAGTGATCCGTTTTTCAAAAAAACTTCCGGCGAGCCGGCGCCTACCACACTTCCGCCGTGACGGCCAGCGCCTGGTCCAATATCCAGAATGTAGTCAGAAGCGAGCATCATATCTTTGTCATGCTCCACGACCAAAACCGTATTGCCAAGGTCACGCAGGCTTTTCAGGGAATTGATAAGCCGCACATTATCACGCTGGTGCAGCCCGATACTCGGCTCGTCCATAATGTAAAGAACTCCGGTAAGTTGCGTACCGATTTGCGTTGCCAACCTGATCCGCTGCGCTTCTCCTCCGGATAAAGTTCTCAGTGCCCGGTTTAAAGTGAGGTAGTCCAATCCTACATCCAGCAAAAAACCAACTCGTTTCCTGATCTCCTTCAGTACTTCGTGCCCGATCACTTTTTGTCTTTCTTCGAGCCGGTCTTCCAGGTTCACCAGCCAGTCAGCCAGTTCACGTACGTCGCTATTCGATAATTCCGAAATGTCCTTTCCGTCGATCCTGAAATGCAGCGATTCTTTTTTTAGCCTTTTTCCATCGCATTCCGGACAAGTGCGGATCGACATAAAGTCTTTCAGCCAATCCTGTATCTTATCATTCCCGCTTTCCTGCTGCCTTTTCAGAAAATTGATAATACCGTCAAACTTCGTCTCCCATTCGGTCCCCGGGTACTTTTTCGAAGGTACAGGCACAGCATCTTCACTTCCATAGAGAACCAGCTTAACTGCTTCTTCGGGAAATTTATTAAGTGGAGTTTGCAGCGTGATTTTGTAAGGTTTAAGTAATACCTCAAGTTGTTTGAATATCCAGGCTTCCCGGTATTCACCCATTGGTGCAATTCCGCCTTTACTGATACTCAAAGCTTTATCGGGGATTATAGATTCTTCTGTAATCTCCTCGATCATTCCCAGGCCCTGGCAGGTAGGGCACCAGCCGTAAGGTGAATTGAAAGAAAATGCATTAGGTGCCGGATCGTCGTAACTGATACCCGATTCGGGATCCATCAGGTTTTGAGAGAAATAGTAAGTTGCCCCTTTTTCATCCAAAACCATCAATGCCCCTTTTCCCTGCTTGATCGCAGTTGCTACCGACTGGCTTAGCCGGTACCGTGACTGGCTGTCTTCCGATTCGTTCTTCGGAATAATCCGGTCGATCACAATTTCGATATCGTGTACCTTGTAGCGGTCAAGCTGCATTTTGGGCGTAATATCCAGCACTTCACCGTCGACGCGCACCTTCGTATAGCCTAGACGGGTAATCTGGACAAATAGCTCCCGGTAATGTCCTTTCCTGCCTTTCACGACCGGAGCCAGCAGTACTATCTTTTTATTTACAAACTGGGATAAAAGCTGGTTGACAATCTGATCCTGAGACTGTTTGATCATCCTTCTTCCAGTTACATACGAATATGCCTCACCAGCCCGGGCATACAAAAGGCGCAGAAAATCATAGATTTCGGTAACTGTGCCAACCGTAGAGCGCGGATTTCGCGAGGTGGTTTTCTGTTCAATGCTGATAACCGGCGAAAGCCCGCTGATCTTGTCCACATCGGGACGCTCCATTTCACCTATAAAACCTCTTGCATAAGAAGAAAAACTCTCCATATAACGCCGCTGGCCTTCGGCATAAATGGTATCAAAAGCCAGGGAAGACTTCCCGCTGCCACTTATTCCTGTCACAACCACCAGTTTATTGCGGGGGATGTTGACGTCAATATTTTTGAGATTATGCTCGCGGGCGCCCTCTACTTCAATGAGATCCTGCCCTGCAAGTTCTGTCGCATTCAGATGTTCCAATACTTTAGTTGATGGTGATGAATAAATATTTTCTGCGGGTCGCGTCTATGGACTAACCACAAAAATACACCTTGAGTTGCATAAATTTTATAACATTCCTATTAGTATTCGACATTTAGATTATTGAAATATTCTGTGATTTTCTATTGTAATGCAAACGTTGCCAATTAGGATATTAACCGGAAATCGGGTATTTGTAACCATGTGTATATTACAATTTATTCATTGTTATATACCAAAACATACCTTGTAATGTCTTTTTGATTTGTATTTTTGATATTATATTGACTATTAGTAATACATATTTAACATTCAAACATCCCTATTTTATGAAACAAAATTTACGAGTCTTTTTGACTTCCGTAACCTTATTGCTATGGACATTGCTGAACAGCAGCACGGTTTATGCGCAAGACAAACAGGTCACCGGAAAAGTCTCCTCTTCTGTCGACGGTGCCGGGATTCCGGGAGTAAATGTGCAGCTACAGGGTTCCAACACCGGAACCGTGACCGATTCCGAAGGAAAGTATGCGATCCAGGTCAATGCCGCCAATGCAGTTTTGGTTTATTCTTCTATCGGCTACATTAAACAGGAGATTACCGTTGGTTCGAAATCGGTGATCGATGTAAGTCTGGCCGATGACATCAAAAGCCTGACAGAGGTGGTTGTAACCGGTTACGCCTCACAGCGTAAGCAGGATATTACCGGGGCTGTCACGGTTATCAATCCAAAAGAACTGACTGCCGTACCGACAGCCAGTGTTACTCAAATGCTGCAAGGGCGTGCGGCTGGGGTAACAGTCGGAAATGATAACTCTCCGGGAGGTGGAACAATGGTACGTATCCGTGGGTTTGGCTCGATCAACAACAACAGTCCGCTTTATGTGATTGACGGGGTACCGACACAAGGCACGCTCAACCAGCTGAACCCGAACGATATTGAATCCATGCAGGTATTAAAAGATGCCTCTGCTGCTTCGATCTATGGTGCGCGGGCAGCGAACGGTGTTGTGATCATTACAACGAAAAAAGGAAAGCCAGGCGAGCCGAGCATTACTTTCGATTTTTACACCGGCACGCAGCGTCCTGGCAAAATGCTGGATCTGCTCAATACCAGAGAACTGGGTGAATATCTTTATCAGGCTGATCTCGGCGCGGGAAAAAATCCGACCGCGACTTCTCCTTCGGTACAATATAAATTCGGTCCAAATGGAGAGCAGACCATCGCCGACTACATTTATCCAAACGTTTTTGGAACCCTGCCTGAAAATTATACTTACACCAATGATATCGCAGATCCAAACCTTGGCAAGACAGCGTTCAACTTCACAAAGGCAAACAAGGAGGGAACTGACTGGCAGGACGTGATCTTCGACCCGGCCCCTATTTCCAACTATCAGATCGGTGCATCAGGTGGCTCTAAATCAGCCAAGTATGCAATTTCGGCCAACTATTTCAAGCAGGATGGTATTTTAAGATATACCAACTACAAACGTTATTCGATCCGTGCAAACACCGAATTCACAAAAGGAAAAGTGACCGTAGGAGAAAACCTGACTTTCTCTTATGATGAAAGGCAGGGAATTACGAACAACGACGAAGGTAACCCGATCATGTTCGCGATCCGCGTCCATCCGATTATTCCGGTTTTTGACGTAACAGGCGGTCCTGCTGCACTGGGAGGTAATAATACTTCAGATTATAACGGATTTGCCGGTAGCCGTGGAAGCAACCTGGGCAATGCCCCGAACCCGCTGGCGCGCTTGTATCGTGAAAAAGACAACATTACCAAAGGCACGCACGTGTTCGGTAATATGTATGCGCAGGTAGACATTTTGCCTGGTCTTGTTGCCCGTACCAGCTTTGGTCTGGAATACAATCAATCGAACCGCTCGGAGTATTTCCACCGGGATATCGAGGCTGCTGAGGCACGTAATTCAAATAGTATGAACGTCATTAATGACCTGGACCGGTCGATCACCTGGTTTAACACATTGAACTATGGCAAGATTTTCGGTTCGCATAATTTGAACGTACTTCTTGGAACTGAGGCGGTAAAAACTTACTCTGCACGTTTTCAGGCTAGCAGAAGTGGTTTTGCATTCGACGATCTTGACTACCGCTATCTGGACGCAGGTTCAGCTGCAGGCTTGGCTAATGCAGGTGCAGGAGCCACACGAAGCGCATTATTTTCGCAGTTTGGTAAGATTAACTACGGTTTCAAAGATTTGTTCCTGGCAGACTTTACATTGCGCCGCGACGGATCTTCCCGTTTTTCCGAAACATACCGTTACGGTATCTTCCCTGCATTCTCTGTGGGGTTGCGTATGACAGAGCTGAACTTTATGAAGCCTACCAAAAAGGTATTGGACGATCTGAAAATTCGTTTCGGATGGGGTAAAACGGGTAACCAGCTCATCCCGAATGTGTACAACGCATATACTCTTTATGCGCCTGATCCTCAGAACAATGCGTATGATATCAATGGAACGGGAACGTCGATCGTCGGCGGGTTTGACCTGGTTCAGTTCGGAAACGCAAATGGTAAATGGGAAACCAATACTTCTACCAACATTGGTTTGGATGCGGTTTTGCTGAACAATAAAATGGAAGTCGTGCTCGACTTGTACAATCGTGTAACAAGCGATATGTTAACTCAGATCGCGATTCCAAGAACTGCAGGTACAGGTACTATTCCTTATACCAATATCGGTGAAGTTCGTAACAGAGGCTTTGATGTCGGTGTGAATTTCCGCGATAAAAAAGGCGACTTCTATTATATGGTCGGCGTAAATTTTGGGCACTACAAAAACGAAGTGATCAAGCTGAACAACAACCCTAGCGCTACAATTTTTGGATTTGCAACCCGGCTTCCCGCGATGTCGGCCACAAGGGCGGGTTCTCCTATCGCCAGTTACTATGGTTATTATGTTGACGGCGTAATTAAGGATAAAGCGGAAGCAGATGCAGCGCCTAAGTTTGGTTCGTATACGCGTGAAGGTACTTTCAAATTCCGCGATACAAATGGTGACGGAATCATTACAGCCGCCGACAGAACGATAATCGGAAATCCTCACCCGGATTTCAACTATGGTGTGAATTTGAATGTGGGCTATAAAGCTTTTGACCTGACTGTATTCGGACAGGGTGTGCAGGGCAATGAGATCTTCAACTATGTGAGATACTGGACTGATTTCAACGTATTCCAGGGCAACAGATCCAAGGATATGCTTTACAACTCCTGGAAAAAACCGGGTGATGATGCGAAATTACCAAGGCTGAATTCCAGCGATGCGACCAGCCAGCAGGTTTCTTCTTACTTCCTGGAAGACGGTTCTTACTTCCGTATCAAGAATATCCAGCTGACTTACACGCTACCTTCCGTGCTTCTGAAAAAGATAAAGATCAATTCGGCACAAGTTTATGTGCAGGGACAGAACCTTTTCACATTCACAAAATATACTGGTCTTGACCCTGACATTAACCTTAGAAGATCCAGTAATGATAACGAAGACAAGCACATGGGTGTGGATGAAGGCGCTTATCCGGTTTCCAAATCCTACCTGGTGGGCTTACGTTTCGGTTTCTAATCCTCTTTGACATTCACATAATTTCATATTTGAAAGATGAAAAAAATAACATTACTAGTCTTTTTGATCGGCCTGAGCTTTTCCTGCTCAGATAGCTTTTTCGATCTGAAACCCCAGGGACGTGCATCCAGAGAGCAGCTGAGTAACAAAAACGGGGTAAATGCACTTTTAATAGGTGCTTACTCTTTGCTGGACGGCGTTGGTTCCGGAAATACCGGCCGACAGTCAACAATATCCAACTATGTTTTCGGTGGAATTTCCAGCGACGATGCGGTGAAAGGTACTGATGCGGGTGACCAGCCGGAACAATCCTTCATTGAGCAATATAACTGGCTGGCCGATAATACCTATTTCCTTGGAAAATGGTGGCATCAATATGATGGGGTGGGGCGCTGCAACGAAGTAATACAGGTTGCAACGAGCGATTTAGTAAAGGATATGTCCGATGCCGAAATAGAGCAGGTAGTTGCAGAGGCTCGTTTCTTACGAGGTTTCTATCATTTTGAAGCCAAAAAAATGTGGAATATGGTGCCTTACATCGACGACAAAATTTATGTAGCGTCGGATCCTAATTCTACTAAAATCCCTAATTCTGAGGATATCTGGCCAAAAATCGAAGAAGACTTCAAATTCGCGGCTGAAAAACTTCCTGCTACACAGGCTCAGAAAGGGAGAGCAACGCAATGGGCTGCAAAATCGCACCTGGCAAAAGTGCTTGTATTTCAGAAGAAATGGGCTGAGGCAAAAACTTTGCTTGTTGACGTAGTTCAAAATTCAGGCAAAAAACTGGTTGCCAACTACCACGACAATTACAGAACTACCGGCAACAATAATAGCGAATCAATCTTCGAAGTGCAGTTTTCAGTGAATGATGGTACCAATGGAAACAATGGTAATGCGGGAGACAACCTGAACTGGCCTTACTCCGCGAACGCACCCGGGCGAGGATGCTGCGGTTTTTATCAGCCATCTCACAATCTCGTGAATGCATTTAAAACAGAGAACGGTTTGCCTATGATCGGTGCGGCTGCTGATGGTTCACTAGACACTTACAATAAAGTAGACCTGCCTAATGACCAGGGAATTATAGCCTCAGCTGCTTTCACATTGGACAAAACGATCCCCGTTGATCCACGCCTGGATTGGACAGTAGGCCGCCGTGGCGTTAATTTCCTCGACTGGGGGCCGATGCCTGGCTCTTCCTGGATACGTGACCAGGCTTACGCAGGCCCTTTCCTTGGTAAAAAGTGGATGTATTATCTGGCAGAGGAGAACAGTACTACCCACTCTACGAGCAAGAGGAATGTGAACAACAACTTCCGCCTCATCAAACTATCGCATGTTTTGCTTTGGTTGGCTGAATGTGAAGTTGAGCTTGGTAATCTGGCTGCCGCAGAAGGCTACGTGAACCAAATTCGCGTGCGTGCCAAAACAGGGTCCGTGCAGGATGCAAGCGTTACCTATAAAGTTGAGCCATATCCGGCAGGTACATTTGCAAGCAAAGGAGCGGAATATGCCAGAAATGCTGTCCGTATGGAGCAAAGACTTGAATTTGCAATGGAGGGTCACCGTTTCTTCGACCTGGTTCGCTGGGGTATTGCGGAAAAAGTGCTGAACAAATATTCAGTAGAGGAGGCAGCTGCGGGCAAAGAGCCTTCAGGACGTACTTTCAGCAAGAGAGGTTACATGGCCGGAAAGACCTTTACCGCTAAAAACCTGTACTATCCGCTCCCTCAGGACGAAATTCTGAACAGCCAGCTGGACGGAAAAACGATTCTGGTACAAAACCCCGGATATTAATACCTGATACATATAACCTGACTAAACGCAAGGACCTGCTTCGGCGGGTCTTTTGCGTTTCATTCATTATAGATATCTTTAAACCCTGAAGATTTAAAAAAGATGATCATTAAAAACGAAACTGACTACGAAAAAGCTTCGGAAAGAGCGGACGAAATTTTTGGAGCAAAAAAAGGCACACCTGAAGAGAAAGAGTTACAGGAATTGCTGAAAGCGCTGAAAGCTTACGAAGATGATTTTGTAAAAATGCTGAAAGACAACGAATAGTTAGCTCAGTGTCAATTTCAGCCCGTCGACCTTCTGAGAGCGGCTGACAAAAACCTCCGTAGCCGAAACGCGGACTTCGACGATCATGCTGCATTCCATTTCAAATTGCTGGTCCAACACAGGAAGCTCCATTTCCTTTACAATCCGCATTGCTTCATTCATTTGCGGATACTGAAACTCCATTTTATATCTGTTGATAAAATGCCTGGTAACCACCACGGCCGAATCCAGCGCACTTTCAGTCGCAGTTTTATAGGCACTGATCAATCCCGGCACACCAAGCAATGTCCCGCCGAAATACCTGACAACCACGATGAGAACATTTGTTACATCCCTGGAATATAAAGTATTGAGAATGGGCCTGCCCGCTGTGCCCGACGGTTCGCCATCGTCGCTTATGCGGTAACTCATTTTGTCGGTACCCAGCCGGTAAGCGTAGCAATGATGCACTGCCTTTGGATGCAGTTCTTTCAACATGCCAAGATGCTCTTTTGCGTCAGCTTCGGCAGAGATCGGGAATGCGTAGGATAGGAATTTGCTGCCTTTGTCCTTAAAAAAACCTTCCGAAGGCTGGGCTATTGTTTGAAAAGTATCGTCAAATAGCACGTGGGCTTCCTTTTTTGTTTTTATAAATGAATAAGGTGTAAATCAGCGCTGCGATGGCAAATCCACCCATACTGAAAAACACAAGCGGAAGGTTCTGGATTTTATTGGCAAATAAAGCGGCTGATAGAAACGCCCCGATACCAATACCCGCTTCCAGACAAATATACATCGTCGCCAAAGCCCTTCCGCGGTTGATATCGCTGCTCAGGTCGACGGTCCAGGCGGATAATACCGGGGATAAGATACCCACTGCAATCCCATAAACAGCGCCCCCGGCCAAAAATAGCACGATTGTATTGGCATAGCCTGTGATAATCATTGAAACAATCAAAATGATACAGCCTACAATTGTAACAGGAATACGTCCATGCTGATCGGAGATTCTCCCGGCGAAAAGGCGAATCAAAATCGACGAAACTGTGAAGATCATAAAATAATACCCTTTGTTCTGCAAGCCAAGATAATCGCTGAAATCCGGTGTGATGGTAGCCACGGCTCCGAATGTGAAGTAGCATAAAAAGGTGATCAAAGCCGGGCTGAATACATCCGGCTCAAAAATATCCCGCCAACCAATCCTGAATGCATCGACAGACAAAGGACGCTTTTCCTTTAAGGTTTCCTTCATATTCATCAGAATAGCGATCGACAATAATGCGAACACGGAGGATGTGTAGAACAAACCGTTCAACGAAAATGACTGACTGATCATACTCCCCACCGCGGGCCCGAATGCAGACCCGACGCCCATGCACATCCCATGAATGCCCATTGCCTCACCGCGGCGCTCGGCCGGTACAATGTCCGCGACGTAGGCGGCAGTACCCGTCGGCTTGAAGCCGGTGGAAAATCCGTGAACCAGCCTCAGCAACAAAAAAGGCATGACAGTTGTGAAGATCGGGTACATCAACCCGCAGACAAAACAGACCAGCGAGCCAAAAGCCATCACCGGCACGCGGCCGACCCTGTCTGTCAAACGTCCACTAAATGGTCTTGATAAACCCGCTGTAAGCGTAAATAAGCCGATAATGGCGCCTTTGTAATCGGCCCCACCCATCGATGAAAGATACCCAGGCAGCTCGGGTATCAGCATATTGAAGCTGGAAGAAAAGAGAAAAGAACTAAGGCCTAACAACCAGAACTGCGTCGTGAAAATGCTGCGTGGAGCTGAACTTTGCATTTTGCAAAATTACAGGATTACTTAAATCAAGTCTGATCCTTAGAATAAATTAAATCCGGCCTTCCTAAGTCTTGCAATTGTCTGCTTAGCCTCCTCAACTTTCTTCACAACAAAAGGATCCGATCTGTGGCTTTTCAAATCAGGGTCAACGGTGACCTTCTGTTTAGCGCCCGACTTGTTTGCTATTATTTTCATGTGTTCTTTAATTTTATAACGAATGCCTCAAAAGCAATACCGGCTTGGAAAGTAAGGACATCTTCACCACAGACTCCATACACAATAAATTTATCCTGCCAATTACAATACTCTCTATTTAATACAATCTGATATAATCTTGTTCGTGAGGTTGTGCTACCTTTAATATAGACTGAATTGTTCGGGTGAGCATCGAAAAAAATTAATACTGCTTCGATAACGCTGGCTAAAACTTCTTTGGTATCCATATTATCAGATACAACAAGATCATTCAGATAACCATCAATCTCAACATCTCCAAATGCCAGATTGTAAACTTGATCATCAATCTGGACAAATTCAATTAGTTTAGCGATTACGCGATGGTTTGAAATGCTTTCAAAGCTAAATGTCAGGCTATCTTGCGAGATCCTCAGCGGATAGTGATTATGCTTCATTCGTGTGTGTTTTCCAAAGTTAAAGATATCTTTTTTGAGATCATCTCAACCCCTTTTAAAGATAATTTCCCAACTTTAAAACATGGTACGCATATTTTACAAAGAAGGGCGTTTGATCAAACGTGAAAATGATGTCCGGGAGCTGGGCAAGGTGAAACACCTGGTTTGGGTCGATCTGCAATCGCCTTCGGCTGAGGAGGAAGAATGGGTTGAGAACAAATGCAATATCAGCTTTCAAACTCCACAGGAAATCGTTGAGATTGAAAGCAGCTCGCGGTTTTTTGAACAAAACGATACCATTAATGCCAACTCCAACTTCCTGAAAATCGACCGTGACGGCTACGAAACCTACCCCGTTTCCTTCCTGCTGAATCACAATGTACTTTTTACCTATCGCAGGGGCGACTCCAAGACTTTCGCCGATGTGGTCAAAAAAATGAAAGTGAGCCCGGAAGGAATTCAGGACGGTGTGGATTTTATGCTTCTGCTGCTCGAAACGCGCATTGAAACGGACGCGGATTCGCTGGAAGGAATTTCAAGAGATATTTCCGCGATCAGTAAGGATCTTACCCACGAACAAAAAGCCCGTCAGGAAGTGCTGATCCGGATCAGTGGCTTGCAGGAGATTACGATGATGCTGCGTGAAACCAGTATCGATAAACAGCGCGTATTGTCCGGGATATTAAGAAGTCAGTATTTCCCTGAGGATCGTAAAGAGCATTTACGCATTATTTTAAAAGATATCAGCTCGCTGCTTGAATATACTACTTTCAACTTCGAGCGACTGGAATATTTGCAGAATACCTTCATGGGTTTGATCAACCTGGAACAAAGTCAGGTGATCAAAATCTTCACAGTTGTGACGATCATATTCATGCCGCCGACATTGATTGCAGGTATTTTCGGTATGAACTACGATCATATCCCGTCTGCCGGCCAGCCCTGGGGATTTGGGCTTTCACTGTTTCTGATGGTTTTATCGTCGCTGATCGTGCTCTGGTTTTTCCGAAGAAAAAGGTGGATCTAATACTTATTTCCCGTTTGGCAGCGCATAGAAATTGAACATTTTCCACTTGTTCATATCCTTTGCTTCAACCACTTTCACTACTTCGGCATTTTCGCAAAAATCAGAAAAATAGTAGAGATCGTACCCTAGCTCTGACACGATCCGGAATAGCTCAGCCCGCTCCTGCACAGTTGATTTGGGAAAGCATTCGGCGATCAATACCGGGCGAAATTCGCGGATCAGATTTGATATTGAAACGATTACCTCCTTATCTGCACCTTCTACATCCACTTTTATGAAAGAAAGCTTCGGCAGCATCGATGCATAATTTTTGCGAAGAAAATCTTCTAACCGAATGCCTTTGATCTTTGAAGAAAGTTGAAATGCACCGTGATCCTCAACGATTTCATTGGCAATACCTCCATTTCCAAAAGAAGCTTCGGAAGAAGCATAGCTGAATTCTCCTTCTACCTTGGTAATCGCGTAAGGCAGCGGGACAATGTTGGTTTTATCTTTATTTAAAGAAGCATTGATCTCTAAGATCTTAAAAACATAAGGATTAGGATCAAAGCCCAGGGTAGTGCCTGCGTTGCCGGCAGCCAGCGCCATCGGAACGGTTGTGTCACCGATATTGGTCCCGATATCAATGCAAAGACTACCTTTTTTTATAAACTGCTTAAAAAAATTGACTTCCCCCTGTGAGATTGTTTTAGGTTTGATCAGCGGATTTTTCCAATTGGCAAAGGATATCATGCCCTCTTCCACTAGTTGAAATGTGTCAATCACATGAGCATATTCACTGAACTGACGCCTCGCCCTTCTCCGTGTCAACCATTTTTCCAAGTATTCTAACATTGCAATTTTCCAAAGTGAGTAAATAGTCGTAACGAACAAATATAAGTCTCAATTTTAAATGACTTATAATTGACAGCCGATTATCGAACCGTATACTAGTTACCTTTCATAGATTGCAAATCTTCCGTTAAAGTAGGTTAATTTGTAAAACGGTATCTTTTTTGTGCCGGCTTTCGGGTAGTAGGATTCCGGCCTGAATGCATAATCCATTAATATAAAACCCACATTATTCTTGCGCGCCCAGCTGGCCATGTGGTGTGTGGTCATGTTCTTTTTCCCCGATTGCAATTCATAGTTCTCATGCGTCAATAAACGCGCATATTCCTCGTATTCATCGAAAAAAAAAGTCAACGGGACGAATCCGGTGTCACTATCGTCAATCCTGGGACGCAGCTTTTCGTAGGAAACCGGCAGATATTCCATATTAAAATTAGTATAAATGATCTGGCACATTCCGAATGCCCCAATGATAAAATAGGCGGCAATCACAAGGCGAAAGGCTACATTCTGGAAGGGCCGCAGCTTGTAGAGTTCGTAAACCAATACCAGCATGAAAGGAATGAATATCAGCATATACAATCCCACATTCGCTTTCGTAATGGTCCAGAAAGACAGAAATAGCACCAGTGCGTATACTCTTGGCTTTACAGGAAGGTTTTTGAGCAAGCCTCGCTGACTCCACAGCAGAAATATCAAAAGGAGCGACAATGCTATTTGCTCGGGGGACTTGAAAAACAGCACAGGATAAGTAAGCACCTGAATCAGTTTGGCCGTTCCCGTTAATGCAGCAACGGTTTGCGGGTCACCTGCAAACTGGGCTAGCCAGAGGTCAAACCCATTTTTTTTAGACAAAACGTCGGTGAAATAGGTCAAACTGGTTAATGTGCCGGTAATTGCAAAGCAGACCGCTGTTTTATAAGATTTCAGATAAATGAGTGTTATGAATCCCGCTATCAAAAAGATCACCCCGTTCATATGGCACAAAAAAGCCAGGCCTGCCAAAAATCCAGCCGCCGCGGCTTGCCCAAAAGTAACTTTTTGACGGAGAATGCACAGGAATGAGCCAAAACCGAGCGCAGCCACCATCATTTCAGGCCGATTCTCAAAACTCATTTTGATCAGCAGCCTGTTGGAAAACACTAAAATCAGCAGTGCAAGGATATAAGTGGAATTAAAGCTACCCTCGCGCTTTCCGACATAGTAGATCAATTCACAAATTAACAAGACAAAAAATATCAGCCCTACAAATTGTAAAACAGGCAATTCGTAGCCGAACAGCCGGATCATCATGGCGCCGAAAACCACGAAAAGCTTGTGACAAACAAAAATCTGCTTTTCACATCCTACTAAACCCCTGAAAAATTCGGATCGGATAATTCCGCCCTTTTCCAGCCAAAAAGCCTGTTCGCCGAGCCAGGCATCATCGCCGGTAGGGTATCTGTAAAAGTAGGTGGTTAAAGCAAGGGCCACGAATAGGGCCAGAACAACAGTCAGCTGCTTTTTGGGGACTTCCAACATTTATCTCGGGGTGGTGACAATTTCCTGATAAACATACTGATTTATTGCAGTAATTAACGAGGAGCAGGAAGTTTTCAGAGAGATGCTTTGGGAAGAAATAATTCAGTTTTAGATAAACCGGTAATTCCGGAATTCGAACAGCCGCCGCCCGGTCCTTTTTTCGTACCAATATAATAGCGCATCTTTCAATCTGAACTTCTTATTAGAAATGTCCAGCTCGACTTTCCAGGTTTGCGCTCCAATGCGGTTTTGCATCACTGCCGGGTGTGTTCCATCAAAGCGGCGAATGGAATCAAACTCCTCATAATTAAAAAAATCTTCCGATTGCAGGATCTTTTCCCACTCGCTATCCGCATTCCAGAACCGGCTCACATTCTTCATTTTCGTCTTCATCTGCACCGGACTTTTCACCCAACCGTAATGATATACAGCAGCACCCGAGTGCTTCACATTCAATTTCGTGCGGCCGCGACGGAAACCCTGGGCATCACGAAATGCGGAGATCGGGACTTCCTTCGGCTGCTTTTCATTGCGGATAATGCGGATTTCGCGGCGGTACCATTTGCGGCTGTCGCCCACGTAATCGTAAGTCCCATAAAAGTGCAGATAGTCAAAAACCAACCCTTCAACTTCTACATCATTTAAATATTTTTCGCAGGATTCAAGAATTGCGGGATGATACTTTTCGTGCACTACTTCGTCGCCCTGAATATAAAATGCCCAGTCGCTGTCAGGCGAAATCTGTCTCAATGCTTTATCCGTTTCCACCGCCAGCACTTTTCCTCCGGCACGCAGTGACATATCCCATTCCGACTCGACGATTCGGATTTTATCAGACGGAATAGACTTGATCAGGTCCAGGGTATTGTCTTCGCTAAGTCCCACACTCACAAGCATTTCGTCCACTACCGGAAGAATGGAAGTAATTGCTTCAACAATGGGGTAATCGTTGATAACCGCATTTCTGATGATGGTAAATCCGGAAATCTTCAACAGTATATAGGTTTAAATGGATTGACAGGCCGCAGTTTTCTGACCATCGATTAACATATTGGGAGCAACAAAGTTAAGGCATTACTAACAAGAATTTCTCTAAATAACTCTTCCGGTTTGATCCTTTTATCCTTGAGTTTTCGGGCCAAAGCGTGTAGATTTGTTATTCCCGGCTGTTGCTATTTCTGGCCAGCGAAACACAACGGGCTGTTCAAAATTTATCCCCGTATTTACTCAAACTAATTATGTCACAAGAACTTGCGCGTCAGGAGCCCCTGTTGATAGAAGACCCATTGCGGTTTGTTTTGTTTCCTATCAAACATTCCGATATCTGGGAAATGTACAAAAGACACGAGGCTTCGTTCTGGACTGCCGAGGAGATTGATCTTTCGCAGGATATGAAGGATTGGGATAACCTTTCTGACGGTGAGCGGCATTTTATCTCGCACGTACTTGCATTTTTCGCTGCATCTGATGGTATTGTAAATGAAAATCTGGCGGTCAACTTTCTAAGCGAAGTACAATATGCGGAGGCCAAATGTTTTTACGGTTTCCAGATCGCGATGGAGAATATCCATTCTGAAACTTACTCGCTCCTGATCGACACTTACATCAAAGACCCTTCTGAGAAAGACCATTTGCTTCGCGCCATTGAAACAGTTCCTTGTGTGGGTAAAAAGGCGGATTGGGCTTTAAAGTGGATTAACAGTCCGGTTTTCGCTGAAAGGATCATTGCATTTGCGGCAGTAGAAGGTATCTTCTTTTCAGGTTCATTCTGTTCTATTTTCTGGTTGAAAAAACGCGGCTTAATGCCAGGACTTTCATTCTCCAACGAATTGATATCCAGAGACGAAGGCTTGCACTGTGAATTTGCTTGCTTGCTTTACACGCAGCATATTGTGAACCAACTGCCACAGGAACGCGTAATCGAAATCATGCTCGATGCGGTTGAAATCGAAAAAGAATTTATCACCGAAGCATTACCCGTTTCCCTGATCGGAATGAATGCGGAATTGATGAAACAGTATATCGAATACATCGCCGATTTCTGGCTGGAAAGACTGGGTTGCGAAAAGCAGTTCGGTTCAGCTAACCCATTCGATTTCATGGAGTTGATCTCGCTTCCGGGGAAAACCAATTTCTTCGAAAAACGTGTAGGAGAATATCAGAAAGCCGGCGTGATGAGCGGCGTGAAGGACAAAGATTCAGGTCACAAAATTTCGTTTGACTCGGATTTTTGAAAGCCGTTGCAGGTGTTGTCACCTGCAACCGTATAGAAGAGGACGATACTAGACATCGCCCAATTCCTTCCAAACCAACTCACTTTCATACCCTTTGGCCAGAGCATATCTGGCCAATTTTTGTTTTAAAACCAGCGGATTTGTTTCGGTTCTTTCCAGTAATGCTTTCTTTTTTTCAAGAAGCTGTTTCAAAGTGGCAATGTAAGTCTCATCCTTGATCTCAGCCATTCCCTGATCGAGGCTGTATTTACTGATCCCCCGCCGCTGCAATTCCTGCTTGATCTTTATCCTACCCCAGTTTTTTACGCGGAACTTGCCGCCTGCGAAAGTCTTCGCAAAACGCTCTTCACTCAGGTAGTTCTGTGAGATCAGTTCTGCAATGATCTCGTCTGCCTCATCGCCCCATACATTCCACTTTCGTAGCCGCTGGCGCACTTCCTCCTGCGTCCGTTCCTGATAGACGCAATAGGAAGCTGCTTTTTGAAGAATGAGGCGGTCCATTTAATGTGAAATGTGGGAAGTGTTAAATGTTTATTATGGGTGCAAGAATAGTGAAAATATCGGCCGGCAATAACTATTTTTGAAACAAATACCACCCCGAACACTTACCAAACCCGCTACCCATGAAATTTCAAAGACGGTCATTTCTGAAACTTGTTCCAGCTCTTTCTGCATTTCCCTTACTGGCAAACAACGCAAAGGCGGACCCGAAAGCGCGCATTGCATTGCGTTTCGTCGTCGCTTCCGACGGGCATTACGGCCAGCCCAATACCGAATTTCAGAAATTTCATAGCGACTTGATAAGTTGGGTAAACCGTGAAAAAATGCAGAAAGGGGTAGATTTCCTTTTCATCAACGGCGACCTGATCCACGACGAGCCTACGCTTCTGTACGATTTCAAAAAAACCATTTCCGGGCTGAGCGTACCTTTTTACGTAAGTCGCGGAAACCATGATAAAGTCGGTCTGGACGTCTGGGAAAGTACCTGGGGCTACCCGACTAACCACAGTTTTGCCAAAGGTGAATACGCATTCGTGGTGGGTGACACTTCCAATGAAAAAGGGGAATACGTTTGTCCGGACGTAAACTGGCTGCGCACTGAAATCGCTAAATACAAAGAGAAAAAAGGCATTTTCATCTTCCTGCACATTACCCCAGCCAAATGGACGGTGAATGGAATTGAATGCAAAGAAGTAATTGAACTCTTCGAAAATACCCCAAACGTAAAAGCCATATTCAACGGCCACGATCACGACCAGGACAGCACTAAAATCTACGGCAAAAAACCCTACTTCTTCGACGGCCACTTCGGCGGCAACTGGGGCACAGCTTATAAAGGTTACCGGATTGTGGAGGTTTATGAAGATAACTCGTGGCAGTCGTATCAGTACAATCCGACGGCGGCTCCGGTTTTGAATACGTTTTCGGGGAAGGGGTGAGGGCATTACTTCAATTCATTAAAGTCAGTTCTAACCATTTGACGGCCCGCAAATTTTGATAAATTTGACTTCACCTTACAGTTAACACAGACACTAATAGATCGTTATGGCCCATACCCTCACTATTGAAACGAAGAACGAAGCAGACTTCGCACTCGTAAAAGAGCTTGCAAACCGTCTTGGTCTTGCTACAAAAGAATCACATCAAAAACATCTCACGAAAGCTGAATCATTAGCATTATTAGACAAAGTCGCCGGAAGCTGGGAAGGTCCTGAAACCGGTGATGAAATCAATGCGATGATTTACAATTCCCGTTACAGCGGGGATCGGGACCTTGAGTTATGAGTCGATTTTTACTCGACACCAATATTTGCGTGCATTTGCTAAAAAACGAATACGATGTCAAAGAAAAAATCAGCGACGTCGGAGTAGAATCGTGCTATCTCTCGGAGATTACATTAGCTGAGTTGTTGTACGGGATTGAAAACAGCGCCCCACAGCAACGCCAAAAAAACCTGGAACGGTTTGTATGGTTGGAGACCCTATTCCGGGAAAGGACAATTTCTATAAGTGCCGCACTTCACGAGTTCGGCAAGCAAAAGGCGCATTTGAGACGAATTGGCCGACCGGTCGGCGATTTCGACATTCTAATTGGAGCAACAGCCGTTATCAATGACTTTACACTAATCACCCACAACACACGTGATTTTAGAAATCTGCATCAGATTCGGATGTTTGATTGGATTAGTTGAATATGACAACAGCCCAAAATGATGTTCGAGCGACATCAGGCTTTCCACCTCACCGCAGTCTCTCCCAGCTTCGTTATCAATGTCACCACCCGAAGTTGATTGGCAATATGCACCCGCATTTCAGGAGTTACATTTTCTATCTCTTCTGTAAACAAAAAAGTTTCTACCAACGTGTTCAGGGAATCTACAATTTCTGCGCTGCCATCCCTTTTGAAAAATTCGCTTACTAATTCGTGCTGCTTATAAAGCATTTGAGCTTCGGCATCAGTGAATGTGTTAGATTCATTGTTTAGTTTGGATCTGATAATCATTTGATAGTGGTTTATAGTAAAATTTATTTCTGAAATTCATACAAAATTTGATTAAAAAAATTTACTTTTTATAAGTCACTGAAATGTTCACGTCGAAGCCAAATCGCTTCAAGATCGAAATCATTTTTTTCTGAGATATGCCCTGTTTATGAGTGAAATTGCGCCAAGCGATCACTAACTCGCCCTTCTTTTCATCAGGCGGCAAGTTCTTATAGATGTTTTCCAAAAACCAGGCGAATGCCTCATCAATAGAGTTAAATGACTTTGACATTCAAATATAAATATTTTGTATGAAAAGCAGTCAAGCGAATTTGAATTTATTTCCAAATCTAAAAAACGTTTAGGAAACCCCTACAAAAAAAGGAGGCTCCTACCGGAGCCCCATATAACATCTCAATCTAATTTTCTATAAACAGGATGTTTCGCTGGAACAATATGCATAACAATCTCACACACTGGAACTATCTAAATTCTCAATATCGCGCAGATCCTGTGGCCTCCCCACCGCTTTTTTATTTTCGATTAATTGCCTTAAACCAATAAAGTTAACGGAAGTGTTCCGAATTTGAAGCACTTTACGGTTAGCATAACATTCCTCAAATGTAACCCCTTTCGTTCCAGTCATAAGATCAATGCGATTGTCGTATCTACTAAAACACAAATAGTTAGGTACTTTGGTGAAATCAGATTCCTCAAACTCATCATTGGTGTAGCCGAAGCGATGCAATGCTCTTAATAATCGCTGCGCGTTCTCAGAAGTTGAATTAACGAAAATGTCAATATCTCCCGTTGTGCGAACAAATCCGTGGGCAATAACGGCATGACCGCCAAGAACCACATATTCAACCTTCTCCTCGTTGAATAGGCTGATCAGATTTAAGTATTCTGGCTCCATAACCTAGCGGCTTATTCTTGGGGTTTGCATAATATATCTCTCTTGCTGAGCGCGTTAGCTTCAATGCTGCTTCCAAGCGTTCTTCCGGAGTCTTCGACCACCAATATTCTTTGTCATAGCCGGGAAGCTCTTCGAAATTCGATGTTTTAATAATTTTGTTCATAACGCATCGGTCTTAAACTTCCTTAATATACCAAATTGGAGCGCTACACCACCCGCACCAAATGATTCTTCTTCCCCTTCGAAATCAGTAAAAACCTATCCTGCAACAATGAAAACTCGCTCAAAGCCTGCGCTTCCGAGGTAACCTTCACTTTATTGACACTCACTGCATTCTGCTGAATTGCTCTTCTGGCTTCTCCTTTTGATGGATAAATTTCGGCTTTGGTAACTGTCGAAATCAGATCCAGAATATTTGCTGCTCCATCCCATTCTTCGCGCGTAATTTCCGTTTGCGGCACCCCGCTGAAAATCGTGTCAAATTCATCCGCTTCAATGCTTTGCAAAGTTTCCAGCGTTGCTTTTCCGAACAATACTTCTGATGCTTTGATTACAGTTAGATATGCTTTTTCAGAGTGAATGCGGGTGGTTAGTTCGGCGGCGAGGGATTTTTGCATGATGCGCAAGTGCGGCTCGGCGGCGTGGCTGGTTTCCAGGGCTTCGATTTCCTCGCGGCCTTTTAATGAAAATACGCGCAAGTATCTTGGCAGATCTTCGTCGGCCTGATTTAGCCAGAACTGGTAGAACTCGTAGGGAGAAGTTTTTTCAGCATCGAGCCAGATATTGCCGCCTTCACTTTTCCCGAATTTCGAACCGTCGGATTTCGTCAAAAGCGGCGTTGTGAGCGCGTAGGCTTTGAAATACCCTTCTTCGTCACCTTCTTTTCTGCGGATGATTTCGGTGCCGGTCGTGATATTGCCCCACTGATCCGAACCGCCCATTTGCAGGCGCACATTTTTGTTTTTATATAAATGGTAAAAATCGTAACCCTGCAAAAGCTGGTATGAAAATTCAGTAAATGAAATTCCGGTTTCCAGGCGCTTTCTTACAGAATCCTTCGACATCATATAATTGACACTTAGGAACTTACCTGCTTCCCGCAAGAACTGCAAAAACCCGATTTCTTTGAACCAATCATAGTTATTAACCATTTCGGCTGAGTTATCACCGCAGTTAAAATCGAGGAATTGCTCCAACTGTTTTTTGATACCTTCCTGGTTAAAACGAAGGGTGTCTTCATCCAGAAACGAACGTTCGGCAGCTTTAAATGAAGGATCGCCGATCATACCCGTAGCCCCGCCCACCAATGCAAAAGGCTTGTGGCCAGCGCGTTGGAAATGGACGAGGAGCATTATCGTCGCCAGGTTACCTATATGGAGAGAGGAAGCCGTGGGATCGAAACCGATGTAGCCAGAAGTCATTTCCTTTTTCAGTTGTTCCTGTGTTCCCGGCATCACGTCGTGAAGCATTCCGCGCCAGCGCAGTTCCTCGATAAAATCTATTTCCATTGTGAGTTCAAATACTTTTTCAAATCAAAGCGCAAAGGTAAAAGTTATCGCTTTGAAATGCTGTTCTGCAACAAGGTTTTGAAAATGGTGCCTCACATTTCGATATAAATGAGCTATTTTGGTATTACAAAAAGATTTTAATGTATGATACCTGTATGAATAAATACTTCAAACTCACACTATTAACATGCTGCCTTTTTTCCCTGGCAGCATTTCCCTCCATCGCGCAGACTACCTACTGCAACCCGATGGATATCGATTACAAATACAACTTTGAGCAACTCAACGAAAACATCAGCTACCGATCAGGCGCCGATCCGGTGATAATCAATCATAAAGGCGAATATTTCCTATTCGTCACGATTTCCGGCGGCTACTGGCATTCGAAAGATATGCTGAACTGGAAGTACCTCATTGCCAATCGCTGGCCATTTGAAGATATGTGCGCACCGGCAGCTGTCTCGGTGAGGGATACTTTGTTTTTATTTCAATCCACATTCGAGTCGCGGCCCATTTTATATTCCGTAGTGCCTGAAAAAGGCATTTGGGAGTTCTACAATCGCTGGACGCCACGACTGCCCAAAGACATCGGCCCGTGGGACCCGGCACTTTTTCATGATCCTGATACCGATAAATGGTATATGTACTGGGGTTCCTCAAATGTGTACCCGATTTTCGGCTCCGAGCTGGATTATTCTAAAAGACTTGCGTTCAAGGGAGATTACAAGGCGATGTTTTGGTTAAATCAATACGATCACGGCTGGGAGCGTTTTGGGCCAAACCATTCGGATCCTTTCAAACCATTCACAGAAGGCGCGTGGATGACGAAGCACAAGGGCAAATATTACCTCCAATACGGCGCGCCCGGCACGGAATACAATGTATACGCGAATGGTACCTACGTGAGCGACGATCCGCTCGGCCCATTTACGTATGCGCCCTACAATCCTGTTTCTTACAAACCAGGTGGATTTGCAACAGGCGCGGGTCACGGGAATACATTTCAGGATAATTTCGGAAATTACTGGAACACCGGCACAACGTGGATCGGGCTGAACTGGGGAATGGAGCGGCGGATTGTGATGTATCCGGCCGGCTTCGATAAAGACGGACAAATGTTTGCAAACACCCGTTTCGGCGATTTCCCGCACAAAATGACGACCAAAACGTGGACCGGAAAAGGCGACGAGCAGTTTACCGGCTGGATGCTTTTATCGTATAAAAAGCCTGTAACTGCTTCATCTACACTGGATACAATGGCTGCGGCTAAAATTACAGACGAAAATCCCAGAACTTTCTGGGCCGCAAAGCAAAATAAGCCCGGCGAAACTTTAACAATCGACCTGCAAACAGAGCAGGAAATCAAAGCAGTACAAGTCAATTATTCTGATTACAAATCCGACATTTTTGACAACAAACCCGAAAAAATTTACACCCAATTCAAGGTCCTTACTTCCAAAGATGGCAAGAAATGGGAGCTGGCCGCAGATCTTTCCAACCAACCAAAACGCGACCGGCCAGCTGCTTATATTGAATTATCTAAACCTGTAAAAGCCAGATATGTACGCTACGAACATATTTACGTAGCCTCGCCCAATCTGGCGATCAGCGAATTCCGCGTTTTTGGAAATGGTTTTGGAAAAGCGCCGGCTACTCCGAAAAGCTTTACCGCAGTCAGACAAAAAGACGCCCGGAATGTGGATTTAAAATGGGAAAAAGTGCCTGGCGCGATTGGTTACAATGTGCTCTGGGGCATCGCGCCGGACAAATTATATCAGACTTACCAGTTTTGGAACGATGAGCCAAATGCATTCGAGCTCCGCGCATTAAATGTGGGCGTGCCTTATTATTTCAAGATTGAGGCTTTTAATGAGAATGGAGTTTCGCAGGTGAGTGAAGTGGTTGGGATTAAGTAATTGGAAACTTTATAATGTGCGGCAAATGGTATTACTAGTAAATACCCGATATTCGGGCAAGCAAATATTTAGAGCAATTTGCGGAGTTTTACATAAATTTCTTTACTTTTGAAATGAAGACCTTTTCTTCTGTATCTGAGGCATTTGACTGGTGGGTTAAAAATTTGTATCCGGAATTAAGCCCTGATCAAAAGAAGGGGAAAGCGGTTCAGGCAATGCAAGACTATATTTACGGAAGAGGAATTTCAGAAAAGAGAATGCGCCAGATTTTAATGGAGTATGGTCATTTTGAGATTGAAACCGTAGTCAGATATAAGCCTTGACCGGCTTTTTATTTATCCAGAATTTACGCAAAACTCCGTAAATTTTCTTTCAATTAAACTATTTTAAAACTATGAACACACTGAAACCGATTTGGCAAATCAAGCGCTTACTGAGCAAGATGAAACTATCAAAGCATTCTTTCGAACCGATGGTGCCAGTGAAATGGTCGAATCGCTGCATTACATGGTCGAGAGTTTTTTGTTTAGTACAGATCTGGAAAATATTACTCCTGAAATGCGGGTACATATTGTAAACCAGCTAGGAGTTGCCACGCTGCTTGCCAAACTTGGAAAGTAAGGACGCGACAAGTAATAGGAGGCTCCTCTGGAGTCCGTATAAAGAGAGGTGAATGTTATTTCTATAAACAGGATGTTCCTACCGGAACGAGTTTGCGAGTTGGCGAATGTGTTGGCTCCGTAGGAGCTTCCTGTTTATAGAAAAATATGTATGAATTTCAGCCTCGGCTCCTGCGGAGCCTCCTAAGTGAGAACCCGATCAATTTCTACTCTTCAGGTAGCGTCTTCTCTTCCGGACCCCAAAACTTGATGTTCTCGTAAATCGCCGACAGAAGAATCTCAAATTTCAGCGGCTCAAACACAATCTTGTCAACCGGATTTTCAAAACTCTGATAATTCCATAAATTTCCATGGATGGAGCGGCTGTATAATTCTACATAGAATTCATTTTGAGAAACCAGCAGATAATATTGTAGAGAAGGTATTTGCTTGTACATTCTTAACTTGAATCCTCTATCCTTTGAAATGGATGTTTTGGAAAGGACTTCAACCAGGATCGTGGGATTTTTAACAATATAAACTCCATCTCTATCCTCGGCTGAACATGTCAGAATCAGATCGGGATATGCATAACAAAGATCCGGGGTGACTTCGGCTTTGACATTTTCTGTAAATACATCACATCCATCGGGCTGAAACCGTTTCTCAAAAATCGCCCGCAGTTTGCCAACAATGCGGTTATGATTCATCGACGTGCCGGCCATAGCAAACACCTCTCCGTCATAATATTCATGACGGACTTCGCTTTCCTCTTCCAGTTTGAGGTATTCGGATACGGTATATCTCGGCTCGACCATAAGTGCAAATCCCATGTGTGTAAAGTGTTTGAAGCGTGATCCAACAATTTACATAAACACAATTTAGCGATTCAAATCCGATTATCCTGCGGCATTTTAAGAACAGCGGGCTATCTGCGCAGGTCAGACAACCCATATTCGGGGCTGGCACACTTTTCATGATTTCTGGATCATGCCAGCACAGCCGCTACTTCAATTTACCGGAAAAAGCATTTACTGCTCCGTCGCAGACGCGCACATTGATCCCTGGATCCCTGTCGATAAAGCGATTATCACGCACGCTCATAGCGACCACGCGCGCTGGGGAAGTAAGCATTATCTCGCACACAAAGACAGTGAGCCCATTTTGAGGCTTCGGTTAGGTCAGGATATTTCTTTGCAAACTGTCGAATACGGAGAGAAATTCGTGATCAATGGTGTCACTTTTTCGCTCCATCCGGCCGGACATATTATCGGCTCGGCGCAAATCAGGGTGGAATACAAAGGTGAAGTTTGGGTTGCGAGCGGAGATTATAAGCTGGAAGACGACCATTTCGCAGTGCCTTACGAACCTGTCAAATGCAATGTATTTATTACAGAATCAACATTTGGTCTGCCCGTTTACAAGTGGCAGCCGCAGCATGAAGTGATGAGCGAAATCGATACCTGGTTGGCCCAAAATAAAGTCGAAGGAAAAGCCAGCGTTTTAATGGGCTATTCTTTGGGTAAAATGCAGCGTATTTTGAAGAATATTCAACTGCCCGACGAACCTATCTACGCCCACGGCGCCATATTTACATTAAACGACAGACTTCGCCAGGCCGGTCACGACTTGCCTGAGCTGACATTGGTTACCAAAGAAACTGACCGAAAACTGTTCAAAGGTGCATTAGTATTAGCCCCACCTTCGGTGGATAGCAGCACGTGGATCAAAAAATTCAATCCCTATTCTCTCGGCTACTGTTCCGGCTGGATGGCGTTGCGCGGTGCCAAGAACCGTCGCGCCGTGGATCAGGGTTTCGTTTTGAGCGACCACGTCGACTGGCCTGATTTAAACCGCGCCGTGAAAGAAACAGAAGCTGAAAAAGTATATGTAACCCACGGCTATACCAGTATTTTCTCCCGCTGGCTGAATGAAAACGGCATCGAAGCCGGCGAGGTGCACACCATGTACGGAAACGAAGATGAAAATGAGGAAGAAGAAGTAGTGCAGGACGCCGCAGTAGCAACTGAAAGTTACGAGCAACACAAAGCCTCCCTCGACGTTAAAAAGTCCCCTCTAGGGGATTTAGGGGAAGGGGATTTAGGGGAGAAAGGAGGCCGCGAACTATGAAACAATTCGCAGAACTCTTCATGAACCTTGACCGTACCAACAAAACCAATGCAAAGGTGGAGCTGCTGAAACAGTATTTTCTGTCGGCTTCGGACGAGGATAAGATATGGGCATTAACCCTTTTTACCGGCAGGCGGCCTTCTTTTAAAGTAAACCGGACAATGGTAAAAGAATGGGCGGCCGAGGAAGCACAGATTCCAATGTGGCTTTTTCAGGAGAGTTATCATAGTGTAGGTGATTTGGGAGAAACCATCTCTTTGATTTTACCGAAAAATCAAACATTTGACTCCGATAAATCACTGACCGACTGGTTTTACTATTTAGGGCTGCTACCAAAAATGACTGACCAGGAAAAGCGCGACCATATTATTCAGGCGTGGATGCAGCTTTCGCAACATGAAATCTTTGTTTTCAATAAACTTTTAATGGGCAGTTTCCGCATTGGCGTTTCGCAAACGCTGGTCGTGCGGGCATTGGCAGAGGCGACGGAAATAGATTCGAATGTGATCGCGCACCGGGTAATGGGACAGTGGGAACCGGCGGATACTACCTTTGAAAAACTGATACTGGATAAGGGCGAAAATGACAATGCGTCGCGACCCTATCCTTATTATTTAGCGTATCAAATCGAGGGAGATGTTTCAGATCTAGGTGAACCGAAAGACTGGTTTGCAGAATGGAAATGGGACGGGATCCGCTCGCAGATTATACACAGGAACAACGAGCTTTTCATCTGGACCAGGGGAGAAGAACTTTCTACCGAAAAATTCCCCGAGCTGCATTTCTTAGCGGATGTTTTGCCAAATGGTACCGTGCTCGACGGTGAAATTGTGACCTATCAGGAAGGAAAACCAATGCCTTTTAATGTTTTACAAACGCGCATTGGTCGAAAAAATCTATCCAAAAAAGTCCTCGAAGAAGCGCCTATTGCATTCCTCGGCTACGATATGCTGGAAGAAAATGGCGTGGATATTCGTGGTTTGACCCAGGAACAGCGCCGCGCTGAGTTAGAATTACTGCACAGCCAGGTCGCAGGACAAACTGTATTTTATCTCTCGCCACTAATCGATTTCAAAGATTGGCAAGACCTGCGCGATTTGCATTCTACTTCGCGTGAACAGAATGCAGAAGGTTTTATGATCAAACGCAAAGCGGGCACCTATCAGGTCGGCCGGAAAAAGGGCGATTGGTGGAAATGGAAAGTGGATCCGCTCAGTGTAGATGCAGTTTTAATCTATGCGCAGAAGGGCTCAGGAAGGAGAGCTGAATTGTTTACGGATTACACTTTTGCAGTCTGGGGAGAAGATGGAAAACTAGTCCCTGTTGCAAAAGCCTATTCAGGATTAACAGACCAGGAGATCGGGCAGGTAGATTATTTTATCAAAAGAAATATCCTCGAAAAATTCGGACCGGTGCGGACTGTGAAGCCCGAGCTGGTCTTTGAAATTGGCTTTGAGGGTATTAATGAATCATCCCGCCATAAGTCAGGGATTGCAGTGCGCTTTCCAAGGATTTTGAGGTGGCGGAAGGATAAGAAAGCAGCCGAAGCTGATACTTTGGAGAATTTGAAAGGAATTTTAGCATTGTATCATTGAGTTCGTTAATTGATCTCAGACTATTTTTAATCACTATTAAGTGTATAATCCATTTAACCCGTAACACCCTTGACCAAATCCCGCGGACATACTATTGCTGAACAATGGTTTAAAAACAAGGGATGGAAATGGGCCGCATTTCAGAAAGAAGCGGCTGCTGCGTACCTCGCTGGGAAGAGTGGCCTGGTGAACGCGCCTACCGGCAGCGGAAAGACCTATTCACTATGGGTCCCGATCCTGATCCGGCACATTAATTCGCTTCCTGCAAAAGAACCGAAAGCCAGCTCAAAAGAACCGAAAGCTAAATCAAAAGAATCTAAGGCAAAAAAAGGGTTACAGGTACTTTGGATCACGCCTCTGCGCGCATTATCCAAAGATCTGTTCCGCAATATGGAATTGGCTGCACTGGAAATGAACCTGACCTGGCGAGTCGGAATGCGAACGGGCGATACCAATGCCAAAGACCGCAGCGACCAGAAGAAGCAAATGCCAGATGCATTGATCATTACCCCGGAAAGTCTTCATATTTTGTTTGCGCAAAAAAACAATTCGGAGCTGTTCAAAAACCTGCATACAGTTGTAGTCGATGAGTGGCACGAATTAATGGGTAGCAAACGCGGCACACAGACCGAACTCGCGATTGCAAGGCTCCGGCATATGAATCCAAACCTGCAAACCTGGGGAATATCCGCGACCATCGGTAACCTGAACGAAGCCAAACAGGTGCTGCTGGGAATGCGTTTTCCGGAGGAAAATTCGGTGATCGTCAAAGCGAATACAGACAAGAAGATTTTGGTGGAAAGCATTATCCCTGAGCGGGTTGAGACACTTCCATGGTCGGGATATATGGGTACGCGTTTGGTGGATCAGGTGGTTCAAATCGTGAACCAGAGCAGTACTACGCTGCTTTTTACCAATACAAGGTCGGGTACCGAGATCTGGTACCGGACTATCATTGAAAAATATCCTGAGTTCGCTGGCATTATGGCACTCCACCACGCTTCGCTCGACCGCGAAATCCGCGATTGGGTGGAAGAAGCCTTGCACGATGAAAGATTAAAACTCGTCATCTGCACAGCCAGTCTTGACTTAGGCGTCGATTTCCGGCCCGTAGACACGGTTATTCAGGTAGGCAGCCCGAAGAGTATTGCGCGGTTTATCCAGCGGGCCGGAAGGAGCGGCCACCGGCCGGGTGTAGATAGCAAGATTTATTTTTGCCCAACCAATGCGTTGGAATTGATCGAGGCGGTTTCGCTTCGGGAAGGAGTTGCCAGGAATATACTGGAAGACCGGCCGCCGGTAGCTCACGCATTTGATGTGCTGGCTCAATGGATGATGACGCTGGCAGTCGGAGAAGGTTTTGACGAAGCAGAATTGTTCGAGGAAGTGCGCGATAGCTATGGATATCAATACCTGAACCGGCAGGAATGGGAGTGGCTCTTGGGTTATATTACGACGGGCAGTTCTTCGCTTACGGTATATGATGAATATAAAAAAGTGGAGCGTGTCAATGGGCGCTATGTAGTTACCAGCCGGCGCATCGCATTGCGCCACCGGCTCAGTATGGGAACGATCGTTTCGGAAACGGGGATAAAAGTGAAGCTGCAAAGCGGAAAATACCTGGGTACCGTCGAGGAATCTTTTGTAACCTGGATGAAGCCGGGCGACGTTTTTACATTCGCAGGTATGACCGTT